>JAFMCA010000010.1 GCA_017858055.1 Flavobacteriaceae bacterium
CGAATCTTCTTCCCAATGGTCTCATTTCGATCATCTAAGAGGGCGCGAATTTCGTGATTTTCCAAGAAACTTAAAACTTTTAAAGCGTAATTTTTATATTTTTCACTCACACAGAGAATATTTACCTGATTTGGCATAAGCCAAAGTGGAAAATTTCCCCCCGTATGTTCAAGTAAAATGGCAACAAAACGTTCCATACTTCCGAATGGAGCACGGTGAATCATTACCGGTCTGTGGTACTCATTGTCACTTCCTTTATACTGAAGATCAAAGCGTTCGGGTAAGTTGTAATCGACTTGAATTGTGCCTAATTGCCATTGGCGACCAAGCGCATCTTTAACCATAAAATCTAATTTCGGGCCATAAAAGGCGGCTTCGCCCGTTTCGATGACAAAATTGAGATTTTTTTCTTTAGCGGCACTCAGTATTGCTTGTTCTGCTAATTCCCAGTTTTTTGTGGAACCAATATATTTTTCTGGTTTTTCTGGATCACGTAACGATACTTGAGCTGTAAAATCTTCGAATCCTAAGGAACTAAAAACATAGAGGACCAAGTCGATGACTTTTTTAAATTCTTCATCTAATTGTTCTGGCATACAAAAGATGTGGGCATCGTCTTGAGTAAATCCACGGACACGTGTTAAGCCATGCAATTCTCCACTTTGTTCATAGCGATAAACAGTCCCAAATTCAGCATAGCGTTTTGGAAGATCACGATAACTCCATGGTTTCGCATTGTAGATCTCACAGTGGTGTGGGCAATTCATTGGTTTGAGTAAAAACTCTTCCCCTTCTGCTGGGGTCTGTATGGGTTGAAAACTGTCGGCTCCGTATTTTTCGTAATGTCCAGAGGTAATGTACAATTCTTTATTCCCGATGTGAGGTGAAATTACTTGCTCATAGCCTGCTTTTGCTTGTGCTTTTTTCAAGAAATTTTCAAGCCGCTCCCTAAGAGCAGCCCCTTTAGGCAGCCAGAGTGGAAGCCCTTGACCAACTTTTTGTGAAAAAGTAAAAAGTTCTAATTCTTTTCCTAGTTTTCTATGGTCTCGCTTTTTTGCTTCTTCTACTTTTTCAAGGTATTCTGTAAGCTCTTTTTGTTTGGGAAAAGAAATTCCATAAATCCTTGTTAGCTGAGGTTTTGTTTCGTCTCCTCGCCAATAAGCTCCTGCTACATTGGTTAATTTAACCGCTTTAATTACCCCTGTCTGGGGGATATGTCCACCTCGACATAAGTCGGTAAAGTCGGCATGATCACAAAAGGTGATGGTCCCGTCCTCTAAGTTTTCAATCAATTCCATTTTAAAAGGATTATTTTCCTTTTGATAGTATGCTAAGGCTTCCGCTTTGGAAGCAGAACGCATTTTAAATTCAAACTTTTGACGAGCAAAATCGAGCATTTTTTGTTCGATCTCCACCAAATCTTTTTCGGTGATGCTATGATCTCCAAAATCTGCATCGTAATAAAACCCATTTTCGATTGCTGGACCAATGGTCAACTTACAATTGGGGTAAAGCGCCAGCAAAGCTTGTGCTAAAACGTGTGCTGAAGAATGCCAAAAGGCAGTTTTTCCCTCTTTTTCGTTCCATGTAAACAATTGAATTGCTCCGTTTTCATTCAAGGGGGTGGAGACTTCTACGGTTTGAGAATTGAATTTTGCAGACAGTACATTACGCGCCAATCCTTCGCTGATGCTTTGCGCTACTTCAAAAGGGGTAATTCCTTCAGGGTAGGAGCGAACCGATTGGTCGGGAAAACGAATTTCAATCATGGTTTTGTTTAATGATTGGCAAAGATAAGGGGTCTCTTGATAGCACGCAATGCTTCGATACAGTTTCCTTCTATTCTTTTTGAAATAGAGATGGAGGTCAATGAAATGGGAATTTTATGTGGAAATTAAAAGCATTTCAAATAAAAACGGGAAGATTAAATTCGTTAGGAGTCATTTTTTGTTCATCTGCACAAGGATTTTGATCAATAAGAGGCTTCGCGCACTTGCCATAAAATCCTCGTCTCCGCAAGTTTTATTCTTCAATGGTTGAATCAATGGGAGTCTTTTCAATACTTAAATTCCTATGGAGTACAAAAATAGAATTTCAAATCCTCCCCATTAGTTCGTTTTCGATTTTCGTTCGCCTAATAAAGCATTAACTAAGGTTCTAATCCCTGTAAAACCGTAATAAAAGGCAATGATGAGAAAAAGAATTCCCAACAAAAGTACAGGTATATAGAGCGGATGCATTTGATTTTTAAACGCTTGATGTACAATTACAGGACCAACAAAACAACAAAGTAAAAACAGACTCATTTTTTTGAGTCCTTTTTGGAGGAGTGGTTTATTCATAGTTTGAATCTCATTCATCAAAGTTAAGGAACTCTATCGAGATAAAAAGAGAAACGAGAACTTGTGATTTTTCTTTGAAACCACATGTTTTCATAGAATAAAGGATCTAGGTTAAATGGGATTGGTCATTTTTTTAACTCTAGGAATTACCTCTTTCCCAATGAATTCAATTGCTTTCATGAGTTTTTTGTGGGGAATTCCAACATCCATCTGAAATGAAAATCTCGAGATTCCCCCTAGGCTATTACTGTGACGTATAATTTTTTCGGCTACTTCTGTTGGGTCTCCAACAAGCAAGGCGCCTGTGGGTCCATTTTGTGCATTAAATCGCTCGGGCGTTACGGGAGGAAAACCTCTTTCTTTTCCAATTTGAGTAAACATTTCATAATAACCAGGATAATAATCTGCAACGGCTTCGTTTTTGGATGCAGCTACATAACCTAATGAATGTAGCCCTACTTTTAAATGTTCCTCAGAATAACCTGCTGCTTTTCCTGCACGTCTATACAAGTCAACCAAAGGTTTAAAACGATGGGTTTCACCCCCGATAATGGCGATCATTAAAGGCAAGCCCAATTCTCCTGCACGAACAAAAGATGCTGGGGTTCCACCTACACCTAACCAAATTGGGATTTGTTTTTGAACAGGACGCGGATAAATTGCTTGATTTACTAGGGGGGGTCGAAAACGTCCACTCCAGTTGATCACCTCTTGATCCCTGATTTTAAGAAGTAAATCTAGATTTTCGGAAAATAAGGCATCGTAATCGTTAAGGTTTAAGCCAAATAGGGGAAACGCTTCGGTAAAAGAACCCCTTCCTGCAACGATCTCTGCGCGTCCGTTAGAGATCAAATCTAGCGCAGCATAATTCTGAAAAACTCGAACGGGATCCATGGCACTCAAGACCGTTACAGCGCTCGTCAGTCGGATTCTCTGGGTTTTAGAGGCTGCTGCAGCTAAGAGCATTGCTGGGGCAGAATCCAAAAATTCCTTACGATGGTGCTCTCCAATACCAAAAATGTCAAGACCGACTTCATCGGCCCAAACCATCCGCTCAATTAATTCAGCAATTGCCTGAGCTGGAGAACTCTTTTGATCTTTTGGGGCTGCAGCGAAACTATCGATACCAATTTCCATTAAAGCGGAGGATTAGCCTACAAAGTTAGTTTAAATCGTCTGAACAACCCTTGTAACCATCCTGTTTTCCTAACTCATATGGAGACCAAATCTAGGAAGTTAGCTAGAACGAAAAATCATTTAAGATTCGGAATGAGTATATCGTAGTTCAACAGCATGTAATATAGACTCTAACATTTGTGAATAATCTATGCCTCCGATTTTACTCATTTTTGCCAAATGACCATCCCAACACCAACCAGGATTTGGATTGACCTCCAGAATTTTGGGATCCCCTTTGGCATCCAATCGCCAATCAAATCTGCAATAATCCCTACAATTAAGCCTTTCAAAAAGCTTCAAGCTGTGATTGGTTAATTCCTCCTGAGTAGAGCTAGGAATTGAGGCCGGAATCGATTTTAAGGCTTTCATATAAGGCGAATCGGGTAACCATTTGGCCTCATAACCACAAATTTTGGGAAGGCCTTCTTCCAATTCAGAAAAATCCTCCTCAATGATCGGGAGGACGGTATAGTTCTGCATATTTCCAATGATGCCAACAGAAAGCTCAGCACCGGTCAAAAATTCCTCAACCAGTATGGGTTTAGTATATCCAAATTGAGAACGAATTCTTACAATTGCATCAGCTAATTCTTCGATGGTATAGGCGACGTTTTTCTGAGTAATTCCAAAACTCGAATCTCCAAAATTAGGCTTAGCAATGACCGGGAAGGGAATGTTAAGTTCAAAAAGATTGATGTCTGCCGTAATTATAAAGGCATCTGCTACAGGAACCCCTATTTCAGTCGCAATTCCTCGAATTAACGACTTGTCATAGCAATACGCCAAGGTCTGTGGGTTAGAACCAGAATAGGGGATTTTAACAACCTCTAAGAGCGCTGGAACATGAAGCTCTTTAACGGCATCATTATCAAAGCCTTCATCACAAAGATTGAAAACAAAATCAATTTTACCTTGAAGTCTTTGTAAGTCAGTGACCAGTGTATTGTGGTTATTTAAATAACTGAATTTGTATTTGTCCAGTTTACTTAACCCGATCTTGAGCTTGTCAATGGTGTCAAAATCATCTGAATCAAAAACCGCATCAGGTTTTATAATATCCTTCAAGCTGGGATCTCCCATGATTACAACCACGTTTTTAACGTCTTTTTTAATTTTTTTCGGGGTCCATTCCTTTATCGATCGGGCAGTGAGGAGAAATCGATTTTCCATCATTCCCAAATCTTGATTGCGTTGAGATTCCGAACTGATGTTGCCATGAAAAGTAACGTCTTTAAAGTTGACATCTTTAAGGAGTTCCACTAAATCCTCTTTTGCATACAATCGTTCAGCATAGAATTGATCCACAATAACCCCTTTCTCCGTATTCGTAATTACTTCTCTAGAGATTAATCGTTGATTATCAGAAGCCATTGTTCTTTCTCTACACACAAAATGTTTTTTGTCTATCCATTCCCAGCTTCTTGGTTGATAGCTTTTTCTCAGATAATCACCGTCGGCGATTTCCATGAGAAGAATCCCACCGGGCTTAAGCACTCTAAAAATTTCTTTTAGAATTTTGGTGTCATCGTCTAGCGTTTCAAAATAGCCAAAACTGTTGCCCAAATTTGTGACAAAATCAAAAGTGTCCGTGGGATAGGGCAGTTTTCTTGCATCTCCTTCTTTAAAATTAATTGCAATCCCTTTTTTCTTAGATAAGTTTTTTGCTCTTTGGATCAAATAACGCGAACGGTCTAAGCCGAATAAATTAAAATTTCCGCGTGTATTAAATTCCAGGAGATGTCTTCCCTGTCCACAGGCTAAATCCAGAAGAGTGTTTCCGTCTTGTACGTTGAGAATTTGCTGAAATAGGTCAACTTCTGTTTTGGTGATTTGGCTATCATCTACTACATCTGAATCGGTTTTGAGATACATGGAATTGAAAATTCGCTTCCACCAATCCGGTTGTAAATGTTGTTCAAGATCAGAAGCAGGTCCAATAGTTTTATTTGTAACTGTTTTTTGCGCCCCCTTATCTTTAGAACTTTGCCCATTTGGGCTTTCTTTTTTCATTGTTTGATAAGTTATTAAATGAATGAATTAGGACTGATTTGAGGCTTTTATAGTTTGCATCTTACGCTAAAGAACAAGGGTAGTCGCGAATTTTTTATACACCTTCATTTCAACTCTATTTTGTGTCAAAATTATAAAAAATCACATAGGATTATAAAAAAAAATAAATCAGTTTTTGGGATGAAATTTTATTGAATTTTTATAACAAAGAAAGGGGGCATTCTCAAGAGGAAGGATTGAAAATTTATTGTTTGAAAGCAGACAAAAGGTTGAGCTAGAGTTCTTTATATGCTGCTATAGCGGCACGGACATTGTTGTGTTTTTTGAGTAGCTCTTGAGCAATTGATTGGTTTACTTTGAGTTCCTCCATTACCATACGTTCAGCACGACCAACCAATTTATCGTTTGACAATTTCATATCAATCATTTTATTGCCTTTTACATGACCCAGCTGGATCATGGAGGTGGTCGTAATCATGTTTAGGATGAGTTTCTGAGCAGTTCCAGCCTTCATACGAGAGCTTCCTGTAAGGAATTCAGGTCCTACAACCACTTCTATTGGAAAGTCACTTACGGCAGCTAAGGGGGCGTTTGTGTTGCAACAAATACAGCCCGTAGGAATACCTTCTTCTTGACATTTCTTGAGACCTCCTACTACATAAGGAGTTGTGCCCGAAGCTGCAATTCCAATAATGATATCTTTGGGGTTTATATTAAAGGCATTTAAGTCTTTCCATGCCTGTTCCGTATCGTCCTCTGCATTTTCAATAGAATTCCTCAAAGCATGATCCCCTCCCGCTATAAGACCAATCACTTTTTCTGGAGGGGTACCAAAAGTAGGTGGACATTCGGAGGCATCGAGAACACCCAATCTTCCACTTGTTCCTGCTCCTATATAGAACAGACGCCCTCCATGTTGAAGTTGATGGATTACTTTAGCTAGTAGAGGCTCAATTTGATGCAATACATTCCCTACCGCATTTACAGCATTCTGATCTTCTTGATGAATCCCTTGAAGAAGCTCACGTATGCTTTTTAATTCCAAGTCGTTGTGATGGGAATCTGCTTCTGTAATTTTTTGAAATATCATACTTTAAAGTTACGAAATCCTACTTTTCCTTTGTTTATTTGCCTTGTATTTTTTGTGAGGCTTTCTGATCGATTCTATTTGATATAAAAAAACCCCAACGGAATCGTCGGGGTTGGTAGTGGTTTTAATAAAAAGGTTCTAGGCCATTTTTAAGTCTAGGTTTTCTTTCAAAGCAGAAAGGAATTTTTGAGTCGTGAGATAATGACTACTATTCAGCTCTTTACCGTGGATTAGTAAGGCGAGATCTTTTGTCATTTTTCCGCTCTCAACGGTTTCAACACACACATCTTCTAAATGGTTACAAAAATCAATTAATTCTTGATTGTTGTCTAATTTCCCTCGGTGCGCCAACCCTCTCGTCCAAGCGAATATGGAGGCGATAGGGTTAGTGGAAGTTTCTTTTCCTTGTTGATGTTGTCGGTAATGACGAGTAACTGTTCCATGAGCAGCTTCAGCTTCCATGGTTTTTCCATCTGGGGTAACTAAAGTCGAAGTCATTAATCCTAAAGATCCAAATCCTTGAGCAACGGTATCCGATTGTACGTCACCGTCATAGTTTTTACAAGCCCAAACAAATCCGCCATTCCATTTCATGGCAGCCGCAACCATATCATCAATCAAACGATGCTCATAAGTGATTCCAGCAGTTTCGAATTTTGCTTTAAATTCATTATCAAAAACCTCTTGAAAGATATCTTTAAACCTACCATCATAGGCCTTCAAGATGGTGTTTTTTGTGGAAAGGTAAAGTGGCCAACCTTTATCTAAAGCACGATTCATACATGAACGTGCAAATCCATAGATGGAGGAGTCAATGTTGTACATGGACATGGCAACCCCATTTTCTTGGAAATGATACACATCCCAGGTTTTAGGCGTTCCACCATCATCTGGAGTGAATGTCATTGTCAATTTCCCTTTTCCTGTTGTTACCGTATCTGCGGCTTTATACTGATCCCCAAAGGCATGTCGACCAATACAAATTGGTTTTGTCCAACCTTGTACATAGCGAGGGACATTCCCCATGATTATAGGTTCTCTAAATACCGTTCCGCCAACAATATTTCGGATCGTACCGTTTGGAGAACGCCACATATTAGAAAGGTTGAATTCTGTAACTCGTTCTTCGTCTGGAGTAATGGTTGCACATTTAATTCCAACGTTGTATTCTTTAATTGCGTTTGCGGCTTGTATAGTGATTTTGTCTTCTGTAGCATCTCTTGAAGTGACAGACAAATCGAAGTATTTAATATCGAGGTCTAAATAGGGAAGAATTAATTGGTCTTTGATGAATTTCCAGATGATTCGAGTCATTTCATCCCCGTCCATTTCTACTACTGGATTGGCTACTTTAATTTTTGACATTGGTTTAAATTTTGATTTTGGGTGCAAATATAAGGTGTTGAGTTTATTTTAATCCAATTTTCACTCAAAAGGATGAATTTTATTAAATTAAAAGACTCCAATTTTGAACCATGAAAAACTTATTTGCAACCTTATGTATTGCTTTTTTAAGTATAAAGACCTTTGGGCAAGTTGATTTCCAAGCATTCCACCCTAAAAAAATAATACCGCACTCTTTGGAGTGCGGTATTATTTTTCTTTTAATAAAAACAAGAGAATTAGTCTCTTCGAGCTTCTTTAATTCTTGCTTTTTTACCTCGAAGTTCTTTAAAGTAATAAATACGTGAACGACGTACTTTTCCACTTTTGTTCACTTCAATTTTTTCAAGTCCGGGCATGTTAATTGGAAAAATACGTTCCACACCTACCGTACCTGACATTTTACGAATAGTAAATGTTTTTGAAAGGCCTTGACCTTTTACTTGAATGACGACTCCTTTAAAAAACTGGGTACGGACTTTGCTTCCTTCTCGGATTTGGTAATAAACAGTGAGAGTATCACCGGAACCAAATTCAGGAAAATCTTTTTTCTCTATAAATTCGTTTTGAACAAAACTGAGTAAAGCTTCCATCTATGATAATAATTAAGTTTTAAAAGCCAACATACACGAGTATCGTCAGTGGTTGATCTTTTGTGGTGCAAAAATAAACTTATTTTTTTAGTACACAATACAACCTGAGAATTTATCTGAGTTTCTATGAAGTTAGGTAGTCGTGATAATTTATCCCTTACTCCAGCAAATCCGGTCGTCTTATTTTAGTTCGTTCGAGGGCTTGTTCTTCACGCCAAGCTTCTACCTTAGGAGTGTTTCCCGAAGTCAGTATTTCGGGAACGTCCCAACCTTTATAACTGGCGGGTCGTGTGTAAATAGGGGGTGCTAAAAGTCCGTCCTGAAAGCTGTCCGTAAGTGCAGAGGATTCATCCCCTAAAACCCCAGGAATAAGGCGAATTAAACTATCACAAAATACCGCTGCAGCCAATTCTCCTCCAGACAATACAAAATCTCCAATTGAGATTTCATGTGTGATGAGGTGTTCTCGAACTCGCTCATCGACTCCTTTATAATGTCCACATAACAAAATGATGTTTTCTAGAGTAGAAAAACGGTTTGCAATTTGTTGATTCAAGGTCTCTCCATCTGGGGTAAGATAGATAATGGCATCGTAATTTCGTTCTTTTTTGAGCGATTGAATACATCGATCTATGGGTTCTATCATCATTACCATACCGGCACCGCCTCCAAATGGATAATCGTCTACTTGTTTTTGTTTGTGCTCACTAAAGTCTCTTAGGTTATGAAAATGTACGGAGGCTTTTCCCGACTGAATGGCGCGTTTGAGTATCGAAGCCTCAAATGGACTTTGTAATAATTCAGGAAAAAGGGTGAGAATATCAATTCGCATAGGATGTGATTAGAGTGTAAAAATAAACAAAGTCGCAGTACCACTGCGACTTTGTTTAAACACTTGTTGTGATCTTGGTTAATACTGTAACAGAACCATCTTTTTTTCTCCATCAGGACTCAAAAAAAGCAGGTCTTCAATCTCCATAATCCCCATGTTTTTGACATCTTCTAGCGAGGACACTTTTTTCCCATTGACCTCCAATAGAATAAATCCGTTGTCGATCCCTCTTTGATACAGCCTTCTGTTGTTCATGTTGGAAATATACAGACCATAGTCTGTGGCAAAAGTTTTCTTTTGCTCTGGGGTAAGTTCCCTTACATCCATATAGTAAAAGGCGGCTCTGTTGATTTTTTCTAAACGAACCTCAACCTTTTTTTCTCTACCCTCCCTTTTATAAACCACAGTAACTTTTTCACCTGGCCGTTTACTTGCTAGATATCCTGATAGGTCGGCAAATTCGTTAATGGTAATTCCATCAACACTTTTGATAATGTCATTTGCCTTTAAACCAGCTAAATCCGCACCCAAACCTTTTTCCAAATCGGTAATAAAAAAACCTTGGGTTTCTTCGATATCATAGCGAGAAGCCAATTCTGCATTTAGCGCTTGTCCCATAACCCCGAGCAAGCCACGTTGGACATCTCCAAATTCAATGATATCCTCAAATATTTTTCGCGCAACATTACTAGGTACAGCAAAAGAATACCCAACAAAGCCTCCCGTCATGGATGAAATGGCTGTATTAATCCCGATTAACTCCCCGTTGGTATTCACTAATGCACCCCCGCTATTTCCTCTATTAACAGCGGCATCGGTTTGGATATAGGATTCATTTTTTCCATCCCTTTTATTGAGGTCTCTTGATTTAGCACTGATGATACCTGCCGTGACAGTAGAATTCAAATTAAATGGATTTCCAACGGCTAGAACCCATTCACCAATTCGTGTAGCATCCGAATTTCCAAAAAACGCATAGGGAAGTTTTTTATCCGCATTGATTTTTAAAACTGCAATATCAGAATCTGGATCTGAACCGATAACTTTCGCGTCATAGGTTTTGTTATCATTGGTTGTGATTTCAATACTGCTGTTATTTTCAATGACGTGGTAATTGGTAATAATGTATCCATCAGGAGAGACGATAACCCCTGAACCCGTTCCTATGCGCTCGGGCAGGTCCTCTTTTCCATAAAAATAGCGGTAAAATGAAGGCAAATTTTCTTCAGAACTACTGGTGTTTTTGACATGGACTACTGCATGGATCGTTTTTTCAGCTGCAATTGTAAAGTCGGTAGCTTCAGCCCCAAGGCTGGCAGAATTAAAAGAATAATTTGTAGGAATTAGCCTGGGTGTTTCCCCATGCGATTCAGTATCAGAAGCTCCAGTTTGAAAAAACTGATCATACATAAAAATACTGCAAATGGCACTCAAAAGTGCAATACTTAAAGTTTTGACAAATGATTTCATAGGATAAATTTTTATTGCAAAATTATAGATTATACATAAACTTTAAATTCCTTTAACGCGTCTTTAACACCCTTCAAAATTGATTATCTTTGACCAATGACAATTCAATTTGATAAATATCAAGGAGCGGGTAATGATTTTATCATACTCGATAACAGAGACGGAGCCTACTCTGCTTTGACTACAGCTCAACTTGCTTTTCTTTGCGATCGCTACAAAGGCATTGGAGCGGATGGTTTTATCTTGATCAATTCTACAGTTACGGCTGACTTTGAAATGCAGTATTTCAATTCAGACGGAAAAGAGAGTACACTTTGTGGAAACGGAGGTCGTTGTGCAGTAGCCTTTTCTCACGACAAAAAAATCATAGATCGAACCACTAACTTCTCAGCCATAGATGGTTTGCATAAAGCAACGTATATCAGTCCTTCAGAGGTGCATCTTGAAATGCAAGAAGTAAGCCTAATTACCCAAGTAGATGGGGGGTTAGTAACCGATACAGGCTCTCCACATTACATTCGATTAGTAAGTGATCTACAAACCATCAATGTTCCCAAAGAAGGTGCTGCTATTCGCTATGCACCTGAATTTTCCCCGGGTGGACTTAACGTTAATTTTGTTTCAAAGCAAGATCCTACACATTATCAAATCAGAACCTATGAGCGTGGAGTAGAAAATGAAACCTTGGCTTGTGGTACAGGAGCTGTTGCAGCAGCTATTGCCATGCATTCTAGTGGAGAAACAGAAGGAGCAACAGAGGTTTGTCTCACCGCTAGGGGAGGGATCCTTACCGTCTCCTTTGAATTTACTGACGGTCACTATCACAAAATATTTTTAAAAGGTCCTGCGATCCATGTGTTTTCGGGAAGTATTGAATTATGAATACGAAAACGATTCACCTACGCGCACTAGAACCTCAAGATCTACCTGTTTTAGAGCAAATAGAGAACGATACAACGTATTGGAAATATTCCAATCAGACGGAGCCTTTTTCCTTACACTTACTTCAACAATACATCAATCAGCAGCAGCAAGATATATTTGAAGTCAAACAAAAAAGGTTTGTAATAGCTGACGAACAGAAAAATGCATTGGGATTTGTCGATTTATTTGATTTTGAACCGCTCCATAGAAGGCTAGGTGTCGGATTGTTTGTTCGTGCTGAGTTCCGCAACAAGGGTGTTGGCAAACAGGCCCTAGGCTTGCTCAATCGATATGCAGAAAAGCAATTGAATATCAAAAGCATGTACGCCAATATCGCTATTGAAAACACACCAAGCATTCGTTTGTTTGAATCTTTAGGTTACCGTAAAGTGGGACACAAAAAAGACTGGAATTTTTACGATGGAATTTTTCATGATGAATTTTTATATCAAAAACAACTGAGTTAATGTATCGGAAGAAAATTGTTTTGGTGATCAGTCTCCTTGGAGTTTTCATTGGAAGCTATTTTGTTTTCAATTTTTACCAAATCTTCTTTTGGAGTAATACTCGTTTTAACAATGAGGCTTCTTATGTATTTATCGATAATGATGATACGATAGATTCCGTTGCAGTTCAGCTCGAGCCAATCCTGAAATCTGTTGATTGGTTCCGAATAGCAGCCCAGAAAAAAGGGTATTCAGACCGAGTAAAACCCGGTAAATTCAAACTTACTCCTGGATTAGGGAACAATGAAATCATTAATATTCTACGTTCCCAAAGACTTACCGTAAAGGTTGTTTTTAATAACCAAGAACGACTCGAGGATCTAGCGGAACGAATCGCTACTCAAATAGAACCCAGTAAAGAAGAACTCCTTGATTCTTTTTACGATGAAGCTTTTTTAAAAGAAAATGGTTTTAATCAAGAAAATGCACTCTCTATGTATTTGCCCAATTCTTATGAAACCTATTGGGAAGCCAACCCGGACACCTTTAGGCATTTGATGTTAAAAAATTATGAATTGTTTTGGAATACGAAGAGAAGTGACCAAGCAGCTGCTTTAGGACTTACACCTCAGCAAGTATATATATTGGCTTCTATTGTTCACAAAGAATCCGTAAAAGTTGATGAACAAGCCCGGATAGCAGGTCTGTATCTAAACAGATTACAACGGGGGATGAAGCTACAAGCTGACCCCACCGTAATTTATGCCATAAAAAAAGCATCCTCAAATTTTGACCAGCAAATCAAAAGAGTTTTGTACAAAGATTTACGATTGGATTCTCCTTACAACACCTATAAAATTAAGGGATTACCCCCCGGTCCAATTGCCATGCCCGATTTGTCTGCGATAGAAGCAGTATTAAATCCAGAAAAACACGCTTATTTGTATTTTGTGGCTTCCCCTGATAATCCAGGCTATCACTTATTTGCAAAAAACTTAGTACAGCACAACATCAACAAAAAAGCCTACGTGCGTTGGATCAATCAGCAGAAAATTTATCGTTAAAAACCTGCCTCAAGGATGAAGATACACGGACGTTTGTCTAATTGTGGTCTTTCTTTTTTCCATTGCTGGACGGTTAAAGTTTTAATATATTCGGTACTTAATGTTAGATCACAGCCGATACAAACCAGGGTGTTCGGCAACAAATGGCTTAGAATCTCCTTAAAAAGAGCCATACTTCTATAGGGAGTTTCGATAAAAATCTGGGCTTGATTTTCTCTGATTGCTTTTTTTTCAAATTTTTGAAGTGCCAGCTTTCGTTCTTTTTGATCTACTGGTAAATACCCATTAAAAGCAAAGCTTTGTCCATTCATTCCTGAACTCATCATGGCTAAGAGAATAGAGGAAGGGCCAACAAGAGGCTTAACGCGAATCCCCATTTTATGTGCCTTAGAAACAATCAACGCTCCAGGATCAGCAATTCCCGGAGTTCCAGCATCCGACATCAGTCCTATTGAAATTCCCTGCAAACAAGGGTCGAGATAGGAATCGACTTCCTCAAAAGAAGTGAATTTATTTAATGGATAAAGTTGTATTTGATCTTGATTTTTATGGGGAGTTATTTTTTTAATAAACTTTCGGGCAGCTTTTTCGTTTTCAATGATAAAATGATCTAATTCCTCCATTTTAGATTTCACGGAAAGGGGGAGTACTTCCAGAGGTGGATTTTCTCCCAAAGGAGCGGGGAGAAGATACAGTATTCCTTTTTTAGAATCCGTTTGCTGCATGGTCTAAATTTCGAATGATACGATTACAAGCCTCTTCCAAAAGTTCAAAACAAGTTTGGAATCCCTCTTTTCCGCCGTAATAAGGATCGGGTACGTCCTCACCTGATTCCAATATAAGCTGGACTTTTCCTTTCTCCTTTTCATCAGAGGCGAGAGCAATTACGTCACGATAATTGTTAGTATCCATTACATAAATACATGTAAATGTTTGAAAATCCTCTTTTCTAAATTGACGCGCCTTTTGGTTTTGAATATCAATTCCGTTTTGCTTTGCCACAGCGATACTTCTAGGATCTGGTGCGTTACCCGTATGATATGCCGCAGTTCCCGCGGAGTCCACGAAACATTTCGAGGGGTTCACTTTACTTTCTAAAATACCTTGAGCTAATGGGGAACGACAAATGTTACCCAAACAAACCATGAGTATTTTCATTTGTTCCATAAGGAAAGGGAATTAAAGGCTGAGTTTCTGACTGAGGTCCTCAACATATTTACGGAATTGTTTATCCGTAAAACTGAGGTTATCAACGGTCTTGCAGGCATGCAATACCGTTGCGTGATCTCTTTTGCCAATTTGATTACCAATACTAGCTAAAGAGGCTTTGGTGTATTTCTTAGCAAAATACATTGCAAGTTGCCTTGCCTGAACAATGTGTCGTCTTCTTGTTTTCGACTGTAAAGTTTGAACATCCATTTGGAAGTAATCGGAAACTACTTTCTGAATGTAGTCTATAGACACCTCTCTTTTGGTATTTTTGACAAACTTCATCACAACTTCTTTTGCCAGGTCAATCGTAATTTCAGCTTTATTAAAGGAAGATTGTGCTATGAGGGAAATGATGGCTCCTTCAAGTTCACGAACGTTTGTCTTAATGTTTTTTGCAACGTATTCAATAATATCATCTTCAATTTCTACCCCATCACGGTACAATTTATTTTTCAGTATTGAGATGCGAGTTTCGTAATTGGGAAGTTGTAATTCTGCTGATAACCCCCATTTAAATCGAGAAAGAAGTCGTTGTTCAATATCCTGCATATCAACAGGCGCTTTATCTGAAGTCAGGATGACTTGTTTCCCATTTTGATGCAAATGATTGAAAATGTGGAAAAAGACATCTTGGGTTCCTGTTTTTCCAGACAAAAACTGTACGTCATCAATAATAAGGACATCCAGAAGTTGATAAAAATGAATAAAATCATTTCGGGTATTCTTTTTGACCGCCTCTATGTATTGTTGAGTAAATTTTTCTGCAGCAATGTAAAGTACCGTTTTGTCTTGGTATTTTTCTTTAATCTCAACACCAATCGCATGAGCAAGGTGTGTTTTACCAAGACCAACACCTCCAAAAATGAGCAGAGGGTTAAAAGATGTGCCTCCAGGTTTCGCTGCTACAGCAAGAGCCGCAGATCTCCCCAATCGATTTGAATCCCCTTCAAGGAAATTTTCAAAGCTGTAATTGGGATTGAGTTGTGATTCTATTTGTAGATTTTTAATCCCTGGAATGATAAAGGGATTTTTTAAATCCGTTTGGGAATGGTAAGGGGCATCAACTTGTTGGGGAAGCATCCCTGATCTGTTGGAACTGGGAATGTTTTCTGTAAAAGGACTCTTATTGCCAAAGCGATTTTCCATTCGAATGGAATAGACCAATCGGGCATCCTCACCTAACTCTTTTTGAAGTGCAGTTTTTAATAATTTCACGTAATGTTCTTCGAGCCATTCGTAAAAGAATTTACTGGGAACTTCAATGTTTAATACTTTATCTGAAATTTTTAACGGAACAATTGGAAGGAACCAAGTTTTAAAGGCTTGCGGCTGGATGTTATCTTCGATAAAGGAGAGGCAATTATTCCAAACCGCAGAAGCTGTAGTACTCATTTAAAACTTGAATGTTTGTTTAGTTGTTGTTATGGTTTACTGATGTCAATTTTGAGTGACAAATATTAGCTAAAAAAAATTAAAAAAAAACTTAATTCCTATTGAATAATATGTTTTTTTTTTAGATATTCTGTCTCTGTGAAATTGTAGTCTAAATATATAAATTCCTACAATATAATCCACTTTATTTTTTCAATTATGCATTATATCACTGATCCTGTTGTAGTTCGATATTCCGAAACCGATCAAATGCAATTTGTTCATCACAGTAACTATCTGAAATATTTTGAAATGGCCCGATTGGATTGGTTAAGTAGCTTGAGTATATCCTATGCGGAAATGGAAAAAGCTGGTATTTTGATGCCTGTGGTTTCAGCAGCGCTGTACTTTAAAAAACCGTTGTTTTTTGGAGATCATTTTAAGGTAGGTGTCCAACTCAAAAAGACCCCTATGGCTACTTTAGAATTTGATTACCAAATTGTAAATCAGTACAATGAGGAAATTTGTACCGGAAGTACAGTTTTAGCCTTTTTGTTATCTAAAACAAATCGTCCTACACGATGTCCTAAAATTCTCTTAGAGAAGCTACCTAAAATAGACATTTAATTTATCGGAATGAACTTGTTCTGTAGAGGAAGCGTTTCTTTTAAATTGAGGTGCCTTTACCCCTTCCAACAAATCCGTATTTGAGGTAAAAATTCGCACCTCATCCCAAAGATTGTTCTCTATAAAAGATTGCAAAGTTTTTTGTCCTCCTTCAACCAAGATGGATAAAATGTTTTTTTCGTAGCAGTTTTTCAATAATTCTTCTAAGGTGTAGGGACTCAATTGGAGTTGTTCTTTGTTTTTTGCCATTTGCTTTTTGGAACGATTCCTATTTACAACTAGTGTTGGAAACGTATCTTGTAATACTGTTGCCTCCTCAGGGATGCGATTATTGGGATCCATAATAATGCGTAAAGGATTGTTTCCAGGCCATTCTCTTGTAGTTAATGAGGGATTGTCAGTGAGAACCGTTTGTACCCCGATCAGTATAGCAACTTCCTCGCTACGCCATTGATGTACTTTTTGTTTGGATAAGGGAGAGCTAATCCAAAATACACTCTGGTCTTTTTTGTTTTTATCTAGAGGGGCTATAAAACCATCTCGAGACTGAGCCCATTTAAGAAGAATATAGGGGCGCTTTTCCTGATGAAAGGTGTAAAACCTACGATTGATGTATTCTGCTTCTTGCTGAAGCACACCTTCGACAACTTCAATTCCAGCATTTTTTAGTTTTAGTATTCCTTGACCTGCCACCAACGGATTGGGATCTTTGGAAGCGTACACTACTTTTTTTATTTTATGATGAATAATAAAATCTGCACAGGGCGGTGTTTTTCCGCTGTGAGAACAGGGCTCTAAGTTGATGTATAACGTTGACTTAGGGAGTAAAGTTTTATCCTCTACAGCATTAATGGCATGAACTTCCGCATGAGGTGTTCCAGCTTTTTTGTGCCAACCTTCTCCAATGATTTGATTGTCATAAACAACGACAGCACCTACGATCGGATTCGGGTGGGTATCACCTAAAGCCTTTTGAGCCAGGTTCAAACAGCGATTCATATAGTGGAGGTGTGGGTCGAGATTCAAAAAAATATAATTATTTTGGATTAATTCGTTTACTAGCTAACTATTAGGGGTTAAATTTATAACAAAATACAAGAATGAACATTAGAGCCATTCAGTTATCAGACGATAAAAAACTGGCCGTAGCACTCCGTTCCGTTCTAATCGAAATGGGGGTTCCTAAAAAAGGAACGGCTTATGAAGACAAAGAATTGGATTGTATGTTTGCAACGTATGAGCACCCTAGATCGATCTATTATGTTGTCGTTTCTGATGGGGAAATTCTTGGTGGTGCAGGAATAGCTCCACTCAGAAATGGAGAAATTACAGTTTGTGAGTTACAAAAAATGTATTTTTTACCCGAGGCTAGAGGTAAAGGTTTAGGTCAGCAAATGATCCAAAAGTGTATTGACTTTGCCAAAGCAAACCATTTTAAGCAATGTTATATAGAAACTATGCCCAATATGCGTGATGCTCAAAAGCTCTATCTGAAAAACGGATTCCACTACATAAACCATTCGATGGGGGCTACGGGGCATACTTCATGTCCTGTATGGATGATAAAAACGTTGTAATGAGATTGATTGAAGCTCGTGATGCTTACAGGAATCGCTTGGCAAACGTATTTTCCACAAATGAAATTGATTTTTATTTTAAATCTGTTTTACGAGGCTGTTTGGATATCGATCCCTTAGACCTTGCCCTAAAACCCAATCTAGAACTCCTGCCTTTTCAGCAAGATATGATTAACGATACCCTCGAAGCTTTTTTGGAAGAAAAACCTTTACAATACATTTTGGGTGAAATTCATTTTAGAAATATAGCATTACACGTGAATCCCTTAGTTTTGATTCCACGACCTGAAACAGAGGAATTGGTTGAATGGATTATTGAGGATTATAAGGACTTATCTCGTGAAATTTCTGTTGTTGATTTTGGAACTGGAAGTGGATGTATTGCACTTTCATTAAAAAAAGAACAGCCATTTTTTTCTGTCTGTGCCGTTGACCTTGACAAACCTATTCTGGATTTGGTTCAAGAAAATGCTCAAAAAAATAAACTTCAAATAGCAACTTTACAGTTCGACATCATTGAGCTGGATCAATTGGACTTGGAAGTAGAACTTATCGTTTCAAATCCTCCTTACATTTGCCCCTCTGAAAAGAAAGAGATGAAAAAAAACGTTTTGGAATACGAGCCCCATCAGGCGTTATTTGTTCCCGAGAACGATCCCTTGCTGTTTTATCGTCACATATTAAATTTTGCGAGCCGACAATTAAAACCTAAAGGGAAAATATATTTTGAAATAAACCCACGCTATGTTGTCGATTTAGAATATTTAATTTTAAGTTTTTCTGATTACAGGGTTACAAAACGTTTGGATATCTTTGGTAAAACAAGAATGCTTCGAATTGAAAAACAATGACATGGAATCTGTAGAAGAAAAAATTCGTTCCCTTCGTGACGTACTTCACGAGCATAATTACCGCTATTACATAGAAGATAAGCCTACTGTAAGTGATTTTGAATTTGATCAATTGTTGAAAGAATTGCAGCAATTGGAGCTGGACCATCCGGAATGTTTCGATCCAAATTCTCCAACACAACGAGTAGGAGGTGGGGTTACAAAAAACTTTGACACTCTCCCACATCGATTTCCAATGTATTCCCTTTCCAATACCTATTCTAAAGAAGAATTAGAGCAGTGGGAAGAACGAATCAAAAAAGTATTGGGAGAAGAGGCTGCAATTGCTTACACCTGCGAATTGAAATTTGATGGTGTTTCCATCAGCCTAACCTATGAAAATGGGGAACTCCTACAAGCCTTAACTCGAGGGGACGGAACTCAAGGAGATGCAATTACAACGAATGTAAAAACGATCAAAACGATCCCCTTAAAACTCAAAGGAAATTACCCTCCTTTTTTTGAAATTCGAGGAGAAATTATTTTGCCTTGGGAAGGATTTCATCAAATGAATGCTGAACGTGAAGCGCTGGGCGAACCGCTCTACATGAATCCGAGAAATACAGCTTCAGGAAGTTTAAAATTACAGGACAGTAACTTGGTTGCCCAAAGACCATTACATTGTTTTTTATACGCCTTAGCGGGGAATCAACTTCCTGTACGATCACAATTTGAAGCACTTGAAAAAGCACGTTCTTGGGGATTTAAAGTTCCAGATTCCGCAAAACTCGTACAGTCCATAGATGAAGTTTTTAAATATATTCAGTACTGGGAGGAAGCAAGAAAAAAACTTCCCTATGAAATCGACGGGATTGTCATAAAAGTCAACAGTTTTAATCAGCAAGAGGAACTTGGATTTACGGCAAAAGCTCCACGATGGGCGATGGCATATAAATATCAAGCGGAACAGGTTTCTACCACGCTTAAGGACATCTCCTATCAAGTAGGAAGGACAGGTGCCATTACTCCTGTGGGTCAACTGGAACCAGTGGTTATTTCGGGTACAACCGTCAAAAGGGCCTCACTTCACAATGCAGATCAAATTGAAAAACTCGATTTAAGATTAGGAGATACCGTCTATGTAGAAAAAGGAGGTGAGATCATCCCCAAAATTGTTGGGGTAAACCCTCAAAAAAGAGGCGTTCTTGAAAACAAAGTCACTTTTATTTCGAATTGCCCTGAGTGTGGGAGTTTATTAGAAAGAGAGCCCGGAGAAGCTCAGCATTATTGCAAGAATGAAACCGAATGCCCGCCACAGAAAATTGGGAAAATCCAACATTTTATTGGAAGGAAGGCAATGGATATCGAAGGATTAGGAGGAGAAACGGTAGTTCTGCTCTTTCAACAGGGTCTTTTGAATTCAGTTTCAGATTTATATCGTTTGAAAAAAGAGCAGATTTTGCCATTAGAACGAATGGCGGATAAATCCGTTTCAAATTTGATTGAAGGAATAGAAAAGTCAAAAGAAAAGCCCTTTTCAAAAGTTTTATTTGGTTTGGGCATTCGATTTGTAGGCGAAACTGTAGCAAAAAAATTATCTAAAAAATTCAAGTCCATACAAGCACTCCAACAAGCGAGTTTAGAGGACTTAATTCAAACGGATGATATCGGGGAACGCATAGCAGAAAGTGTAGTTACCTATTTTGCGAATCCTCAAAATCAAGCCATGATTAAACAATTGCAATCCTATGGATTGAGATTTGAAGAGGAGGTTTTAGAACACGAGTATCATCCCGCATTTGAAGGAAAACGATTTGTAGTAAGTGGTGTTTTTCAAAACTATTCAAGAGAAGCTTTGAAAAATGAGATTGAACAACTCGGTGGAACACTTGTAAGCGGTGTTACAGCAAAAACGGATTATGTTATTGCAGGAGAAGGGATGGGTCCTTCAAAAAAGGAAAAAGCTGAATCCTTAGGTCTAACCGTACTTAGCGAAGAAGCTTATGAAAAACTAAAATCATGACCGTGTAAAATGTTATATTTCTAACAATATTTTAAATATTTGCCCAAAACGCCTAATTATTTTAATACACTATGAGGTTTAACTATACTTGTTCCGTAAAATGATTGATATCTTTTTGAATTTGGTTTTGAAAATGCGCCTAAAGGACAAAGTTAAGCGTATTTCTACTCAGTCAAAAGATATTGAAAAGAGGTTTAATTCTTTATTAATAGTCCTTTCGAAAGAAGAGGGTTTTAAAACAAGACATTTACCTGAACTCGCAGATCGTTTAGGGATCGCATCAAAAAATATTACGTTAGTGGTGTTGTGTAAAAAAGAAAATAACGAAATGCATTCCAATTTTGAAAACACTCATGTGATTTCAAAAAAAGCCCTACGGTTTTTGGGAAAATTACCAGACTCCACCAAAGAATTGTTTGGGAAGACCTATGACATACAGTTGAATTTTTTTAATCGTCGTTCGGCTTTTCTGGAGTTTATAAGTGCCTCTTTTCATTCAAAATTACGTGTGGGATTTGGTCATTCCAATCAAGAAATTAATGATTTGATTTTAGCAATTGATCCCAACGATGAAGAGGTTTTATTAAAAGAAACCACCACCTATCTGAATGCAATATTAAAAAAATGATTTCATGAATTTAAAAGGTTTGGGTGTAGCTATGGTTACACCATTTAATGAAGACGGTTCTGTAGACTTTAGTGCAATCCCAAGAATTGTTGAGAATATAATTACAGGGAGAGCGGATTATCTAGTATTAATGGGAACAACCGCTGAAGCGGCCTGTCTTAGCTCAATTGAAAAAGAAGCGATTATCCAGGAAGTCGTTCATGTCAATCAAGGAAAATTACCCTTAGTTATTGGAATAGGAGGAAACAATACAGCCAAAGTAGTAGAGGAAATTCAAAATGCTGATTTGAGCCCTTTTCAAGCGATTCTGTCTGTAGCTCCCTATTATAACAAACCCTCTCAGGAAGGGATTTACCAACATTATGCAAAGATTGCAAAAGCAAGTTCTTTGCCTATTATAGTTTATAACGTCCCTTCTAGAACTGGAGTTTCCATAGAGGTGGATACCTTTGTCCGTCTTGCCGAGGATTATGATAAGATCATTGCAATCAAGGAAGCGAGTGGTGAAATGAGCCAAGCCGAACAAATTATAAAAAATAGTCCAGCCCATGTCCAAGTCATTTCAGGAGACGATACACTTACCCTTCCTATGCTTTTGGCGGGGGCAGTTGGAACTATATCTGTATTGGGCAATGCACTCCCGGTACCTTTAATGCGAATTTTCCATTATGTAGCTGAAGGAGAATTAAATAAAGCTTATGAATTACACTACGAATTGATGGATTTAATTTCTTTACTTTTTGAAGAAGGAAACCCAACAGGAATCAAGGCGCTTATGGAGGCACTTTCGTTGTGTAAAAAAACAGTACGCTTGCCTTTAGTCTCAGCTTCCGAAGCTTTGTGTCAAAAAATTGAGAAATCGCTAGCTCATACAATTTAAAAGGATTTATTTACAGTAAAACCTTTAACAAGTCCTTAGTAATAAAAATTTCCATTGTCGTTGATATTTAGTACTTTCGCAGGATGAAATTGAAAATGTCTTTAGTTTATTTCGTAGTTCTAGTCGGAACGCTTGTCGTTTCGTGTAGTGACTACCAGAAACTATTGAATGGGGACGATACTTCAGAAAAGTACAAACAAGCTGAAATTTATTTTAATAACGGAGAATATCGAAAAGCAAATCGACTTTTAGAACAAATTATTCCCAAATACAGAGGTAAGCCCCAAGCACAACGAATAATTTTCTTTTTTGCGGAGAGTTACTTCCAAACGAAAAGTTACCTCTTAGCAGCATATCAATACGAAAACTTTGTTAAGTCCTATCCCAAAAGTGATCGAATTCAAGAGGCGTCCTTCAAAGCGGCTAAAAGTTATTATTTTCAATCCCCAAAATTCAGCTTAGATCAAGAGGATACTTTTACAGCAATTGAAAAACTCCAAATTTTCATCAATCTCTATCCAAATTCTGAATACGCTGAGGAAGCAAACCAAATGATAGCTGAATTGCAAGAGAAATTAGAGAAAAAAGAATTTGAAATTGCAAAACAATACTATACCATCCGGGATTACAGAGCTGCAATCAAATCAAATGAAATTTTTATTGCGAGTTTTCCTGGCACAAAATTTAGAGAAGAAGCTCTTTACACTAAGTTTATTGCTTCATTTGAAATTGCTATTAATAGCATAGACAGCAAAAAAACAGAACGATTGGAAGAACTCCAACAACAATACAACGTTATTTTACGTTATTATCCAGAAACTTTGTTTTTGGAAGATTTAAATAAAAAAATATCACAAGTAAACGCAGAACTTGAAAAAAACAATCAAGCTATATCACAACAAACAGAATAAATCATGACAAAGTATAGAGAATCCAAGGCAGCCCTAACTTCTAAGACCTACAACAAAAATGAAGTAGAGGGGAAAACGGAAAACATTTATGAAGCCCTTTCCATTATTGCAAAGCGTTCCAACCAAATCAATTTAGATATCAAAAAAGAATTGCATGAAAAATTGGAAGAATTTGCAACACATAACGACAGTTTGGAAGAAATTTTCGAAAACAAAGAGCAAATAGAAGTTTCTCGATTTTACGAGCGTTTACCGAAACCTCATGCCATGGCTATTGAGGAATGGTTAAATGATAAAATCTATTTTCGCCATACCGACGAACCTAAAAATTAGGCGATGGGTTTGTTGAGTGGCAAGAAAATTTTACTCGGAATTTCGGGAGGAATTGCTGCTTATAAAACACCATTTTTGGTCAGACAAATCGTTCAGCACGGAGCAGAAGTCAAAGTTGTGATGACTCCTTCAGCAAAAGATTTTGTCACTCCACTTACTTTAGCGACACTATCAAAAAATCCTGTGCTTTCCACCTTTACTGCCACAGACCTTGATAATCCTGTTTGGAACGATCATGTTGAGTTAGCACTATGGGCAGATTTAATGTTAATCGCACCAGCGACTTCAAATACACTATCTTCCATGGTTCAAGGGAGGTGCAACAACTTGCTTTTAGCGGTATATTTGTCTTCCAAATGTCCTGTTTTTGTGGCTCCAGCTATGGATTTGGATATGTATTCACATCCTTCCAACAAGAGGAATTTAGAGGCCTTAGTAAGCTACGGAACCAACGTATTACCAGTAGGTGAGGGGTTTTTAGCCAGTGGTTTAGAAGGAAAAGGAAGAATGATGGAACCCGAAGAAATTGTTTCAAAAATCGTTGATTTTTTTAATCCCAGTTTACCTCTCAAGGGAAAGAAAGTTCTCATAACTGCTGGGCCAACCTACGAAGCCATTGATCCTGTTCGATTTATTGGCAATCATGCCTCTGGTAAAATGGGCTTTGCATTAGCAGAGGTAGCAGCTCAACATGGGGCAGAAGTTATTTTAATTTCTGGTCCAACACATGAAAAAATAAATCACCCCTCGATTTTATTAGAAAAAGTAATCAGTGCTGAGGAGATGTTTACTTCTGTAAAAAAGCATTACCCCCAGGTGGCTATTGCTATTGCAGCAGCAGCAGTGGCAGATTTTAAGCCGAAGAACTCAGCAAAACAAAAAATAAAGAAACAACAGGGTCTTGAATCTATCCCTATGATCCCTACTGTGGATATATTGGCCTATATGGGGGAACATAAAAGCGGTCAATTCCTTCTTGGTTTTGCTTTAGAAACAGAAAATGAACTCGAAAATGCAAAGAATAAACTAACCCAAAAAAATCTTGACGGGATTGTTTTAAATTCGCTTCGTGATCCAGAATCCGGGTTTACTGTTTCTACAAATAAAATTACCTACATCGATGCCAACAGTACTGTAAAAGAATTTCCCCTTCAATCTAAATTGGATTGTGCTAAAACTATTTTCGGACAAATCTTAAAGCCATGAAAAATCGTATCTTCTTTTTTGTTATTTTTCTAATTCAAGTTTCAATTTACTCCCAAGAGCTCAATGCTCAAGTCATTGTGAATTCAGATCTTGTGAACCAGACCAATCAGCAAATTTTTAAAACCCTCGAACGTTCTTTAAATGAATTTATGAATACTCAGGTATGGACCAATCAGGAGTATTTAAATCAAGAAAAAATCACCTGCTCCTTCATCTTCAACCTGACGGGCTATTCCAATGATCAGTTTGAAGCAACATTACAAGTACAATCAGAACGTCCGGTTTTTGATTCCAATTACGACACGCCCATTTTTAATTTTCTAGATCGGGATATTGTTTTTTCTTATCAAGAATATCAACCGCTTTTTTTTAATCAATCTAGTTTTGAATCCAATTTAGTTTCACTCTTAAGTTTTTACGCTTACGTGATTATTGGTTTGGATGGAGATACATTTGAGCTCAATGGAGGGTCAAACTCTTATGGGCAGGCGTTACAAATTGTTACCTTAGCACAAGTTACATCCAGAAAAGGTTGGAAACCCTCGGATGGGACTCGGAATCGCTTCTGGCTAATCGACAGCCTCCGATCCAATACCTTTAGAGAGTACAGGCAAACGCTGTATGCTTATCACCGAAAAGGTTTAGATAAATTAACAACCGATCCTTTAGAAGGTAAAGAAGCCTTGATGGAGGCAATTCAATTGTTAGACCCCCTCTATCAAAGACGTCCCAATGCCTTTTTGTTGCAAGTTTTTTTTGACGCCAAAGTTGAGGAGATCGTAAACTTGTTTTCTGAGGGTCCGAAAGTAGACTTTAAGACCACAGAAACCGTATTAAAAAAAATCGCTCCTTTTTTTGGCTCCAGGTGGAAACAAATCAAGGCCTAATTTTTTTAATATCCCTATCTTTAGTGAGTGAATTAGTACAAATAAAGAAGCTGTGTTAACGCATCTGAAAATAAAAAATTTTGCGCTTATAGAAGAACTGGAGGCTTCATTTTCCTCCGGGATGACATGTATTACAGGGGAAACAGGTGCAGGGAAATCAATACTTTTGGGTGGATTATCTCTAGTCTTAGGAAAACGTGCTGACCTTTCTTCACTTTTCAATCCAACTCAAAAATGTGTAGTTGAAGCTTCGTTTAATATTTGCTCTTATGCATTAAGACCCCTTTTTGAAGATTTGGACCTTGATTATGAGGAGGAAACCGTAGTTCGGAGAGAGATATTGCCTCAAGGAAAATCTCGTGCTTTTGTAAACGATACCCCGGTCACTTTAGCTGCATTGGAAGAGTTAAGCAGGTATCTTATCGACATACATTCTCAAAACGATACAGCTACTCTTTTAGAAAGCGATTACCAGTTTCAGGTTTTGGATGCTCTTGCAAAAAATCAGAAACCCCTTTCAGACTATCAGCATACACTTTCAGAATACAAAGCGGTAAAAAAGAGCTATCAGCAGCTGAAGTTGGATTCAGAAAAAGCAAAAGCATCTGCATCTTTGGATGATTTTTTATATCAAGAGCTGTTGAAATTGAATTTAAAGGAGGGTTTACAAGAAGACTTGGAGTCCAGGCACAACGCATTAATCCATGTCGATTTTTTACAATCCAATTTAGCAGAAAGTATTCAGCTTATGGACAGTGAATCTTTGGGTCTAGTAGATCAATTGCTTCGACTGCGAAGCCTTGCCTCTGGATTAGCTCAAAAGTCAGGACAGTTTTCGACCCTATACGAACGGTTTAGCGCCTTATTTGTGGAAGCTGAAGACCTTTTGAACGAATGTAAAATTCAATACGAAAATTTAGAAACCAATCCAGAAGAACTGGAAAAAGCTCAATCTCAGATTGATCAATTGAATGCTGTGTTACAGAAACATAAAGCACATTCGATTAGTGACCTTCTTGAAATCCAAAATCAATTGGCTAGTCGTCTTGAGAAAACCATAAATATGGATACCGAGTTAAATGCCTTGGAGCAAAAAGAGCAAGTTCTTGAAAAATTGCTTTTTAAAACGGCACTCATTTTGACAAATGCTCGACAAAAATCCAGCGAAATTCTCGAAAAAGATTTGAAAACACTGGTTTCTAGAATGGGGATGGCGGATGCTGAATTTAAAATCGAAATTAACACCTCCAACACCTTTTTAAATACGGGAACCGATCTGATAAATTTTCTGTTTAAATCCAATAAAGGCAGTGACTTTAGACCGCTTAAAAAAGTAGCCTCAGGAGGAGAGCTATCCAGAATTATGTTGGCTTTAAAGGCAATTCTGTCCAGTTATATCCAATTGCCTACCTTGATTTTTGATGAAATTGATACGGGAGTTTCTGGCAAAATCTCTGATGCCATCGCTGATGTTATGGTTGCCATGGGTAAAAAACTTCAAGTAATCAACATCACCCATTTACCTCAAGTAGCGGCAAAGGCAGATTATCATTTTAAAGTATTAAAAAAAGAAGTAAACGGCAAAACAGTAACCCAATTAAGCCCGTTAGACATTGGAGCTCGAATAGATGAAATTGCCATGATGCTGTCTGGGAATCAAGTAACACCTACCGCAATAGCACACGCCAAACAATTAATGAATTAAACGTATCTTTGAACTTTAAAAGTATCACATGACACATAAAATTTTAGAAGGGAAAAAAGGAATTATATTCGGTGCATTAGACGACCAATCGATTGCTTGGAAAACTGCAGAATCCGTAGCTGATGCCGGAGGGAGTTTTGTTTTGACAAACGCGCCTGTAGCCCTTAGAATGGGTACAATCAATACGCTGGCAGAGAAAACAAATTCGCAGGTAATTCCAGCCGACGCCACCAGCATGGAAGATTTGAACCACTTGATTGACCAAGCTCAAGAAAAGTTAGGAGGCAAATTGGATTTTGTTTTGCATTCCATTGGAATGTCCGTTAATGTAAGAAAAGGAAAACACTATACCGATTTGAATCACGATTGGATGACAAAAGGATGGGATGTCTCTGCGGTTTCTTTTCATAAATTGATGCAGTGTTTGTATCAAAAAGATGCAATGAATCCTTGGGGAAGTATTGTGGCACTATCCTATGTAGCTGCACAACGAACTTTTCCGAATTACAACGACATGGCAGACAATAAAGCTTATCTTGAGTCTATTGCCCGTAGTTTTGGGTATTTCTTTGGGAAAGACAAAAAAGTTCGTGTAAACACCATTTCACAATCTCCTACGCTTACTACAGCAGGAAAAGGAGTAGCAGGCTTAGACGGATTTTTAAATTACGCAGAAAAAATGTCTCCACTTGGAAATGCTACTGCAAAAGAATGTGCTGATTATACAGTTTCTCTTTTTTCTGATTATACTCGAAAGGTTACACTCCAAAACCTTTATCACGATGGAGGCTTTTCTAACGTAGGTGTGAGTCAGGAGATAATTGATGCCATCAGTCCTAATCAATAATTGAAGAACAAGGATGTCTTGAAATGTCAAAAGAAAAAGGGTTTGCAACGATAATCAACAAACTTCCGGATAAGCGACGATTTCGTTTTTTTTTCTTTTTTGTTTTCATTTCTTTTATTTTTTGGATGAGTACCAAACTTTCCAAGGAATATCAAGTGGCGCAGTCGTTTGATGTAGAATGGAGCAATATTCCAAAAGACATCCTGCTCGATAAAAAAGCAGTTCCAATCTATCTGACCATTGAGGCAAGTGGAATTGAAATTTTATGGTATCGCTTATTCAAGAATCGATTGCAATTGTCTTTGGATAAAGTTGACTTTGATTCGGATACCGTGTTTCTCTCGACCAATGATCAATATTTAGCAATACAACAACAGTTGTTTAATAGCAGTAAATTATCTCAAATAAGCCCCTCAAATCTTCCAATTTTATTCAGCCGCTTACGCTCCAAAAAGATTGCAGTTCGAGCTAATACGGACGTCAAGCTTCGGCCTGGCTTTTTGGGGGAGCATGATATGGAGGTTCTTCCAGATAGTGTGCTCGTTTTTGGATCACAAAGCATCTTGGATACAATTACTTCGATTCCAACGATTCTTTTTCGATTTTCGGATCTGCATCAAGCACTTGAGGAAGAACTGGACCTAATGCCAATTTCAGGACTTCAATACGAACAAAAAAGAGTTAAGCTCCAATGGACCGTTTTGCGTTATTCGGAAAAACAACTCGATATCCCCATAGAAGTAATCAATCTACCCCAAGGTGTTCGGGTTAGACTGTTTCCACCTGCTGTAAAAGTGACCGCTACACTTCCTCTTGATAAAATAAATACGGTTCTACCCTCAGACTTTAAAATGGTTGTAGATTATCATGAAATAATCAAAACTCAGGCGTCCTCTCTAGAGCTATTGCTACTTGAACAGCCCTCGTTAGTAAAAAAGCTAACTTGGGAACCAAAAACTGTGAATTACTTAATACGAAAATGAAAATTGTTGGATTAACAGGCGGAATAGGAAGTGGAAAATCAACCGTTTTAAAATGGCTTGAATCGAAAGGAATCCCTTGCTTTGAATCGGATCGAGTGGGAAGGGTTTTATTGGATCAAGAATTAAAACAGGCAGTTATATCGCGATTTGGAGATGCCATGTACTCAAAAGGAACCTTAGACCGCGGGAAATTAGCCTCCCTCGTATTTAACAATCCAAATGCGCTTGAGGACCTGAATCAAATTGTTCATCCAGCAGTTCAGCAAGCCTTTGAGGAGTTTAAACAATATAACCTAACCGCTCCAATTTTAGTAAAAGAAGCAGCGATATTATTTGAATCTGGAGCATACCAATACTGTGATCTGGTTGTATTGGTTTGTGCCCCTAAAGAAGATCGAATTCAAAGAGTCATGAAAAGAGATGGAGTACGTAGAGAGGAAGTATTGAAGCGAATGGCACTTCAGTGGGAAGATGCTAAGAAAAAACCGCTGTCAGATTTTATCCTTAATAATGCAGATCGGGCCACTTTAGAAAAACAACTGGAAGACCTTTTCGTATGGCTCAGCCAGTCGTCCAAAAAGGATTAACAAAGAATTGGCATTTTTTTTGCTTAAAAACCTTGAAATTTGTAATCCTAATTGAAGTCCGAATAAACATCTTAAATTGTAGGGATTTATTTCCATGAAAAAAACAATATTTATTTCGCTTGTCAGCTTTATGATAGTCTCTGTTTTAGGGATCGTTGCTTTACAGGGATATTGGATTCATTCAGCTTGGGAAGATAAAGAAGAAGAATTTTCATTAGCTGTCCAGCAGTCTTTGCAACTGGCTGCAGAGGAAATCCAAGAACGAGAACTTACTGATTATATTCAGGCCTATGAAAGTCTGATCGATTCTTTAAAAACACCAGATAGTGCTAGCTTTGCCAACGTTTTTTTGTTTTTGGATGAAGACAAAACCAACAATTTAATTTCCTATTACGCCTATGGTATTCTTGAGGAAGATTACAACATTACCCCTTATTTGGATCCAAAAATAGGGGATACATTAGAAGTCATTACGGACGTAAAGCAAGTTAAAAACACTACGATCATCAACAAAAATGACGTATTTGATCGAGAAAATAATATCGCAACCTCAATTGAAAAAATTAAAACAATTGAGCGGATGAATGTTGCGAACCAGAGGATACGTAATGCATTTAAAGATTATACCACGAACACACCACTTCACAAACGCCTTAATGTTAAGGAATTGGATTTTGTTTTAAAGCGACAATTTGACTCTAAAAAAATAAGTACTCCTTATGAGTTTGGGATTTACGATGCGGGTTTGGCTACTAAAATAAAATCCAATAATTACGTCGAGAAACAAGAAGGGTTTCGCTATACCACACCGATTTTTATGGATCAAAATGGGGTAGGACGCTATGAGTTGGTTGTGTCCTTTCCTGAAAAAGATCAATATGTATTTTCTTCTATCCTAAGTGTAGGTGGGTTAACTCTTTTTCTCACCCTTTTTATCGTTTTAGTTTCTTCAAGTGCTTTGTATCAAATAATTCAGCAAAAGAAAATTTCTGAAATCAAGACCGATTTTATAAACAACATGTCGCATGAGTTTAAAACCCCTATAGCTACGATCAATTTAGCATTGGATGCAATTTCAAATCCTAAATCTATCAATGCCCCCGAAAAAATTCAAGGGTATGTGAAAATGATTCGAGAGGAGAACAGCAGAATGCTGTCACAGGTTGAAAATGTTTTGAGAATCTCTCAGTTGGAGCGGAGTAAAGATCCCATTAAGAAAACTAGAGTAGACTTGCATGCCATTATTGAGGATGCAATTAGTCACATCCAACTTATTTTGTCAGATAAAAATGGAACTCTTACGAAACAGCTTAAAGCCAAAGAGGTTTATGTCTTGGGTAACAAAAACCATTTGACAAACATCATCGTAAATCTCCTTGATAACGCTTTAAAATATTGTGAAAACACTCCCAAAATTCGAGTAAAAACCTATTGTGAAGAAAACCAATTTATTTTTGAGATTACAGATAACGGAATCGGGATGAATCCAGCGACTCAGAAAAAAGTTTTTGATAAGTTTTACCGAGCTACGTCAGGAAACATTCACAATGTTAAGGGACATGGTTTAGGACTAGCATACGTAAAAAAAATCATCGATTTTCATAAAGGTCATATCAACCTAGAAAGTAAATTAAATGAAGGGACTACCTTTAAAATTAGTCTTCCCTTAGACTATTCAAAATAACAACGCCTCATTAGAAGATTATGAAAGTAGAAAATAAAAAAATACTCATTGTTGAAGACGATACGAACTTCGGAAATATTTTAAAGGAATACTTAAGTCTAAATGATTATGCTATTAGTTTAGCCAAAAATGGCATAGAAGGATTTGAAAAATTTAAAAAGGACGAATTTGATCTTTGTATTCTTGACGTGATGATGCCCTATAAAGATGGGTTTACTTTAGCCAAAGAAATTAGAGAAATAAATGAAACGGTACCTTTGATCTTCTTAACAGCAAAAAACCTCAAAGAGGACGTCTTAAAAGGATTTAAGGTTGGTGCAGACGATTATCTTACCAAGCCCTTTGATTCTGAAGTATTACTTGCCAAAATCAAGGCAATTATGAACCGTAACAATGCCAAAACACTTCCAACTTCGGATGATTTTGAATTTACTTTCGGTGATTTTTCGTTTAATTCCAAACTGCGTTTTCTGATTTATAAAAACGAAGAACCCATTAAGTTATCCCCTAAGGAAAATCAATTGCTTCGCCTTTTGGTGATTCATATTAATGATCTACTCCCCAGGGAAGTCGCCCTTAACAAAATTTGGAGAGACGATAATTATTTTACATCCAGAAGCATGGATGTGTATATTGCAAAATTGAGAAAATACCTTAGTGCGGACGATAAAGTTCAAATTCTGAACATCCACGGAGAGGGATTCCGATTGGTAATTAGCTGATATTTCTTGGATGGAATTTTTCCATGACCTTCTTCAAATGCAAGCTGTCTAAATGGGTATAAACTTCAGTAGTGGTAATGCTTTCATGTCCCATTAATACTTGGATCGTTCTTAGATCCGCTCCATTCTCTAAAAGATGTGTAGCAAAGGAGTGCCGAAATGAATGCGGACCAATTTGTTTATGAATAGAAGTTTGTTTAACCAATGTCTTGATGACCGTAAAAACCATTTGACGTGTCATTCCCTTTCCGTTTCTATTTAAAAAAACCAAATCTTGGGATTGTGGATCAATTTTTTGGTGATTACGGATATCGTTTATATAGAAGTTGAGGTATTTTTTAGACTGTGTTCCCATGGGTACGAGCCGCTGTTTGTTTCCTTTACCAGTTACCCGTATCAGCCCTTCTTTAAAAAAAAGATTGGAAAGACTCAGTTGTGTCAATTCAGAGACTCGAAGCCCACTGCCGTAGAGGGTTTCCAATATCGCTCTATTTCGTTGCCCTTGTGGATGTCCTAAATCAATTGCGTCCATCAAGACATCTATTTCCTTCAAGGACAATACATCGGGTAATTTTCGACCGAGTTTAGGGGTTTCAATTAGATCTGTAGGATTGGTTTTTCGATAGGATTCAAAGATTAGATAATCAAAAAAACTACGCAATCCTGCAATTCGCCTTGCCTGTGTATGCGGGCTCAGTTTTTTAGCAGTTTCATAGATAAATTCTTGAACCCGCTCCCTAGAACAATTGATCGGATTATCATCAAGTTTCCTTTCTTCAAGAAAGAGTTGGAACGACTTCACATCGTCACTGTAATTCACAATTGAGTTTTGAGATAAGCCCCTTTCAATTTGAAGGTACATTTGATAGTCAGAAAGCGCTTGATTCCAATTCACTAAAGGGTATGTAGGGGATTTAATTGAATTTCTATACTTTTACGAAAATAATAAAAATGAAGATCAGTATCATTAACGGCCCGAATTTAAATCTTTTGGGTAAGCGAGAGCCTTCTGTATATGGAACTCAAACCTTTGAAGCGTATTACGAAGGGCTGAAAACAAGCTTTCCTGAGGTTCAATTTGACTATTTTCAATCGAATATAGAAGGTGAGCTGATCAACAGACTTCATGAGGTGGGGTTTACTGCAGATGCCATTTTGCTTAATGCAGGAGCCTACACGCATACTTCGGTTGCTATTGGTGATGCCATCAAAGGAATTAACAGTCCTGTTGTTGAAATTCATATTTCAAATACATTTGCTCGAGAAGATTTTAGACATACTTCTTTCATAACACCCGTTGCCAAAGGACTAATTATTGGTTTCGGAATGGATTCCTATCGCTTGGGTGTGGAGAGTATTGTTGGGAGAACTTCAACATAGACCTACCGAAACTTTTTGTCTTCCATTTACCTACGTTTCTACGTTGTTCTAATCGAGTCCCCAAGGCAGGTGGTTCGATAAAGATTATTTTGTAATTTGGTGGAAATCTATCAATTATGAAATCAGTATTCCCGATTATTTTAATGACCCTATTGGTTAGTTTTCCCCTTGGAATTCATGCCCAAAGAAAAACTAAAAAAACGGACTCTAAGGCAATCCCAGAGGTTTCTTTGGATGCTTTTGCCTTTCGAAACATAGGCCCTGCCTTTTTATCAGGTCGTATTGCAGATATCGTTTTTCATCCAGAAAATGAGAGTATATGGTATGTTGCAGTTGGATCCGGTGGTGTTTGGAAAACAGAAAACGCAGGTACAACTTGGACTCCTATTTTTGATGATCAACCAACTTACACTACGGGTTGTATCGCATTAGATCCTTCAAACCCGGAAATTGTTTGGGTTGGTAGTGGAGAAAATGTGGGGGGTCGCCATGTTGCTTATGGTGATGGGGTCTATCGGAGTTTAAATGGTGGTAAGACCTGGGAAAATATGGGTTTAACAGATAGCCAACACATTTCAGAAATTATTATTCATCCAGACAATTCTGATGTTGTTTGGGTAGCTGCTCAAGGTCCCCTATGGAATAAAGGAGATCAGCGTGGATTATATAAAACTACCGATGGAGGTCGATCTTGGAAAAAGGTTTTAGGGGACGATCAATGGACTGGTGTTACTGATATTGTAATTGACCCACGAAATCCTCAGGTTTTATATGCAGCGACTTGGGACAGACATCGAACTGTTGCAGCACTGATGGGAGGGGGTCCAGGGACTGCGATTTATCGATCCGATGACGGAGGAGAGCAATGGACAAAACTTGCCAATGGGTTGCCTAAATCGAATCTAGGTAAGATTGGAATAGCAGTCTCACCACAAAATCCGGATGTACTTTATGCAGCCATAGAACTGGATCGAACGAAAGGAGCGGTATATCGGTCGAGTGATCGAGGAGCTTCGTGGAATAAAATGTCGGATACCGTTTCTGGTGGAACGGGACCCCATTATTATCAAGAGCTGTATGCCAGTCCTCATGAATTCGACAGAATTTATCTCATGAATGTAAGAGTTTTAACCTCTGACGATGGAGGAAAAACCTTTGTGCAATTAAAAGAAGAAAACAAACATTCAGACAATCACGCCATGGTCTTTAAAAAAGACGATCCTAACTACATAATGTTAGGAACAGATGCAGGAATTTATGAGAGTTTTGATTTGGCTTCGAGCTGGAGGTATATTAAGAACTTGCCCTTAACTCAATTCTATAAAGTTGCGGTGAATAACGCGGAACCCTTTTATCATGTTTTTGGAGGCACCCAAGATAATGGTTCAGCAGGAGGTCCCTCTGCTACGGACGAGAGAGAAGGAATTGCCAATAAACATTGGTATAAAACACTTTTTGCTGACGGTCATCAATCCGCTACCGACCCATTATATAATGACCTCATTTATGCAGAAACCCAGCAAGGGGGATTGTATCGTGTAGATTTAACTACTGGAGAGCAAGTCTCTGTTCAGCCACAGGCAGCAGAAGGGGAGCCTCATGAGCGTTTTAATTGGGACGCACCTATACTGGTGAGCCCACACAACCCAGCACGCCTGTATTTCGCATCCTATCGAGTATGGAAATCAGAAAGCAGAGGAGACGATTGGGAGGTGATTTCAGGAGACCTTACCCGTAATGAAGAACGCATTACACTTCCCATTATGGGACGTCAACAAGGCTGGGACAACCCTTGGGATGTGGGGGCAATGTCCAACTACAATACCATTACTTCATTGGCAGAATCTCCTAGACAAGAAGGATTACTTTACGCTGGAACGGATGACGGATTTATTCAAGTTACCGAAAACGGAGGTCAAAGTTGGAGAAAAATTCCAGTTACAGCTCTTGGACTTCCTGAGCGTGCTTTTGTAAATGATATTAAAGCGGATTTGTTTGAGACCAATACCGTCTATGTAGCGCTTGATAATCACAAAGAAGGGGATTTTAATCCTTATTTGTTTAAAAGCGAAGACAAAGGAATGACCTGGACTTCCATTAGCTCTAACCTTCCAAAAAAGACACTAATTTGGAGAATGGTGCAAGATCCCATCAAAAAGAATTTACTTTTTTCTGCAACGGAACGGGGAGTTTACGCTTCATTAAATGGAGGAAATTCATGGCAAAAGTTACCAGGAACTCCTACCATTTCTTTTAGAGATTTAACTATTCAAAAACGTGAAAACGATTTAGTTGCAGCCTCTTTTGGACGCGGATTTTTTATCTTGGATGATTACAGCGCTTTACGAGAATTTACGGAGGAGCATATAGAAAAGGAGGGAAAGCTCTTTAAACCAAGACCAGCTAAATGGTTTGTTCCTAGATCCAATGTTGGAAATACAGGTGCGGATTATTATTTTGCTAAAAACCCTGAATTTGGAGCAGTATTTACCTACCATTTGGCAAATGAGTTTTCAACTCAAAAATCAAGTCGTCAAAAACGAGAAAACGAGCTGAATAAAGCACAAAAAAGCATTCCTTTTCCGGGTTGGGAGGCACTTGATAGAGAAAGCCTTGAGAGTGAAGCTCAAGTCTTATTAACGATAGAAGATCAAGCAGGGAACATCATCAATAAAGTAAAACAAAAAGCTGAAAAAGGGAGCCATCGTATAACTTGGAATCTAGAGCATTTCAACCCTTTTGCAATTTCTTTAGATGGAAATTCAAGAAATGGAGGAGCTGCCTTAGTGACTCCTGGAACCTACAAAGCTACGTTATACCTGGAAAAAGAAGGACAGTTAACCACCTTGGACGGCCCCCTTTCTTTTGAAGTAAAACCAATTCGAAGTGGCGTCTTAAAAGGGGTCTCCTATCAAGATTACAATGCTTTTCGGATGGAACTTACCCATTTTGTAAAGGAAGTGAACGCTATGCAAGATCGTTTCACTTTGAGTAAGAAAATGCACGCAGCATTTGAAACGGCACTTGCGCGTTCAAATGCCGTACCTGGTTCTTTAGAACCCCAATTAGCTCAGATGAAAGAAAAAATTGCTCACATAGAAACTATGCTTAATGGAAGTCCTTCAAGAGAAGAGATTGGGGAAAGAAATCCATCAGGAGTTCAGGGATTTTTATATAATGCATTTAACGGAATGGAAAATTCGTATGGTCCTACAGCCATTGACAAAAAAAGCTTAGCAACAGCAAAAAGTCTCTATGCAAAAACACTTATAGAGGTGAATCAATTGTCCAACATGATTCCTAAAATAAGTGAATCTTTAAATGAAGCAGGAGCGCCTTACATTCAAAAACAATAAGAAGAAATAACCCTACTTTTGGAGGCCGCTTTATGCGGTCTCTTTTTTTTATGCAGTTTGTAGGGTTGGAGTTAATTCGAAGCACTCGAGATGAAAATAAGGGATGGCAGCCAAAAGATGGTCAAAAATGTCAGCTGAAATGGCTTCGTAATTAATCCAATTTTTATCTAAAGAAAAAGCATAAATTTCCAGTGGAATACCTTGTGCTGAGGGCGCCAATTGGCGACACATCGTTGTCATTTCTTTATTAATTTGTGGATTGGACTTTAAATAGTTTTCCGCATAATGGCGAAAAAGTCCAAGGTTGGTAAAATTTCTACCGTTTACCAAAAGGGTTTTATCCGTTTGTTGTTTTGCATTCGCTTCTTCGATTTCTGCCTGACGCTCTTTGATAAAAGGGGCAATGCGATCAATCTTTTTCAAGACTTCAATTTCTTCAGGTACTAAAAAACGAATGCTACTAATTTTAATTAAAATGGAACGTTTTATCCTTCGACCGGGAGATTCACTCATTCCTCTCCAATTGATAAACGAATCCGAAATCAGTTTATAGGTAGGAATCGAGGTAATCGTCTTATCAAAGTTTTGAACTTGAACTGTAGAAAGACTAATGGAAATAACATCTCCATCTGCGTTGCTGTTGGGTATGCTGATCCAATCACCGATTCGCACGGTATCGTTTACAGTAATTTGAACACTTGCCACAAATCCGAGGATGGTATCTTTGAATACAAAGAGTAAAACTGCTGAGAGAGCCCCTAAAGTAGTGAGGAAAGCTCCGATATCTTTTCCGGTAAGTACAGAGAGGATTAAAATTCCTCCAACAAACCACAAAAAGATCATAAAAACCTGAAGATAACTGTCTAGGGGCTTGTCTTTAAACGAAGGTGCTGTTTTTAAATAATCTGTAATCGATTTTAAAACTGCCCGTATCAACCCAATGATTAGTACGATAAGAAAGGCTTCAAATACATTTTTTGCCAAACCTGCGATACTTTCATTGACACTGAGAAGAAGTCCTGGAATGGTTTCATAGAACAAAAACAATACCGGTAGGTAAGAAAGGATTTTTGGAACTTTATTTTTTATCAAATAATCATCAAAATGAGATTTGGTTCTCCCTGCTATTTGAACAAAAAAGTTTGAAATGATTTTGCGTGAAATCCAAAAAAGGATTTGGCCAAGAATGAGAAAGAGAATGAGCAAAATCACTAAAGCCAAATTTTCAGACCAAAAGGGAGAAATGCCTCTATCGTTAAGTAATTGAATTAAATGTGTCTTGATATTTGTGATATTCATTTATTGGGATTTGATGCAAAATTAAGTTTTTTAAATAAATAGGGCTTAGTCAACAGTTAGAATGAAGTAAAGGGTTCAATTTGAACTTTGTTCTTAGAACAAAAAAAAAGATAAAATTGTTGAGATATTATCCTATTTCGAAAGGATCTCGTTTCCTAATGAAGTTATCGTTTCTGCTAGGGCTTGAAAATCTTCTTGATTTGTTTGGGGATTCATTAAGACGGTCCTCAAATACCTTTTGCCTAGGATCTCACAGGAGGTAATGTAAAACGTACCGCTTTCAATTAATTTATAACGCAATGCTAATTGATTCTGATCACTGAGTTGATTGGGTTTAAATTGAAAACACAAGATGTTGGATTGAGGAGGATAGGGGCAATAAAAATCTTGGGAAGAGTTGAGATATTGATACAGATCTCGGGCTTGCTTGAAACTGTTTTCAACAAACTGAGTCATCGCTTTTTCTCCTTTAAGTGCAAAGCTCCAAAACAATTTCGTTCCCAATGCAGATTTGGTACATTCTACGGTATAGGGCATGGAATCCATTCCGATGACTTCATTTTCATGAAAAACATAACTTCCTTTTTGGCGGAAATTATTCCATTGGTGTATTTGGTTCTTAAAAAGTACCGCTGTACAAAGTGCAGGAACTTGCAGCATTTTATGTGCATCCCAGATGATTGAGTCCGCTTTTTCGATGCCGTAAACTTTTCTTTTTTCAGTTTTGGACAGTAATGCAACTGCGCCATGTGCACCGTCTACATGAAACCATAAATTATGTTTTTTACAAAAGGCAGCCATTTCGTCTAAAGGATCAAAAAGCCCCGTAGAGGTGGCACAAGCATTAGCTACTACAGCCATGACCCTTTTGTTTTGACTCTTAATGGATTGGTAAACCTGTTCGAGCTGTTCTGTAAGGATGACTTCGTTTTTATCTACTCCAATAGGGATAAAAGCGTTTTTTCCTAACCCCATAATAGAAAGTGCCCGAGCGATTGAATAATGAACGGTTGCAGGTCCCATTACAACTAAATCGGCTGGATTCCCTTCTGTCCAAGCTTCTGGAGCAATAGCAGCTCTTGCAGCACTTAAGGCCGTAAGATTAGCTACAGATCCTCCGTGAGTTAGAAGGCCACTTCCATTCTTTTTTTGAGCGCTAAAATCGTAGAGATCAGTGCCTTTAAACCAATCCAGCTTGGAAAGCATCCAATTGATCATAAAGGCTTCGAGTGTTGCCCCTGCAGGTCCCATTTCATAGAGTGAGCTTGGGTTGTTCACTGTCCCGTGAATCCAATCCGGTATTCCTGAAAGCTCTTGAGGAACAGCAACTTGATGCCCCATATACCTGGGGTTGTTAAGTCTGTTGGTATGTTTTAAATAATTGCTTACAAAGTGCTTTAGTTGGCTAAGATTTTTGAATCCCGAATTAAAATATTTTTTTAACTGAAGAGATTCTGCAATCTGCTCAGGGCGTTCTTGTTGCAGTACTTTGTGATTTCGATTTTGACTGGCTTCTAAGTGCTGTTGAAGTATTTTGGCAACAGCTTCTTTGGCTTCAAGAAAAGAAATGGATTGACTTTCATCGAAACGTGAAAACTGTTCAGACTGTTGCATAACACTGGATTTTAAAGTTCTTTATTTGGGTCGTATTTAAAGAAAAAACTTGCCCAAATAACCTTTGATAAAGCATTGATGTAGGGCATTAATAGAACTAATATTATTGTAATTACCGTAAAATTAAGAACGATACCTTGAGCCAGTCCTAATAATAAAAGAGCAATAAAAATTACAATACTGATCCCAACTCCAAGTCCATAGGATACATACATAGAGCCATAAAAAAAACTGGGTTCAATTTTAAAATGAAGTTTACAATTTGGGCAATGGTCATTGACTTTATTGAAATCACCTAGCTGGTAGGGGTTGCCTACCAACAGACTCCCTTTCCTACACTGAGGACATTTTAATTTTAATAAGGAAATGATTTTTGAAGCCATTTTTTTCAAAAATACGACAAACACATCAATTGAGGATACTTTAAGAGCATCAGTTGTTAAACCTCATGGGGTATAGAAGCAAAACCTATGACAACACTCACCTTTACTGTCAAAAATAGAGAAAGTAGTTCAAAACTCACGAGTACAAAAGGGAATTGTGGTATGGATCCGATCAATACTCCTAAACGGTTTATTTTCTGTCACTTTCGTTCAAAGAGGATTGGGTTGAGCGGAGAGTTGACGACCTCTCCGATTGTGACTCCAGGACACCAGGTATCCCAATCATTTTGTTGACCCTCGTTTTCGGGTGCCTTGAGCGTAATGTCTTTATCCATGTAAATAATTGTCATTACTTTCCTCGTTTTCTCGGTAGTATTGGCTCCAGCACGATGAAAAACCCAACCGGAATGAAAACTGACTTCTCCAAGATCAAAAGGTTCGATCAGATGAGGAAAATCATTAATTCTCAAACTTTCGTTAATAATCTTTTCACTCGTATCGCTAATAGATAATTCTCGACCTGTCAGAATTTGATGACTCGCTGCACTAAACTCTAAAGGTCCCATTTCTAGCGGAGTTGATTGCAGTGGAATCCAAGCGGTAATGGTTTTGTCTGATGACAAAGGCCAATAATATTGGTCTGCATGCCAAGGCGTAATTCCTCCACCAGCTTCTTTGAAGAGGGCTTGATCATGGTACATCCGTACTCCCCCTACCTCCATCAACTCTGTTGCTATTTGAGCTAACCTTGGACTGAAAATCAATTCTTTGATTTGAGAATCCTCTCTCCAAAGATTAAATATTTGTAAAAAAGCTTTGCCGTAAGTATCTCGTTCAGCAAGAGGAATGACGGCATTATTTAGTTCAGCTGTTTTAGCTGAAATGATATCATTGAAATAGGAAATGGTCTCTATATCCAAAACCTCTTTCAGTTTAATAAAAGCATTTTGTTTGTAATACTCAATATGGGAGGCATGGAGTTTATAGGGTTCGTGTAAAATGGGATGTTGCATAATGCTTGATGTCTTGACAAGGTCGAATATACAAAGTTAATACGAGTAGCTTTTTTCAGTTAGTTCTAGATGCTATTCAAGTTCATCATCTCCAATTCGATCGATGAGATTATCAATTTCTTGAATAGTTGCTTTGCGTTTTTCTTTTGCAAGGGTAATAATATCATCGCTATTGTTGGTGTTTGCAATTTGAATGTTATAATAATCAATTAAGGTTTTTAAAGCATTCAATTTGGAGGCTACTTTCATTTGCTCAACCTGTTCAATTAATGCTTTTTCAGAATTCTGTTGGGCTTTAGCTGTTTTTTTTAATTCTGTTCTATTGAGTGCGATTTCGTTTCGCTGAAGTTCTAAGTCTTGTTTTTGTAAAATGATTGTATAGATCAGTCCAGCAAAAGCCAATCCAGAAAATAAAGCATTTACCGCTCCAAACAAATCCCCAAAAGTTCCCCGTTCAGTCCAACTGTCGAGACCAAAAAAGATTACAATTGCGGACAGAAACCAAACGGTAATTACGAGTAAAATTAATTTTGTTAGCAGACCAATTCTCGAATTTAAATTTTGCATCATATTGTTAAATATTTTGTTCAAAAAAAGTTATCCTACTGTCACATTAAACAGGGAGCCAGTTAAAGCTGTTAATCCCATGGCAATCGTGCCCCAAAAAGTGATTCTTAGAACGGCTTTTAGTATGCTCGAACCACCAGCTCTTGCAGCTAATGCCCCTAGAACAATTAAAAAAAAGACGGCATAACCATACAATGCAAATTCCATACTTTTTAAAGGAGTAAAAAGGACAACTAGAAACGGAAGTAATCCACCAAGGGTGAAGGCAGCACCCGATGCAAAAGCAGCTTGCAAGGGCTTTGCTTGACTAATTTCATTGATTCCTAATTCATCTCGAACATGAGCTCCTAAAGCATCATTGGCGGTAAGCTCTTTGGCAACGGTAAGTGCAGTTTCTTTCTTTAAGCCTCTGTTTTCGTAGATTTCAGCCAGGCGGAGCAATTCGAGCTCGGGCATATCCTCTAATTCTTTTTTTTCACGCTCAATGTCAGCTTGTTCAACATCTGTTTGTGAACTTACGGAGACGTATTCTCCTGCTGCCATGGATAATGCTCCAGCAACTAGACCTGCTAGAGTGGCTAAAATCACGGGTTCTCTAAAGTCACTTGCGGCAGCAACCCCTATAGCAATACTTGCAGTAGATAGAATACCATCATTTGCTCCAAGCACAGCCGCTCTTAGCCAATTACTTCGGTGTATGTAATGATTTTCTAAGTAGGAGTCTAATGCCTCTTTTTCTTCATTCATTTTATTTGGGTTTTTATAGGATGTTTTTTAATAACAACCCCACTAAAATACAAAAGAACCTTAATTAACTGTGATTTATAAGTTGAAATACCATTGAAAAATGAGCTTTCCAATATTCTCTTTGGTTTAAAATAGAATGAGTTCCGTTCGCATTTTCAAATACATGAAATGGGCAAGGTTTAGATCAATTTTGATTGTCTCTTTTCGCATCTTGAATTCCAATTTGTGCATCAGGATGCCCATTTCGAATTTCAGTATGCTGAATTCTGCCCCCTGAGGTTGCAGTTTCAGAAGCAAAAAAAACGACTACCAATGAAAACAACAGTGTTATTATGGAGAAAGTTTTAGACCAGTTTTTACCTCTATAGCTCCCCCAAATTCCGATGAAGGAAAGAACTCCTAAAACATAGGAAAGAAGAGCGAAAACCTCAGCGGTTTCTTCGTGATTATGAATGTAGAGCGGTGTATTTCGGTCAATATTTTCAATGATTTCCTCTGCGCCTTCTCCCGTAATCATTGCAGAAAGGGTTGTGAATGCACCGAAAATAAAAATTAAATAGGCTGCTCTTTTAAAGGGCTCTGATTTCAAGACAAATCCAAAGAGCATCAAAAGGATGCTGACAATTGGGAATACCACGGGTAAATGATTTACCATCAAATGCATATGTGCTTCGTTCATGATTTATTTTTTAAAGGTTAATCTGCAGTTTAGAATTTAGGATCTATTCAAAATAAAATTGAAAAGTACGGTAAGAGTCTTTGAGTTGAATTATCAGTTCATTAGCTTCCTCTGGAGTTGTAGCCTTTGATAATTGGTCAACAATTTCCATATGGGGTATAAGCCAGAGGTGGAGTACATCGTGAGGCTCTCCTTTCATAGTGCAGCTTTGAATTAAAGAATTGTTTTGAATCTTCATATCATCGGCTAACTTTTTAAAGTCAAATTCTTTGCCAGAAATAAAAGCAGTCAGGATCCTATTTCCCTCATCAAGATGGGGTTTCATCTCTGCATTAATTTTCCATTTCTCTCCGTTGTTTAAGTAAATCGCTGTTTCATGGCCTTTAGAATTACACCCAAAAAGGAAAGCAATAAGGAGAAAATACGGAATAGTTTTAAGCTGTTTTTTCATGACAAAATTGAATCCATAGATTATGAAACATTCTAATTTGACGAAATCATCCCAAAACGGAGTGTTGTTTTTCAATAAAATCTTGGAAAAGCCAAAAGGGCTAACAAAAAAAGAATTCAAAGCAGGACAGAAATCCATTGAGGCGCATGGGTAGATTTGACAGCCTCAAATTAAAGAAAAAAGAGATTCCCCCAAAGGGAAACATTAAAAACGTTTTGAATAACTTACAAATGAATTACTTCATCATAGGCATCGGCTACGGCTTCCATTACAGCCTCACTCATGGTTGGGTGCGGATGTACTGCCTTCAAAACCTCATGACCTGTAGTCTCTAGTTTTCTTCCCAAAACAGCTTCAGCAATCATGTCGGTAACTCCAGCACCAATCATATGACAACCAAGCCACTCCCCGTATTTAGCGTCAAAAATTACTTTTACAAAACCGTCTGAATTTCCACCGGCCTGAGCCTTACCAGAGGCAGAAAATGGAAATTTACCAACTTTTATTTCATACCCTTTTTCAATTGCTTGTGCCTCTGTTAGTCCCACGGAAGCGATTTCTGGAGAGCAATAGGTACAGCCTGGGACATTCCCATAATCTAGTGGTTCAACATGGAGTCCAGCAATTTTTTCGACACATAAAATTCCTTCTGCGGATGCTACATGAGCTAATGCCTGTCCTTGGGTTACGTCGCCTATAGCGTAATAACCGGGCAAGTTCGTTTGGTAAAAGTCATTGACTAAAATTTTATCTCGATCTACAGCTATTCCGACCTCTTCCAATCCGATATTTTCAATATTGGTTTTGATCCCAACCGCCGAAAGGACGATATCTGCTTCGATCATTTGTTCCCCCTTAGCCGTTTTAACCGTAGCTTTCACTCCTTTTCCTTTGGTATCTACAGCGGTAACTTCTGCGCTGGTAAGAATATTGATCCCACTCTTTTTGAACGAACGTTCCAATTGCTTGGAAATTTCTTCATCTTCGATAGGGACGATTCGGTCTAAATATTCAACGATGGTAACTTCGGTACCCATAGCGTTGTAGAAATAGGCAAATTCAATACCGATCGCTCCAGATCCGACAACGACTAATTTTTTAGGTTGTTTGGGTAAGGTCATTGCTTCACGGTAACCGATAACTTTTTTTCCATCTTGGGGTAAGTTGGGAAGTTCGCGTGAGCGAGCCCCAGTTGCTATGATGATGTGTTGTGCTTGGTATTCCTCGGTTTTATTCTCATGAGTCACCGCAACTTTTTTTCCAGCTAAAATTTTTCCAAAACCAGAAAGCACATCAATTTTATTTTTTTTCATCAAAAATTGAACGCCTTTGCTCATTCCTGCAGCTACATTTCTACTTCGGTTAACAACTGCATCGAAGTCTTTATCATATTCTTTCACGGTAAGTCCGTAATCCCCTGCATGTTTTAGATATTCAAATACTTGTGCGGATTTTAATAGTGCTTTGGTAGGGATACAACCCCAATTAAGGCAAACACCCCCGAGGCTTTCTTTTTCAACTATAGCAGTTTTAAAACCCAATTGTGAAGCACGAATCGCGGTGACGTATCCTCCGGGTCCGCTTCCTAAAACGATGATATCATATGCAGTCATGAAATGCTGTTTAAATTCTGTGCAAAGTTACGAAACTGTGCTTAATTTCTGATCATTTTATTTTTCCTTCGCTTGGAATTGGACACTTGCTGAGTTTACACAGTACCGTTCTCCTGTAGGGGTAGGGCCGTCGTTAAAGACATGTCCTTGATGTCCACCACAGTTTGCACACACGATTTCTGTACGAACCATACCGTGAGTTGTATCACGAATAAATTCTAGAGCCCCTGCCAAAGCGGCATCGTAACTAGGCCAGCCACAACTGCTATCGAATTTGCTTGAGGAATCGTAAAGCGGAGCGTTACAACCTTTACAACTGTAAATTCCTTCTTCAAAATGAGTGTTATAAACTCCAGTAAATGGATATTCGGTGCCTTTCTCTCTTAAAATCCGATAGGATTCTGAATCCAATTCTGTTTTCCACTCTTCTTCACTTTTTTGATAGGGGTAGATTTTAGGGTTTTTCATCAGCTGGAATAAAGTTTAATGCAGCTGAGTTGATACAATGACGATTTCCTGTCGTGTTTCGTGGGCCATCGTTAAAAACATGACCTAGATGTCCACCACAAACACTGCATTTTAATTCGGTACGGGCATACCCGATTTTATAATCCACATCGTATTCTAAATTTTCCTCAATTCCTCGATCAAAAGAGGGCCATCCACTTTTTGAGTCATACTTATATTGAGATTCGTAGAGTGGTGTTTTGCAGCCAGCACAAACATAAACCCCAGCCTCTTTATTTTCATTTAAGGGACCAGAAAAAGCACGTTCAGTGCCCGCTTTGCGTAAGACGTAATAGGCCATTTCAGGGAGTTCCGCTTTCCATTCAGCGTCGGTTTTTACTACGGCGTATGTTTTTGATTCTTGCTGTTTTGACTCTTGTGAATTTCCTTTGCATCCAAGGAGCATTGCTAACAAGAAAAGGGGGATGTACGGTTTCATTTTTAGAATTTTATCCAAATTTAACCAAACTTTTCAAGGACATAAAATATTATTCATGGGAGGCTCCTTTTTAACATTTTTTAAATGTTCTTTTTATAATTTTAAATCCAAACTCCAAATCATGAAAACTAAATATTTTATTTTTTTACTGCTTCTTGTTTTTTCTAGTTGCAAGGTGAACCAGCTCACCGGAAAAAACACCTTCAATGCTTTTTCTAATAAACAGCTTTTTCCAATGGCATTGAATCAATACAACACCTTCTTGAAAGCCCATGAGGTTGTTGAAAATACTGATGAACAAAGAAAAATTGTAGAGGCTGGGGAGCGAATCGCTAAAGCAGCTCAGGCGTATTTCAATCATGTGGGTGACCCAGAATATCTCAAAGATTATGTTTGGGAGTACAACTTGGTAAAGGACCCTCAAAAAAACGCTTGGTGTATGCCGGGGGGGAAGATTGTATTTTATACAGGGATCCTTCCCATAGCTCAAAACCCTGACGGTTTAGCAGCAATAATGGGACATGAGGTTGCTCATGCACTTTTAGATCATGGAGGTCAAAGAATGACGATCAGTTTAGCTCAACAAGGGTTAAGTTTGATTGCTATAAAAACCACAGAAAATCAACCTGAAAAAAAACGTAAAGCGATATTGACCGCATATGGCATAGGGAGTTCGGTAGGAGCAGTTTTACCATTCAGCAGAAAACACGAATCCGAAGCGGATCGAATTGGATTAGAGCTTATGGCCATTGCTGGATTTAATCCAGATGAAGCACCCAAACTGTGGGAGCGAATGCAAGCCTCTTCTGGAGGAAATGCCCCACCGGAAATCTTAAGTACTCACCCATCTAATCAGCGTAGGATCAATGATTTAGGGGAATGGATACCTCAAGCCAAACAACGTGCGCTGGAAATCAATAAAAAATGAACCCTGCATATCAATTTGATTTAACTATCTTGTTATGACTAAATTCATCTAATGTTATCGCCTAAGATTCCACTACAGAAAGGAAGTAAAAAACTAATTAATGCATGGGCCTCCTACGATTGGGCGAATTCAGTTTACTCTTTAGTCATTTCTTCAGCCATTTTTCCAATTTATTTTGGGGCTTTGTTTGCGGAGATTAATACCATTTCTTTTTTTAATTACGATATTAAAAACACGGCAGTAATAAGTTTCGTAACTGCTTTTGCCTTTATCATTGTCGCTATAATTTCCCCAATATTATCTGGGATTGCTGATTACATCGGCAACAAAAAGAAGTTTATGAAAATTTTTGTCTACCTAGGATCAATATCCTGTATTGGACTGTATTTTTTTGAACTGGACACCATCTATATGGGCTTATTTTTTTATTTCCTGGCCATGATAGGGATATGGGCGAGTTTGGTTTTTTATAATTCTTACCTTCCTGACATTGCCTACCCTGACCAGCAGGATCGAGCCAGTGCACGAGGGTTTTCCATGGGTTACGTGGGGAGTGTTTTATTGTTGCTTTTTAATCTTGCCATGGTCATGCAACCTCAAGCTTTTGGAATTACAGGGGCTGCTGGTGAAGCTTCAATGAAAGCCATGCGTTATTCTTTTGTATCGGTTGGGATCTGGTGGGCCTTGTTTAGTCAGTATTCCTTTTACTACCTACCAAAGGGAAATCATGAGGTAATTAAGGTGACCAAAGATGTTTTTTGGAATGGGTTTAAAGAACTCAGGCAAGTGTGGAATCAGTTGGATCAACATTTGGGATTGAAACGATTTTTACCAGCATTTTTCTTGTATAGTATGGCCTTACAGACCGTATTACTCGTCGCCGCCTATTTTGGTGAAGAAGAAATTGCTTGGGCAAATTCTAGTGAAAAAACGGTAGGACTGATCGTCAGTATTTTACTTATCCAAATTGTGGGAATTTTAGGAGCCCTACTTACGGCAAGGGCATCGGAACGTTTTGGTAATATTTTAGTTTTAATTGTAATCAATGCCATTTGGGCGATTCTATGCGTGGTAGCCTATTACACTCGAACACCCATGCAATTTTATATCGTTGCAGGCTGTGTAGGTATGGTTATGGGGGGATTGCAATCTCTTTCTCGATCCACCTACTCCAAACTTATACCCGATACTCAAGATACCACCTCCTTTTTTAGTTTTTACGATGTTACTGAGAAGATAGGAATCGTTATCGGGATGATTTGTTTTGGATTAATAGATCACATCTCGGGAAGTATGCGTAACAGCATCTTGTTTTTTATAGTATTCTTTATTTTGGGAGGGATTATGCTGTTACGCATCCCCATGAAGCAAACTCAATCCTGAATTTCAATACTGCCTGAGCCCGTAGTCTTAATTTGTTGAATTTTGGGTTTTCCATGACAAAGTATATCCCCTGAACCCGTTACATTTCCATTTAAACTATCGGAAGCGTACATTTCTATATCTCCTGAGCCGGTAACTTTTGCATGACCATGAAGGGCTTCAAGAGAAGGAGATTTAATGTCTCCCGATCCGGTAAGTTGATAAGAAACATTGCTCGTTTTACCTCGTAATTCGATGTCTCCAGAACCCGTAAGTACTGCATTTATATCCTGTGCATTTAGATTGAGGTCAATCTCTCCAGAACCAGAAAGAGTGATGTCAAATTCGTTTGAATTTAATTCATTTCTACTGTAAATGCTTCCAGATCCACTGAGGGATATTTTACTGATCGCTTCTACTGGAATGTGAATTTTCACTTGTCCTGAATTCCAACTTTCCAACCAAGAGGTTTTCATTTGTTCAATTACAAGATTGCCGTTTTTAACATGGGTTTTAATTCGGTCTAAATCCTCTTGATCTCCTTCGAGGGTCAAAGTTCCCTCGGTTCCTTTCGTTAACGTAACGTCGTAATGACCCGCAACATGGATTCCATCAAATGCACTGACGTTTCGGGTTTCGGTCTGGGCAAATAGGTTAGTTGAGGCAAAAAGAACCAAGGCGAAGTTTACTGTAAATAGGTGGTTTGTTTTCATGTGTTTTTAGATTAAGGTTAATTTGATATTAAAGCATCTTGGAGTTTGACAGATCCAAATTCAGATTTGATATTCAGATAGTGATTTGATTTTTCATTTTTAAAAAACCCTTCAAAAAATTTTTTATTGGACTCTTCCCTTTGGATTAAGTGTTGAAGAGGGAGGTTACTTTTTAAATTGGAAAAGTCTAGTTCAATGGAGTAGGAGAACTCCCAATCGGGATGAACACCTAAGGTAATTCCGGTAAATTCAGTATCAATCATCAAGTTTTCAGCGGAAGTGTTGATTTGATCAATTCGAATTGAGCCATATTCCTGATGGAGATCTAATTTTTTAAATAAGGTGTCGATACGCAAGGTGAGAAAGTCTCCTGATCCATTTAAGTTGTTTATACGGCCAACATCCAGTTTTCCATAATCATTATTAAAAGAGAGGCTTTCTATAGTGTTGAATTTTGAGTTGGTAAAATCTGCTTTTAGTTGAATTCTACCCGCTTCTTCAACTTCAAAACCCGAATAGTCTGCTTGGATTTCACCTCCTTTTATAAAATCGATGGTAGAATTTGAGGTGAAATCAAAGGAGAGAAAGTTTTGTTCGTTTAAAAGGTCACCGATCAGTAGTTTTCCATAATCACAGCTAATTTTCGCCGGTCCTTCCAATTCGTTTATCAAGATGGTTCCAAAATCATTTTTAAGATCCACAGAACTGCTACGCGGAAGTTTGATTTGATAATCAATTTGATATTTAACATTGGAACTGTTAAACCATTTAAACCCCCAACCTTCGTCTATTTCTGTTTTTGCAAAAACACGATCGGGGGAGAGCTCAAAATCTACAGTAATTTCTTCTAGCTTCTCCTCAATCCGTTTGGGATTGCTTCCATTAACAGTGATAAGGATATCGATAACAACTCGATTCTCATTCCAACTACTGATGTTGAGGTCTCCAAACTGGTTGTCGATTTCAATAATTGCATTGGGGTTCACAACAATTTCTTTATGAATTTCTTTACTCTTCGTTTGGGCAGCATGGAGAGTGATGCTTACGAATAGTAAAAAAAGATTTAGGAATTTAAATTTGGTACTCTTCATGATTTCTGTTTTTTAAATTTTGGAGGGTGATGTTAATATCGTTCAGCAGATTGATTTGTGTATTTAGATTGCTGATTAGGGCTTGAATAAGCTGAGTTTGATCTGGATTTTCACCCCATTTTTTATAGATCTGGTGGTAGTTGTTTTGAATTTCAAGAAGTTGTTGTTTACTTCGAATTAAGATTTCTTGATTTTCAGGGGTCTGCTCTTTTTCAAAAGAGGTGATTTGCTCTTCAATATGTTGCATTAAGTAAAATTCCGCTTTCTGAAATTGAAGTACTTCACTAGAGTTTTGCTTAGGAATATATTGAAGAACACTGCTCAATCCAATACAAAGTAGTGCAACAGCTGCCCATTGTAACAAGCGTTTTTGTCGGGATTTTAGTTTCTTTTTCTGAAGTCGCGTTAAAAAACGACGTTCATGATCAAGCTCAAGGGGTGGAGCCTGAAGGCTTTGTTCCCATTTTTGAAACTGTTCTTTAATCTTTTGTTCCTTCATGGAGATGTTTTTTTAATTGTGTTTTAGCTCGTGAAAGTATGGTTCTGCAATTGCTGTAGCTCCAATGGAGGAGTTCACTGATTTCCTCATGGGTATATCCTTCTAAATAGTACATTTTTAGGATTAGACTGTAGCGATGGGTTAGCTTCCCCAAAGCACGATCCAGTTGTTCTGAGCTAAAATTGGGAAATTCTGTATCCTCCGTATCTGGATTTTCGCTTAATTCGGTATTGTTTTCTAGGGAAGAATCGCCAATATTCCGCTTGTTGTAATGATAATAGCGAATGCTTTTTCGAACTACAATTTTTCGGAGCCATCCCCCAAAATTTCCTTCCCCTTGAAATTGATCAAGTTTTTCAAATGCAGTAATCATCCCTTCTTGCATCGCATCTTGAGCATCATCTCGGTTTTTTAAAATAGCATAGGCAGCATGATAGAGCGGTTGATAATAACGTTGATACAATTCCATTTGTGCATTTTGATCCTTTCTTTTACAAGCAAGGATTAAGTTATTAATATGTAATTCTTTATAATTCAATGAGGACATCTTCACTTCTAAGATGGGGTTTTTTCGGAATTGTTACACTATTATTAAAAATACTTTTTGGCATAACTATTGTCCATGATTAGACAGAAGTTATTTTTAAACTGAATGTGAGTTTATCGCAGTTTATTAGATTCCATTTGGTGTTTAAAAAATGACAAGATGACCTAAAAATCCAATATGGCACGTTCCCTTTTTAATACAATTGACAACTTGTCACTGCAAGATATTGAATCCGATGGAGATTTAATTCCATTAATGACGACTGAAGACGAGGAAGCATTAGAAAATGAGGCTTTACCCCATGCCGTTCCCATTTTACCTTTACGCAATACGGTACTTTTTCCTGGCGTAGTAATTCCGATTACAGCTGGGCGTGACAAATCGATTAAGTTGATAAAAGATGCGAATAGAACCGATAAGATCATCGGGGTAGTGGCTCAACGCAACGAAAACATAGAGAATCCAGGAGCACAAGATATCCACGAAATGGGAACTGTAGCGCAAATCCTACGTGTTCTTAAAATGCCTGATGGGAATACCACCATTATTATACAAGGAAAAAAGCGTTTTAAAATTAAATCCATTATTGAGGAACAGCCCTATCTGAAAGCAGAAATTGAATCCGTTAATGATGACCTTCCCAAAAAAAACGACAAGGAATTTTTAGCGACTATAGACTCCATTAAAGATCTTGCACTTCAGATAATACAAGAAAACCCCAATATTCCAACAGAAGCATCCTTTGCAATAAAAAATATTCAAACGCCCTCCTTCTTAATCAATTTTGTAGCCTCTAACATGAACGTTTCTGTACTTGAAAAGCAGAAGATTTTGATGGAGGTTAGTTTGCATCAACGAGCATTGATCTGTTTGAAACACATGAATGAGGAATATCAAAAATTAGCTCTAAAAAACGATATTCAATCCAGAGTGCGTTCAGAAATGGACACCCAACAACGAGAATACTATCTACACCAACAAATGAAAACCATTCAAGAAGAGTTGGGTGGAGTTTCTTATGAGGAGGAAGTGGAAGAAATGCGTGAACGGGCTGTTGAAAAAAAATGGAGTGAAGAGGTAGGGAAGCATTTTGAAAAGGAACTATTGAAGCTGCAACGGATGAATCCGCAAGTAGCGGAATACTCTGTTCAGCGTAATTATTTAGACTTATTTTTAGACTTACCCTGGGAGGAATATTCCAAAGATATTTTTGATTTAAAACGTGCTCAAAAAATTCTAGATCGAGATCATTTTGGACTGGATGAAGTCAAAAAACGAGTGATTGAATATTTGGCGGTACTGAAATTAAGAAACGATATGAAATCGCCGATTTTATGTTTGCATGGCCCTCCGGGAGTTGGAAAAACTTCATTAGGAAAGTCCATCGCTGAAGCACTCGGTCGGGAATATGTTAGAATTTCTTTAGGGGGAATGCGTGATGAAGCGGAAATCCGTGGGCATCGAAAAACGTATATCGGGGCTTTACCTGGGAGGATTGTACAAAGTTTAAAGAAAGCAGGAACTTCCAATCCTGTTTTTGTTTTGGATGAAATCGATAAACTTTCTACTGGAGCCCAAGGGGATCCTGCTTCTGCTTTACTGGAGGTATTAGATCCAGAACAAAACGAATCCTTTTACGACAACTTTTTGGAGATGGGCTATGATTTATCCAAAGTATTGTTTGTAGCAACGGCAAACAATTTAGGTACAATTCATCCTGCCTTGAGGGATCGAATGGAAATCATCAATGTGAGTGGATATACTCAAGAAGAGAAGGCGAGTATTGCTCAAAAATTCTTGCTACCCAAGCAATTAAAAGAGCATGGAATGAAGCCCAACCAACTAAAACTAAAAAAACAAGTATTAGATAAAATCGTTGAAAGTTATACAAGGGAATCCGGTGTGAGAGGTCTAGAAAAACAAGTGGCGAAAGCCGTTCGCTATGCAGCGAAATCCATAGCTATGGAAGAAGACTACAAGATCCAACCCGAAGTAACCGATTTGACAGCCATTTTGGGACCGGCTAAGGTGCAGCGAGATTTGTATGAAAACAATTATGTGGCAGGGGTCGTCACTGGGTTGGCTTGGACCTCTGTTGGAGGTGACATTTTATTTATTGAATCAGCAATTTCCCCAGGAAAAGGGATCTTGAGTATAACAGGGAATCTAGGAAAAATAATGAAAGAATCGGCTACTATCGCCTTGGAATATATCAAGGCAAATGCTGATTTAATGGGATTGGCAGATTTTGATTTTGATAAATACAACATTCATATCCATGTTCCAGAAGGCGCTACTCCAAAAGATGGACCAAGTGCAGGAGTAACCATGTTAACTTCCCTAGTTTCTCTATTCACCCAAAAAAGGGTGAAGAAGCATTTAGCGATGACCGGGGAGATTACTCTTCGAGGGAAGGTACTTCCCGTTGGAGGGATAAAAGAAAAAATCCTTGCGGCTAAACGCTCTAAGATTAAAGAAATTATCCTTTGTGAAGACAACAAAAAAGATATAGATGAAATCAACGAAAAATATTTGAAGGGACTTCATTTTCATTATGTTAAAGAAATGCACGAAGTTCTTTCTTACGCAATTACTCCTCAGAAAGTTGTCAATGCAAAAAAATTAATTGCTTCATAGAGAAAAGCTTATTTTTATTGCATGAACAAAATTATTATTGCAATTGATGGGTATGCTGCAACTGGAAAAAGTACTATTGCCAAAAGAATTGCAAAAAAGCTCAACTACATTTATATTGATACAGGAGCCATGTATCGTGCGGTATCCTATTTTGGGCTGCAACAAAGTCCTGAGGGAAAAATTAACTTCACAAAATTAATTGCTTCCCTCCCTGAAATAAAAATTCATTTCGAAAACAGTGAAAAGGGCTTACAGACCTTCATCAATGGCGAAAATAGATCGCTACAAATTCGAGAATCCAGAGTTAATGAAGTAGTAAGTGTGGTAGCAAGTGTTAGGGAAATTAGAGAATTTCTAGTAGAACAGCAGCGAATTATGGGGAATGAAAAGGGGATTGTCATGGACGGTAGAGATATTGGAACTGTCGTTTTTCCTGAGGCAGAATGCAAGTTTTTTCTAACAGCAGCACCTGAAATTAGAGCCCAACGTCGGCATAAAGAACAGCTTGAGGCAGGAAACAATGAATCCTTTGAGGCGGTTTTAGCAAATGTAAAATCAAGAGATCATCAAGATTCCACTCGAGTCACGTCTCCATTAACCAAAGCCTCGGATGCAATAGAGGTAGAGGTAAGTCATTTGACCATCGAGGAGGTGCTCCAAAAATTACAGTATCATATTGACAAAAAGTTGGGGTAAATTTTCACCAAAAATTATTGATTTCTGATTCTAAAGTAGGGTTTTAAAAAACACAGATATTGTTTGTTTATCAAGTGATTAACATTATATTTGCACGCTTTTAATTGGAAGGAAAAACCGAAAGCAACCAACAATTTTAAAAACAACTTCTGTATCTGCAACTAAGGTTTTCCCATCATACAGAATACAAAACCCTCGGAAATGGCCAAAGAACCAACCGAAAATTCAGCTGCCGAAGAAGGAGCTGAACCAAAAAAAGCAGCAGCAAAAACCACAACTTCTAAAAAAGCTGCTCCCAAAATAGAAGAAACTCCAGTAGAGAAAAAAACTGAAGTAGTTGCAGCAGAAGAAACGGTCGCTGATGTTCAAGTAGCGGATACCACTGTTGATGTTGCTGTTAAAGAAGATAAAAAGGCAAGTACAAAAGAAACTGCCTCAGCACAAGCTGAATTTTTATCTAGCTTTAACTGGCACAACTATCAAGAAGGTATTGACTTCATCGAAGACAAGCAACTGGATGAATTTGAAAAACTTGTAAAAGAAAACTTTGTTGATACAGCAGATGATGATGTAATCGAAGGGGTCGTTGTTTATATGACAGACCGTGAAGCGATCATCGATATTAATGCGAAATCTGAAGGAGTAATTTCTTTAAATGAATTCCGATACAATCCTAACTTAAAAGTAGGGGACAAGGTAGAGGTAATCGTTGACATGCGAGAAGACCGAACAGGTCAGTTGGTTTTGTCTCACAGAAAAGCTCGTGTGATTAAAGCATGGGATCGCGTAAACAATGCCCATGATAATGGAGAAATTGTAAGTGGTTTTGTGAAATGTAGAACAAAAGGAGGAATGATCGTAGATGTATTTGGCATTGAAGCATTCTTACCTGGCTCACAAATAGACGTAAAGCCGATCCGTGATTATGATCAATACGTAAACAAAACAATGGAATTCAAGGTTGTAAAGATTAACCATGAATTTAAAAATGTTGTTGTTTCACACAAAGCCCTAATTGAGGCGGATATTGAAGAACAGAAAAAAGAAATCATTGGCCAACTTGAAAAAGGTCAAGTTCTTGAAGGTACTGTGAAAAACATAACCTCTTACGGAGTCTTTATTGATTTAGGTGGGGTTGATGGTTTGATTCACATTACAGATCTTTCTTGGAGTCGTATCAATCATCCAAATGAAATTCTTGAATTAGATCAAAAGTTGAATGTAGTAATCCTTGACTTTGATGACAATAAATCAAGAATTCAACTTGGACTTAAGCAGTTGAGTGCCCACCCATGGGATCAATTAGCAGACACGCTCAAAGAAGGGGATAAAGTAAAAGGTAAAGTAGTTGTAATTGCAGACTACGGAGCATTTGTTGAAATCGAAGAAGGTGTTGAAGGTTTAATTCACGTTTCTGAAATGTCTTGGTCAACTCATTTAAGATCTGCACAAGATTTTGTAAGTGTAGGAGACGAAGTAGAAGCAGTGATTTTAACTTTAGATCGCGAATCTCGTAAAATGTCTCTGGGCATCAAGCAAATTACTCCCGATCCATGGACTGACATCACGTCTAAATATCCTATCGGTTCAAAGCATACCGGTTTGGTAAGAAACTTTACCAACTTCGGAGTCTTTATTGAGCTGGAAGAAGGAATTGATGGCTTAGTATATATTTCTGATTTGTCATGGACCAAAAAGGTAAAACACCCTTCTGAAGTTTTAACTCTCGGAGATAAAATTGATGTCGTCGTACTTGAACTGGATGTGGAAGGTCGTAAATTGAGTTTAGGACACAAACAAACTACTGAAAATCCTTGGGACAAATACGAAAATGAATTTGCCGTAGATACTACACATACTGCAGCAATTACGGATCTTGTTGATAAAGGCGCGACCATTCATTTTAACGATGATATTGTAGCATTTGTACCAGCACGTCATTTAGAAAAAGAGGATGGAAACAAACTCAATAAAGGAGAAGAAGCTGAATTCAAA
>JAFMCA010000038.1 GCA_017858055.1 Flavobacteriaceae bacterium
CATTCGTTCAAACAACAAAAAAAGGCTCTTAAATCGCTTTCAGCACAAAACTGCTCGTAACGCTATCAAGAAATTGAGAGAGATTACAGATAAAAAGGAGGCAACAAAGATGTTCCCTGTTGTTATATCTCTTGTAGATAAACTTGCTAAAAAGAATATTATTCATGCGAATAAGGCTTCGAATCTGAAGTCCAAACTTGCGCACCACGTAGCTGCGCTATAAGCGTTCGTAATAAGTTTAAATAAAAAAGGCTCCCATTGGGAGCCTTTTTTTGTTTTCATGGATACGCGCTTAGGAGTTCATCGAAATTAAAAACTCTTCGTTGCTTTGAGTACGTGTAAAGCGATCATTAATGAATTCCATCGCTTCAACGGGGTTCATGTCGGCTAAATACTTTCTCATGATCCACATGCGCTTAATGGTGTTTTCATCCAGTAATAAATCATCTCTTCTTGTGCTTGAAGAAACCAAGTCTATTGCAGGGAAAATTCTTCTGTTGGCAATGCGACGATCCAATTGAAGTTCCATGTTTCCTGTTCCTTTGAATTCTTCAAAGATTACTTCATCCATTTTAGATCCGGTTTCAGTCAATGCTGTTGCAATAATAGAAAGTGAACCTCCATTTTCAATATTTCTTGCCGCTCCAAAAAATCGTTTAGGCTTGTGTAACGCATTAGCATCAACACCTCCACTTAAAATTTTTCCAGAGGCAGGTTGCACCGTGTTATAGGCTCTAGCAAGTCTCGTAATGGAATCCAAGAGTATAACGACATCATGACCACATTCAACCAATCGTTTTGCTTTTTCAAGGACAATATTGGCAACTTTTACGTGTCGATCTGCTGGCTCATCAAAAGTAGAAGCTACAACCTCTCCGTCCACGTTACGCTGCATGTCTGTAACTTCTTCCGGACGTTCATCAATTAATAAAATCAATTGATAGACTTCTGGATGGTTTGCAGCTATGGCATTGGCGATATCTTTAAGCAACATTGTTTTCCCTGTTTTTGGCTGGGAAACAATCATTCCTCGTTGTCCTTTTCCTATAGGAGAAAACAAATCCATAATTCGGGTTGAAATGGTACTTTGCTTATCAGCAAGATTGAATTTTTCCTGAGGGAAAAGAGGGGTGAGGTGTTCGAAAGAAACTCGATCACGAACTACTTTCGGATCCAGCCCATTTATTTTATCCACCTTAATCAAGGGAAAGTATTTTTCACCCTCTTTTGGAGGACGAACTGAACCTAATACGGTATCCCCAGTTTTCAATCCAAATAAACGGATTTGTGATTGGGATACATACACATCATCAGGAGAGGAAAGATAGTTGTAGTCAGAGGAACGTAAAAATCCATAGCCTTCTACCATCATTTCAAGTACCCCCTCTGTTTCTACGATACCGTCAAATTCAAAATCCGGTTCTCTGTAACGACTTCGATTATCTCGGTTATGATTGTTTTGTTCTTTACGGTTTTGGTTTTTTCCAGCATTCCCGTTTTCAACTTTGTTTACTTGGGCGTTCCCATTATTGGCAGGATTGCCATTATTACTGGTATTTCCGTTATTTGGCTTGTTCTGATGTTGCCCTTGTTTTTTATGGTTCGGGTTGTTTTTTTGTGAACGATCTTCCCTTTGAGGGCGGTCGTCTCGCTGAGGTTTAGGTCTTGATTTTTGAACAGGAAGAATTTTAACGGGCATCTTTTTTTCAAAAGGAGAATCGGATTTGTTGTCCTCAACTTCAGTTTTGATTTCCTCATCAGGTTTTGAAGCGATAAAATCAACGATTTGATAAATAAGATCTAATTTTTTTAGACCAGCCGTTTTTTTAATTCCAATTTTTTTAGCAATATCCTGCAATTCAGGTAGTTTCTTTGTTTTAAGAGTAGCTATTTCGTACATGAAGTTTATATGATTGTTGCTTTACCGCTGTTGTAATGAGCTGAAAGCATAAGTGTGTTTGTAGAGGAGCAATATTACAAATTTTTATTTTAAAAAAAGTGCTTTTAAAAAAAACTTAATTTTGTAAAAAACAAAACATGATCCAACGCATTCAGTCACTTTATATTCTGCTTTCCTTTACTCTTAGTTGTGTATTGTTTTCTTTGTCATTGGATTCAACTTCCTCAACACCTATAATTCAGATTTATCAGTCTTTTTATGGGTTTATAATAACTCCCCTGATTGCATTAATTACCCTTCTTCTTTTCAAAAAAAGACCTTTGCAGGCACTATTGTGTTTTTTGATTGTACTTTTTCAGATGACTCAGGGGGGGATTTATTTATCACGTTTCGATTTATCAAATGGGTTTAATTTTGACGAACTTGTTATATTGATTTCATTCATCAACGTTGTTTTATTTTGGCTTGCTAGACGATCAATTCTTAGAGACGAAGCACTAGTTCGGTCAGTCGATCGCATTCGTTAAAGCGCCACGCAATCCCATTTCGATAGCCTCGAGTTTATTGATTTTACCGGATTCAATTTCAAAGCGGAGGAGGGTTCTAATTTTATGAAACCCTGAGATTCCAGCAGCCCCTGGATTCATATGTAAGTGTCCGTATTTTTTGTCTTGCATCACTTTTAAGATGTGAGAATGTCCACAAATAAAAAGCTTGGGTTGGTGTTGTTCAATCAATTTTTTGGCTTGAGAAGTGTACCGACCAGGATACCCTCCAATGTGAAGCATTTGTACTTGGAGACCTTCACAGTTAAAGTTCAGAACCTCTGGGGCTTGTAGTCGAATTTGATGGCTGTCAATATTGCCGTATACCGCTCGAAGGGGTTTGATATTCTCCAATTGATTTAAGACGCTCAATTTACCAATATCCCCTGCATGCCATACTTCATCTGCATGATCTACATAGGATAAGATTTTCTGATCTAAAAATCCATGAGTATCGGAAAGGAGTATTATTTTTTTCAAGATAAGCGTATTCATGTCAAATGTATACATTCCCAAAATATAACAACTGAATTGTGACAAAGGATAATTCCAAGTATCTTTGACGAGATGGAATACAGTCGGTATTTTTTAGAATTTTCATATGTAGGTACTGCCTATCACGGCTGGCAAAGACAACCCAATGCGATTAGTATACAAGAAGTGATGGAAGATGCTTTTCAAGTACTTTTAAAACACCAATGTGAATTAACCGCTGCTGGAAGAACTGATACTGGAGTACATGCACGACAAATGATCGCTCATTTTGATACAAACCCTCCAATACAGGAGTTCGATCAACTGATCTTTAGATTGAACCAATTTTTACCAAAAGACATCGCTATTCAAAGCATAAAACCTGTAAAGAAAGAAGCTCATGCTCGTTTTGACGCCCTATCAAGAACCTATGAATATCACTTGGTTCAAAAAAAGTCCCCTTTTAAATTAGGGACAACATACTGCCTTATTCAACATTTAGATTTTAATGCGATGAATGCGGCGGCTAAAATTTTGTTGGAATACGAAGATTTTGAATGTTTTTCAAAATCAAACACTGATGTAAAAACCTTTTTGTGTTCTATAAAAAGAGCAGAATGGAACAAGTTAGAAGAAACCTATATATTCACCATTACAGCCAATCGATTTTTGAGAAATATGGTTCGCGCTATAGTGGGAACTCTTATCGAAGTAGGACTTGGCAAAAAAAAAATCCAAGAGATGCACCAAATTATTCAAAGTAAAAACCGTTCTTTGGCAGGGTATTCTGTTCCTGCCGAGGGACTTTTTCTAACACAAATCTACTATCCAGATACAATATACCTAGACAACAATGGCTAAAGTCAGTGGTAAAATTTTTGATGTAAAATTATTCTCCAAATTGATGGTTTTTGTAAAACCATTCAAGAGTACTTATTATTTTGTACTAGTTGCTGCTATTTTACTTTCCTTTTTCTCAACGCTTACCCCTTACTTTTTAAAGGTAACGGTAGATGATTATATCCGACCGAAAGCATACGAAGGCATGGTCATGTTCGTTGGCTTTATGTTTATCACTCTACTCTTGGAAGTAATTTTTCAATTTCTATTTGTTTTCTATGCCAACTGGCTTGGGCAGAAAGTAATCAAAGCTTTGCGTGTTCAGCTTTTTGAAAAAATCATCTTTTTTAAGATGAGCTATTTTGATAAAAATGCCGTTGGACGTTTGGTAACCAGAGCCGTAAGTGACATCGAAACGATTGCGAGTATATTTTCTGAAGGGTTATTTATGATAATTGCGGATTTACTTAAAATGGTACTTGTAATCGGGGTAATGTTTTATGTAGATTGGCGTCTAACGCTTATAGTTTTTTCTGTTTTACCCGTCATTCTATACGCTACTCGACTGTTTCAAAAGTCAATGAAAAAAGCTTTTGAAGAGGTCCGATTGCAGGTAGCAAACTTAAATTCTTTTGTTCAGGAACGGCTGAGTGGGATGAAGATTGTTCAGATTTTTCACCGTGAAAAAATTGAATACGAACAATTTGTAGAAATAAATGAAAAACATAAAAAGGCCTGGTTAAAAACGGTTTGGTTTAACTCCATATTCTTTCCGATAGCGGAGATTTCTTCATCAGTAACCATTGGATTGCTGGTTTGGTATGGTGGGTTTAATGTAATTTCAGGAGGAAGTGTTTCTTTAGGTACAATCTTTTTGTTTATCCAGATGTCTCAAATGCTCTTTAGACCCTTACGTCAAATTGCGGATAAATTCAATACCCTACAGATGGGAATGGTAGCCGCTGATCGAATTTTTAAAATACTAGAAACAGAAAGTAGCATAAAAAATACCGGAACCCTTTCTCCAGAAGCATTGGAAGGTAGAATCGCATTTGATCAATTGCGTTTTTCATATATAGAGGGAGAAGAAATTCTTCATGGTATTTCTACTCAAATCAATGCTGGGGAGACGGTTGCTTTGGTAGGAGCTACAGGTGCTGGAAAGTCTACAATCATCAATTTGCTTTCTCGATTTTATGAATACGATTCTGGCGATATTACCATTGATTCTATTTCGATTAAAGATTTTGAATTAAATGCTTTAAGAATACACGTCGCTGTAGTTTTACAGGATGTATTTTTATTTGCAGATAGTTTGTATAATAACATCACCCTCTACAATCCTGATATTTCTCTTGATGATGTCATCGAAGCAGCAAAAAAAATTGGGGTACACGACTTTATCAACTCCCTGCCTGGAGGCTATGAATACAATGTAAAAGAACGTGGGGTAATGTTGTCCTCAGGACAACGACAACTGATTGCTTTTTTGAGAGCCTATATCACAAATCCTGCAATTTTAGTTTTAGATGAAGCCACTTCTTCTGTGGATAGTTATACGGAAGAAATCATCCAAAGAGCGATAGACACTTTAACAAAAGGAAAAACCTCTATTGTAATAGCACATAGATTGGCGACCGTAAAAAATGCAGATCGTATCCTTGTTATGGATCAAGGTCATATCGTAGAGCAAGGGACTCATGAGGAATTACTTAAAGTTCCTAATGGGTATTATGCGAAGCTTTACGAGGTACAATTTGCAGAAACAATTCCAGGCTAAAATTATTCACTCAAATCCTGTGAAAGTATTTCTCTAAGCACTGCCATGGATTCTTGAGGATAAACCTCTCCATTTTTGATGTACACTATTTTTCCTGTTTGTTCAGAAATTACAATCACCAAAGCATCCGTTTTTTCACTTATCCCCATTCCAGCTCGATGTCTTAGTCCATATGCATTGGGAAGTTTTGTTTTTTCTGTCAAAGGGAGCACTACTCGTGTACCTATAATTTCATTATTTTTAATAATTACGGCACCATCGTGAAGCGGACTGTTCTTAAAAAAAATACTTTGCAGTAGGTGTGGACTAAGCTGCATTTGAACTCTATTGTTTTGTGAAAGGGCAAATTCCAGACTGTTATTTCTTTGGAGAACAATAATAGCACCGGTCTTGGCATTCGACATTTCCTCGCAGGAATCTATGAGCACATCTAAATTTAAATCTGAGATAATTTTATTTTGATTCAAAAATCGAAAATAACGAATCATGTTTCGTCTAGAAGCAAAATTGGTTGACCCAAGTAAAAGTAAAAACTTTCGTATCTCTTGCTGAAAAACGACTATTAAAGCAAAAAATCCGACACTAATAAATTTACCCAGCAAGTTACTTAACACATCCATGTTCAGTATATCGGTCAATCGCCAGATTAAATAAATGATTACAATTCCAATAAAAATATTGATCGCAACCGTGCCTTTAAGGAGTTTATACAAATAGAAAAGAAGTAAGGCAACGAGTAAAATATCGATTACATCGAGAAAAGAAAAATCAATAAAATCAGTAATGCCCAAGAGTAGCTTTTTTGTAAAATTATAAAAACTAATGGAGTGCTCTCCATAAGTCAACACATTCTTTGGCTTCTTTCACATCATGAACCCTTAAAATAGAAGCTCCACGTTCTAATCCCCATGCATGAAGAGCTGTAGTACCGTTCAATGCCTCCTTTGGAGTAAAATTTAAATATTTGTATATCATCGACTTGCGAGATAAACCAATCAGCATGGGGCAGTTGAGGTCTGTTAATGTATTGAGTTCTTTTAGCAATTTGAAATTATGCTCTAAAGTTTTTCCAAAACCAAAGCCTGGATCTATCAATACATCTTTGATTCCAGCAGCTTCTGCTGCTATAGTTTGATGGATTAAAAAGTGTTTAACCTCTTTTGTAATGTCCTCATATTGGGGATGATGCTGCATATTTTCTGGCTTTCCTTGCATGTGCATGATGATATAGGGTACTCGAAAAGGAGCAATTTTGGTAAACATCTCTGGATCTAGTATCCCGCCAGAAATATCATTAATCATGCTAGCGCCTATTTCAAGTGCTGCCTTAGCAGTATCGCTGTTATAGGTATCTATAGAAAAAAAACTATCTGGAAAGTTTGTGATCAATTTTTCCAGAGTGGGAAGTAGTTTTATTTTTTCTTCTTCGCTCGAAAGAATAGCACTTCCAGGTTTACTGCTCGCAACCCCTACATCGATAAAAAAAGCACCTTGGTTCAGCATTTTTTCTACATGAGCAAGTGCACGGTCTGTACGATTATATTTTCCCCCATCGAAAAAGGAATCTTCAGTAAGATTCAAGATTCCCATAACCTTGGGTTGACTCAAATCAACTAGCGTACCTTTGATGTTGATTGATAATGCTGTATTTTTCTTTTTGATAACTTTTTTTTAAAAGAGAAGTAAGAATAAAATTAAAGCTCGAAATTTAGACAAAATTAGCTTAAATGGAAGTGACCCAAAAGAAGTATTTAGCAATTACAGCCCAATGCCGGTCTTTATTTAAAAATAAAATGGCCGATTACGGTGCTGCTTGGCGAATTTTAAGATTGCCTTCATTAACAGATCAAATTTTTATCAAAGCTCAGCGTATTCGAAGCTTACAAACCAACAAGGAGCAAAAAATAGAGGAAGGACAAGAATCTGAATTTATTGGGATCATCAACTACAGCATCATGGCCTTGATTCAAATGGAAAAAGGAATTGCTGAGCAACCAGATTTGACTTTACAAGAGGCGCTTATGCTTTATGACCAAAAGCTTCAAACCATCTTTGAGCTTATGATTAAAAAGAATCATGACTACGGGGAAGCTTGGCGGGATATGCGGGTAAGCTCTCTGACAGATTTAATCTTACAGAAGTTACTGAGAGTAAAGCAAATTGAGGAAAACTCCGGAAAAACATTGGTTAGTGAGGGTGTTGATGCAAATTATCACGACATGGTTAATTATGCCGTTTTTGCTCTCATTCACCTTGAAGAGGCATCACAAAAATGATTCGAAAAGTAGGTCTAAAAATAGGAACTACACTTTTGGCATTATGGGGTGTTGCTAGCCTGATATTTTTTCTTTTTATCGTTTTGCCTGGAGATCCTGCACAAATGATGTTAGACCAAAACGAAGACAGTCAGCAATTAGAGGTCATCAAAGCAAAATTTGGGTTTAACTTGCCTCTAACCACTCAGTATTTAAACTATCTCAATGATTTACTTCCTCTTTCGATACACTCAAAAAACCCCAAGGATTTTGGGTTTTACACTGAAACAGTATATGGAGGGTTTGTTTTGTTTGAAACTCAGCAAAAGGTTCTAGTTCTAAAAGCCCCATATTTTAGAACTTCTTATCAAAAAAGAGGAAAGCCAATTGCAGAAATTATTAAAGAGACTTTACCCAACACCATCCTTTTAGCAATTTCCTCGATGTTTATTGCGATCGTGATGGGAATAGGGTTAGGAATTGTTGCCACTTTGAACAAAGACCGCTGGATCGATCGCTTTTTACAGCTTTTTAGCACTTTGGGGATGAGTGTCCCTTCTTTTTTTAGTGCGATATTATTTTCATGGTTTTTTGGTTATATCCTGTATGACTTTACAGGGCTTAATATGACAGGGAGTCTCTATGAACTTGACGACATGGGAGAACGTCTTCAACTCCAATGGAAGAATATTATTCTTCCTTCCGTTGTTTTAGGGATTCGTCCCTTAGCTGTTATCATACAATTGTTAAGAAGTAATTTATTAGAGGTTCTTTCGGAAGATTATATCCGTACAGCATATGCAAAAGGATTGTCACGCAATCAAGTAGTTTTTAAGCACGCATTGAAAAACTCGTTAAATCCAGTAATAACAGCCATTTCAGGCTGGTTTGCTTCTTTATTAGCAGGTTCAATTTTTGTAGAATACATCTTCGGGTGGAAAGGTTTGGGTAAAGAAATTGTAGAGGCGTTAAATCAATTGGACATCCCTGTGGTAATGGGAGCCGTTTTAACCATTGCCTTCTTCTTTATTATCATTAATATTGTGGTCGATTTAATATATGCATATCTAGACCCTAGAATAAAAACACCGTAAACATGAGAAAACAAATTGTAGCTGGAAATTGGAAAATGAATAACAATACACTTGAAACAGAAGCTTTAATTGAAAGGTTAATTCAACATACCCTGCCTGAGGAAGTTCAAGTAATGGTAGCTCCAGCATTTACTCAATTATCCCAAACTGTAAACCTTTTAAAACAGCAACCCATAATGGTAGCTGCTCAAAACATGAATGCTGCAGATTCAGGAGCACATACTGGGGAAATTTCAGCCTCTATGCTGAAAGGGGTAGGTGTGCATACTGTAATACTAGGACATTCAGAAAGAAGATCTTTGTATGGAGAAACAGATCGTTTGTTACAGGCTAAAGTTTCGAAAGCAATAGCCGAAGAATTGGACGTTATTTTTTGCTTTGGAGAGGAATTGCATCACAGAAAAGAAAACAAGCATTTTGATTTAGTAAAAGAACAGCTCTCCAGTGCTTTATTCAATCTTCCAAAAGCAACATGGATTCAAATTGTTTTGGCTTATGAACCCGTCTGGGCGATTGGAACAGGGGAGACTGCAAGTCCAGAACAAGCTCAAGAAATGCACGCCTTTATTCGCCAATTAATTGAAGACCAGTATGATGCAAATTTGGCAAACCAAGTCGCCATACTATATGGAGGTAGTGTAAAACCATCCAATGCAAAAGAAATTTTTTCTATGCAAGACGTAGATGGAGGATTAATAGGAGGAGCTTCATTGAATGCAGAGGACTTTATGGCGATTGTAAACGCTTTTTAATGGCAAAGATTTATATAGAATACAGTTTTTCTATAAAGCCAAAAACCCCCTGGGAAGACATTTTAAATGCAGAATTGCAGGAGCTCCCTTTTGAGAGTTTTTTGACAACAGAGCAGGGATTGAATGCGTATGTTCCGATAGACTTGCATTTCGATAATTTTATAGAATCCATTGAGTTACTAAAGCATCCTGAGGTTGATATTCAATATTCAATAAAAGAAATCGCTCCAGAAAACTGGAATGCAAAATGGGAAGCGGAATTTCATCCTATTCAAATCGCTGACCACTGTATTATTCGTGCAGATTTTCATGAAAATCAAGGGAAGCAATACGAAATTATAATAAACCCTAAAATGAGCTTTGGTACAGGTCATCATCCTACAACACATATGATGTTGGAATACGTATTGGAAGAGTCCTTGAGTAACCAAAGGGTGCTCGATATGGGATGCGGTACGGGAGTACTAGGGATACTGGCTTCAAAAAAAGGAGCACGGATTGTAGATGCCATAGATTATGATCCGTGGTGTGTTGAAAATACAATTGAAAATGCAACTAAAAACGATTGTAAGAATATTCGCGCCATTCAAGCCTCCTCTTTGGAAGAAAATAAATCGGAATACGACTTTATTTTCGCTAATATTAATCGAAACATCTTGATGGATCAAATCAGCAGTTATTCCAAGGCTTTAAAACCCTCTGGCAAGCTATTTCTTTCAGGTTTTTATTTAAAGGATATCGAAGCGCTCCAAAAAAAATGTGAGTCCGAATACTTAACTTTAGTTTTTACAAAAGAAAGAGAAACATGGTGCGCACTAAAGTTTGTAAAATAAGTTCTACAAATCCAAGCGAAAACCCACAGATTGAAGAGGAGGTCAGCGTATTGGCAGACAAAGAACACGAAATTATTTTGTATAATGACGATGTAAATACATTCGATCACGTCATCGCATGTCTGGTCAAGATTTGTGAACACAGCCTAATGCAGGCGGAGCAATGTGCTTATTTAGTCCATTTTACAGGAAAATGTGCCGTTAAATCAGGTTCTATTGAATTTTTAACTCCCCGATGTGCTGCATTGCTTGAAGAAGGTTTGTCCGCTGAAATCGTTTGAAGGGATTCGTTTTTAATTTCAAAAAAAAACAGCGACCTTTGAAAGAAAACAATGAAACAATTTCTAACACTTTTAGTTCTTATGATCGCTTCACAATCAGCTTTTGCCCAAGAAAATAATGATCAAACCATTTTTCAATTCAAAGTTAAAAACATTGAAGGAGAAGACTTTGATTTCAGTTCATTAAAGGGGAAAAAAGTTATGATTGTCAATACAGCATCCAAATGTGGTTTAACCCCTCAGTACAAACAATTACAAGCCCTTTATGATAAATACGGATCAGAAGATTTTGTCATAGTAGGCTTTCCAGCCAACAACTTTTTAAGACAAGAGCCAGGAACCGATGAGGAGATTGCGGTTTTTTGTGAAAGCAATTACGGTGTAACCTTCCCTATCATGAGTAAGATTTCAGTAAAAGGAAAAGACATGCATCCGATCTATGCATTTTTAACCCAGGCTACAAAAAATGGAGTTGTAAACTCAAGTGTTTCCTGGAATTTCCAAAAATATTTAATCAATCCTGATGGCCGATTGGCAAGAGTTGTATCCCCAAGAACGTTGCCTGACGACCCAAGTGTGATCTCATGGATAGAATCTAATGAATAAAAGCAAAGATTTTAGGACTTTATGCGTTCATGCTGGTGAAATCAAAGACACTCAATTTGGTGGTGCAATTTCTCCTTTGTACGCTTCAACTTCCTATGCTTTTAACGATGTAGAAATCAATCAATATCCACGTTATTTTAATACCCCAAACCAACGAGGATTGTGTGAAAAAATTGCTGCCCTTGAAGGGGCGGAAGCAGGGTTAATTTTTGGTTCCGGCATGGCTGCAATCAGCACAGCCTTACTTTCCCACCTTCAAGCAGGAGATCACGTCATTTTTCAAGATGATTTGTATGGAGGCACAAGAAATTTCATAAAGAAAGAATTCGGGAAATACGGAATTGAATACAGTTTTTCAAAAGGGTTAGATGCCCTCGATTTTAAAGCAGAAATTAGACCAAATACCCGAGGAATCTATATAGAAACTCCGAGTAATCCTACCCTCAAAATCATTGATCTTCAGTCCATCAGCGAAATTGCACAAGCCGCATCTATTTGGACCATGATTGACAATACTTTTGCAAGTCCTGTCAATCAAAATCCCATTGCTTTTGGAATAGACATTGTAATTCATAGTGCCACAAAATATTTAGGGGGTCACAGCGATATCTGTGCGGGAGTAGTTTTAGCAACAGAAGCAACCATTGCTCGTGTATTTGAATCCGCAAAAAATTTAGGAGGGAGCTTAAGTGATTATACCGTATGGCTATTAGAGCGAAGCGTTAAAACGCTCTTTATTCGTGTGCAAGCTCAAAACAATAACGCACAACTTTTGGCTGAATTTTTAAAAGAACAGCCATGGATTTCTAAAGTTTATTATCCCGGTTTGGAGGATCATCCCGGACATGAGATTGCAAAAAAACAAATGAATGGTTTTGGTGGGATGTTGTCTTTTGACCTCGAAGCAGGAATGGACACAAAACAATTCCTAATGAGCCTGGAACTAATTAAACCCACAATGAGCTTGGCTGGTATAGAAAGTACAGCCCTTAGCCCTCGTCTAACCTCTCATGCCTTACTTAACGAAGAAGAGCGCCAACATCAAGGGATAACTCCCCAAATGGTGCGTTTTTCTGCAGGGATTGAAGCCATCGACGACTTGAAAAATGACCTACTTCAATCAATGAGAAAAACTAGATCATGAAGCGTGTAGATATTTTAGCTTTTGGAGCGCATCCGGACGATGTAGAATTGGGATGTGCAGGGAGCATTTCTCTTTCTATTAGTCAAGGTAAATCTGTAGCGATTATTGATTTAACTAGGGGAGAGCTCGGGACTCGAGGAAGTGCTGAAATTAGAGCAGAAGAAGCACGAAAAGCGGCTGAAATTTTAGGGGTTCAATACAGAGAGAACATGGAGTTTCGAGATGGATTTTTTACCAATGACGAAGCCCATCAATTGGCACTTATTCAGAAAATTAGGAGCTACAGACCTCAGCTTGTGCTCTGTAATTCTATTCGCGATAGACATATTGATCACTCCAGAGGGAATGCCTTAGTTAACGATGCCTGTTTTTTAAGTGGACTTGAAAAAATTGAAACTTTTGATGAGAATGGGAATTCTCAAGAAGCTTGGCGTCCCAAAAAAGTACTTGAATATATACAATGGGAGGATATTGAACCTGATGTGGTAGTAGATATCAGTTCACATTTAGAAAATAAGATGAAGGCTGTTAAAGCTTATTCGACTCAATTTTTTGATCCTGAGTCTGATGAAGCTGAAACCCCAATTTCGAGTAAAAACTTTTTAGAAAGTGTTTCCTACCGCTCAAAGAATTTTGGACGATTAATAGGTACAGAGGCTGCAGAAGGGTTTACCTCAAGAAGCCTAATTTCTGTATCGAATCTTTTTGATCTCCTTCGATGATACCCTAATTATGAGAGAAATTCGTTGGGGTATCGTGGGTTTGGGAAATATTGCCCGAAAATTTGCAACGGACTTAGCACTGGTTCCCAATTGTTGTTTGCAGGCAGTTGCCTCAAGCAGTGCCTCTCGGTCTGAAACATTTGCAGTTGATTTTGGAGCAAAATCTTCGTATTCTGATTATGAAAGTTTATTTAGTGATCCAGATGTTGATGTCGTCTATATTGCTTCTTTACACCCACTGCATCATTCACTTTCCATAGCTGCGCTTCAACACGGAAAAGGAGTGTTGTGTGAAAAACCTATGGGCATTAACTCCAGAGAGGTTAAGGAAATTAGAGCGGTAGCCCAAGAGCATTCTGCATTTTTAATGGAGGCCCTTTGGACTCGATTTAACCCAGCATTTGAGCAAGTTGTGAAATGGGTGGCAGAAGGTAAAATCGGTAAGATTCGGTACATCAATGCAAGTTTTAGTTTCAATGGTTTGGATAGAGGAGAGGAGTCCAGACTTTTTAACCTAGAAAAAGCGGGAGGAAGTTTGCTTGATATTGGAATTTATCCTCTTTTTTTAGCTTATCAACTAATGGGCAATCCCAACAGTATCTTGGCTAGTGCAGTAGTATCCCAGCAGGGAGTGGATGAACAACTCGCTTTTATTCTTTCCTATACCAAATCGCAGGCACTTTTGTATTCTAGTTTTACTCATGACGAAGATATGCGTGCAACCATTTGCGGAGAGGAGGGAGAAATATATATGAACTCTCGATGGCATGAAACGCCCAACATCAAACTACTACGTCAAGGTAAAGAAGACAATCCAATATTTGAATTTGTTGGAAGGGGCTATTCGTATGAAATAGAGGAAGTCAACCGGTGTTTGCGTGAACAACGAATTGAATCACCGAAATGGACAACAAAGAACAGTTTGGAGCTCTCGGAACTTATGGACGCAATCCGTAAACAAATTGGTGTTCGCTATTCAGCAGACCTGTAAGTAAAAGTAGTCTCCTTAGAGCTACTTAATCTTTAGTTGGAAAACGTCCTTGGTTACCTATGCCATCTAAATCATTGGGGTCATGCAAATTCTTGTTTTCTTTGGCTTGTATCCGATGTTGTTTACTGATGATGGTTAACAAAAAGAACACATATACCACGAAGATGATACAACCGATTACGAACATTATCTTATTATTCATCTTCTTTTGTTTAGGTCGTCATTTCTTCTTTGTCGGATAGCAATTGCAAAAGCTAAAATCGTTACTGGCCAAAGGCCTACATACAAACCTTCAAGTTGTTCCCCAGAAAACCATAGGAATATGGAGTACAGAAAACTTAAAAAAGCCAAAAGTATCGGGTAATATTTTTCTAAAAATCTCATATCATAAATTTAGTGAAAATAAATTTAGCAATAATAATATTGATTTAATGGCTTCTTGTAGAGAATAAAAAAGAACTTTTCAAAATCCAAAACAAGGATGTAGAGGCATGGGTTTAAATGGAATTTAAAATATAACGGGATGAAACTTTTAAAAAAAAATATTTTTCTTTTTTTTAAAAAAGGGTGAAAAAAAAAGGGATTGATTTTGTTAAAAATCTATTATATTTGCTGCCCAACTAATGGTGGTTGTAGCTCAGTTGGTTAGAGCGCCTGATTGTGGTTCAGGAGGTCGTCGGTTCGAACCCGATCTTCCACCCCAACAAAATCAAGGGTTAGCGTAAAGTTGACCCTTTTTTTATTCCCTTTAGGGTAACATATGGGGTAACGATTTAACCCTTTTTATTCAATTCGTACCTCAACACGTAATATCGTGAAGCGTTGATTCTCTGCAAGTTATAAAAGAACTGAACTTTACCATTAACTACTTTCTTCGTGAGTGAGAAAACTTATTTAAGAGAGTTAGAAATCCCTGAACTTACTGAAGAGGATATGCCTGTGGTTTAATCAAACTTTTAACTCTCCTTTTTGAGACACATAAAAAAGTCCAACGACTGGGATTAAAGTTAATATCATTATTATAATTGGAGGATGTGCTGAACCACCGCTTAACAAAGTCACAAAATCTGGCAAAGTCCAAAATAAGTGAACGATAAATAACACAAAAGTTGCTGATTTTAATCCTTCAAGAGTTTTTAATCTTATAGTATATATAACAGAGAGTACAGTTCCTAAATAAATGAACCCAAAGATATATAACATAATATCCAAAACTTCTAAGGCAGGTGCACTACTTGCTAATCCCTCAACATTAAAATCGCTTATCATTTGGTTTTTCATTTCACCTCCCATTTTCGCCAATACTAGAGGAATAAATTGAATAATATCAAGAATTAGTGTTACTATCAAGATGGTTTTGAAGTTTTTCATTTTAATTGATTTATGGTTAATAATGCTCTAAGATATAGAGAAGGGGA
>JAFMCA010000011.1 GCA_017858055.1 Flavobacteriaceae bacterium
AAACGGCTTTTGAAATTATTCAAACCCTTTTGGATTCTTATTAAAGACCAAATAGAAGTCCTACCTTCAAAATTAATCTCATTCTTAAATTGGTGAATTCGGGTAAATGCTTTGTAAAAAGCGATCATTAAAACATCTTCAGCATGCTGTAAATCTTTGACATAATATCGGGTTACAGCTAGCATTTTCTGGGCATGTTGATTATACAGCATGAGTTGTGCAACTCGATCATCAGCTTTTGCTTTTTTGATGAGTTCGGACTCTTTTGGGTAAAGTGTTCGTATTGTCAAAACGGATTGAGTTCTTATTGGTAAGACGCAACTTTAGTTAAAAAGGTTGCAGTTGAGGGGTGAATTATTATTTTACTGCGTCTAGTTTCGATCAGCAGCGGTCATTTTTGAAATATAGTGATAATGATTTTTCAAAAGAAGATTTGAGGTTTTAGAATCCTTTTGAGCACGTTTATGAAGGATTCTTTTTTGAGCAGCGAGGGTTGTTTTAATTCTTGGGTTTACCTCATCCTCTTCAATTAAAGTAGTAAGTTGATTTACAAAGTGAATTTGAAGAGCCATTAGGGAATCGTCCACTAAAGTAATTTTTTCAAATAGGGAAGTGTAAAGGGAATTGATCAATTGGTCTGGACTCAAACCCGTCCCAACTAAAGTGGTCTGGGTAGAAAGCATTCGGTTTAGTAAATCCTTACTTAAAATTCTATTTAAAGCAGAACGCTGAAGGTTTTGTAGGAGTTCTAATCCCCCTGCTTCTTTAATTTTTGAAATTAAAGAGGGTTCCATTAACCAGGTTTGAGTTGTCCAAAGATGTTGTTCTAAAAAATGAAGTGCCTCCAATTGTTGAGAGCGGTTCACATTTTCATAGGGAAGGAGTTCTTGCCCTTTATTGAGTAGGGTTTCATGTACCCCACCAAGGGTTCTAATTACATGATAGAGATACCTTCTGTACACGCTGATGAGTTCTGCATACAATTCCTCCAAATCGTCATAGGATTGGCCGTTTTTGGTTGTCCATTTCTCTAAATTGGAAGCTACAATTTTTAAATTTTTTAATCCGTAGTTACTCGCTTTAATGGGATCATCCCCAATGTTTTCGGTTTGAGAATCGGGATCAAAACCATTGTAACCAAACATATAAATAGGATTTGTGCTTTTTTCATCCACCATTCGTTTTAAATAAACTTTTTCAGTTTCCGAAGTTTCCGTAGGAAAATAACGGTATCCCCATTCTATAGCATAATCGTCATAAGGGCCTAATTGGCGAACAAAGCGAATGTTTTTATCCCCTGGTTGAGCAATGTAATTGTAACGTGCATAGTCCATTATTGTGGTTGCTATTCCCATTTTTTGGGTAAAATTTCCCGATCGGAGGGAATCGACTGGATAGGCCGAACTGGCTTTCATGTTGTGGGGCAATCCTAAAGCATGACCGATTTCATGAGAAATAACTCTTCGCATCATCTCTCCAATTTCTTCCTCGGGAGTGTCTAGTGTTCTTGCTTTCGGATTCGCTGCACCAGTTTCTAATAAATAGCGATTTCTATAAGAACGCAAATGGTTGTGATACCAAATGATGTCACTTTCAATAATTTCACCTGTTCTTGGATCAGACACACTGGGTCCGGTGGCATTTCGAGTGGTTGATGCTACATATCGTACCGTGGAGTACCGACTGTCTTCTGGACTAAAGTCCGGATCTTCTTCTTTTGTCGGGGGGTCTTTAGCGAGAATTGCATTTTTAAAACCAGCCTTTTCAAAAGCGGAATTCCAATCCTCAATCCCCTTCTTAAAATAGGGTCTCCATTTTAATGGAGTAGCCGGATCGAGATAATACACAATAGGTTTTACAGGTTCTACCAATTCTCCATTTTTATAGGATTCCATATCGGAGGGGACCAAACGCCATCTTCGAATTAGTTTTACTTCATCCGATTTTAACGCATCCGAACTGTAATTGTATTGTTTTAAGGTAAACCAGCCTACTCGGGAATCTTCATAGCGAGCCTGCATGGGGTCTTCTGGCAAGGCTATGATGGAATGATTCATTTGAAAACTAAGTGTTTCGGCTTGATTGCCTGCTGGGGGTGAAGAGGCTGCATAGGTTAATGTATGGCGTATCTCTGTATTTTTTGGAAAACTTTTAACCTCATCAATAAAACTCCTTTTTTTGTCTATACTACCCAGTCCATATTCTTTTTTAAGACTTTTTCGAATCACATTAAAACCAGGTGCATCGGAATTAAAATAATCACTAACATCAAAAAGATAGCGATTGGATTCTTTGTTTTCTATTGTAAATGCTCCTAAAATAGGAGGGTAATTATTTTGTTCCACACTCAAACTTATAGGGTCTTCTTCCGCTGCTGTATTGACATAAGAATGTTGTGTAAGTAGAATCCGATCGCCTCGTTTTGAAAAGCGAATTAAAAGTTGGCTGGATTTAGAGCCTGCATTGGTGTAGGCATTAAAATTGGAAGGGAGTTGCACATAACGGGTTACCATGAGCAAGTCTTTTTCCAATAAACTATCTTGCAGTTCCAAATATAATTTATCGCCTTTAAGGTAAGTTATCAGTAGCCCATGGTTGGATTCATATTTTGAAACAATAGAATCTAAAGGTTTTTTATCCTGCGCTTTACTTGTTGTACTGAGAACTACGAATAGAGAAAAAATCAGGGATTTATACATGCCGTTTTTCTTACAATATCGTAAAAATTGTTTTTAAAACGGAGATTGAAATTGATCTTAGGTATTCAAAGTAAGAAACCCTTGTGAAAAAGAATAACTTCCAGGGTTATTTTTATTCCCGTTTATTCGAGAAATCAAGAGTAGGAAGACTATTCCTCTCCAAGATGGGATTTGTAAAAATTCCAAACCTCACGAGCAACATTTCGTCCCAATTCCAAGCCAGCTACATTATCGGCTTGAATGTGATAACCTCCCAAAACCCTCGAAATTCCTGCCATTTCGGCGGCTTCCGTAAAAGTTGGGAATTTTAAGGTAATGGTATCTCCTAAATGGTTGGGTTCAGTCATTGCACCAGCAACTAATTTTGCTTCTGAACCGAATTGATCATTTCCAGTCCAAATTTTTAATGCCTCTCCACAACCCCCACTGATGGTACTATGACCAGATACATAACTGGGAAAAGGCGGACATAAGAAGGTTTCAGGAGAATAGGGTCTCCATTGTTCCCCCTTCATTTCTATCATGCCTTTTCCTTCCCCACCCCAAGCTTTGATTATCTGATTTTCATAATATTCATGAACTAATGCATAGGGTCTGGCGTAATCATAGAACATTTTAGAATCCCAAGAGGCTATAAATGCATCCATGGCAACCACTTGATTGAAGAAATACATTTTAACATCTTGATCTAAAGTGTGTTGATCTCTTCGCGAGACATCCTGAGCAAATTTTAACCAATGCCCTGCCTGTTGTACCGACTGAGGTCCGTCTCTCATAAACTCAACAAGGGCTTTTTGGTAGTCTGTCAAATTTGCCTGCATCTCAATTACTTCTTGAACTTCTTTTTCGAGTTGAGCAGAGCCAATAAGTGGGGGAGGACCGGGTCTAAATTGATCTCCAGATTTTAAGGCAATAGGCTTCACTTTGTCCCAAAAAGGAGTCAAACAACCAGGCGCATATTCTCCTCCTTTGCCATCAGAAAAATATTTGGGTTGCCAACGATTTGGATCGACATTTTTATCTGCAGAATTAACGGGTTCATAACCCACATAGTTAAAATACGCTTCTCCATTGGATCCTTCTTCTTCTCCATATTGATTGGCTCCATCTCCTTTTCTTGCTTCTATGACCGCTAGAGCAGCCAGATTACCTATGCCCTCTGGGGTAGTAGGGTCTAAACTTTGGTTGTTGGGATCCAAGCCTAATTCAAGCATAAAGTCACTAAACAATGCTTTGTCAGTGAAATAATATTCATTCATAGCGCCTAATGCAGCATAACTTATGGCTATTTCTTTGTTTTTTAAAGTATGTTCATTTTCTGGTCTTCTGGAAACCTCGTTTAAATAGACTGGAATGGCTTTTTGATCATAACGTGACCAAGCGTCAAATACCGCAACAAAAATTAAGCCTAGATAGCGAGAGGTGATGGTTGGCCTGGGTTTAAAGCGTTCCGTATCATTTGCAGTGGCTGTCAGTGCCATTTGTCCCCATTTATAAGCAACGTTATTAACTCCTATGGGTTCAGATGTAGATTCTGAGGGAACAGGTGAAGTGATGTTTTTACAACCCAATACTAAAATGAAAACAAGGGCAAAAAGCTTATTTTTTTTCATTAAAAATGCTTTAAATTTTAAGACCATAAAGCTAAGAACTTCTCAGAAAATGTAGAGTATTTTTTTTTGCTTTTAGTTCATGGGGTCAATTCCTTCTCTAAAACGATTTCAACAAGCCCCCATCAATAGGAATATTGGTACCCGTAATATAGCTGGCTTGTTCTGAGGCTAAAAAACATACTAAATTGGCATACTCTTCAGGCTTTCCGATTCGTTTCATAGGAACCGAAGCTTCCATTGCTGCACGAACCTCAGAGGGGGAGCGGTCCAGCTGTATTGCTTTTTGTGCATTCAGTTCTGCAATACGTTCCGTGTCAAAATAGCCTGTTAAGGTATTGTTGACGGTGATTTGATCTGAAGCAACGTCTAGAGAGATGCTTTTTGCCCAAGTGACTAATGCAGCTCGTAAGCTATTGGAGAGCGCCAAGTAATTAATGGGTTCGCGCACTGATATGGAAGCCACATTAATAATCCGTCCCCAATGTTGCTGTTGCATATGCGGTAAAGCAAGATTAGTAGTATAAACAGCACATTTAAAGAGTAAATCAAATGCCGCTTGGTAATCCTCAATAGAGAGTTCTAGTGCCCCTCCTGCTCTCGGACCTTGGGTATTGTTGATTAATATATCAACGGTGTTGGATTTAAAATAGTGTTCAATCAATTTCTGATATGCGTTGTAGTTAGAGAAATCAACAACCAAAAACTGATGTTTTTGTCCTTTTGAAGTATCGAGTTGAGAAACCACATCTTGCAATAGGTTTTTATTACGCGCCATAAGGGTGACGCTGGCTCCAGATGCTGCTAAACGTTGAGCTATGGCACGACCAATACCTTTACTGCTTCCACCAACCAAGGCGTTTTTTCCTACTAAATCAATTTCCATAGCTATTTATAATCTTCTCGAACAGGACTAAAAACATCCATTAGTTTGCATGGAGTCAAGGCTTTACCACCATGGAGACTCTGTGAGGGAATGGAAACGAGATCACCCGCGGAATAAACCTGGGTAGTTCCATTAAGAGTAAATTCAAATTCACCCTCTACGACATACATCATTTGTTCCTGTGGATGTTGATGTTCGGGGACGACAGCATCTTGTTCTACAGTCCAAAAAGCCCAGGTAAAATGTTCACCATGCACCATTTTACCGTGGTAACCAGGCATAAATTCTATACTGGGAAGGGCATCTAGATTCATGTTCTTTATTGTGACCAAGTTGTAGGTTTTCGATCCCAACGATGGGTTCTTAGTTTTGCATAAAGTTCGGCATCCATGGGTACACCATCACTACATTTCGTATTTGCCAAAACATTACGTTGTTTCCGCATGCCGGGGATAATCGTTCCAACAGTTTTATTTTCAAGAATAAACCTTAAGGCGAGGGTTGCCATATCGGAATCTTCTGGGATTAAGGGGCGTAATAAGTCCGCTCGATCCGCACTAGCATTCAGATTTTCTGCAACAAAATACGTCCCTCTCCAATCTCCTTCAGGAAAAGTAGATTCTCGAGTTATTGAACCCGTTAGCGTTCCTTCATCAAAAGGTACACGTGCAATAACAGCAATATCGTTGGCTTCACAAAATGGGAAAAGACGATCCTCGGGTGCTTGATCAAAAATGTTATAGATGACCTGAACAGCATCAATAAAACCAGTTTCAAGTGCTTCAATACCATTTTCAGGTTCCCATCGATTCATGCTAATTCCCATAGCCCCAATTTTACCTTCTTTTTTTAGGTCCTCAACGGTGCGTTGCCATTCTTCTCGGTTTGACCACCCTTCATCCCAGGTATGAAATTGCATGAGGTCAATAGTTTCCTGTTTTAAGTTTTGAAGTGTTTTTTCGGTATACGCTCGAATATGTTCTGCTGGATAAGATTCTTCGAGGGTATAATTTGGTCTTGCTGGCCATTTAAAATTCTTTGGAGGAATTTTGCTGGCAGTATACAGTTTTTTTTCTGGATGGTTCTGAAGGAGTTTTCCCAATAATCGCTCACTGTGACCTTCCCCATAGCCCCAAGCAGTATCAAAAAAATTAACCCCTTTTTCTACGGCTAGATTTAAGGATTCCATGGATTGTATATCATCCGATTCCTTCCAGCCTCCCATACCCCACATGCCATAGCCGATTTCGCTGAGTTGCCAATTTGTTCGTCCAAATCTCCTGTATTCCATTGCTTTATTTTTTTAGAATTATTTTTAACCAATTTTCGGCATTTTTTGACCAGAACTCTTGGGATCCACCTCTTCCTAAGCCGTATCCATGGCCACCATCAGAAAAAGCATGCATTTCACTAAAAACCTTATGCTCTTTAAGTTTTTCTAGATAAACCATACTATTTTCAATCGGAACTGCGAGATCATCCAACGAATGGATTAAAAGAGTAGGGGGGGTATTTTCATCAACTTGTAGTTCGTTTGAAAATTCTTCTACAGTTGTTTGAGCAGGGGAATTTCCCAATAAGTTTGTTCTTGATCCAGCGTGGGTCAGACCGTTTTTCATTGAGATTACTGGATAGACAAGAATAGAAAAATCAGGTCGAGCGGAAATAGCATTCTCTTTAGGATAAACCACTTTGTCGTATTGAGTTGACAAAGTAGCAGCAAGGTGACCTCCGGCTGAAAATCCCATTACACCAATTTTATCGGGTTGTAGCCCCCAAGCGGTGGCATTTTCTCGTATCATTCTTAAAGCTTTTTGCGCATCTTGAAGGGGACCAACTTTTTTATCTTCCATGATGCGATCGTCTGGTAATCGGTATTTTAAAACAAAAGCTGAGATTCCGATACTGTTGAGCCATTCAGCTACTTGATAACCCTCATGATCGATGGCTAAAATTTTATAACCTCCTCCCGGGCATATCAAAACGGCTGCACCCGTGGCTTTCTCTTGAGGAGCAAGATATACTTTTAAACTAGGAGTTACTACTTGGTGAATTCTTAAAATTTCCCCGTTTTTATCTCCACTTTTGAATTCCTCTACTTCTTTTGTATCGATTCCTCCGGGAATACCTTGACTCCAGAGTAGAATTTCATTTTGGGCAAAACCAAAGTTGAAAATCAACCCCAAAAGAAGGAGGCTAGTTAATTTTAATTTCATGTGTTGTGTAGATTAATTTAAAAACTTCTTATGTATTAAAGAATTAGTATTATTTCTTGGCGGCATTACTTTGAGCAAGTTTTAAAGCGTTGGTTGTTAAATAGTACTTACTGAGCATGTTGGTGATTTCCCAATCGGGTATTTTTTGATCTTTATAAAATTGAATAAAACGACGTGTGACTTGAGCAAAGTGCGCCTCGTGTCCTTCACGCAAGGACTCAGGGATATGGATACGCCAACGAGAATCAAGTTTTTCAAGCGTAATACCAGCATAGGTTTTAGACAATGCCTCAATAGCATCTGAAAGAGCATATTCATCAAAGGAATCGGTTGGATTTACATAAAGTGTAGGCACGTAATTTTCAAAGGCACCTTGGACAATTTCTAAATTTGCTTTTGAACCCCTCATGATCGAATAATGCGTATCTCCAGTTCCTGTAGGAGCTTCAAAATTCCAAAGAACTTCTACTTTAGCGTGATGTCCCTTTAGGGTATAATTCATTGCTCCATTAGCATAAACTCGGAGGGTATCTTCTTCGATATAGGGAGATAAATAATCGGGATATTCCGATAAACCCGTAACCTGTTTAAAGTCATTTGGACTTAATTTTGTGGGCCATCGTTGAACACTTACCAGCTTAAGGTCTTCTTTCTCTATGGGTTGATTTGGGAAACATTCCCAAAAAGTGAGATCTACCAAATGCGCACTTACATCTACCAGACCTTCTCCTTGTTGTGTGGTGTCAAAGAACCAAGCGGGACGGATAAGTGGTTTGCCAGAGACTTCTTTGGCGTAATGATGTACGGAGGATTTTACTATCGCAGGAGCGTTTTCGTTCCCCTCTACCAGAGTTCCAAAGACGGTTTTCATTTGAGAAAGTTCTTTTTGAAGAACTGTAGTGATTTCAGAACGTTCGGTCATGATATCGTAAAGGAGTAAATTCTTTTCCTGAGCAATGAGAAAAGCCTTTTCTAAGGCTTTATATTCCTCGGGATGAATTACCATAGGTTTGTCTGCATAGACATGAAAGCCATTTTCAATAGCATTGAGGATGTATTCGGTTTTCTTTTTATTGTTTCCCGAAAGCATGACTACTGAACCTTTTGCTTCCTTTTTAAAACGCTCATAAAAATCTTCTTTATCGTAAACTACCGATTTCCATGAAGTTGGATTTTCATCACGCTGGTTATAGGCTTCTATTCGGTTTAGATGTAAATCCAAATCAGCACTGGACGTTCCATAAACGTGAACCTCGGGATTAATTTCAGGATACATTGTTTTTTGGACTAAAGCAGCATGAAAATGTCCAGGATCCAAAGTTATCCATTGAATTCTCTTTTCTGGAGAGGAACAAGCAGACCAAAGAAGGATAAGGAAAACGAAACTATATTTTTTCATTAGTATTGAATATTCGCTGTGCCATATGGGGCTCTTTGAGGTCGACTCAAATAGCTGTTTGCTTCTGCATCATTGAGGAAAAGCTCTGCTTTAGGATCCCAATTTAATTTTCTTGGGAGCTTCATAGCGACATGGCTGATTAAACATACCGAACAGGCTCGGTGTCCAATTTCAACTGGAGAGATGGGTTCTTCACCACTTTTGATACAATCCAGCCAGTTACCGTGTTGCTCTTTACTTTCGTATAGGTGAATTTCATTGGGTCCTATTACAGATTCTAAAATCCGTGGATCACTTGCGTCTAAGGATTTCACACCATTTCTTTCAGGAATAGGATCTGAGGGCGTAGCTCTGTACGCTCCGCGCGTCACAAAGATCCATCCTTCTTCCCCTTCATATCGAATTCCATTAGGGAATCCTCCGCTAGTAAACATGGTGATCCCATTTTGATATTCTGCTTTCACCATAAAATCTCCATGAACGTCCCAACTTCCATATTTTGGGAATTGAGCAACTGCTTCAACACTTATTGGTCCAGTATATTCGGTATTCATTCCCCATGCTGCTGAATCAAAATGATGTTGTCCCCATCCAGTAATCATACCAGCTCCAAACTGTTCTTTGCGTAACCAACCGGGACGGTCGTATCCTACTTTAGGATGCACTAACATTTCAGAGTATTCCATCTCGGGAGTAGATCCTAACCAAGCATCATAATTTAAGGCTGCTGGAATGGCTTCAGTTTGGGCAATTGGACCTGAGGGGTCACCCGGGAGTCCTACCTTAACCGTATGAATTTTTCCAATTCTTCCATTACGGACGAGTTCTGCTGCATACCTGAACTGAGGTGAGGAACGCTGCTGAGTACCAACTTGAAAAGTAACTTTTTGTTCCTGAACTATCGAACTTAAAAGTCTTCCCTCTTGGACGGTTAATGAGGTGGGTTTTTGTAAATACACATGTTTTTTGGCAAGAACCGCTTCTATGGCAGGTTGAGCATGCCAGTGGTCAGGTGTACTGATGATAACAGCGTCAATATCTTTGTGAGCGATCAACTCTTGATAATTATCAAACATTTTGGTGTCCACTTTTTGCCCTTTTTCTTGGTAAAAAGAATCCACAAGTACTTTTCCGTCTTTTAATCGATTTTGATCCAAGTCGCAAACGGCAACCATTTGAGCGCTTTCGTGTTGCATGGTTCCGGGCATATCATGCACTCTAGCGATTCTACCACAACCGATTTGTCCTATCTGAATCCGATTACTCGGTGCGTTTTTTCCAAAAACAGAGGAAGGAACTATCGTGGGGATTGCAGCTGCGGCAAAAGCTGTTGTGGATGTTTTTTTAATGAAGGAGCGACGATTAAGTGTATTATTTTTCATGAGAATAAGGTTTTATTTTAGAGTATAAACTAATGGTTTTGCAAATTGTTTCCAAGCTTCTTCGGCAGATGATTCATCCATAGTTCCATCGAATACCAGTAGACGATATTGCAAAACGTATTCTTCCCCTGGATGAAAAGTCCAGTCCGTATTTTTAGTAGTGGCAAAATTGACAAACAAATCCCCTCTGCCGTACTGATCCTCTGGCCAAACCCGAAGGGGTTCGGGATGGTTATAATTTTCTGGATGAGAAAGCATGAGAGCACCACCACGACCCTCGTCCAGTTTTCCTTCTACAATACACCATCGAGCCGTACTTCCATCAGCATTTTTTCGAGTGTTCCCTTCTGAACTGAGTACTCTGCTGTTTTGGTTGTCCCATTCCTCTGTGGTTCTCCATCCAAATCCACCATAGCGGTATTCTATGATGTTGAATGCTTCATCCGTAGCACATTGGTAAGTAATTTTAATATCCAAAAGGTATTGGTGATTGTCTATTGGGATGACTTTAATTTGTTGATTTTCGTTAAGGGCAATTTTTTCCTCTTCGCCTTTCAGTACTACATGTTCATGTAAAACCTCAAATTCACCAAATACGGGTCCAGTATTTTTTTCTAAAAGTTTAGCAAATCGAACCGTTCCTTGTTTGGATCGGAGATTCCAAAAATCTAAAGTATCGCCTTCGAAAACAGTATGTGTCCAAGGATTCCAGATGCCGTAGTGATGGTAATGATCTTCAGGTTGAATTTGAGTTAGGCGTTTCCCTTTTGGAGTATTAACAGGGTGTAAGTACCCACTGCGTTTATAAGCAGGGTCAACCCCTTCAGGAACGTCTTGAACAGCCATTTGATACCCTACAACTTTGGTATTGTTTTGATAGATTTCCAGCTGACCTTCATTTTCCATCATTTGAATGGGTTCCATTATAGAAGCGGTTTCTAGAACAATAGAATATTCTGCGTTTTCAGCAGGAGTTTTCCAATAAATCATGGATCCATCAATTTGAAAAGGGATTTCACTTTTTCCCTCCGAAGTCTGAGCGATAAGTTTAAAAGGTGTAGTCTTAAGTTTTTCAGTTAATTCCATACTAGCGATCACATTCGCTTGAGCGGTTGTTTCCGTGGTAAGTTTGAACTCGCTCTGACCACAAGACCATAGGCTCATAACTAAGGTGAGTAAAAATAAAATTCTATATTTCATAAGGTTTCTATTTTGATTATTTGTTTTGTTTTAGAAGCTTGATAAATAGCCTGTATAAGCGCAACTGATTTCCGAGCTTCTAAAGCACTAACTAAAGGTTGCTTGTCTTGATCGATCGCTTCTATAAAGTTATTTAAAATTGATTGATGCAGCGCTATACTATTTAATTTTGAACTGTTATTTGCCTGATTTGCTTGAGGTTTCTCTTTAGGTCTCCATTCTGGAAGACTACACGAATGAATCTGACCTGCTTCAAAGACCATATTTCCTTTGCTTCCATAAACGGAAATAGATTCTGGAAAACCCGGATAGAGTGAAGTTCCGGCGCTTAAAGTTCCTAAAGCTCCATTTTGAAATTCAAAATGAGCTACCGCAAGATCTTCTCCTTCAATGGGTCTTGTTTTGGTCGCTACAAGTGCGCCAACTGTGGAGACCTCTCCCATTAAATCGAGGAGCAGATCTAAAGTGTGGATACCCTGATTCATCAGAGCAGCACCACCGTCCAATTCTAGAGTACCCCTCCATGGATTACTTTTGTAGTAGTCCTCGTCCCGATACCAATTGATTTGTGTGTTTACAAGTAAAAGTTTTCCGAGTTTACCGGATTGAATGAAATCTTTGAATTCCCTGTAGGCAGGATTCATCCGGTTTTGAAAAACGACCCCTAGTTTGAGTTTTGATTTATGGAGGGTTTGAATAAGGGAATCAATTTTAGATAGAGTAGTTTCTAGTGGTTTTTCACAGAGTACATGTTTACCGTGACTTAAAGCTCTTATCGAACTCTCTCCATGAAGTCCACTTTCATTACAAACGCAAACCGCATTGAGATTGGGTTGTGCGAAGAAAGCACTGGAGTCTGTAAACACTTCGGTTTTGTAAGTGGATGCGAACTCTTTTGCGCGTTTTCCATTTCGAGTAAGAATCCCACAGAGATAAGCATTGGATTGTTCAAGGATACAGGATGCATGTATTTTAGCAATTGATCCACTTCCAACGATGCCTATACCTAATTTCATACTTAAAGGGAAACTCCTCTTTTCCAGGGAATAAAATCGTGTTGTTTTAGCTGAACTGCTTTGGGAATTTCATCCCCACTTGCCACAGCAATTATATATTCTAGCAAATCTTCTCCAACTTCTTCCAGACTTCTTTTTTCAGTAATTATGGTACCACAATCAAAATCGATGATGTCATTCATTTTTTGGGTCAAAATACTGTTGGAACTCACTTTGATGACAGGAGTGATTGGATTTCCTGTAGGGGTACCTAAGCCTGTTGTAAAGAGGATAATATTTGCACCCGAACCGGCTAATGCAGTGGTACTCTCTACGTCATTTCCTGGGGTACACAATAAGGAAACACCATCCGTATTTGCGTATTCTGTATAATCCAACACTTCACGAATTGGTGCATTCCCCGATTTTTTTGCCGCTCCTGCAGATTTCATAGCGTCTGTAATTAATCCATCTTTTATGTTTCCGGGTGAAGGATTCATGTCAAAACCAGAACCCACTTTTTCTGCAGCATTTTCATATTGTTTCATTAAGCTTAAAAACTTTTGAGCGAGTGCATCGGAGGTGCATCGGTTGACAAGTTCTTGTTCAACACCAGCCAATTCTGGAAATTCCGCGAGTATGGTTTTTCCCCCTAAAGCGGATAAAATATCAGAGACTTGACCTAGAGTAGGGTTGGCCGTGATTCCTGAAAATCCATCGGAGCCTCCACACTCTAATCCAATGGTTAATTTGGATAAAGGTGAAGGAGTTCGTTTAATTTCATTGGCCTTTTGGATTTCTTCAAAAGATTGTGAGATTATTTTAGATAAAAACGCATCTACTGTTCCTTCTGTTTGTTGATCAAAAATTAAAACGGGTTTTTCATTTCCTTTTTGTAAATCGGAAAGGGCTTCCTTAAATACAGAAATTTCAAGGTTTTGGCATCCTAAACTCAAAACGGTAGCACCGGCTACATTGGGGTTATTAACGTAACCTGCCAATAATCTTGCTAACGATTGTGCGTCCTGTCTTGTTCCACCACAACCCCCTTGATGGGTCAGAAAGCGAACTTTGATATTATCGTAGGGATTTGCTTTATGTGCTACTTTTTCTATTGGACTGTTCCGTTCCGTATTCCCTTGAACAAGTTGGCTAAGCAATTGTTGTAAAGGCTCTTTTTCAGGGGGATTAAATTCTTTTTCAAAGATTACTTTTAGCTTTTCAATATTTCGATTTTCACAAAACACCAGAGGGAAAAACAACCAAATGTTCTCTGTACCAACTTGACCATCAGGGCGTGGATAGCCCATAAAAGTTCTTTTCTCCCACTTCGTGGTATCAGGAGCAGTCCATTCCCATGGAGCTGTTTTACCTTCTACCTTTTGAATTTTATGTTTAACGTTTTCAGTGGTTAATACACCACCTTGAGGGATGGTTACGAGGGCTTCACCGACAAGAACTCCGTACATATAGATGGGATCGCTCGGTTGAAATTCGACCAATGCAAATTTGTGTTTCAAAGGAATGGGGTCAACTAAATCAAAAGAAACGTTTTCCAATTGAATAGTGTAGCCTTTTTTCAGGTTATCCAAAGCAACAACAACGTTGTCTTTTGGATGAATTTTTAATATCGGAGCTCTAGAATTCATTGATTTTTAAGGTGTTTATAATAGGAACTTTCGATATCATTTTGTTCAAAATCATTGAGTACCGCAGTCAGTTGGTCAGCTAATTTCGGAATTTCATTCAGATTCTGATCCCAAGAGGCGTGATCTGCTAAGATCTCTTTTACCCGCTCTCCCGTGGATTCGATTTTCCAAAAGTTTTTGTATTTCATAACCACATTGGCATCATCTTGAACAGGAAGTTGTTTTCCTTTCCATTCTCCTTGATAAAATTTAATAAGACAGGCAAATGAGAATACTAAATTAGGGGGTAGTGTATTTGTTTTCTCAAAAAAAGAAAGTAGGCTAGGGAGTACCCGTACTTTAAACTTTGCAATGGAATTAAGTGCAATACTTGCCAAATAGTGGTTGATAAAAGGATTTTTGAACCGATCAAAAACAGCTTCTGTAAATTGTTTTAAGACGGTTTGATCCATTGCCAAAGTGGGTGCAATTTCATTTCTGACGGTTTGTTCAAGGAAATGTTGCGTAAATTCAGATTTGAATAAATCACTTACCGTTTGATGACCGTATAAAAGTGCCAAAGGTACCGTGGAGGTATGTGCGCCGTTTAAAATTCGAACTTTCTGAGTTCTAAAGGGCTGTAAATCCTCGACAACTTTGATGTCTAAATCAATTTGATCGAGATGTAATTTCGATTTTAATTGATCATTCCCTTCAATTACCCATAAAAAAAAGGGTTCTGCGGTAACGAGTAGGGTGTCCTTATAGTCCAATTGCTCCTCATAAAAGGCCAAATTTTCTCTAGGATAGCCGGGCACAATTCGATCCACGAGGGTATTGCAAAAAGTGTTTGCTGTTTCAATCCACTGAATAAACGAGGCTCCTAAATTCCAAAGGTGCGCATAATCCAACACGGTTTTCTTTAATGTGTCGGCATTGTAATTGATCAACTCGCAGGGTAAAATATGCAAACCAGAGGCATCGCTTCCGTTAAAGTGAGTAAATCGTTCCCAGAGGAGTCGAGTAAGTTTTGCGGGAAAACTGCTTGGGGGACGATCACTAAACTGATCCGAAGCTACAAATTGAATACCAGCCTCTGTAGTATTTGAAAAAATAAATTCCAAATCGGGAAGTTTTCCCAATTCAAGAAAAGCAGCAAAATCGACATAGGGATTGTTCGTTTTAACAATCGTTTGAATCAGCTTTTTCTCTTGGATTTGTTTTGTATTCTGAAGCCCATTTAAAAATAAGGTATATGCTCCTCCTTGACTTTCCAGTTGGCTAACCATTCCTTGTTCTATGGGTTGAATGACTGCTATACCGCCATTGTATTGTGCCTTTTGATTGAGTTGATGAACAACCTCCCCTATAAAAGCTCTGAGGAAATTTCCTTCCCCAAATTGTAAAATCTTTACAGGAAGTTCACTCTGTTTTACTAATACTTTTTTATCTACTGAATTACTCATTTCTATTTTTAAAAACCAAATTTATGTGGAAGCCAAAGCGTTATTTGAGGGAAAAAGGTTATCAGCATTAAGGCAACAATCATGGCGATAAACAAAGGCATTAATGGCTTGATCACTTTTTCGATACTCGTCTTTGCAATTCCTATTCCGACGAAAAGTACTGAGCCTACGGGTGGAGTACACAAACCAATACATAAGTTGAGAACCATAATGATTCCGAATTGAATCGGATCGACTCCCAATGATTTGACTACCGGTAAAAAAATAGGTGTGAAGATTAAAACAGCAGGGGTCATATCCATAAACACCCCAACAAAAAGAAGTAATAAATTGATTATCAACAAGATGACAACTTTATTGTCGCTGATACTTAGAAGAAGATCGCTTAAACTTTGAGGTATATTTTCATAAGACATGATCCAAGACATGCTCATCGATGCAGCAATCAATAGCATTACTACGGCACTAGTTTTTGCAGATTCTAATAAAATTTCAGGGAGGTCTTTGATTCCAATTTCTTTATAGGCAAACCCTAGCAGTAAGGTATAGATTACGGCTACTGCAGAAGCTTCGGTAGCGGTGAAATAACCCGCAACAATTCCACCAATGACGATAACCAAAAGCAATAAACTAGGGAAAGCGATAATAAAGGTTTTTAAAACTTGTTTTATACTACTTCGTTTAAAGGTTGGATACCCTTTTCTTTTTGCCCAGATAGCGGCTACAATCATGAGGAAAAGCCCAGTTAAAATTCCTGGCACATATCCTGCAAGGAAGAGCGCTGCAATGGAGACGCCTCCACTGGCAAGAGAATAAACAATCAATACATTACTGGGAGGGATAACCAAACCAATAGTAGCCGAGGTAATATTTACCGCTGCACCGTATTCTTTGTCGTATCCTTCTTTTTCCATTTCGGGTCCGAGGATACTTCCCATAGCAGAGGCTGAAGCCATAGCTGAACCGGCGATTGCACCCATCAGCATGGCAGAAATAATGTTAATTAAGGCTAAACCACCCGGTAACGCACCTACTATGGTTTTCGCAAAACTGATTAATCGGTCCGCGATACCTCCATGGGTCATCAGTTGGCCAGAAAGGACGAAAAAGGGGATGGCGAGTAAAGCAAAACTATCCAATCCCGTTCCCATTCTCTGTGCAATGGTGGTAACTGCTGCTAAACTAGGGATAGAAACTAAGATGGTGAGCAAAGAGGAAATGGCGATACTCCAAGCCACGGGAGTTCCTATTGCGATAAAAAAGATAAAACTGAATACGAGAATAAAAACTGGTAATAATTCCATGAGCGGTTAGTTCTTGTTTTGCGTGAGTTTGTAAAAAATAATTAATAGTCCGCTGATGGGGATTATTCCATAGACCACGGCCAATGGAATTTTTAGGGAAGGTGAAAACTGTTCTAATTTAGCGGTGATATAAACCAATCGGCTCCCTCCAACGAGCATCCCGAAAAAAGCAAAACCGATCACGGAGAGTGTTATGAATCGAGCGATATTTTTTTGTCGTTTTTCAGAAAACTTTTTTGCAAAAAAATCGATTGCCACATGTTCGTTTTTTCCAGCAACATAGGCTGCCCCTAAAATCCCCAACCAAATCATTAAATAACGAGCTAGTTCATCAGTAAATGAACTTGGGGTAGAAGTGAAAAATCGAGTAAAAACTTGCCACAACACATTGATTACCATGACACTGAGGATCAAAATAAGTACACGCTCTACGATTTTATCTATTGTTGCTCTAATTGCTTTCATTTCTTATACGATCTATTAATATTGAAATTTCTGGATCTTCTCTAAAGGATTCATACATCGGCAGGGTTGCTTTCTGAAATAATCTTTTTTCGGGATAGCTTACTTCTACACCAGCTTCAATAACAGCTTGTAAAGATTCGTTTTCGGATTGAATCCAAAGCTCTCTTTGATAGGGTACGGAAAGGTCTATGGCCTTTTGCAACCATTCTTGTTCTTGAGGTTTTAATCGATTCCAAAGGTGGGTGCTAACCAACAGTATGTCAGGAATCATGGTATGTTCATCAATAATGTAATATTTACAGACTTCATAATGCCTTGATAAATAAAAACTTGGTGGATTATTTTCAGCTCCATCTACAACTCCTTGCTGTATAGCGGTATACAATTCCCCCCATGAAATTGGAGTAGGGGAGCCTCCAAGTTGTTTTACCATTTCAAATGCAGAAGCACTCTCTTGCACTCTAATTTTAAGTCCTTGTAAATCATCTGGTGTTTCAACAGGTCTTTCTCTTGTATAAAAACTTCGACTTCCAGAGTCGTAAAAACCAATTCCCTTTAACCAATAGTCATCTCCTTCGCTTAATATTTCTTTCCCAATGGGTCCGTCCAAAACACGGAACAAATGCTGTTTGTCGTCAAAAAGAAATGGTAAACCAAAGATTCTGAGTTTTGGAGCAAAATTTTCCATAACTGCACCCGAGACTTTAGCCATATCCAAACTACCAATTTGCAATAATTCTAGACATTCCCGTTCACTACCCAACTGTTGGTTTGGGTAAATTTGGATTCTCATTTTTCCTCCAGAGAGTTTATTTAAATGTTCATCGGCTTTGATCATGGCTTGATGAACTGAGTGGGTAACATCTAATCCGTGTCCAAGACGGATAATCCGTTTTGTAGAAACTGTATTGCACCCCATTAAAAAGCTACAGAAAAGCGTCAATAAAATCAATTTGCCTTGCTTCATGTAGATTTTTTTAAGGATTGTATAAGTGCCAAAGTAGATTTCACCGTTTCAGTCAATTCTGCATAGGCTTTGTTTTTGATGACGGTTGTGGATATCAGTTGAGAACCCATCCCAACACAAGTAACTCCGGCATCAAACCAGGCTTTTAAATTATCAGCTTCGGTAGTTACTCCACCTGTTGGCATTATACTTGTCCAAGGTTGAGGGCCTTTTATTGCTTTTACAAAACTAGGACCATATAGATTTCCAGGAAAAAGTTTTACGATTTCTGCACCCAATTCTTCTGCTCTTGCAATTTCTGTGAGTGAACCGCATCCGGGAGACCACAAGACTTTTCTTCGGTTACATACGATTGCTATATCTTCTCTAAAAACAGGAGTTACGATAAAGTTAGCTCCTATCATCATATAATAACTTGCAGAAGCAGCATCGGTAACGGATCCTACCCCTAAAATCATACCGGGTAAATTGGTTCGTGTATAGTCGATTAGTTCTCGAAAAACTTCTTGAGCAAAATCTCCTCGATGGGTAAACTCCAATAAACGAGCTCCACCATCATAACAGGCTTTAATAATTTCTTTTGCTGTATCCGCATCCTCATGATAGAATAGAGGAACCATTCCATTTTGCTGTAGGACTGAAATAACTTCATGTCTAGTGTATTGTGCCATAATAAAATTTATCGTGCAACGCGCCCTGAGGCATCGCCACTCATTAGTTTTTGAACTTCATCAACAGTTACCAAATTTGCATCCCCTTTAATGGTATGTTTCAAACAAGAGGCAGCTACCGCAAAATCAAGAGCATGCTGATCGTCCTCTGGGAAAGCAATGAGTCCATAGATTAAGCCACCCATAAACGAATCTCCACCTCCTACACGATCTACAATATGAGTAATTTGGTATTGAGAACTTTCATACATTTTGGATCCATCATAAAGAACCCCAGCCCAAGTATTATGTGAGGCAGAAATCGATCCTCGGAGTGTAGTGATTACTTTTTTTGCTTTTGGAAATTTGATCATCATTTGTTTACACACCGATAAAAATGCAGCTGCACTAACATCATGACCGTGTTTCGTAACGTCAAGACCCTCAGGTTTGATTCCAAAGTGTTTCTCTGCATCTTCTTCATTCCCCAGAATCACATCGCAGTAGGAAGTTAATTCCGTCATAATTTTTTCGCGATCTCCACCATAATTCCAAAGTTTAGCTCTGTAATTCAGATCTGTGGAAATGGTAATCCCCATTTCACTGGCCGTTTTTACTGCTTCAAGACAAGCGTCCGCTGCACCTTGAGAAATGGCTGGGGTAATACCAGTCCAGTGAAACCATGAAGAATTTTTAAAAACCGATTTCCAATCAATCATCCCAGGTTTGATTTCAGCCATAGCTGAATGGGCACGGTCATACACTACTTTACTTCCCCTAGATACAGCACCCGTCTCTAAAAAATAAATCCCGAGACGATCTCCTCCTCGAATAATATGCTCAGTGTTAACTCCTCGTTTACGCATTTCCATCAAGGCACAATCTCCCAAATCATTGTTGGGAAGTCTTGTGATAAAACTTGTAGGAATACCATAGTTGGCAAGGGATACAGAAACATTAGATTCACCACCACCATAAACAACATCGAATTGATTAGTTTGTGAAAATCTCAAAAATTCAGGTGGAGAAAGGCGTAGCATGATCTCTCCAAAAGTGACTACTTGACTCATTGTTGGTTTAAAATTAGTAATTAAAATACGATTTAGCGTTTTGATATGAAATGTCGCTGATGATAGAACCTATCCATTCAGGATCATTCGGTAAAAGTCCTTTTTTCATGTCATTACCGAACAAGTTACAGATTAATCTTCTAAAATATTCATGTCTTGGGAAGGAAAGAAAACTTCTTGAATCGGTAAGCATCCCGATAAAACAACTAATCAGCCCCATATTAGATAAAATATTGATTTGATCCGTCATGCCATCGAGTTGGTCAAGAAACCACCATCCGGATCCCCACTGGATTTTTCCTTTGACACTTCCATCGTTAAAGTTTCCAATCATTGTAGCCAGCATTTCATTGTCTGCTGGATTCAGATTGTATAAAATGGTTTTGCTCAGCTGGTTATCGCGATCTAATGCGTTTAAAAATTGAGAAAGACTCCGGGCTGTAGGAAATTGCCCTATGGAGTCCCATCCGGTATCTGGGCCGAGTTTTTGGAACATGCGACTATTGTTGTTTCGCATGGCACCTAAATGAAATTGTTGAACCCAACCCAATTTATGGTAGCCTTTTCCAAGGAAGAGGAGAAGTGCTGTTTGAAATTTTTCTTTTTCAAGAAGATTAATTTCTCCTCCAGTTCGTTTCTTTTTAAAGATACTTTGGACCTCATTTTCGGTAAAAGATTCAAAGGGAATGTACTCTAAACCGTGATCTGATAGGCGACACCCTTTACTGTGGAAATAATTCATTCTATTTTGCAGGGCAAGGCATAGATCTTCGTAGGTATGTATATTTTGATTGGATGCTCGCCCCAACTGATCGAGGTAGTCATTATAGGCCTCCCCGTCAATAAACAAAGACTTATCAGGTCGAAAAGCAGTACTCACTTTTACATTAAAGTCAGAAGAGGCAAGAGTAGTATGGTGTTCTAAACTATCGATAGGATCTTCTGTAGTGCAAAGGATTTCTACATTCATTTTTTGAAGCAACGATTGGGTAGAAAACTCTTTTGTTTGCACTAAAGCCGAAGTTTTTTCGTAAACGTTAACGGCGTTTTTTGCACTCAATAATTCGTTAATTCCAAAATATCGACTGAGCTCCATGTGTGTCCAATGATAAAGTGGATTTCGGATCATGTAGGGGGTTGATTCAGCAAATTTGATAAATTTATCCCTGTCATTAGCACTACCCGTTATGAAATTCTCACTCACACCTAAAGTACGCATGGCTCGCCATTTATAGTGGTCCCCAGCTAGCCAGAGGGAAGTTATGTTCTTGTACGTTGTGTTGTTTGCAATGGCCTCAGGAGGGAGGTGGTTATGATAATCTATAATAGGAAGTTTAGCAGCGTATCCATGATAAAGGTTTTTTGCTTCCTTGGATTCCAGTAGAAAATCTTCATTTATAAAGTTTGTCATAGAGGTAAAGTAATGTCCTAAAATAGTGCACAATAGTCCACGAAACCGCTTTGAATATTCACTTTAAAAGCCCTAAAATAGTTCTTTTTTAATTTTTTTAACTTTTTGTTAGAATATCCTAATATTTATTTCTAATATTGTTATAATTATGATTCGTTAACGTTAACGAAAGTAAATAAAATAACTTTAAATAAACATAAACATGAGAAATTTATTAAAAATTACCCTTACGTTTTCCTTTATGCTTATGAGTATTGTACTTTTCGCTCAAGGTACCGTAAGCGGTAATGTTTTTGACTCTGAAACAGGAACTCCTTTACCGGGAGTGAATGTTGTCGTTCAGGGAACTTCGACTGGTGTTTCTACAGACTTTGATGGAAATTATCAAATTTCAGTTTCACAAGGAGCTGTTTTGGAGTTCTCTTTCATTGGATTCGAAACTCAATCGATTTCAGTTAGTGGAGATCAAATTAACGTTTCAATGATCCCCTCTGCAGATTCCCTAGACGAAATTGTTGTAACAGGGTATGGAACACAAACAAGAAGAGAAGTAACAGGTTCTATTGTTAGTATTGGTAGTGAAAGCATTGAAAAAATTGCTACCGGTAGTGGAGTAGATGCCATTAAAGGACAAGTTGCTGGAGTGGACATTACCTCTGGTGGTGGACGCCCAGGTCAGAATCCTGTAGTACGGGTTCGTGGACGACGTTCAATTTCTGCTTCTAACGATCCCCTTTATGTTATTGATGGAATTCCACAGACCAGTAGTACGGGTGATGGAGCTATCTTTGACATTAACCCTCAAGACATCCAGTCAATGGAAATCTTAAAAGATGCAGCAGCAACAGCGATTTATGGATCTCGTGGTGCAAATGGTGTAATCTTAATAACAACTAAAAGAGGTAGAACTGGAGATACCAAAATCAACTATTCTGGATATTATGGTGTTAGTTCTGTAACCAATATTCCTGATATGATGAATGGTGAAGAATATGCCGCTGCAAGAAGAGAGGCATTTCGTCAAGACGCCAACAGTAGATATTCTTATGCGGGTACTATTCCTAATGATGAGGCTGTGTTTCTTGGAGATGCTGCACAATTGGAATCCATCAGAACAGGAAGATCTTTTGATTATCTAGATGCAGTATTAAACCAAGGATACCAAAACAGTCATCAAATTTCTGCAAATGGTGGATCGGAGAGTACTCAATACAATGTCTCCGTAGGATACTTCAAAGAAGACGGTATTATCGATCAAATGGATTTTGAGCGTATTACTGGACGAGTAAATTTAGATCACAGAATCAACGATACATTCAAATTTGGAATTTCAATGCTGTTGAGTAACTCGGTAAACAACTGGGGTTCTTCAGCAGTAATGAGCGAAGCTTTAGCAAACATTCCAATTGGAAAGCCTTATGCTGATGATGGAAGTATAAATTTCTTTGCGTTTAATGACGGGATCAGAACAAACCCATTAAGTGAGTTGGTTCCTGGTGCTTATGTTGACGAAAGAATTTCTACACGTTTTTTCGCGCCTATTTATTTACAAGTAAATTTAGCAGAAGGTCTTCAATTCACTTCAACTTTTGGACCTGATATGCGTTTCAGAAGACGTGGAGAATTCCGTGATCGTTTTACCAATGACAATCGTGGAGGACCAGCAGATGCTGAAGTTGAAAACAAAAAAGAATTTGGATTTACTTTAGAAAACCTAGTTACTTACAATAAAGATATTGGACCTGGAAATTTAAAAGTTACCTTATTACAGTCTATCCAAGAGTTTAGTTCTGAATTTGCTAAAGCAGAAGTTCAAAACTTACCCTATTCTTCACAGTTATGGTATAATATCGGAACTGCTGAGGTTAAAGGAAATCTTTCTTCTGGCCTAAGCGAATGGCAACTTCAGTCCTATATGGGTCGAGTAAATTATAACATTGACGGTAAGTATTTATTTCAAGCTTCGTTGCGTGCGGATGGATCCTCACGTTTAGCTGAAGGAAACAAATGGGCATATTTCCCAGGGGTTTCTTTAGGATGGAGAGTACTTGAAGATATTTCTCCTGATAACGCTACTTTTGATGAATTCAAATTAAGAGCTTCCTATGGAGAAGTAGGGAATACCGCAATTTCTCCTTACCAAACTCAAGGAGCTCTTGCAAGAACGGTCTATGCTTGGAATGAAACTCCTGCATTTGGGTACCGTTTAAATGATATTCCTAATCCAGATTTAGGATGGGAAATTTCTAAAACTATTGATGTTGGATTTGACTATAGTCTTCTAGAAGGAAGAATATCGGGTGCCTTTGATTATTATGTAACCAATACAACCGACTTACTCCTTGCAAGAAACCTTCCCTATACTTCTGGATACACTAGTGTATTCCAGAATGTAGGAGCCACAAAAACCAATGGGGTAGAATTCAATGTGAACGCTGCAATCGTGGAAAGCGATAAATTCTCTTGGGATGTCAATTTTAATATTTCAGGATACAATGAAGCAATTGTTGAATTAGCTTTAAAAGATGAAAGCGGGAATCCTGTAGACGATGCTGGTAACAACTGGTTTATAGGACAACCCATCCGAGTCTTTTTTGACTATACCAAATCAGGTATTTGGCAACTCAATGAAGCTGATCAGGCTGCTGCTATTCAGGGTACAGATCCTGGACAAATTAAATTGGCAGACATCAATGGGGACGGTAAAATTACCCCAGCAGATAGAAGCGTATTGGGTTCAGACGTTCCTGAATATTTTGGAGGGATCACAAACACCCTCACTTACGGGAACTTTGATTTGAGTGCATTCTTCTACTTCCGTCAAGGACATATGATTCAGAGTGATTTCCACGTAGGAAATGCGAATGGTCAGTTGCGTTACAATCACTTGAATGTGGATTATTGGACACCAACAAATCCAACAAATGATTATCCAAGACCTAACTTTACACAAGAGCGTCCAGAAAATGGTTCTACATTAACGTATTTTGACGGGAGCTATGTGAAGTTAAGAAACGTTACTTTAGGATATAATTTTGAAAGCAGTACGGCTTCAAAATTAGGATTTGATAACCTTAGAGCCTATGTACAGGGACAAAACCTTTGGTTTAGTTCAGAATACGATACATTTGATCCTGAGGTTGGTGAGGCTACTTTGGGATCTGGAACTACACCCAGTTCAAAGTTGATTGCTTTCGGAATCAGAGCTGGATTTTAAATTTTAAACACAAAAAAAATGAAAAAACAGATTTTAAAAAACATTCTAGTAGTACTGGGGATTTCATTGTTCCTATCCTGTGAAAACTTCTTGGATGAGAACAATATTGCTGATGTTTCTGCAGGATCTTATTATACTACCTCGCAAGGGTTAGAAGATGCTGTAAAAGCAACATATGGGATCATGAAGGAATTTTATGGTACGGAATTAGGGTTCTCGATGAACGTATTCGGAACAGATACCTATACGAATGGTGCCGATGGTAGCCATAAGTATTTGAACTGGTATAATAACCAACACAATTCCTCAGCGGCTTATTTCAGAGATACCTGGAGAATTATGTATCGAGGGATAAACCAAGCAAATGCGGTAATTAACAGAGCAGAGAGTATCGAAGATATGGATGCTGCTGTAAAAAACTCAAGAATTGCGGAAGTACGGTTTTTACGTGCGCTTTATTACTTTAATCTTGTCCGTTATTACGGGGATGTTCACCTGTCTCTAGAGGAAACTCAGGGAGTAGAAACTGAGGCAAATAGAACTTCTGTGCAAGAAGTTTATGGTCAAGCAATTATTCCTGATTTGGAATTTGCAGCTTCTACTTTGCCTGCTACTCAATCTGAATACGGAAGAGTTACAAAGGCTGCTGCAGAATTTTTGTTAGCAAAAGTTCATTTAACAGCTCCTCAGGGAAGTGCAGCACAAGCCGCTAATTTGATGTCAAATGTAATCAACAACTACAACTTCTCTTTATTAGAGGATTGGTCCGATTTGTGGGACATCAATAACGAAGAAAACTCAGAAGTGGTTTGGACTATTATCAATTCAAAACAACAAGTGGATGAGGGATTAGATGACTATGGTCATAGAGGTCACTTATATTTCTTATTTGAGTATGATAAGCGTCCTGGTATGACTCGTGATACTGAAAATGGTCGTCCATGGAAGCGTTTTAGACCAACCAATCATTTATTAAGTCTTTGGGATAGAACAAAAGATGCTCGTTATGATAAAGGATACAAGCACGTATGGTATGCAAATAATCCGATACCAGGTCAAAAAGTTGGGGATACTGCACTTTATATTCCTGGACCTGGGGTAGATCGTAACGGTGTAGATCAAGACGGAAAATGGACTCAGGCTGCAAAAGACGGAGTACTTTTTCAAGTCTATACTACAGATCAGTACAACCAAGTTATCTTTCCTTCTTTAAACAAGTGGATTGATAACACAAGACCAAACCGTCAGCATACGCAAGGACAGCGTGACTTTATCCTTATGCGATTAGCGGATGCCTATTTAATTCGAGCTGAAGCCAACCTAAAACTAGGGAATGCTGCTCTAGCTGCAGAGGATTTAAACGTAATCCGTAAACGTGCAGCATGGGAAGGTCAACAAGCTGCAATGGAAATTACAGCCAATGACGTAACCATAGATTTCATCTTGGATGAACGTGCTCGTGAGCTTGTAGGAGAAGGACATCGCTGGTTTGATTTGGTCCGTAACAATAAATTAATAGAGCGTGTAAAAGCGCACAATATTGATGCTAAAGATAATATTCAGTCGTACCACATTTTAAGACCGATACCTTTAGATCAAATTGATAGAACTGAGGGTGGGTATGCACAAAACCCAGGATACACTCAATAATTCAAGTGTTTTTAGTTTAAGTTTGAAGAAGGTCGCATTTGCGGCCTTTTTCTTTTTCTATAAGTTTTCTTTAAGGATTACTTCTACAGGGATGGTATGGTTTAGTTCTTCATCCTCTTGTTCTGTAAGAAATTTGAATAGTCCTTTTACGGCACTATAGCCCTGAAATTCAGGCTTCTGATTGATAATAAACTGAATCTTATTCTCTCTTAACAATTCAATATTCCCTGGATTAAGATCATAGCCAATCAGTGTACTCTGCGCTGCTAATCCAATTTTTTCTAGAATTTTTGGCAGCAAATAAGCCCGTGAATTGGTCACGAATATTCCTAAAGGTGTATGGTCTTTTTTGAAAGCAAGGAGTTTTTTTTCTAAAGAATTAATTTTAGAATCGTCAGCGGTTATCAAAAGTATGTTTGGCTTAAAATTTGGGACTTCCTCTTCAAAAAAGGATTTAAATCCAGATTCACGTTCTAAATTGTTTTTTTGAGTTTCTGTATTGTTATTAATCAAATTGAACACAAGATAATTCCCACGGTCTTTTATAATTTGATAAAGTATGCGTCCAGCTACTTTTCCACTTTGCAATGAATTCTGAGAGATGAAATAATTTTGTTCTTGATTTACATCGTGTTTTGTATCAATATAAACAATGGGAATATTCAGAGCATCCGCTTGCTCTCGTAGGGATTGGCATTCATCAGCAAAGAAAGGGACGGTAATTATCGCATTTGTCGCGTTTTTTAAAATTTGTTGACTTGCTCGCTTAAAAGATTTTTTGTTGCTAATATCAAAAACAAACAATTCATGAGAAATTCCCATTTCTTTGAGTTCTGCTACTGCCTTTTGTACCCCTAATAAGGGTAGATGCCAATAGTGATCTTCCAGGTAGGCTTCTTTTGGAAACAATACGGATATACTAATGGACTTACTCTTAGCCAGCTTTAGACGGCTTGCTACATTGTTTTTTTTGTAACCTGTATGCTTGATTACTGCATTGACATGCTTAGCCGTTTTTTTCGAAACGCCACTTCTGTTGTTAATTACCCGGTCAACAGTCCCAATGGAGACTCCTGACAATTCAGCAATTTTTTTTATTCCAACAGTATCTTTCATAGTCGGTACTAAAATAAAAAAAAGAAAAACATGATCTCCTTTTTAAATTTTACTTCAATAAAAAATTATAATTTTTTAATATAAATCTCTTTAAACATGATGTCCATGGTTCTTCCGGGATGCAATTGGAGTCCAACAGGACCTTGCAAGCTTGCGTTGTCAAGAGTATAATCTAAAACACCTTCCCCATTAAGCCAAACCTCATAATGATTTTTAACTACTTTAATTAGCATGGTGTTCCAACCCTTAACATTAAGAAGGTTTTCAACTTCTGCTTTTGCTGGATACCCTTGTTTTGGTACATAAGGCGAACCGGTCATGTCAACTTTTAACGATCCAGAAATTCCGATTTGAATCTGTGGACTTTCAGGATTTTCTCCTCTTAAAAAGACACCAGAGTCCACAGTTCCAGAACCCATTTTAAATTCTAAACGCATTAAAAAATCCTGGTATTCTTCTTGGGACCATAAATTTGAACCAGTCTCCTCAGCATCACTTTTTGCATAGAGAATTCCATCTTTAACGGACCACCAAATGTTTTCTTTGTCTGGAGTTACCGTCCAATTCTTTAAATTTCGCCCATTAAAAAGCCGATCTTTTTCAGAAAATTCTTCTTGACTTCTTCCTAAACTTAGTGCAAAAGCACAGAGTAGGGATGTTAATAAAAGCTGATTTTTACTCATCTGTCTAAGATTAATATCCATTTTGATTTGCAAGAGCCGCATCTACAGCTGCTCCATCACTTATCATTACGCGGAACTTAAATGTTAATTTCTCACCTTTTGGAATTGAGGCATTAAGTTCTAAAGCACCCTCTGAAAAAATCTTTTGACCTAGAGGATTAGCAGCAAAAAGTCCGTAGCCACGAGCATGCCAATAGGTAGGATACCCCAAGTTTTCAGGATGGTCATATATGGTAATTGCTACAGCTTCACCGTTTTGAATTCCGTTCAAAGCAACCCATTTTCCACGAGTTCCCCAAACGTCATCTCCTTTGATGCCTTCAGAACTCAGATACTGTCCTGTTACCCCCTCGTTATTTAAAACTTTAACTTCGCTTGGAATACCATTGGCATCCGTAAAGATTTCAGGTTTTGTACTGGGGTGTTCTAAAGCTCTACTTACGCGAATTCCTAAAAATCCCTCTTTATTATCTGTTAAACTGACCTCTTCTTTGGCGTGTAATGTGGATGTCCGATCGATAAAACGATGGTTGTCTTTTTCTGAAAAAACAAAATCGGTATGCTCTTCAATTAATACTGTCCCATCTGGCGCCTTCCATTCCGTAACAATTGATAATTTTCCTTTGGCTTCATCCACCTCAAAAGATACTGGAAAAACTGTTCCATATCCCTCTTTCTTGTCAGCGGGTATCGCGTCCGAGTGATTCCAAAAATCATACCCATTGACATCACCATAATTTAACCAATAGCCTACATGGTGCGGATGATCTACACGCTCATTGGGCTGAGGCTCAATAGGATATCCACGGGTTAATGATTGTCCGCTTTTTGTTATGAGCGGGTGAAGTACAGGTTTGTAATAATCTTCAACATAGAGATAGTTTGTAAACAACTGATCTCCAAAATACACGGCAACTTTTTTGTTTTCACTATCGTGTACAAAGTGAACAGCTGCATTCATGGGATTGGATTTTTGATCTGTCGAGTTCTTTTTAGCAGAAGAATTACAACTACTAACCAAGGCCAATAGTGCCATTCCAAAGACAATCTTCTTAATCATGTTTTTCGATTTTTAATATTTAAATACTTGTCCTCCAGCTAATACGTTTTGTGTTTCTTTATCAAAAGTAGCTTTGAGTCCTGTGCGTAAAGCTGCAGTAGTCATAATATTTGCAATGGAGTGATTGTAGCCTGCCTCAATTGGTCCATTTGTCTTCGCTCTACTGCGAACACATTCCATCCAATTCAGCATATGGTTGGAAGTCATGTTGTCCACTCCAGTATTTGCTGAGGTAACTACTTCGACTTCAATATCACTTAAATTGTATTCGTCAAGTTTGTTTTCACTTAAGCCCATTCTATTGGCTTGACCCGCAGACAGACCTCCATTGGCTGACACTTTGTTGGTTTGTAAATTTAATTCCCCCCCATTAGAGTAATAAATTTCTTTAGTTCCACCAGCAGAGTTCGTAAAGCGCGAGGAGTAAACCACTTGGAATCCATTTTCTCCAGCTTCGTCGCCATAATCGAAAACAGAAGTCATGGTGTCGTAATTTTTTCTACCGTCTTTCCAGAGATAGATTCCTCCGTTTGCAGCAACACTTCTCGGGTGATCATATCCAGAGAACCAATGTACTGTATCAATCTGGTGAGACATCCACTGACCAGGAATTCCAGAGGAATAAGGCCAAAACAAACGGTACTCTAAATATTTTCTAGGATCCCAAGCTTCATAGGGACGGTTCATTAAATACCGTTTCCAGTCGGTATCAGATTCCCTGATTTCTTTTGTCAATTGAGGAAGTCTCCAACGTCCAGGTTGGTTTACATTCCATGACATTTCTACCATTACGATATCTCCAAATTTACCAGATTTGATAAATTGATTGGCGGCATGGTAATTAGTCCCACTTCTTCGTTGTGAACCAATTTGAAAAACAATTCCAGACTCTTCAACGGCTTTTTTACCCACACGGGCATCATCCATCGTTTCCGCAAAAGGTTTTTCTACATAAGCATCTTTTTTCGCATTCGCTGCTTGAACTGTATGAAGAGCATGTTGGAAATCTGCTGTTGAAATAATCACAGCATCAATTTTATTGTCTTCGTACATTTCCTCATTATTTCTCCAGACCTTCATTTTGTCTCCAGTCTTTTCTTTAAGGTATGCAGCACCTTCTTCTCTTCGACGATTCCAGATATCAGAAACCCCAACAAATTCAAAATTGAGGTTTTTGTTATGGTTTAAAAACGCAGGGATAAGCGAACCTTTACATCGGTTTGAAAAACCAACGATACCGACCTGAACTCGGTCATTTGCTCCTAATACTCTGCCATAGCTTTTTGCACTAAGTCCTGATGCAACACCAAAGGTTAACGCTCCGGTTGCCAGTGATGTTTTCTTGATAAAATTTCTTCTTGTTGTCATTGATTACCATTTAAGTTTTTAAAATTCTCTTATTTTAATGTTTTTGAAGGAGACTTGATCTCCGTGATCTTGAAGTAAAATATTACCCTCTGGAAGCCTTCCAAAATTCTCCCATTTCTCGTATTTACTTTTCTCTACGAGCGCTTTAAAGGCTTGACTAAAGCGATCAAAGGAAACCACTTTCACGTGATTAAGCCAATGTTCAACCTGTCCGTCTTTCACGACGATACGTGCATTATTCCACTCATTTATGCCTTTAAAATTTTTTCCTCGAGCCCCAGTTGTACTATTTTCAGCTCGGATAAGATCATACAAGGATCCCACGGTACGATTACCATTTTTTCCTTGCTTCGCATCGGGATGTTTTCTATCATCTAACACCTGAAATTCGAGTCCGATTGCAGAGCCTTCTTTTTTATTTAATTCTGGATCAACAAAATATTTAATTCCACTGTTTGCTCCTTCGGTTAGCATAAAATCAACACTCAATTCAAAATTGCTAAAAAGGTCTTGGGTTACGATGTCCCCCCCATTTCTTGATTCACTTCCATCGGAAGCTTCTACGGAAAGTGTTCCGTTTTGAATGGACCATCCGCTTGAAGGAAATTGGTCGCTTTTAGCAGAGCGCCAACCTTTTGAGGAAACTCCGTCCCAAAGTAAACGCCATCCTTTTCTTTGTTCAGAATTGCTTAATTTATTTTCTAAATAACTGATCTCGGGAGCATAGTCTGCAACAGGAAGTCGGTGTGATGCTACGTTATCAGTGATAATATTGATGTTTTTCCAACGAACAATTTTACCTGCGTCTTCTTCATTTCCAATGGCATGCACTTGGAAAGCAATAAAACCTTCAGCAGTGAGCGGATCAACAAGATTAGCGCACATAACCCCATTAATGAAGGTTCTAATTTCATCTCCGTAGGCTTCAATGCGGTAGTGATTCCATGTTCCATTAACAAAGGCCTCTTGTCCCACCGGGTTTCTTGTTAAAGGGTACAACCATCCGCGTCTAGCCTCATCGTATATTCCCCCAGCCCATTTTCTTGAACTGGTTTCTATCTCACATTGATACCCGTGTACTCTACCGTTCTTGAAGTCGGCAAAACTGTTACTTCGAAATTGTACTCCAGAATTGAGACCAAAATCTACTTTTACATCAAACTCTAGTATAAAATCTCCGTATTTGTTTTTGGTGGCCATAAAACTGTTTGGGGTTTTCAATTTTGAGACCCCAACCATTTCACCATTTTCAATTCGGTATTCGGCATCACCGTTTAGTTTTTCAAAATTATTGAAGTCCTTCCCATTAAAAAGTGGTTTCCATGGGGAATCTTGGCTTAATACCGTTGTTGTAGCAAAGCAAAAGCTTATCAAAAGAACGATTTGAGAAAGCTTTATTTTTAATTTATTCATTAGTTATAATTCAATTCGTTAACGTTAACGAATATAAGATATTTTTTTTATTATTGCATTTAATTAACTTTTTTTACATTAGTCAAAAATACCTTTCATGATTAACAACAGACGCAAGTTCATGAAGCAAGGCGCTTCTGCTTTAGGTGCCACTTTAATACTACCCAGCCCCCAAAGTTTTTCTATCTTATCGAATTCACCCAACGAGACCGTACGTATCGGAGTTATCGGAACAGGTGACCGTGGTCAGGGTTTAATGAAAATTCTCAATCAAATTCCTAATATAGCACTGGTGGCAGTTTGTGATCCGTTAAACTTTCGCTTGGACGCCGCCTCAATGATTGCTCCCAATGCTAAAAAATATTCCAATCACAAAGCGTTATTAGCTCATCAAGGATTGGACGCTGTCATCATTAGTTCCCCCTTAAATACCCATGCTGAAATAGCCCATGATGCTGTTGATGCGAACGTTCATATTTATTGTGAAAAAACGATGGTAAAAGGAGATGAAGATACCATTACCTTATATAATAAGGTGAAGAGAGATCACACAAAAATTTTCCAAACGGGTCATCAGTATCACAGTTCACGCCTTTATGCCCATATCGTAGAAATGATTCAGGCAGGAGAAATTGGAAAGGTAAGTGCTGTCCATGCCCAATGGAATCGAAATGGGAATTGGAGAAGACCGGTATCTGATCCAAAACTTGAGCGTCAAATTAACTGGAGAATGTATCGGGAGTATTCTTATGGCTTAACAGCAGAACTCAGTTCTCATCAAATTGATTTTTGCAATTGGTTTACCGATTCACATCCAGAAAAAGTAACTGGATTTGGTGATATCAGCTATTGGAAAGACGGAAGAGAGACCTATGACAATACCCATTTATTGTACGCATACCCCAGTGGACTTAAAGCAAGTTTTACTTGCCTGACCTCAAACGCTAAAGACGATTATCAAATCAAAGTTCTTGGGGATCAGGGAAGCATCATCATAGACTACCAAAACGCATGGAAATACCCAGAAGGAAAATACGAAAAGCAAATGGGAGATGTAGACGGTGTATCTGGGGCGACAGCAAGTTGGACTGAAGGAAAAGGAAACCCCATTGACTATGGACATAAGGAACCTACTCGTCAAGCTTTGGAAGATTTTCGAACTGCAATAGTTGAAAACAAAATCCCTTTATCCAACATCAAAAGTGGAGCAAAAGTAGCTTTTGCAGTCGATATGGGAATTCGAGCTATGGACAACAATGAAGTGGTTCACTGGGATCCAAAGTACAATCTTTAAAATCATAAATTTTGTTTGAATTAAAAGGAAAAGTTATTGTGCTCACTGGAGCTACAGGTGCCTTGGGTAGCGCATTAGCTCTGAGTTTAGCTAAAGCCGAAGCCAAATTAGTTATTTTAGGAAGAAACCAAGCGCTCATGGATGCCTTGGTTGACCAACTTTCTGCTTTTACTACTGCTGTAGCCTATGCAGTGGACGTAATGAACAGGGATGATTTGATGCGAGTTCGAAAACAAATTGTGGGAACTTTCCAGCGAATTGACGTTTTAATAAATGCAGTTGGGGGGAACTTACCTGGAGCTGTAATTCCTGATGATCAATCAATATTCAATTTGTCTGTAGCTGATTTTGATCAGGTTGTTGACTTAAATTTAAAAGGAACACTATTGCCCTCTATCGTTTTCGGGGAAGTGATGAGCCAACAAAAAAAGGGGTCAATTATAAATTACTCCTCAATGGCAGTAGATCGAGTTATTACAAGGGTAGTAGGATATTCAGCTTCCAAAGCTGCAATGGAAAATTTTACCAGATGGATGGCCGTAGAGATGGCTTTAAAATTTGGTGATGGTATTCGAGTGAATGCTATAGCCCCTGGCTTTTTTATTGGAAAGCAAAACCGTGACTTGTTGTTAAATAAAGACGGCAGTTTATCGGAACGGGGAGAAAAAATTATTAGAAATACTCCAATGAAACGTTTTGGGGAAGCTGAAGAATTAAACGGCCCCATTCATTTCCTGTGTAGCGATAGCGCCAGCTTTGTTACTGGAATTGTACTTCCCGTTGATGGAGGATTTAGTGCTTACAGTGGAGTATAATAAACACCTAGAATTATGATAGAGTCCTTTCGATGGTATGGTCCTAATGATGTGGTTTCATTAAGAGACATCAGACAAGCAGGAGCGGTAAATGTAGTTTCTGCTCTGCATCATGTTCCCAACGGTACCGTTTGGGAAATAGATGAAATCAAAGCCCACCAAGATCTTGTCCGAAAGGCTGGGTTAGTTTGGGGTGTCGTAGAATCCGTACCGATTCATGAAGACATCAAGCAAAGGATTGGAGACTTTCAGCGCTACATTGATAATTACAAAAAGACACTGGAGAATTTAGCAAGTTGTGGGATATATACCGTTTGTTATAATTTTATGCCTGTTTTGGATTGGACCAGAACCCATCTCTACAAGCCCCTAGAGGATGGCTCTACAGCGCTTTCTTTTGAAGGAGATGCAATGCGAGCTTTTGATCTGTTCATACTCAAAAGACCTCAGGCTAAAGATGAATACACCCCAGAGGAGATCAGTGCTGCGAGAACCTATTTTAACAACTTAACTCCCGAAGCGATTGAAGAGTTGACAAAGAGTATCATTGCGGGCTTACCAGGAGCAGAGGAGGGCTATACCCTAGAACAGTTCAACCAGCGGGTAAATGCCTACAAACATTTGAGTAAAGAAGACCTTCAACAACATTTAATTCGTTTCCTTCAGGAGCTCACCCCAACTCTTGAAAGCTCGGGAGTTCGGATGTGTATTCATCCCGATGATCCGCCACAACCCTTATTTGGAATCCCAAGAGTGGTAAGTACGGCAGAGGATATAGATAAATTGTTTAGTGGCGCACCTTCAATTCACAACGGATTGACTTTTTGCACAGGATCTTTCGGTGTTCGTCCAGATAACGATTTACTTGCAATGTTTACCAAGCATGCAAATCGAATTCACTTCTTGCATTTCAGAAGTACACAGAGAGATGGGAAAGGTAATTTTTACGAAGCGAACCATTTAGAAGGGGATGTGGATATGTATGCCATGGTCAAAGCTGCTTTAACCGAAGAAGCAAAGCGAAAGGCATCAGGTCGTTCCGATTGGCAAATCCCTATGAGACCCGATCACGGTCATCAAATGTTAGACGATTTAAATAAAATTACCAATCCAGGCTATTCTGCAATAGGGAGATTGAGAGGCTTGGCTGAGCTTAGAGGGTTGGCACTCGCTATTTCAAGAACGCTCTAGTAGGCTTCGTTGATTTCGATCCAATGTCCATCCGGATCTTGGATTTTTACCTGTCGGACACCATCTTTTCGAATACGGACAGTATTTTTTTTCCCTTCGTCTGTCCAATAATCAACCTTGTTTTTTTGCAGATGAGCAACAACCTTTTCAATATCTTTGGTGGAGAAGGCCATATGATTAACAATGGTATTGGGGGCTCCGTCCTCACTGGTGATAAGATGTAATTGTTTTCCCTCATGATTGATCAGCCACCGCTTTGGAGGAATTTGACTTGCGGTTACTTCAATTTCTTCAAAACCTAAAATCTCAATATAAAAATCACCTGTTTTTTGGAGCTGTTTTACTGGTAGGGCTTGATGGTTGAAAGTCAATTTGAATTCTTCCTGCTGCGCACAAAGCAGTACAGGGAATAATAAAATTATTAAAATTGGTTTTAGAAGTTGCATCTTTTGTCTTTTTTAATGTTTAAATTTAGTCTTAATTTTTAAAATAAAATAAATGAAAAAGTATCTTTTATTCCTAATGGTTAGCTTTTCTCTTACTGTTGTTGCACAGAAAGAATATTATGAACTACGAACGTATTCAATTCCTTTTAACGGAGCAGAACAAGCTTTGCACAAGTATTTAAAAGACGCTCTTTTACCTGCTTTAAATCGCCATGGAGTGAATCATGTAGGTGTTTTTGAATCTTTAGGTAGTCCAACTCCAAAGCAAATTTTGCTATTGATACCCTATAAAGATATTGCCACTTACGGTGAGGTCGTCATGGCTCTGGGTTCGGATGACACCTACCTAGAATCCAGAAAACCATATGATGCCGTTCCACATACTAACCGAGTTTACAGTCGTTTTTCCAGTTCCTTTTATATAGCATTTGATGGGTTGCCTCAAATGATTAAACCCAAAAAAGGCTCACAGCTTTTTGAATTACGAACGTATGAAGGATACAGTGAAGATGCTGTACGTAGAAAAGTGAAAATGTTTAACAAAGAGGAATTTTCAATCTTTGAAGCTACGGGATTACATTCCGTATTTTTCGGGGAGCAAGTTTCAGGACCCCTGATGCCTGCATTAACCTATATGCTCTCTTTTAGTTCCATGGAGGAACGCGATGCCAATTGGGATAAATTCAGAGTTCATCCAGATTGGAAAAGAGTTTCGGCTCTTCCAGAATATGCAAATTCTGTTTCAGACATCAAACGAACATTTTTAACTCCTTTGGAATATTCCCAGTTGTAATGATTAGTTGCTGAGAAGATATTCTAGACCTCCTTGCAAATGTTTTTGGAACCAGGGCAAAGCATACATTTCCTTGCTGTGACCTAATGCGGTGTACCATTGTTTTCCTCCATCTAAGGTATTATACCAGCACAAAGGAGCTGTTTTCGGTCGATAGGGATTTTTATTGTTGTCTTTTTCTGAGACCGTAGTTAAATCTGCTTCCAATAAAATTTTAAAGCTGGGATTGATATTTTTTATAAAATAGCATTCATCATCCAGATCAAAATGATCTCCTAAATGTTTGGTGGAGGGGTGCTCTCTTATAGATACGTTTACGGTAAAGGTTTGAAAAGGGGGATGACGTAGAAAAGAGCCACCGATTAATTTCCAAAACCAAGGCCAATTACGTTCGGAGCCTATCGCTGAATGAAGCCCACCAAAACTTTTTCCACTTTTACAAAAATTCTGAAAAGCTGTTCGCTGTTCCTCATTATCAAATGCCTCGTTATTTGTGTTGGAAAAAAAAACGGCATCAAAAGTCATCATCTGATCAGAAGTGAAAATTGCAGGATCCTCACTAACAACACTTTCTACACCAATCTCATCACAGATATTTTGTAAAGTTTCAACACTGGTGGCAATATTTTCGTGGACATATCCCTTTCCGTTTTTGGTATAAATTAAAATCTTTTTTCCCTCTAGGGCTTTGTTTTGTGCCCAAGCACTATGGAATACTAAACCAATTAAAAGGAATAAAGCAGTAGTTCGAGTAAATTTTAAATGGATCATTGATTTTTTGATTTCGTTAGTTTTGAAGGTCCTATAAGATGAGTTCGATGGGAACACCAGCTTTTAAGCTTACAGGAATCTTCTCGTCCTTGTATAAGAGTTGAGTGTCAACATTGAATTTTGACACCAATTTAATTTGTTTGAGTTCACTCCTTTCCCAATGAAGATCTACGATAATATTCCCTCTTGCTTTTAGTCCGCGGACGATTCCGTTTTTCCAAACAGGTGGTAAGGCAGGGAGCAAACGAATGATTCCGGGTTCGTGGGATTGAACTAATATTTCTGCTACACCAGCAGTATATCCAAAATTTCCATCAATCTGAAAAGGGGGATGAGCATCAAAAAGATTTGAAAAAATTGACTTTTCGAATAGCAATTGAATATGCTCTTCCGCCATATTCCCATTCATTAAGCGGGCAGCACAATTGATAAGCCATGCTCGACTCCATCCTGTTCCGGCTCCCCCATTTTTAAGTCTGAAGTCTAAAGTTTTACGAACAGCTTCTAAAAGTTCAGGTGTTTTAGATAAACTGATCTGATCTCCAGGATGAAATCCATACAGATGGGACATATGTCGGTGTCCAGGTTCGTGTTCTGTATACTCCCGATCCCATTCCAATATTCTTCCATCGGATCCCAATTGAAAACCGGGACGGAGTCGGTCAAGTTGCTCTTTAATTCGGGAAGTCCAATCATTTTTGATTTGTAAAATCGAAGCAGCTTGTAAGTAATTAGTAAAAACTTCAGTGACGACTTGTTGATCCATTGCACTTCCCAAACAACTTGCAACAGGATTCCCTTCCTTGTCTAAATATCTATTTTCAGGGGAGGTTGAAGGAGCTGCAATAAGGCTTCCGTCGCGTTTGTCTTCGATTAGCCAATCGCTGTAAAATTGAGCTACTGCTTCAATAGCAGGAAACCCCCTAGATTTTAAAAATTCGATATCATGGGTAAAGAGGTAATGTTGCCAATAATGCTGGACCATCCACCCTCCAGCTCCAAAGGACGCCCCCCAATAAGCCGTGGGGGCTCGAAGCCAAGTCGGTGTCCAAATGTCCGTAGCATGAGGTAAAAATGATCCACGGGAGCCAAAGTTTTTCGTTGCAGTGGTTCTTCCACTTTGGAGGAGTCGATCTACAAAATCAAATAAAGGAGTATTAAGCTCGTCCAATTGAGTGAGATTCGCCAACCAATAATTCATTTGTAAGTTGATATTGAGGTGGTAATCCGCATTCCACGGCGCATTGATATGAGGATTCCACAATCCTTGAAGATTAGCGGGAAGTGTTCCCTCTCTTGAGGATGCGATTAGGAGATAGCGTCCATAATGAAATAAGGTTTCTTGTAGTTCTAAATCGACACCCCCCTGCTTTACAGCTTCCAAACGTTTGTCTGTTGGTATTTTTTGAAGTGTATTTTCAGTAAGGAGATTAAATTGAAGTCGATTGAATAACGATTGGTGGTCTTCAATATGAGCTTGTTTAATGTATTCAAGTTGAGTCTTAGCGAGTTGATCGAGCTGAATTTCGTTTTGCAAGCTGTAATTTTCAAAATAGTACGAAGAGTTAGATACGATATAAAGTTCGAGTTCTTGAACTCCATTTAATTCTAAAGAGTTGCCCTGCGCAGTAAGGGTTCCACCTTTGAATTTAGGTTTTAAAACGGTTTGAAACTGTACACCGTTTAAAATAGGTGCGGGTTTAGAATCAAACGACCCTTTCCTTTGGGTGACTTCACCTTCCATGATGAGATTTCCATCTTGAACAAAGGTTTTTGCTGTGTCAACGCCTTCGTCCTTGGGGCGATCGAGACGGAGTGTCCCATTTAGGCCCTCAGGATGTTCGCTTTTAAGCGTAATCACTATGGCTTGATGGGGAGCGGATACAAAGGCATTTTGAGAAACAGGATACCCTTCCGTTTGATAGTTTACTTCCACCACGGCTTCATTTAAGTTAAGGCTTCTCTTGTAATTTGTAATGACTGTATGTTTGAGATTTAGAAACAGATCTCCTAGGGTTTGATGTGACCGAACGACTGTTTTTCTCGAAAACTTTTCAACTAAAAGAGAATCTACAGTTTGGATAGCTCCTTCAAAAAGAAGCTGACGGATCTCTGCTAAATCTTTTGGGGTACCAGGGGGATGATCCCAATTTAAATCCTTTGGCCAAAGGGAGTCATCGTTTAATTGAATACGTTCTGAGATAGGATCTCCAAATACCATAGCTCCAAGCCGACCGTTTCCAAGGGGAAGGGCTTCCTCCCATACAGTAGCAGCTTGTTCATACCATAAAACTTGTATATTTTCTGTGCTCGTATCCGTAGGGGATTGGCAGGCTATAAAAACACTTACTGCGATTAGAAGTATTAAACGTTCGGAAATCTTTATGATCAAAATGTTTTCGGTATTTTGCTGTTTGTTTTTTTAAATTTAATTGAAAAAATTGGGAATCATATGGAAGAGAAGCTATTTAATATTAACAGAAGACATTTTCTGAGAGGAAGTTTTGCATCCCTAGTTCTTTCTACGTACGGACTATACGGATTCGATCTGATGAACCCGACAAAAAGGTATCGTGTGGGACTTATTGGCACAGGATGGTATGGGAAGAGCGATCTTTTTCGGTTAATGCAAGTCACCAAAATCGATGTGGTCTGTCTTTGTGATGTGGATGAGTATCAATTAAAAGAAGCTGCTGATCGCATTCAAAATAGACAGCCTGGTTCAAAACGTCCTCAACTTTATAAAGATTATCAAACCATGCTAGTTCAGCATGAATTGGACATTGTATTGATTGGTACACCCGATCATTGGCATGCTTTACAATGTATTGCAGCAATGGAGTCTGGGGCTCATGTTTATCTACAAAAACCGATCAGTGTTGATGTCCTAGAAGGGGAAGCGGTTGTAGCCGCAGCAAATAAAATGAATAAAGTTGTACAAGTTGGTTTGCAGCGAAGAAATACCCCCCATTTGGTAGAGGCAAAGCAAAACATCGTCGATGCTGGTTTGTTAGGAAAAATTGCACACGTAGAACTTTGTTGTTATTATCACATGCGGTCTCAAGCCAATCCATCTCTTCAAGAAGTCCCTGATCATTTAGATTATGAACTTTGGACGGGACCTGCTCCACTTCGACCTTATGACGGTTTACCACACCGAGGATGGTGGCGTGCTTTTATGGAATACGGCAATGGAATTATGGGGGATATGTGTGTGCATATGTTTGATGCCACCCGCTGGCTTTTAGATTTGGATTGGCCAAATCGCATCTCCTCTCAGGGAGGAATATATGTTCAAAAGGTGGGTAAATCCAATATTTCAGATACACAAACGGCAGTTTTTGAATACGATAACCTTCAATGTGTTTGGCAGCATCGTTCTTGGGGAACACCCGCAGACCCAGAATATCCTTGGGCTTTTAAAATTTATGGTGAGCATGGAACATTGGCGGGTAGCCCAATGAAGTACGATTTTATTCCAAATTCGAAGGAAAAAAAAATCCACAAAGACTGCCATTATGAAAGAACACAATTTCCAGAGGACTTGACCGAAAAAGATATAGAACTTCATGCTGCCCCAGCAACACGACTTCATATGCTCGATTTTCTTAAAGCGATTGAAGAAAAGCAGCAACCCATCGCAAGTATTGAAGAAGGACATCGCTCAACGGCAAGTTGTATCTTAGCAAACCTCTCTATGAAATTAAATAGACCTCTGGAGTATGACTCTCAACTTAGAATAGTCAAAAACGATCCAGAGGCTACAAAACTTTTAAAAAGATCATACAGAGAAGGATGGAGACATCCCTTACCCGAGGACTTTAATTAATGGAAATATTGTTTAAGAAAGAAAGACTTTTAGGAACTTGATTGATAACTCTTGAAGATTCATCTTCAATGAACATGTAGCGAACTCCCTGACTGTATGCTTTTTTAACAACGCCTTCAATATCAATTTGACCTTCTCCTAAAATCACATTGGTTTCCACATCTTCAGAACCGCTGTCATTGCCTTTAATTCCCTTTTGCATGTCTTTAAGGTGAAGCATTACAACAAAATCAGGATATTTTTCTAGTAGCGCGATTGGGCTTTCTCCTCCATGAGTAATCCAAAAAACATCCATTTCCAAGGAAAAGTTTTTGGCATTTTTAGCCATATAATCAAAAAGGGTTCCGTATTCATAAGGTCTGAATTCGTATCCGTGCGCGTGATAAGCTAGTGTAATGCCTTCGCGTTTTAGTATTGCACCAGCATCATTAAAAACTTTTACTGCCGCTTGAGTATTCTCAATATCAAATCGATTCCCATCGTGAGGAATCCATGCACACATTACAAAACGGGCCCCGTAACGCAAAGCTTTTTCAGCAACTGCCTTTGGATTATCTCTTAATTCTTCATAATCAGCACCAATACTTATTGGGTTTAAATCGTATTTATTCAATAATGCTCTGAACTCGGCTTCCTCCATACCATAGGTATCACCACCTTCAATTGTTTTAATTCCCCAATCTGAAATGGTTTTCAAGGATTGCTCCACATTCTCTTTGAATTGATTTCTCAAACTGTAAAGTTGGATACCAAATTCTTGAGCATGGATATAGGGTCCTGCAAACAGAGATAGGATAAAGAGGCTAAAGAAATATTTTAATTTCATGATAAATAATTTGAATTTGAATGTTTTATACAATAAGGTTATTTACTTTTAAAGCTTAAATATACTTCTTCATTGAAAAACTTCTTTCACTTTGGTAAAAACATTTTAAATTCTACCAAATTCATCCTTCTTCTGACCCTGTTCTTTTCTTGTATTGATCCCATAGCCCCTGTATTTGATTTTAAAGAAGATTTAATTATAATAAACGCCTTAGCAACTACGGTCCCAGGCACTACAAATATTACTGTTGAAAAAACAGCCATTGAGTTTGGAGAATACAGATCAAATTTTGTCTCGGGTTGTAGTATCGATTTGATCAATTCGGAGAGCAAAGAGCGATATCCTTTCGTAGAAAAAGACAATGTGTATAGTATTTCTGATGAATTTGCAATCCTTCCCGGTTCTCGGTGGGAGGTAGAGGTTACCTTGCCCGATGGGTCGGTGTATCGATCTACTTCTGAGTTGGCCCCCCGAACAGTTCCCATCCTTGAGATATATCAGGATTTTAACCCTGAAATGACCTACGACGAAGGGTATGGAGGCTATATCCCTGGACATGAAATTAAAATTGATTTTCAGGATCCACCCGATGAAAAGAACTTTTTTTTATATCAATACCGTGCCTACCAAGAGGAGTTGTATTGTAAGATATGTGAAAATGGAATTTTAAGAGATGGAGAATGTTTATCACAAATCAATAATCCATTACTTACAAAAGAGTATTATACCTACATCTGTGATCAGAGTTGCTGGAAAATAAGCTATAATGATGAAGTTATTGTTTTTGATGATCAATTTACTAACGGTAAATTCATAGCAAAACTCATCGTAGCAAGATTGCCCTATATCTCCAATCAGGATGTGCTCATGGAAGTGATCAAGCTTAACATTTCCGAGGAATCCTATAATTATTATAAAACGGTTAAAGATTTAGTTGACAATAACAGTGGATTAAATGCGCCTTTACCTACGGCTCTCATAGGAAATTTCTATGGAGTATCGGATCCAGATCAGACCGTTTTAGGTCGTTTTACTGCGGGATCTTCTGTGATTAAATCTATCTTCATTGAACGTAATTCAATGAGCGAGCCTACTTTAGGGAGGATCAAACTCCCTGAACCCGAAGCTTTTGGTGATCCGATTCCCAATCCGTTAACCTATGAAACCCCTTGTGAAGAGTCTCAGTATCGAACCTCGGTTTTGAGCGCAGATAAGCGACTGTTATTTGGCGAAATCGAAGTGGGAGAACAAGATCTAGATAAGGATGGGATTTTGGATTTAGAGGACAACTGTATTACTGTTGCTAATCCCGATCAAGCTGATTTGGATGGTGATGGTATAGGAGATATATGCGATAATGATGCCGATGGGGATGGATATATAATTTTTTATGAAAATGCTTGTAAATCAGAAGATACGGATGCCAATAGCATACCCTTAGATACGGATGGTGATTTTATTCCAAACTGTGTAGATACGGATGATGATAACGACGGGTATTCAGATGAATTTGAAGATATTGCAGAAACCGACCCGCTCGATGTAAATAGTGTTCCACTTGATACCGATCAAGATGGTTTACCTGATGCTGTAGAAATTGCGAGAAGAACAAATCCTAACAATCCAGACACCGATGGTGATGGTTTTAAAGACGGAGAAGATAATTATCCAAGAGATCCTAATCGACACTAAATTTGAAAAAACAGAACACAATACAATACATTTTGATGGGACTATTTCTCCTTGGGATCCATGCATGGTCTTTTGCTCAGGAATACTCCTTAACATTAAACATTAGTGACCAAGAGACTGAAGAACCATTAAACGGGGTTACCGTGTTGATTACTCCCTGTAATTGTGGAGGGATTTCCAATGCAAGTGGAATCTTTTCCAAAAGGCTCCCAAAAGGAAAATATCAACTCCGTGTTGAATATTTGGGGTATGGAACTCAAATTTTAGATGTTGAGCTAAACAAAAGTGAAAACTTTGTTGTTGCTATGCCCGTGGAAGAAGAACAACTCTCTGAAGTGGTCTTGTTAGCTCAGAAACAAAATCAAAATGTCGAAAGTCCTCAAATGGGTGTTTTGGAGCTCAATGTGCGAGATTTAATAAAAGTTCCAACAGCTTTGGGAGAATTTGATGTATTGAAAAGTATTACGCTAATGGCAGGAGTCAATAGTTCTGGCGATATTAGTAATGGAGTTTCCATACGAGGAGGATCATTGGATCAAAATCTATTGCTTTATGATGGTGCACCGGTATTTAATCCCACTCACCTTTTTGGATTGTTTTCGGTTTTTACTCCTGATGTAATTTCTGGTGTAGATATTTACAGAGCAAATATCCCTGCAAAGTATGGAGGTAGAATAGCTTCAGTTCTCGAAATTAAAGTAAAAAATCCTTATACCGATTCCTTTAAATTAGAAGGAGGAATTGGACTGATTTCAAGTAGATTAACCCTTACTGCGCCGATAATTAAGGATAAACTGATGCTGATTGCTGGAGGAAGATCGGGGTTCAGCGACATCCTCTTTCCTCTATTGATTCCAAGGCTTAAAAACACCAAGGCAAACTTTATCGATAGCACTGTTAAGCTGCTTTATCTTTTGAACGCCAACAATCAAATTACCTACACCAATTTTCTTTCTAATGATTTTTATCAATTAGATCTTATCTCCTCGATTGAAAATATAGTAGCAGAATCAAATCAATACGATTTTAAAACACGAAATCATTCTCTGAAATGGCTGCATACCTTTACTAACGAAACCAATTTAACTGGGCGTTTGGTTCATAGCAATTACAAACCCCAAAATCTTTTTCCCGAGATTGATTCAGACAACATCATTAAGTTTACGTCCCAAATTCAGTATTCCAGTGCACAACTCGAGTACACTGATTCCAAAAAAGAAGCGTTGTCCTATTATGCGGGTTTTGAAATGAAACGCTATCAAATTCGTCCGGGGAGTTTAGATCCTGGTACCGGAACAACGATTAACCCTGTTCAATTGAACAAAGAGACAGGATTTGAATCTTCTGCCTATGCAAACCTTGATTGGAAGCCTCTACCTGACCTTACGTTTTCTACAGGACTTCGATTAACTCAGTTTGCTCTTATCGGACCTTTTGACGAGGCTCAGTACGATGCAGATGGTTTGTATGAAGGGGTAAAATCTTTTGGGAACCAAGAAACCGTTTCAAGCTATTTCAATCCGGAGCCTCGTTTGGGACTGAATTATAAACTTAGAGAAAACACCTCTGTAAAAATGAGCTATGCTCGTATTTTTCAATACATACAAAACATATACAATACCAATACACCACTTCCAACCTCCCGTTGGAAGGTCTCTGACCGCTACATTACTCCACAAAAAAACAATACCTATGGGGTAGGTCTCTACCAAGATTTTCCCAATTCCAATTTGGAGTTTTCCGCGGAAAGTTATTATAGAAAAACGGAAAATAACCTGACCTATCGACCGGGAGCGAATTTTTTCCTTGCAGAGTTTATAGAAAAAGAGATCACTCAGGCTGAAGGGAAATCTTATGGTGTAGAGCTCAGTTTGCGAAAAACCTTTGGGAAAGTGAATGGCGTAATGAATTATACCTGGTCACGGAGTTTGTTAAAAACAGCTGAAGAAAAACCTCAAAACAGAATTAATAATAATAAATGGTTTGCCTCAGACTTTGATCGACCCCATACGGTAAATGCAACTGTCAATTTTGAAGGAGACCAATACAATACGTTTAGTTTTAGTTTTGTTGGTCAAACGGGAAGACCCTATACCATTGCCAATGGAATATTCGAGCAGGAGAATGTGACAATCCCCATTTATTTATTTCGAAATAACGCTCGTTTACCACTCTATCATCGTTTAGATTTTTCATGGAAAATAGCGTATAGTAAAGCTCCTGAAAACAGATTTAAAGGGGATTGGATTTTTACAGTGTACAATTTATACAGCAGAAAAAATCCGTATAACATCTATTACACCCAGAGAAATGGAGTAGAAGATGGGGAAGTGTTTTTGGGAAGTCCACTAGGTTCCTATGAGCTTTCCATCTTACGAGGAGCCTTAGTTTCCCTATCGTATAATTTTAAATTCCAATAGCATTCAAAACACTTAAAAAAGTGTATTTTTAGAGACATGGATTCAAATAAAATTGTTTGTTTCGGAGAAATATTATGGGATCTCTTCCCAAGTGGAAAAAAAATTGGTGGTGCTCCATTTAATGTGGCCAGTTCCCTCAAAGGACTTGGTGCTTCAGTTGAATTCATTAGTCGTATTGGACAAGATGCTCTTGGGGAAGAGATTTTAAATCATTTGACCCGTGTAGGGATATCTAAAGAATATGTCCAGCTGGATGGGCAACATGCTACAGGTAGAGTCCTCGTGACTTTAGATGAAAAGGGGTCTGCTCAATATGAAATTGAAACTAATGCAGCTTGGGATTTTATAGAATCGACACCCTCAACCCTAAATTTAGTAAAGCAATCCCATGCTTTTGTCTTTGGTAGCCTTATTACACGAGCGCAATCGTTTAAAGCATTGAGAGCGTTTTTAAAAGTAGCTCGTTTTAGTGTTTTTGACCTCAATTTGCGTCCTCCGTATTACAGTGATTCTGTTTTAATTGAATTAATGAATACTGCATCGATGCTAAAATTCAATGATGAAGAGTTGTATCAAATTGCGGACTTATTAAAATCACCGTATCACAGTATGGATCAGCACATCAGCTACATTGCACAAAAAACAAATACTGAATTGATTTGTGTAACAAAAGGAAAATTTGGAGCAGTCCTTTACTACAAAAATGTGTGGTATTTTAACAGCGGATATCAGATACAAGTAAACGATACGGTAGGGGCAGGGGATTCGTTTTTGGCAACACTAATTCATGGAATAGTTAATGATAATGATCTGCAAAAGACACTGAATCGGGCATGTGCTATGGGCGCATTGGTTGCAGGAAGTGCTGGAGCAAACCCCTCAATTTCAGAAGTTGATTTAATAGAATTCATGAAAATTTAATTTCAACCCCCGTGCGCAAAGTCCTCCTATTTTTATTTTTCACTCTATCCCTATTCTTAAACAGTCAGACCATCTCCGGTGAGGAATTGTTAAATAAGGCGATCGAATATCATGATCCAAATTCCAATTGGAGCCATTTTAAGGATTCCTTTAAGGTTACCATGGAGAGTCCAGACAAACCAAAGAGAATCAGCACGATTACTATAGACCTCCCCAATTCGTTTTTTAAAATGGAAGTTCAGCTGGGTGAAAACCACTGGAGCTCAACTTTAGATCAAGAAAATTGTGAATTGCGATTTAATGAAACTGATCGGATCACACCAGAAATTGAAAAAGAATACCGACTGAATTGTGATTCGGCTTGGCGTTATAGAGATTATTACACCTACCTATATGGACTTCCGATGAAATTAAAAGATCCAGGTACACGCATTGATCCCCAGGTTGTTGAAAAAACTATCGCAAACAAAACCTATTGGGTTTTGAAGGTAACCTACGATCCTGAAGTCGGAACGGATACTTGGTATTTTTACTTTGATCAAAAAACTTTTGCGCTTAAACGGTATCAATTTTTTCATGACGAGTCAAAAAACGATGGAGAATATATTATTTTGCAAGAGGAAATCGAGCTTTCAGAAATACGAATCCCAAAAAACAGGAGTTGGTATTTCAACGCAGACAATACTTTTTTAGGAACAGATCTATTAACAAAATAAAACAAAAAACGATGCTATTAAAACTATACAACATCCTGGGAATCCTAATGATTTCCTTGCTTTTTCCATTTCTTGCCACTGCTCAAAATCAACAAGATATTATCGGGAAATGGGATTTAGAAATACAAAAAGGAAATGTGGTCTTACCTTCCTGGCTTGAGGTTAAATTGTCAGGAAACAAGACCTTGGTTGGGCATTTTGTTGCTCATAATGGAAGTGCTCGCCCTATATCGGAAGTTTATTTTCATCAAGGGTTGGTAGATTTTAGTATTCCACCACAATGGGATGGAAATGTGTACCTGCATTTTTCTGCAAAAGTTTCAGAGGGTCAACTGAAGGGAACCTTGATCACTAATGAAGGGGAAGTCGTGACGTTGAGTGGAACCCGAGCTCCAAAGTTAGTTCGTAAAGATCCCGTTCATTGGGGAAAACCTACTGTTTTGTTTAATGGTAAAGGAATGGATCAATGGAAGGCTTTGGAAACAGACAGAAAGAATCAATGGGAAGTTCAAGATGGACTTTTGGTGAATCCACGATCAGGGGTAAACTTGATTACTAAGGAGCAGTATTCTGATTTCAAACTTCATGTTGAGGCCCGTTATCCTGCTAACAGTAACTCCGGAATTTACTTGAGAGGACGTTATGAAGTACAGATTGAAGACAGCTATGGAAAAGATCCCGATGCTATTTTATTCGGTGCAATTTATGGATTTCTGACACCCAACGAGATGGCAGCTCAAAAGGCAGGGGAATGGCAAATATTTGACATTACTTTGATTGGAAGACGAGTAACCATCGTAGCTAACGGAAAAACAGTTATTAACGATCAAATCATTCCTGGAATAACAGGAGGTGCTATTGATAGCAAAGAGGGCGCACCAGGACCTATTATGTTACAAGGGGATCATGGAGTTATTGCGTTTAGAAATATCAGCATTCAAACTCCGCGTTAGGCATTTATTTTTTTTGGACAAAACCATGTCCTAGCTGGTTTATAAAGTTTGGAGATAGTTTTTCATCTCCCGGGAAACCGAGTTTGATTTCACCATTTGTGTCTGGAACGTGATCGGTGTGAAAGAGGTAATCCCAGAGGCTCAAGCTTATTCCAAAATTGACTCCAAACCTTCCTCTTGGCAAATCGTACGCATGATGATACAGGTGCATAATGGGATTATTTAAAATGTATTTTAAAGGACCCCATGAAAGCTTGATGTTGGCATGATTGAGATGCCCTATTGTAATAGCAATAAAATGAACAATATAAGCTTGTTCTGGTTCAAAACCCCCTAAAATCATGACTCCAAAAGTTTTTAAGGGTTTGTACAACAGGTTTTCCATCCAATGATAGCGGAGGTGAGCTGCAAATCCCATTTCCTTAACACTGTGATGAATCTGATGGAATTTCCAAAACACAGGAATTTTATGCAATAGAATGTGGGTTGTCCATTGTACAAAGTCTAGTACAACAAAGAAAATCAACAATTGAATACCGCTTGGGAGCTCAGACAAATCAAGCAATACAAAACGGGTATTGGAAATTCCTAAAGAACTAAAAAAAAGCTGAATCAAATCATAAAAGCCACTGATGGCGATAGAAAATAAAAAGAAATTAAAAAACATATAAAAGGCGTCTAGCCAGAAATCTTTTCTAAATACCCCTTGCTTTTTTCTCCAAGGGAAAGCAATTTCTAAACCCCAAATCATGAAAGAGAGGAGAAGGAGTCCCCAAAAATAGTTGGTATACCAAGGCACCTGAAACCCTATGGAGTTCAGCGTCCAGTTTAAAGTACCAAGGAGGCTTTCTGAAAAAGTATTGAATATCGAATTCATCAAAAAATTATAGTACTCAAAAATAAGCAAGAATTCTTCGACGAAGGTAATTTAGGTTACACGAAGACCACAAGGTTCAACAAACTACTTTGTTTTTTTTAGTTTAAAGGTTTTTTCATAAAAGGCAACGATAGGAGGGAAGGGGCCGTATTTGTGCTGTTCTGGGCTAAAATCGTCTGTCCAGGGTCCGTATGGTGTAGAAATGGGTTTTAATTTTTTATCAGGAAAATCGGCATCAGTATTCTGCTTTTGTGGCCTTGAAAAACTATTGATATAACCAGCAACATGAAAGGCTTCCAAATCACTTAGTTTAGGATTTTCCCAACTCGCTTGGAGGTAGGGCATGTTGTTTTTAATAAAGGCTGCAGCAGTAAGTACACGATGCATGCCTGCTCCAGTGTTGTAGGAATCTTCACCCCAAAGAGGAGGGTATTGATACCCTTTTTCTTTTTCTTGAAAGCGAATCCCCGCTCCATCACTCCCGTGACAAAGGAGACACTCTCGGGTGTAAATTTGTTTTCCTAAATCCAGGTCTACCGCTACTTCTGGAAGAATAATATCAGGATACCCAGAGATGATTTTGGAATTGACTTGTGGTATTTCAGAACTGATCCAATCCATATAGGCTACAATTGCTTTCATGGGATAGGAGGGAACAGGGAGCGGAATTCCATTCATACTTCGCTCCATACAGCCGTTAATTCGATCTTCAATAGTTCCAATACGATTCTCTCTTCCTCTAAATTGTGGAAATCGGTCCAATATGCCTATCCAAGAGGCTGAACCACTCAGCGTTCCTCCGTTTAAGTGACAGTTGGTACAGGACAAAGTATTCCCAGCATACTGTTGTTCGGGTTCTTTCGCATTCGGTCCAATATAGTTCGCACTCTCGGACACGATATAATATCCATCTCGAACCAGATCGGGGAGCATTGGATTGTCCAAGACTAGTTTTTGAGCATCCCATTCAGCGAATAAACGTTCATTTTCAATATACTCCTCTTTATCCACACCCCCTTCATAGGTAAGAAGCACTAGAGCAATGAATAAAAGTGTACCCATGAGAGTTAAAATAAGAAATGCTAACCGACGAACAAATTGCTTAAAAATAGTTTCCAAGAGACTTCTGATTGAAGTCTCTAAGATACTTATTTCTATTTTTCACAAAGTAACCTTACTTATATTTAGTATTTAAAAAACATGACCGAACAGCTTTTCCTTTTGTATTTTTAGATTTTAATTTCAAAATTAAATTTCAATGAAAAAATCTCTATTCAGTCACCTCCTCCTATTTAGCACAACGATTTATATGTTGAGCCCCAGTCAAATTCTAGCACAAGAGTGGCAAACTCCATACATTGAAGGATACGGTGAGATTAAATACTTTGAGGATGCAGCGGAACAACCTGACCCCACCTTGGAATACAAACTCCTTTTTGATATTACTTCTGACCAACAAAAAAGTGGAGTCAATAAGCGACTCTGGGTGATAGCACGCACAATGAATATGCTATACGTAGCAGGAGTACCTAAAGAGCAAATAAAAATAGTAGCTGCTTTTCACGGCTCAGCTACCTTTGATGTGGTTACTGAAGAGGCCTATCAAAAGAAATTTGGAAAATCCAATCCCAATTTGGATTTAATTAAAAAACTTCAAAAAGAGGGGGTTCTTCTGTATGTTTGCTCTCAAGCTACAGCAGCTCGAGGGGTGGCAAATGAAGACGTTGTTCCAGAGGTTATTCCAGCACTTTCTGCACTGAGTGTTTTATCAAATTATCAAATTCGAGGATATGCTTTAATGCCCTAAAGGTATTTTCTGTGAGTAAATCGTATTTTAATCCAACAAGGTATTTCGAATAAAATCCTGAGGAAAATTCACATAAGCCCCTGAAATGGGCAAACCCACTTCAATAGCTTTTGCCCTCAAGAAGTCTGCGTGTTTATAGCTATGAAAAAGGACATCCAAATTAAGTGTCTCTCCAGAAAAAACATCCTCCTCATAGGTTGGGTTATAGAGATAAAGCGGTGGGTCATTCCCGTCCATTTGATTGCTAAAATCTAATCGAATACCTTTCTCAGAGGTGTATTCACCACCATAAAACTGAGTGAACAACGTTTCGATATCTGAATTTTGATTTCGAATACTGTCTAAGTCAAAATCTTCAAAAAGGGAATTCCACTGATACAGGTCGTAACTGCTTTGAGCATAAAGCGCCAAAATTCCTTCGACTTCTGCATTGGTTTGTTCAGAAAAGCCATTCCATAATGCAATTCCTGCGCCTGCAGAAACCCCAGCTAATATAATTTTGTTTGAAGGAATGTTTAAAGCAGCACTATTTTTTCGAAGAAAGTCTATCGCGTCAGAGCCATTTTCGAGTGCTGTAAACACACCTTCAGACTGTGCGTCGGTAATAAAAGTATAGCCAACACTTGCAAAAGCTATATTGTTTTCTAGTGTTGCTTTTAGAATGGGTTGGAGTTCTTCTCGATAAAGATCTTCTTTTGATCCAAATTGAAACGAACCTCCATGAAAAAAAACGACCAGTCCTTCAAGAGCTTTATTGTTGGGAAGAAGCAGGTCCATTTTCTCTCGATCACCACTTCCGTAAGGGATATCTTTATAAAAAACAACATCAGCCTCCAGTGGTGGCTCAGAGGAGAAAACACCTTGAAAGGTGTTTAATGATGAGGACTCTTCTTCATTAGGGGTACATGCAAAGAGGATTAAAAAGAAAAAAGGAGCGATAAATTTAGTCATTTGTAAACCTAGCTATTTTTGATAAAAAACCGCTCCTAAATACCATTAAAATCAGAATTTATTTTTGAGATTTAAGCTCAGATAAGATGGAATTAAGCAATTCATTTTGCTTTTTTAATTCTTCTAAAATCTCGCGATCGTTAACTTTTTGTTCAATGGTTCGCGTTTTGTTGTAATATTTCATAATTAAAAATATTATCACCGATAAATCAATCGAGCTTAAAAGGACCCTTTAGTTTAAAACAGTTTCAAAAAAGAATGGATCGCTGTACTTGAACAAAAGAATTACCTCCTTTAAGACTCAAAATAAATTTACAGATGAGTTAAAAATACGTAACGATTGTTTCGGATGCGTTCTCTCCACCCGCGACTCTATTATTGAATTCCAGTCCACACGGAATAGAATCTAAATTAATATTTTTTTTAATAACAAAAAACTTCTTAGCCTTTAAAACCGATTTTTACAAATTGAAAAGAATACATTTAAGGACTAAAAAAACAAAAAAGCATAGGTATCCTAATTTTCAATAATGAAAAGAAGAACATTTTTAGAAAGAGCCGCAGCCGCTGGTCTTGCTCTTTCCATAGCCCCCTACCCAAGTTTATCCAACAGCCAAAGCATTGGAATTAATTTATTTTCACTCCCTAAAGTTTTAGAAAGTGATTTTGGAAAGGGCCTAGAAATGCTTAGTAAAATGGGCTATAAAGAAATTGAAATGTACGGTCCTTATTCTTTTAGTGATGAAAGGGCAAAAACAAGATGGAAAACCTTAGAACCTTTAGTTGGATTTACTGGAAGTGGTTTTTTTGGGCACACTTCACAGGAAGTTCATTCTATGATGGAAGCCAATGGACTAAAAGTTCCTTCCCTTCATACTGATTTAGACACCTTAACCCATCATATGGGAAGCTTGGCGGAAGCTGCAAATATATTGGGTTCAACTTATGTTGTTCTTCCTGCGATACCCGATAAGGAAAGAAAAAACCTCGATGCGTATAATATAATGGCCGAGCGATTTAATCGAATCGGTGAAGATGCAAAAGCAAATGGAATTCGATTTGCATATCATAATCATGGGTATGGACTTACTGAAATGGAGGGAGAAATCCCCTTAGAGATCATTTTAAATCAAACTGATAAGGATACTGTATTTTTTGAAATGGATTTATTTTGGACAACAGCAGGTAGAATGGATCCGATTGAATTGCTGCAAAAGCACAGTGGACGTTATAAACTGATGCATATTAAAGACATGAAAAAAATAGTTCGCTTTTCTGGAGACGGAGGCACAGCAGATCAATGGACAGCGTTGTGGGGGGAAATGACAACTGCAGGAGACGGCGTATTGGTTTTACCCAATATTATACACGTAGCTCAAGAAAACGGCTTAATGCATAGTGTTGTAGAACAAGATATCGTTGCTCACCCTGAAATCGCTTTAAAACGAAGTATCGACTACCTCAAATCCCTATAAACATAAAAATGAGTTTATTGTTGATTTATGAAAACAAGAATAAACACGGACAATTTTATCTCTAAATCCGTTTTTTGATAAACTAAATGATTTTAGACGTTTTGGATAAAAACTAATCCTCATCACATATCCCTACATCCCCCAAACAAACACTCCCTACAACCACTACAAAGAATCTCAGGGTTAAGGTAATGATATCAATGGATTAGAAGGAATTGGGATTACAACTATTGGTGTAAAAGAAAAACCCTCCACTTGGGAGGGTATTACCAATGTTTTACAAATAGTATTAGAAATCCATTACTCTTAAGAAAAGAGTGGTTGTGATCATTTTACGTATTCCTGAAACTTTTTTAGAGAAGTCCGCAAATAAGGGGTCTGACATCATTTGCTTTGTTCTAGTGAGTGCCGTTTCTAGATCAGGAGCTCCTACCCAAACAAAATGGGAGAATTCCGCTGATTTTCCAACAATGGGATAGGCTAAACCAAATGAGTTGTTTTCAAATCCTAACTTTTTCGCTAATTTAGGAGTAAAGCTTTTGAATTCGGCTAAATAAGTAGCCGGGTCGCTCACTTGCATTTTATAAAATACAAAAGCATCGTCATTTGCCCAGTCTTGACCATTATACCAAATGGGAGTGTTTAAAGTTTGAGAAACATTTTGAATATATTTACCCAGTTTTTCGCCAAATAGTTGTGCCTCAATAGACGTTCCAAAGGAATTGAAAAAAGCGCCTAGAGCCTTTTCATCAGGAAAACAAAATTGTATGGAATGGGTGGCTTGATTCGTTCCGTTAAACTGATAGGCAAAAAGTGATTTTGTTCCCTGAATGTTTTTACCCCAACCAGTTTCCATCATACCTTTTAAGGTAGAAACAACCATTTCCGGGTTTTTTGCTTCAAAATCGTAAAATATACAATATTGTGCATTTAAAGCTAGTGTGCTAAATAACATTAATGATACTACAAGTTTTTTCATTTTAATTGATTTATGATTAATAATTCCCCTAAGATAGAAAGAAAGAAAGGATTACATATCAAATCGTATTCTCCTATTCCAATAGAAAAACCGTTTTCTAAAACCCATGCCACTGTTTAGGTAAAGAGCGGTTGAGAGGTTTTGGGGTAATAAAATGTATTTATTGTATGAATGCCGTACAAGATAAAAAATAAAAAATCCCTAAACTATTGATATTCAATAATAAAGGGATTTGTTAAGTGGAGTCGGCGGCTCCTTTTCATTTGTCCTCTATTGTCATGTATTTGTATACAATTAGCGGACAATCATTGATTTACAATTATATATGTCCTCAAAAGTTACCCATTTTAGGGTAGTATTGTGACATAGTTCAGGCAACTATCCAGGCAACTGGAATTGTAAATGTATAATTTTAATTGATGTAGTATGAATTTTAAGTTAAAA
>JAFMCA010000065.1 GCA_017858055.1 Flavobacteriaceae bacterium
GATGCAAATGCCTTTGATCTGCCTCAAAAGGAGACTGTCCATCCTTTATCCTTAGTATAAACACCCGAAGTAAATCCACTAGTGGATACAGTAATACTAAAACTGCAAAAAGCGTTTTGTTTATGGTCCAGTCGGTTTTTAAAGTGTAGGTATCTCCAAGGACATAAAAAATATAAACGGCAATAAGAGTACCTAAAAGTAATGAGCCTCCATCTCCTAAGAACACTTTCCTTTTCTTTTTAAAATTAAAGTAGTAAAGGGGTAAAATAGATCCAAAAACAATAAAGCCCATGGGCGCTAATGGGGTAAAATCCACACTAAATAATTCAATGAGGGCTATGGTTTTAATCACCTCCGTAATGGCTAATCCGTCGATACCATCGATAAAGTTGATCGCATTGATAATAACGAGAAATACAAAAACCGTCGTAAGTTGTGCCAAGAGCCATGGAATTTCGTAGAGTCCAAAAAGACCGTGGTAATTATCAATCACGAGCCCTTGATCAATTAAAATTTTAGCAACAATAATTTGAAGTAAAAACTTGAGTTTAAAATCGGCATGATAAAAATCATCGTAAACACCAACAATAAACATAATTCCTAAAGGGATAAATAGGGAATAATCGAACAAGTCAATATTTTTAAAATAATAGAACAGTGAGATGAGAAGTAGCGTAGCAAAAATTCCAATCCCCCCCGTACGGGTAGCTAAAGTTTTATGAGAGCTGCGATGGTTAAAGTCATCAAACTTTTTATAATAGACAAACACTTTTTGAATACCAAAGTGAAGGAAGGCACTTAGTACTACTGCCGCAATGATAATCGAGGTATTCATAGTTCAAAGATAAAACATCCTTTCTATAGTCTGCAAAAAATAGTATTTTAGTCTTTTGGAACCCAATCTAAATTTTTAGTAATCGTATTTATCCTATGGCAAAAACACCCCCCCCAAGCTTCGATAGCATCAATTTTATAGCACCCTTGATGCTGATAGCCTACCTTTGTATTGGTTTTATACCCAATTGGGAAGCAGTAGATAAAATCGCACCCCAATGGTTGGTGATGAGCGGGCTCAATTTTTTAAGTATTCTTTTCTTTACCTACAACAGATCAAGCCTAAGTACGGCGCTGAGCCTTAATTTAAAGTCAACCCTAAGCCTAACCTATATTGCTTTTATTGTTTGGGCATTGGCTTCTGTACTTTATGCAATAAATCCTACGGAAGTGATTGTCAATATCAGTAGGCAAGGGAATGTTTTTCTCATGTATTTTTCTATGGCTGTTTTTTTGTTTTCCTTAAAAAACAAAACACGCTTTATTTCATGGCTGATTACCCTGATCTTGGGCATAGAAATTTATGCTGTATTGACCGAGGCAATGGGTATGATTCAAAATTTTGGAGTGATTCAGCCTGGGGCGTTAAAAGGAGTTACTGCAAACAGAAACATTACGGCTTTTTCCATAGCCATTAAAATTCCCTTTGTTTTGTTTTTAATTCATTTGGTTAAAAAAGGATGGATTAAGATCGTTTTAAGTTTTTTGGTTTGTTTGGCATTACTCTGTCTATCCATGATACAATCGAGAGCATCTTTTATTGCCGTTGGATTGACCGTAGTTGCCTATATCGCAATGCACGGAGTGCTCTATATAAAGCATAACAAAAAATGGCAACAAGTGCTCCAGGTTGGTTATTTGGTCATCCCTTTAGTCCTTGCACTATTAATTAATCAAACGTTTCTTTCTTCTAAGGGGGCGGATGCGCTTTCTAGAGCTGCGACAATCTCAGTGAGTACAAATGACGGTTCGGTGAATCAACGGTTGCGTTATTATGAAGATGTTTTGACCCATTTAAGTTCACACCCCATTTTTGGAGTAGGACTGGGGAATTGGAAATTAAAATCTATTGACTATGACTCCCGAGATATTTCAGGCTATGTGGTTCCTTATCATGCCCACAGTGATTTTATTCAATTGGGAGCCGAATTGGGAATTCTAGGGTTTTTATTGTATTTGGGAATTTTTTTATGGGCGGTATATTTTGTTTATAGATTGATTCGGTATTCCAATTTAGACCTCAATGAAAAGGTATTTTTGTTCTTATTACTTACCGCTATAGGAGTATATAGCGTAGATGCAAATCTAAACTTTCCAATTGCAAGACCACAGGTTTTGGTAGTATGGGCAGCTATTATGGCTTTACTTACCGTTTATTATCAAAAATACCGAGATACAACACAAAAAATTGAAATTAAAACCAAACTCAATTTAGGATTTTTGCTGGCGGCTCTTGTTTTTGTTGTCCCTAGCCTCTATGTGAGTAATCAGGTTTATGCGTCCTTAAAGGGACAAATGTTTTTGTTGCAAGATTTTAATTCAAACAGCTATCGACTGCCTTTAAATCAAGTGGATACCGTAGTTCCGGACATCCCTAACATTACCGTAACCACGATCCCTATCAGTTCTGTAAAAGCACGCTACTATCTCAATGCAAAGCAATACGATAAAGCCTTGGCTTTGGTTGAGAAGGGAAGACCTGCCAATCCTTTTCTTTTTTATTCGGAGTTACTCAAGAGTCAGATCTATCAGGCTCAAGGAAAAATAGATAGTGCAAAAGTGTATGCTCGCAAAGCCTTTTTTGGTTTGCCGAACAATGGTTTACACGCCTCCCACTATATCAATTTGATCAATCAAACTCGGGATGCCGCAGCCTTGGAGGAAGCTTTTGAATTATTGACAGCTAAAAATGACATCAATAATTGGAAAAA
>JAFMCA010000039.1 GCA_017858055.1 Flavobacteriaceae bacterium
ATAACTGTCAACAAAACTGATTCGAGCGAGATCGGTCTGACTTAAAATCCCTACTATTTTATCACCAGAAGAAACTACAGGGAGATGGCGTACTTTATGCTTTTTAAATAAAATTTCAGCTTGAGTTAGGCCATCGTTCAGATGAAGAACATAAGGATCAGGAGTCATGATATGGGATACGGGTTCACGTTTTTTCATAAGATTGGGGTTTTAATTGTTCAATATATAAAACTTTAAGACACTATTAAGACCCATAAACACTTCCTTTTCAGAAAATAAAAAAAACCTATTAAATACAATGATTTAATAGATTTTAATTTTGGGTTTCTGAGGAGATTAGTGGCTTTCTGTTTCGCCAGATTCTGCCTCCATTTCATGATCGTGTTCCGCTTGATTCATTTCCATTGAATGATCGTACTGACAACAAAGAGGTAATTTTTCATAAGCGGATGGGTCTGCATTGACTTTTTCAGTGTCGTAACCTGAGGCTGCTATAGCGTTATGTATGGGCATAAGATCAGCATTTGCATCACTTAATCCAACCTCAATAAACTTTCTATTCACATCCCATGTAGCGCTTAAAACGCCTTCAACGCTGCTCGCAGCAGTCTCTATCGTTTTTTTACACATACTGCAATTTCCTCGAACTCCAAAACGAACTACAGCAGCAGAACTTAGTTCTGTTGCCTCATCTGGAGTTGCTTGGTTTTCTTTTTTAGTTTCATTTTTACAACTATTCATTCCTACGGCTAAAACCAGGAATAGACTATAAATAATTTGTTTCATTTGTATTTTAGATTTTTGGGTTAAAATGTTTTTTATAAATCCCCATATTTAAATTGGGTGGTGCAAGTTAGGAAATTCTCTGTTTTTCTATTTTATTCCATATCACTTTATTTTTAAGGGTTTATCTAGTTTTTCTACCATAGATTAAACCATTATAATTTACGTTATGTAAAATAAGGTTTTAAAGTTGCCATCTCCATTTTTGTTGTAATTTTACTTTGTATTAAATCCTACTCTATGAAAGCTTTAAAAATAACTCTAGTCATTCTACTAACTCTTGTTGTAGTTGCGGCACTCTATTTTGTTTACGGTTTGTATATTAATCCTAAAAGTCCACAAGGATCAGCTGAATTTAAAAATGAAAATACGGAGATTTCTATTCGATATTACCGTCCTTATAAAAAAGAACGGTTAATTTTTGGTGACGCTGCTGATGGTGCTCTTGTTCCCTATGGTCAGTATTGGCGTTTAGGCGCAAATCTAACAACGAAAATAACTACAAATCGAGATTTGAATTTCGCTGGTCGGATGCTGCCTGCGGGTTCCTATGGACTCTATACCTATCCTTACGAAAACAATTGGGTGATTTTTGTACATACAAAAACGGGGGGATTTAGTTTTTCAGAACCTGATCCTAGTGGAATTGTGATGAAAATCAATCTTCCTACCCAAACCCTTGATGACGTTGTAGAACAGCTAACCCTTGATTTTATTGGATCAAATCTCAGAATTCAGTGGGACACAACCAAGGTAGTCCTCCCTATAGAATAATGCGGATTTTCTTTAAACAGTTCGTTACTCTCATTAAAGTCGCTTTAGCCCTCTTGTTCCTAGGGGGTCTTAGTTACTACATTATTGATAAAATTCAAGAGAAAAACAATTTGATGGATATAGAGGAATACAGTCCTAAATCCACATTAGTCAATAAAGAAACCCCTGTATTTCGATCAAAATACCCTTTCGTAGATGTTCACAACCATCAATTTGATATGCCGGTTAAGGACCTCAAAAAGTTGACAGCAGAGATGGATAGCTTAAATATGGGCTTTATGATCAATCTCAGTGGTTTTCGGGGGTTATATTTAAGAAAATCTCTTGAAAACATCCGAGAAAATGCTCCCAATCGCTTTGGCTTATTTTTAAATGTCGATTTTGAAGCCATCGATGAGGCTGATTTTCAAGAAACTCAAGTTGCATTAATCGATTCCGCCGTTGCTGCGGGTGTATTGGGCTTAAAAGTTTATAAATCTCTAGGGTTGACCAGCCGTGATTCAAGTGGGAATCGAATTGCAATTGACGATCCTCGCCTTGACCCTATTTGGAAAGCCTGTGGTGACCATAAGATTCCCGTTTTGATTCATTCTGGAGAACCTGCTTCTTTTTGGCAGCCAAAGGATAAATATAATGAGCGTTGGCTAGAATTAAGACAAAAACCTGGGCGGTATAGAGACCCCGAGTTAAATCCTTCCTTTGAAGAAATCCTTCTAGAACAACATGCGGTTTTTAAAAAGCATCCCCATACTCTCTTTATCAATGCTCACCTAGGGTGGATGGGTAATGATTTGGATCGCCTAGGCGCACATTTAGATGCCTATCCCAATGTTCGAACCGAAATTGGGGCTGTACTAGCAGAACTGGGTCGCCAACCCAAACGTGCTCGTCAGTTTTTCATCGACTATCAAGATCGAATTCTCTTCGGAAAAGACAGTTATAATGTCAGCGAATACTATACTTACTTTAGAGTTTTGGAGACGGATGATGAGTATTTTGAATATTACCGAAAGCGTCATGCGCATTGGAGAATGTATGGACTATCGCTTCCCGACACCGTTTTACAGAAATTGTACTATAAAAATGCCTTGGAATTATTTCCGTCAATTGATAAAACCCTTTTTAATCCCTAAGCCTATGTTACTCGTAACCACACCCACCGTACCTAACAAAACCATCGCAGAAACCCTAGGAATAGCCAGAGGAAGTACCGTTCGAGCCCGAAACGTAGGCCAGGACATCTTTGCAGGTTTAAAAAACATCATCGGTGGAGAAATAAGCGAATACACCAAATTACAAGCTCAATCTCGAGAACAAGCACTACAGCGAATGACCGAAGATGCTGAAAAAATGGGGGCGAATGCGATAGTTAATGTTCGTTTAACAACCTCTATGGTTATGCAAGGCTGTTCAGAAATCTTAGCTTACGGTACGGCAGTAATTTTAAAATGATCTTCGAATTGCTCTTTTTGATTCTTGTTGTTCTTCTCCTCCTCTATTTTCTTTTTAAAAAAATTGAAAATGAAAAAAAGGAAGACTTTGAAGACCGTGACAACTAATTTACTCTAGTTTTTGATCCCTAAAAAGACATTGACTCCTTTCGCAATTGGATTGCCAGAGCTTCTTCTAAAGCTGACTATTTGTCCTGTATGATATAAAGCGTCCGCTATGGGGCCATTAATTAGATTCCAAACGGGAAATTTAGACACGTTCTCTCCTCGGTCGAATTGTATCGCGAGTTCTTTTAATTCCTCATCCGATTTAGATTTAAAAAGTTGGGAAGCTTTTTCCAAATATTCTAAAGTGCCTTTTCGAAGCGCTTCCAATGATTGAGGTACGGCTACTGGAGGACGGACAATCGTTCGATTGTTTGCTGTATTTGCAATAACCTCACTTAGGCTATAAATGTGCTCTAGGGTTTCTAAAGCGCTTTGTGCTTCTGGGGTTGGACGGTACGTTAAATCCAAATCTCTTAATCCTTCTGTCGCCCAATGATAGCGAAAGCCCAATCCATCAATCATTCGGCCAATGGATGTACCCGAACTGTAATCCTCCCCTACTTCAGGAATTGAGTAAAACGGAAGTTCCTGTGCCATAGCTGTAAAGGTAGTAAGAAATAAAAGTGTGCAAAATCGAAATATTGTCATTGCTTCTAAAGTAGTATTTTAGCAGTAATTACGTATTGCTTATGTCAAAAAAATTAACAAGTTTAGAGGATTTGGCAAAAATTCACTTTGAGAATCTAGCCCCTGATCCAGCTCCCTTGCCCGAGACCGAACCCAAATGGATAAAGCAACATTTGGAAGCCCATTTCAGTAATAAAGGTCGTGCTGGGAAAACAGCCACAGTGATTAAAGGATTTGAAGGTAGCCCCGATGAGTTGAAGCAATTAGGAAAGCAGCTAAAAAAAGCGTTAAGCGTTGGTGGCAGTGTAAAAGAGGGATCAATTATCATACAAGGCAATTACAGGGATCAGGTTATTAAAATTTTAAGTCAAATGGGACATCAAGTTAAACGTTTAGGGGGCTAATGTTTCGAATACTGAAATTTTGATTTTTCATTTTTAGTCATTAGCCTCAAACTCCTCCTATTTTCTGTTTCGTTTTCTTTGGTGAAGCAAAGAAAATGAACGAAACTGTTCTATTCTTATAAAATTCCCAAAATAACAGTTCAATCAGGCAATTTGTATTGATCTCTTGATTTTGATTAAAAAAAAACATTTTAGCTTATCAATGATCTCCAATAGCCGTAGGCTTCCTACTTTTTCCTAGTGTAGAATAGCATTTGCGTTAAGAATTTTTGAAGCCTTGTAGAAAATTTAGCAAATGCTATTCGGTTTTTGTGCTTTAGCACAAAAAACACCTAGAAAAAGGACACCTTTCTTTTGGTTCGTTTTCTTTGGTGAAGCAAAGAAAATGAATGAAAACAGTTTTATTCTTATGAATTTCCCCAAACAATAATGCAATCAAGGAATTTGTATTGAACTCATAATTTTGAATTAAAAAAAGTCTCACGTAAATCCCTTAAAATGTGCTTTAACCCCATTGAATCGGGACCTCTCCCTTGGCTCTCAAATAGTCATTACATCGACTAAAATGTTTATTGCCAAACCACAACCCCCTATTCGCGCTTAATGGAGAGGGATGTCCACTGGTTAATATCAAGTGTTTTTGTGTATCGATTAGTTTAATTTTTTGTTTTGAAAAGCCCCCCCACAGCATAAAAACCAATCCTTCTTTTTGAGTGGAAAGTTGCTTGATAACGTGATCAGTAAAAATTTCCCATCCTTTTTTTTGATGGCTTCCCGCTTGGTTGGCTCTTACCGTTAAGATGGTGTTTAACAAGAAAACTCCTTGATGCGCCCAAGCTTGAAGATTTCCACTTGTAGGAATAGGAAGTGCAAGATCGTCATGAATCTCTTTAAAAATGTTGCGTAATGAAGGCGGGGGTGAAATTCCATCGGGCACGGAAAAGCATAGCCCATGGGCTTGTCCAGGACCGTGGTAGGGATCTTGTCCCAAGATGACCACTTTGGCAGCTTCAAAGGGGCAACGATCAAAAGCATTAAAAATTAATTTTCCTGGGGGGTAACAGCTCGTTTGGGTGTATTCGGATTTTACAAAAGCAATTAGATCTTGAAAATAAGGGCTCTTGAATTCGGATTGGAGTACCTTTTCCCAGCTGGGATGTATCTGTACCTGCATGAATTTGTTACTTTTGCAAGGCTAAGTTAAGAAAAAACCATGGTCACCATTCCTGAAAAAACCCTAGAGGATCTGGAGTATAAAGAAGTACTTAATCAATGTGCTGCTTTTGCCATCACGCCTATGGGTAAGGAAGTGATCCAAGGACTTAAGCCTCAGACAGAAGCTAATGAAGTTTGGACTGATTTAAAAAAAACTTCAGAGTATTCGGCTTCTTTTGCAAATGAAAATCGCATCCCTAATCATGGTTTTGATGACCTTTCCCCCTATTTCACTTTACTTCGTATAGAAAATAGTGTTTTGGAATTGGACGCTTTCAAAAATTTAGCTCGGAATACGGAAACAACAAATGCCTTAGTTGTTTTTTTAGAAAAATTCAAATCCTATTACCCAAACCTATACAGTTGTTCTGCTCATTTGCAAGAAGAAAAAGAAATTAAACCCGCTGTAGATCGTGTTATTGATCGATTTGGTGAGGTTCGTAGTGATGCCTCTGACGCCCTCTATACCATTCGAAAGCAAATCCAGCATCTCAGAGGAAAAATCAGCAGCAGTTTCAACAAAGCCTTGAGTCAATTTAGCAACGCAGACTATTTAGACGACATTAGAGAATCGGTGGTAGATAACAGACGCGTTTTAGCTGTTAAAGCGATGCACCGAAGAAAAGTCAAAGGAGCGATCTTGGGGAGTTCCAAAACAGGAAGTATCGTTTTTATTGAGCCAGAGGCAACAAACGCCCAAACTCGTGAGTTGCAAAATTTAGAGTTTGAAGAAATGGAAGAAATCAAAAAAATTCTCAGTCAACTCACCGATTTTTTCCGACCCTACCTTCCCTACCTAAAACAGCAACATGCATTCCTGTTGGAATTAGACACGATACACGCTAAAGCAAGATACGCTCAGGAAATTTCAGCGGTTCTGCCAGAAATCGATTTGGAGACTCGACAGCTAGCCTATAAAAAAGCCTATCACCCCCTACTCCTTCAGTCCCATAAATTGGAGAATAAAGTGACCCATCCTCAAGATATTGCATTGGATTCTGACCATCGAATTGTTGTTATTTCTGGACCGAATGCCGGTGGGAAAAGTATTACTCTAAAAACAGTTGGCTTACTTCAATTGATGCTTCAAAGCGGGATGTTGATCCCAGTTCATGAACGCTCAAAAGCCACGCTTTTCAGCAATATACTCACCGATATTGGAGACAATCAATCGATAGAAAACCATCTGAGTACGTATTCGTATCGATTAAAAAACATGAAATATTTTTTGCGGAAGTGCAATAAAGAGACCTTATTTCTCATCGATGAATTTGGGACGGGTTCTGATCCAGAATTAGGAGGAGCCCTTGCTGAAGTTATGCTTGAAGATCTATACGAACGTGAGGCATTTGGCTTAATAACTACCCACTACTCCAATTTAAAGGCTTTGGCGAACGAATTACCTGCTATGGTGAATGCAAATATGCAGTTCGACAACAAAACTTTAGAACCTGTTTTTAAACTCATTATGGGAGAGGCAGGGAGTTCGTTTACTTTTGAAGTTGCCCAAAAAAACGGATTGCCATTTAACATCATCAATCGCGCTAAAAAGAAAATCGAACGCAGTAAAGTCCGCTTTGACGAAACAATAGCCAAACTGCAAAAAGAACGCTCTGAGATGATTAAAACAGGGCAATCACTCAAGGAGAAAGAAAGTAAGGTAAAAAGCGAATCCGATCGAATGGAAACGATGAACGCCAAACTCAAAACCAAATTGACTAGTTATCAAGAACTTTTTGATTACAATCAGCGGATGATCGTATTGGGCAATAAATTAAATGAATTGTCAGAGCGTTATTTTGAAGACAATAAAAAGCGTCCGTTAATAGCTGAATTCCTTCGACTGGTTGAAACCGAAAATGCAAAACGCAAACGAAAGTCAGCGGTTATAAGTAAAAAAGAGCGCGAAGAGAAAAAGAAATTAAATGTAGAAGTCCAAAAAGACTTAGTTAAAGTTCGAAAGGAAAAGAAAAAAGAGCAAAAACAACCTAAACCAATAGAAAAACCCAAACCAAAATTAGCTGTAGGAGATCAAGTCCGACTCTTTGATGGACGTTCAGTAGGTAGTATTGATTCTATTGAAAAAAATAAAGCTGTCGTAAATTACGGGGCTTTTACCACTCAAGTAAGCTTGGACCTTTTGGAACTGGTCAAAGCTGTAAAAAAAGGAAAATGAAACCGTTAATTCTCTTTTATGACGGGTATTGTGTGTTTTGTAATTATTGGGTTCAACGGCTCTGCCACTGGGATCGCAAGGATCGTTTGCGCTTCAGCACTTTAGATAGCAAGATCGCAAAAGAAATGAAGTCTAAAACAGGCTTTGATGTCAATGAGGAAATCGATTCAGTTATAATTTGGGACCAACTAACTAGTCCAAAATATGAATCCGAGGTTGTTTTTGAAGTGATTCAAGCTTTTGGTGGAGCATGGAAAATTTTGCTCCTTTTTAAACTATTTCCAAAATCCTTTTTAAATTTCATTTATCGAATTATTGCCAAGAACCGCTACCGTTGGTTTGGCAAAACCGCAACTTGCCCCCTACCAGAGGTGCTTTATGAGCATAAATTTTATCATTAATTTAATACCTAACCCCATGAAAGAATTTAAAAAATTTATTAGTAGAGGAAATGTGATTGATATGGCTGTCGGATTGATTATGGCTACCTATTTTGGTGCTGTTGTAAAGTCTTTAGTTAACGATGTTGTCATGCCTCCTATAGGGATGTTCATCGGCGGAGTGGATTTTTCGGCACTTAAGATTGTGATCCAAGAAGAGCAGAGTGAAAATGCAGAAATTGCGATTCAATACGGATCATTTATCAATACCATCCTCACGTTTATAATCGTTAGTTTTTCCATTTTTATTGCGGTGAAGGTGTACAATAAAATGCAAAGTAAATTGATCAATAGCGAAGAGGCTAATCCACTAAAACCAACCGAACCCTCTAAGGAAGAAGTTCTACTTACTGAAATTAGGGATCTATTAAAAAAATAGGATTATTTAAGCTTACCGATAGATTTACCTACTATCATTGAAACTGCAGCATCCCCTGTTACGTTGACAATGGTTCGGCACATGTCTAAAGGTCGGTCGATTGCAAAAATCAAGGCCAGACCAGCTTCAGGTATTCCAGCTTGCGCTAATACAATGACCAGCATGACGATACCAGCACTTGGTACGGCAGCTGTTCCGATAGAAGCTAGGGTTGCAGTAAATACAATTCCGAGTTGTGCGCTAAGGCTTAAATCTAAACCAAAAGCTTGAGCAATAAAAACGGCGGCAACCCCTTGATAAACTGAAGTTCCGTCCATATTGATTGTGGCTCCGATAGGTAAGACAAAACTTGCTACTTCTTCATCTACCCCAAGATTTTCTTCAACACATTCCATAGTAACAGGAAGCGTTGCAGCACTCGAACTGGTAGAAAATGCAAGTAGCTGTGCAGGAGCAATTCCTTTCATAAAGAAATTCATTTTTTTACCTGTAAAAACCCTGACAATAATAATGTACACCACGATCATAATCGCTAAACCTAAAAGGAGAGTTATGGCATATAACGCCAGTGCTTGAAACAATTCAAAACTAGGAGCCTCTACAACCAGTGCTGCCAGCAAAGCAAATACACCGTAAGGAGCAGCGAGCATAATCAAATCAATCATTTTAAGAATGATGACGTTAAATGAGTCGAAAAACTTCTTCACTGGTTTGACGTTTTTTGAAGGAATCAGAATCATTCCGATACCAAAAAACAAAGCAAAGAAAATTACTTGCAGCATATTTCTATTGTCCGAGGCTGCTAAAAAAATATTTGAAGGAACAACATCTACAAGAGCTTGAAGAGGTCCTGCTTCTTTGCGTTGTGCTGCTACGGCTTGTTTCTCTTGAGTGTCGCTAGCGTAGGCTTCAACGAGTTCATTTCGAGTTTCAACACTTATGGATTTTCCTGGTTGGATAATATTGACTAAAATCAATCCAATAATTACAGCGGTTAGGGTCGTGATCAGATAGGTAATGATGGTACGTCCTCCCATTTGAGACAATTTGGAAATGTCCTTTAAATCAGAAACTCCTTTTATCAAAGAGGCCAATATTAAGGGAACCGCAATTAGTTTGAGAAGGTTGATAAATAGAGTCCCGAAGGGTTTAATGTAATCTTTGATAAATACAGTGCCGTTGGGTATGAATGAGAGTAACACTCCAAAAAGAACACCCAAAGCCATTCCAATTAAAATTTTCCAGTGTAAGGCAAGTTTTTTCATAAGATTGGATTGGTAGGGGTTAAATTTTATTGGTTCGTTTGAGTAACTGAAAATCTGCCAGTACCAATGCTGCCATGGCCTCCACTATTGGGACTGCCCTAGGCACTACACAGGGGTCGTGTCTGCCTTTTCCTTGCATAGCGACGGTTTCTCCACTGGAATTGATCGTTTCTTGATTTTGCATAATGGTTGCCACAGGTTTAAAAGCCACCCTAAAATAGATGTCCATTCCGTTGGTAATTCCTCCTTGTATTCCTCCGGAGCGATTCGTTTTGGTTGTCCCGTCGGAATTAAAAAGGTCGTTGTGAGCACTTCCCTTCATTTGCGTCCCTTCAAATCCACTGCCGTATTCAAAACCTTTGACAGCATTGATGGATAGCATAGCCTTGCCCAATTCGGCGTGTAATTTATCGAATACCGGCTCTCCCAGACCTACAGGAACGTTTTTAATTATACAGCTTACCACACCCCCTATGGTATCCCCTTCTTTGCGTATTTGCTTAATGTAGTCTTCCATCTCCGCTGCCATTACTGGGTCTGGGCATCGAACGGGGTTGTTTTCGATTAGACTTAAATCGATTTTAGAAGGATCGGTATTTAAGCGGATATGCCCAACTGCAGATACATAAGCATTGATTTCTATGGGAGCTAAGAATTGTTTAGCAATCGCTCCTGCTACTACCCTACTTGCTGTTTCGCGTGCAGAGCTTCTTCCTCCACCTCGGTAGTCTCGGATACCGTATTTTTCATCATAAACATAATCCGCATGAGAAGGACGGTAACTGTCTTTGATATGGGAATAGTCGTTCGATTTTTGATTGGTATTGTGAATGGCAAATCCGATGGGGGTTCCCGTTGTTTTTCCTTCAAAAATTCCTGAAAAAAATTCAACTTCATCCGGTTCTTTCCGTTGGGTTACGATAGCGGATTGTCCTGGCTTTCGACGATCCAAGTCGCGTTGGATAGCATTTAAGTCGAGTTCTATCCCTGCTGGACATCCGTCAATGACTCCCCCAATTGCCTTTCCGTGCGATTCACCAAAAGTGCTCAATTTAAAAATAGTACCGTACGTATTCCCTGCCATTACTTCAATTTAAAGCTCAAAGATAAAACTAAAGTTTTGGATTGACTTTTAGGAGCAGTTTTTTTTAATCAATGCCTCAAAAAGGATGCTTACTGGATGCAAACTCACACGACCTGTTCCCTCAAAAATTTGATGCCGACAACTGGTGCCGTTGGCGGCGATCAAGGTCTCTGTATTGCAACTGCGTATTGCAGGAAATAAGCGCTCTTCTCCTATTTTCATACTGACATCATAATGCTCAGCTTCATATCCAAAGGAACCTGCCATCCCACAGCAACCCGAATTTATTAAACGGACGGTGTAATTTTTCGGAAGATTTAACATCTGAAAACTGTCTGAAGGGTTCCCTAAAGCCTTTTGATAACAATGGGCGTGGATTTTAATTGCTCTCTCCTCCTCATTGAATTGCTCTGGTCGTATGGCTTTGTTCTGGATTTCTTTTGCAATAAAAGTGTCGATAAGCATACAGTGCTTGGCAAGTTTTTTGGCTTGATCAGGAAATGAACTGAGTTTGGGGTATTCATCAGTAAAGGTATAAATAGCGGAAGGCTCAATACCGATAAGAGGAGTATTTTCAGTAATTAGATTGCTGTAAAGTTGAATATTACGATCAGCACATTGCTTAGCTTGGTCTAAAAACCCTTTGGAAATATAGGTCCTTCCACTATCCGAAGGCGGTAAAACGATCACTTGATAGCCAAGACCTTCTAACAAGGCAACAGTGGTTTTACCTATCGCCGTTTCATTGTAATTGGAAAACTCATCTAGATACAAATAAACACTTTTAATAGGATTGTTTATCGTATTAATAGACAAGCTTTTATATAAATTTTTATCGAGTTTAGGAAGACCTCGTTTTGGGCTTATACCCAGTATTGGAGCGGCTATTTTACGTCTCCATGGTTCTTTAAAAAACCAGTTATATACGGTTCGAATTGGCTGGATTCGTTCATTGATTTTTCCGAAATTAGCAAAAATTTGATCTCGAAAAGAACTTCCGTTTACCTTTTGATATTGATATAAAAATTCAGCTTTATAGGTAGCGATATCCACACTACTTGGGCATTCGGAGGCACATGCTTTACAGCTTAAGCACAAGTCAAACACTTCTTTTAATTCTTTACTGTCGAAGGCATTGATGTTTTTGTCCTGATTCAATACCTCTCTTAGCACGTTGGCTCTACCTCGTGTATTGTGCTTTTCGTCAAGAGTTGCCCGATAGCTTGGACACATCGTCCCTGAGGGGAGTGTAGATCGGCATTTCCCTGCGCCATTGCATTTTTCAGCGGCTCTTAATAAACCTTGATCTGCTGAGAAGTCAAAAAGAGTTTGATGTACCGTTGTGGTTTTGATTTCTGTTCTTAAATTCTGATCCATAGGAAAGGAATCCACGATTTTCCCAGGATTGAATATATAGTGAGGGTCAAAAAGCGTTTTTATGGCTTTAAAAAGGGCATAATTCTTTTGTCCGACCACAATGGGGATAAACTCCGATCGAACGATTCCATCGCCGTGTTCACCGCTTAATGCCCCTTTGTATTTCTTGACTAAATACGCTACTGCCAATGTTATGGCTTTAAAATCTTGAACACCTTCTGAAGTCTTCAGATTTAATATAGGACGTAAGTGCAACTCTCCTGCTCCAGCATGCGCATAATAGACTACTTCTTGTCCAAAATCTTTCATCAACTCCTGAAATTCAGCAATATAATCTGCTAAGCTTTCCAAGGGAACTGCGGTATCCTCAATGCAGGCAACCGCTTTGTTGTCTCCAACTAAATTACCCAAAAGACCGAGTCCAGCATGACGCAATTCATTTGCTTTTTCAATTGCCTCACCCCAAAGTGGAACCGCTGCATAGGATTGATTGGTTTGACGAACCGTTTCCTCTAATTCAACCAGTTGTTTTTCTAACTGTGAGAATTCTTCTGCTCTTAATTCCAAAAAAAGAATCGCTTTGGGATCCCCTTGAAGAAAAAAACGGTGCTCTTGATAGCCCGAATGTTCTTTGGTACAATCTAAAATGGTTTTATCCATCAATTCACAAGTGTACAAATTGTGTTTCATCACTGGAACAACAGCTTGCATAGCCTTATGAATGCTATCAAAATGAAGTGCTAGAATTACAGCGTGAGGGGGTGGTAAAGAATCCAATTGTAAGGTAATGGAAGTGGTAAATGCTAACGTTCCCTCACTTCCCGTTAAGAGTTTGGATAGATTAAATTCCAAATCGGACTCTATAAAGGGTTGTTGTTTCAACAGTGCATCTAGTGCATAGCCTGTATTCCGTCTGTGAATACTAGCTTCTGGAAATTCATCTACTATGTGTTGTTGTACTTCTTTATCCGAAAGTGTTTCTTGAAAATAGCGGTACAAGGATCCTTCAAGTGTATTTTGTTTTGTTTTATGGATAAAAGCCTCTTGACTGAGTGATTTAAAGACGACTGGAGATCCATCAGAAAGCACTACATCCATGGAAAGTACTTTGTCTCGAGTTACTCCATACCGAATGGAAGTTGTCCCCGAGGAGTTATTTCCGACCATACCCCCTAGCATGCAATAGGCAGAGGTGGATGTATTGGGACCAAAAAATAAACCGAACGGTTTTAAATAAGCGTTTAAGGCATCTCTGTTGACCCCAGGCTGCAAACGAACCGTCTTTTTTTCTTTGTTTAATTCCATTATTTTGGTGAAATGCTTGGACATGTCAACGACGATGCCCGGGCCCACACATTGCCCTGCAAGGGAGGTTCCGGCGGTGCGGGGAATCAAACTGGTTTTGTGTTCGGATGCAAATCGGATAAGGGATTGAAGGTCTTTCGTATTCTTGGGATAGGCTACCGCCAGTGGAAGCATTTTATAGACAGAGGCATCTGTTGCATAAAGCATTTTGTGAATTTTATCCCAAACCAATTCACCTTCCAGTTGGTCGCTAAGCTCTGTAAGGTGTTTTTCTTTTACTTCCATAAGTATAAATCCTAGCTAAATTAAGGATTAGTTTTTATGTTCCTTTTCAATTGTTTAAATTTACCCTCATATTTAAACATAAATGAAAAACATACTTTTTAGTTTCTTAGGTCTAGTTATTTTATTGGGCTCTTGCGAGGGAAACTCCAATGCGATTCAAATTAAAGGAACCACCGATTTAGCAAATGGAAGCAATCTGTTTCATATCGTCGCCGATCTCAATAACCAACCCAAGATTTTGGACACCATTCAGGTCAATTCCGGGAAGTTTTCATTGGACCTCGTTGTAGAGGAACCGAGCATTCACTTCCTCCAAATTGAAGGGGATCAGAGCAGTTTTCCTTTAATTGCTGAGCAAGGAACAATCTCCGTGGTATTGTATAAAGACAGCTTAGGCATGTCCAAAGCAACAGGAACGGTTTCTAATGACGATTTTATGAAATATAAATCCGAAACGCAAGTTTATATTACCTCACTTAACGCTATTGGAAACGACCTTCAACAAGCGATTATTCTCAAAGACAACCTGCTTGAAGAAGATTTAAGAGATCAATATCAGGACGTTAGGGATCAAATTCAAGGATACGAATTGGACTTTATTAAAGCCTCGCCCGATTCTTTTATTTCTGTTTTGATTTTGGAACGCTTTGTGGAAAACAACATCCTTCCACTGCCCGAAGCAAAATTAATATTTGACAACTTTACGGATCGTATTAAAAATACAGCCTCTGGAAGAACGGTATCTGCTAAAGTAAATGAAGCTCCTAAAGCTGAAGTTGGGCAAAGGGCTCCGTTTTTTGAAGGGCCTGATCCAGAAGGCGACCGATTTAATTT
>JAFMCA010000012.1 GCA_017858055.1 Flavobacteriaceae bacterium
TTGCTTTTTTAATATTGCTGAAACTTCAGCGGGATTTACGTCTGCCATGATGGTTCGTCTTTAAATCGAATTCGTTTTTGTTAATCTTGTTTTGATTGATTTTAGTTGATGCGCTATACTGGCATCGTACTGCATGTCTCCAATCTTTAAAATGTATCCTCCAATTATAGAAGGGTCGATAATGTTTTCAAGTATTGCTTTTTTATCTGAAAGTTTTCTTGCTTCGACCAATACTTTTTCTTCCAATTCTGGTGTTAAGCGAAATGCTGAAGTCACCGTGGCTTTAACTTCCCCTTTGTGCTCTGCATAAAGATCTAAATACCCTTCACAGGCAGGAATCAGAAGTTCCATTCTATTGTTTTCAGCTAATAGAGCAAAAAACCTGAGGGTTTGTTCACTGGCTTTAGGAAGTAATTCCTTCAATATCGCTTCTTTTCTAGTGGCGGGTAGCATACGGTTTTCAATCGCTGAATGCAATTCCTTGTCTGTACTTAACAAGTGAACTAACGATTTGAAATCATCCGCTACTTGTTGAGCTGCTTGGGCTTCTTGAGCAAATGCTAAAGTAGCTTTGGCGTAACGAATTGAAGCTCGAGTACCTTTCATTATTTTAAATCAGAATCTTGAAGCAATTGATTGATCAATTGGACTTGCTTGTCATTGTTTTCTAGTTCTTTCTTCAATACTTTCTCTGCAATATCCATGGCTATTGAACCTACTTGTTCTCTAAGCTCACTGATCGCAGCACGTTTTTCGTTTTGGATGGCTTCTTGAGCTTGTGAAAGAATTTTTTGTGCTTCTGCTTGTGCTTCTTCTTTGGCTGCGGAAATCAATTGAGCGCGAGTGCTTTGTGCTTCTTTCAATAAAGCCTCTTTTTCTGCTCGGGCTTCTTTTAAAATTCGCTGATTATCAGACTGAAGGTTTTCCATTTCCTTTCGTGCAGCTACCGCAGAAGCAAGCGCATCCTTAATAGAAGTCTCGCGATCATTGACAGCGGTTAAAATTGGACCCCATGCATATTTACGCAATATGAAAAGCAATCCAATAAAAATGACCGTTTGCCAAAAAAACAAGCCTACAGAAAACTCACTAATTAATTTTTCCATCGTTTAAAACTTTACGTTAAAGTACCTCGAAAGGTGGTCTTTGTTATACTGCGAATAAAGCAGCAAAACCAATTCCCTCTACAAGGGCAGCAGCAATTAACATCGCTGTTTGAATTTTACCATACGCATCGGGCTGACGGCCAATGGCCTCCATAGCAGAACCACCGATTCTACCGATTCCCATACCAACTCCGATTACTACTAAACCGGCACCTACCATTACTGGAATTTCCATAATTATAAATTTAAATTAAACTTTCTTTTTTACACATGATTGCGAGTTTTATCAATGATGTTCGTGTTCTTCTGCAGCAAAGCCAAAATAGAGCGCCGATAGCATCGTGAATATATAAGCTTGTAATAAAGCCACTAACAATTCTATTAAGGAGATTGCAAAAGCCAATCCAAAGGACAATGGACTTCCCAACCAACTTTTAAAAATAAACATCAACCCAATCAAACTCATCAGAACGATATGCCCTGCTTGCATGTTTGCATACAAACGAATGAGAAGTGAAAACGGTTTGATAAAAATTCCCAGAACCTCTATAGGAATCAAAATAATGTACAATGGGATTTTAGCATACCATTTCATTGATCCCCCAAGAGGATCAAAGATGTGAAGCCAATAATCTTTGGTCCCTGTAAAATTTGTAATCACAAAGGTTAAAAGCGCCAGTCCAAAAGTAACGGCAATATTTCCTGTGACATTTACTCCCAAGGGAGTTAATCCAACAAGGTTTAGAAACCAAATGAAGAAAAACACGGTTAATAAAAAACTCATGTACTTCCCGTGTTTCTTATCTCCAATATTAGGTCTTGCTATCTCATCTCTGATATAAAGCACTATGGGTTCAAAAAACCGACCCACTCCCGCGGGCACACCTTTGTTAATCGAATAGGTTTTTGCAAGGGATTTAAAGAGCCAAAACATTAGAAAGGCGATCAACAACATACTTGCAACACCTTTAGTGATCGACAAATCCAAAGGAGCGGCATTAATCGTGTGATGGGACTCATCATAAGTGAGGGTGCCTAGCGCATCTGTTTTGTATATTTTCCCGTGATCCAACTTGTAATAGTTGTCCCCAACTTGCGCTACAGAAGTTCCATGATGGAGTTTTGAAGAAGAAAAAATTTGAAGCCCCTCGTCCCATAAAATTACAGGTAAAGGAATGCCAATATAGACGTGCTCATTTTCGTCATTGGTGTAGGAAAATAAACTGAAGTCGTAGGAATCCTCAAGGTGATGGGAGATGTATTCTTTTATTTCCGTTTTTAAATCGTTGGAAGGTTCGTTATCGCTTGCGAACAAACTGTAAGGCGCTGAGAAAAAGGCTGTCGTAAAGACAATGAAAAGAAGTAGTTTATTCAGCGCAGACGGCATAAAACGTGATTATAAATAGTGTTTTTAGCGCTGCAAATGTAAGGCTTTCAAAGAAATAAAGAAACAAATAAATACTTTTTTGAACTTCTTTTATTTCCCCGCATTCTTTTGAGGTTTAAAAACTCCTCTCCTAAACCATTTAATCTTAAATAAAGGCTAGTTATATCGTCTTGCTAAAAGAATGATTTCAAACAAAAGTCCTAGTGAATAGGGGGCAAAGAATATAAAAAATTCTTGTCTGTTTAAAACCCCATCCAGTTGAAACCTTGGGTGAAAAAACAAAAAATATGTAATGAATTTTAACGCTACCGTAGCCAAATACAACAAGGCTAAATTATTTTTTTTCTTATGAATCCCCCATTCCAAAAGTACTAATGCGATGAATGCCAAAAAACTATTGATAAGATAACTTTGAATCAAGAACGTTTTTACAATTGGATTATAAAGGTAATGTACAGCATAAGCAAATGCCATTAGGACAATAAGAGCCGTCAATAATTGAATTGATTTTTTTATTCGTTCTCCCAAAATCTTTTGCTTTGTTTATAAATCAGCCAAAGTACCGTTATCAAGCCTATTCCAGATAATCCCAGTGTGCCTAGACGATGAGGAAGTTCATAAGAAGCGTCCAAAAGAGTTCCCCCCTTTACTGCAGCATACATGATGATTGCAATTTGAATCGCCAAACTTGAGAAAACAAGCCCTTTGTTAGGCTGTTTTTTCATGAGATTCATTTAGCTTTTTTACTCCGCCGTCTGCTGCTTGCATTTTGCAGTGTGCATTAAAAGAAGCCCCTGATTCTACGATTAATTTTTGAGTCAGCACCTCACCTTCCACAATTGCTGTTGCCTTGAGGCTTAAGATTCCGGACACCATGAGTTTTCCTTTAAAAAAACCCTCTATTTCGGCATTCGTACAGAGAATTTCACCTGAAACCTTTGCTTCTTTTCCTAAAATGACTTTCCCAGTTGTCTCTACTTTTCCATCTACCTTACCGTCAATTCTGATGTCGGTCATGGCTTTGATCGTTCCGTTTAAGGAGGTGTTTTGATCTATTTTACTGTATTGACCATTAGTATCTGTTCCTTTCATCTTGAAAATTTTTCCAGTTTTTGTTTTTTATTAATGTTCGATATTGGGAAGCCAAAGCTACAAAATTCTCCTTATTTTCCTTTATTAACGCCATTATTCTCTGGTTTTCCATCCCATTTCTTGTTTCTTCTAGATCTCTAATTCCATGTACTACTACAAAAGTATGCGTGTCGTCAAATGGATCTATACTAACACTCCAGTTTTGCTTTGTTGTAGAAAGTGCTTTTTTTAAATTTTCAAAAAATGCAAGGGATCGCTCGTTTTCATCTGAACCAAATGGAAAAATCCATTTGTAATTTTTATAGACCACTCCCGTTTCTTTCAGGTCATCAAAAGTTTCGATTTCTTCTAATACCTCTTTAGCCTTTAATCCCTCCTCAACAGCTGAATAATTTGCTGCTACCTCTTCCAATGCATTTTTCCACGCTTCAACTCCTTGAAGCCTTCCGATTATATGGGCTTTTAACAATGCTGTTTTAGGTTCAATTCTGCTCCCGCTTGCTAAAATTAGCAACGACTCTATAGAAGCTAAACATTGGGTAAACTCTTGATTTTGATAGAGTTTTAATGTTTTAGCATAAAGGGCTTCTGGGGTTACAAATTGAGCGTTATCAAAATTTTCTGGATCGGAGATTAAGCGCGCAAAAGGGGTTTCTGGAAAACCTTCCAACAATTGCTTTTTATAGCGCTCTGCTAAAGGAGCTTTTTCCTCATCATACATCCTAAACAAGTGATATAAGGCTTGGACTTTCACTTCGGGTGCAATCTCTTCGTTTAACAAATGTTCCAGTCGCCTTTTAGCCAAACCAAAATTTTTGAATTTTTCTTTGTAAATCATGCCCAATTGCAAATAGGCATTGTGATTTAATTTTTGAATGCTGTCTTGTGCTTCAACAGATTTTGGTATGGCGGATAGATAACTCTCTGGGGTATCTATAAATGGAGCACTCGTCTGGGTCGTCTCTTTTGTGTTTTCAGTTACTGACTGATTGATGTTTTCTATAGCCAATGAACTTCTCCAATTGTCAATGTTTGGTCTGTTACCCCATTTGGATAAATAATTTTGCTTTCCTTGAATTACTAGTTGTGGATTATAAAAATAAAAGGACGCTTCTTGTTTATTCAATAACTGAAAGCGTTTTTTTTCACTCGTTGCGTCGAGCTCCTTTTTTGCTTGGTTTTGCTTTTCTTCAATTACTGCAGTGAAAAAATCGATTCTTTCGGAATCAGACATTGCTATGAGTGCTAGTATGCTGTCTGTTTCTTTAACCGTTTTTTCATACAGAATAACTTCGGATAAATTTTCTCTTTCTCTCTTTAATCTTCTGTATCGAGAAGTTTCTTCATCAAAAAATGGAAGCATTCTATCTAAATACTCCCCTGTTTTTAGATAGTCGCCTTTCTCAAAATAATAGCTCGACAAATCTTGGTAGTTTTGTATTTCGGTATAGAAATCCAAAAATGACGATCCTAAGGAACGGTCAAATGCAGTGAGTGCCAAACTGTCTTCCCCTTCTTCCAAATACACTTTCGCCAAAGCTCTTTCGATGCGGTGTTCGAAGGGTTCGTTTTCATAGTTTTTCAAAAGCTGTTTCAGTTCGTCAATGCGTTCATCAAAATCTAGTGAGTGAGCTAAAAGTGTTTCTTTGACTTTTGCTTGAATAAGTAGATTTCTTGGGGCTTTTCTCTTTAGAGCTCCTATTTGTTGATATATCCCTCGCGCACTATCTGGTTTTTCTTGAGCCTCAAGTAATTGACCCGTAATAAAAAGATAGCGTGCTTTATTTTTTCGTTTGGGTTCAAACATTGCTGCCTTTTGGATGTAGGTCGCTGCTGAATCCATTTCTTGAAGTTGAATAAACGCCTCTGCAAGGGTGGCATTTGCCAATGGATAAAACTTGCTTTCGGGCGATAAAGAACTTGCTAGGGGTTCGAGATTTTCTATCGCCAATTCAATATTTCTCAAACGGATGTTCGTTTTTTCTCTCCAAATTTTACCTTCAATAAATATTCTGGGTTTCGCTCCGCTTTCCAACAGAAAATTAAAGGCTTCTAAAGCAGGAAAAAATCTGCGATCAAAATATCGGGCTTTACCCAGCAATAGATACGCTTCGTCTATTTTCCTATTATACTGTTCCTCATTGATTTTGATGGAATGTTTTTGAATTGCTTTAACCGCTTTTTCTTCAGCCCGATCAAAACCGGGGACGATTGTTGTCTCATCAAAATTTTCACCCTGAAGATTTATGGGTTCCACTGGTAAAAGTTCATAAAAATTATCTTCAAAAGCCTGTGCTAAAATTGATTCTCCTATAGCAAAGGCCTCTTTACCATTAAACAATACATTGTATTTTGTAGTTAACGTGTGATATTCTTTGTTTAGGATTCCGTTCTTCGTAGTGCTACATGAGAGTTGAAACCCTATGAGACCAAGAAAAGTACAAAAAGAAAATAATTTTCTAAACATCGTTGAATACTGTAGTGTTATAACTAAAAAGGGGGCATTTTAGTATATTCTTGCCTCCTAATTTGAAAAATACTGTTCCAATTCATTTAAGGTTTTTGATGTCGTCTTGATGTCTTGTATGATTTTCCCTTTTTCTAATAGTACTATTCGATCACAAACCCCGGTAATATGAGTAAGATCATGACTGGAAATTAGAAATGTGGTCCCGTTTTTTTCAGCTTCTTCTTCTATTAGTGTTTTTAGTCGGATCTGAGTTGTCGGATCAAGATTTGCAAAAGGCTCATCCAATAAAATAACGTCGGGTTTTCCAATAAGTGCTCCGACTATACCCGCTTTTTTTTGGTTTCCTTTGGAAAGATCCCTCAAGTATTTTTTTTGATTCAGAATTTCCCCATTAAAAAAAGGCTCAAAATTTTGAATCCATGCCTGTATCTCTTCTTTTGAAATTCCCCTTAAATTCCCTAAGAAATAGTAATATTCCTCAACCGTTAAATATCCAATCAGATAGGTTTCATCAATAAAAGCAGCCGTAAAGGATTTCCATTCTTCACTTTTTTGGACTTCAATGTCATTTACCTTTACCTGCCCTGTCGTCGCTTGAATGAGATCTAAGATAAGATTGAAAAAAGTGGTTTTCCCAGCGCCATTATTCCCTACGAGCCCAAAGCGTTGCCCTTGAGGAATATCAAGTGCGGGAAGATCTAAAACCACCTTTCCGGAATATTTTTTTGTAAGGTCTCTAACTGAAATCATTTCTGCTATTTATTAAATGCACTTAAGGTTTGATGTTTTCTGAACTGATACATTTTTACAATTCTATTTAGCAGGTAGTTTTGAAAAAGGATGCCTCCGAGTCCTGTTAATACAAGACCCATGATTCCAGCGTGATACCCATAAAAATAATAGGGAATATAAAATACTACGAGTGGTAAAAGTAATTTAGGGAGCACAAAAAGCAATTGAGTAAAACTGAAGTTTTGAGTGTTTTCAAATGCTTTTGCCTTCACATTAAGTTTTAGTGGTGTTGTATTAAATGCACCTGAAAACAAAGTAATCATACCGCCCAGCCCAAAGTTAAAAAGGGCGGTAGCTAAAATGTTTAACATAATATCAATTCCATATATCAAATAAGGTAGCGACAACAGTGTGCTCAAGACTACCGAAAATTGGATCAAATAAAGTTTTGATTTGATATACTTTTTATAGGGTATGTTTTGACACATCAAGAAGTTGTAATATTCACTCTCCCAAGCAGGAACATATTGCCCAAAAGTGAGCATAAAGCCTCCTGTGATAAACAAACCTGATAAAATGTGTATTGCGGGAATCTCTTTGTATTGATCTTGGCTAAAAAACAATACCCCATAAAACAAAAATAACCCCCCCGCCAAAACAACTTGTCTTGGACGAATGTTTCTTAATATTAAACGGATGTCGTTTTTAATAAATACCCCCATCTCTTCCCAACGGTCAAATAAATTGAGATTTTCACCCAATAGCTTGCCTCGTTTCATCCCCAATCCTTTATCTAAATAGAGTTGTCTTTTAAGAAATTGATACGCCGTATGTACTGACCATAATAAAAAAAGGAGTGGTATCCCCAACCAATAGCCCTCCTGATATAAGGCATCAAGTCCTTTTCCAAAGAAGGAAAGTAGCGGTAGCTTTATTAGTTTTTCTAAACCGATACCGATCCCAAAAAAGAACGCAAAAAACAACAGGAATTTTTTGCTCTTGTTGATCATAAAAATCAGAAAATTGACGCCTATTGATAGAAATATTATCCCTGCAAACCAAGACCAGATAGAAATATTGGCCCCTTTATTTATAGAAAACACGATGCAAAAAGGGAGGAGGACCACCAGGGGAAGTGCATTAAAAATTGTTGGTATTGATCGCAATAAGACCCCTTTTACTACAGTACTTTTTCGTATGGGTTGCGTTAACAAGGGCTTGACGTCCGTAACGGGAGTGGCTTGAAAAAAATACCGAATCAAAAGGTCTGTTCCAAAATAATAAACAAGCCCTTGATTCAATACTAGGATTGGATCAGTGCCTGGAAGTTTTTTTTCAATAAAATGAAATAAACCCATTCCAAAAAGCAAAAATAGAACTAAGAAATAGAGGATTAAGAGTCCCAATAAAATTTTTACCCCTAGTTTAAATTCCCATTGTGGAGCTCGAAAAAATTTTTTCTTAGCTAACTGAATAGAGTCAACAAGTGTATATGAGTTCATTTGGGATTAAGAGGTTCCTAACATCAATCAAGTATACGGATAATTTCTACCTTTGCAAAAAAAGCTATGCCTTCATTCCATACCCTAAAAGTATCTGCTGTAGAGCGTCTTCATCGTGAGGCTGTTGTGGTTTCATTTGAAGTCCCAGATTCGCTAAATAAAAATTTTGTTTTTTTAGCTGGTCAGTACGTTACTTTGGAAGTGGATATCAAAGGCCAATCCGTTCGACGGTCGTATTCGCTCTGTTCTTCTCCTTCAGAAAAAACACTCCAAGTGGGTGTTAAGGAAGTGTCAAATGGAGTTTTTTCAACTTATGTCAATCAACATTTAAAGGTGGGGCACGTTTTAAAGGTTAGTGAACCCGAAGGGCGTTTTATCTATGATTCTAGCCAACATAAGGGATCCGTTCTGGCAATCGCTGCAGGAAGCGGTATCACGCCTGTGTTTTCAATTTTAAAACAATTTCTAAAGGAAGAAAAAACGGCTTCATTTAGATTGCTATACGGAAATAAGTCTCCTAAGCAAACCATGTTTTACGATGAATTATTAGCATTAGAAAAAGCGCATCCTAACCAATTGAAAATTCATTGGGTTTTTAGTCAATCCTCTGAAGAAGATGCTATATTCGGAAGAATCAATGCTGCGACCTTAAATTTTGTATTAAAACAAGACCCTCAAACTCCTGAGCAGGTCTATCTCTGTGGGCCCGAAGCAATGATTCAAACATCTAAAGAACACCTAATCGAATCTGGGATTTCAAAAGAAACTATCCATTTTGAATTGTTTACTGCTAGCACCGATACAAAAGAAGTCGAGAATCCCGCTGAAAAAGGGCGGCTCACGCTACTCTGTGACGAAGTCACTCATGATTTGGAATTGGTCACAGGTAAAACCTTATTGGATATTGCCTTGAATGCAAAATTAGAAGTTCCTTATTCTTGTCAAGGCGGGGTTTGTAGTAGCTGTATTGCTAGGGTCAAAAAGGGGAAAGCTAGTATGCTGACTAATCAAATACTAACCGATTCTGAAGTAGAAGAAGGTCTGGTATTGAGTTGCCAAGCAATCGCTCAAACGGATTTCATTTTTTTGGATTTCGATGATGTTTAGACTCAACTAAACAAAATTCCATTGTTATATAATTTGAGGAGAACCCCAAATGCTACTATGGCAAAAAGTAGTAATTCGCTGTAAAAAACCCGGGTTAGTAGAGCAAGGAGGTTTCCCAGAAAATAGCCTGTGGGTATAAAACTTAGCAACCAAATTCCATCACCCTCAAATAAATTGAATCCCCGACAAACGATACTGGTGATCAACCAAAATAGCATAAATGCATCCGCTCCATTATCCTTTTTGAAAGTCCCGCTATACTTTTTTTGACTCAGATATATCGCTGTGATCAACATAGCAATTACGAAAAAAACCCAACCCCACTCCGTTCCTTTGCTCTGTCCATTGAATGTTAGGTTGTCAACAAGCACAAAGGGTGAGCTATACTTAAATTCCCCAGTAAGCAAATAGGTCGCGATAAGTAGGGGTTGTAGGGTCAAAAAAAAGCCGCCTAATAGAGATACAATTGCCCTCCTCTTATCATTTAAACGAATGATTAAAATGAATGCTGAAAGGAAAAAAATGGAAAGTGATAGGTTTATAAAACTGATCACAGTAAAAATAACCCCAAGAGAAAAAAGACTTTTTTCAGAGGAGCCTTTTGTTAGGTCTTTAGAAAAAATGTTCAGTGCCAAGAGGAACAGTATTCCCAAAATAACTTTTTCATAATTCAGGCCTTGATCTTGATAAAACAAGTTAAAGCACAAGGGAAAAGAAAGGAGGTGGATCGAAGAGAAAGGGATGCTTATACGTCTGGTAACAGAGAGGAAAACTATACCAAATAGGCTGAGAATACTTAGGCTAAGGGTTAGCCCCTGAATGAAGATTCTAGGATTGAACTCCCCGTCATTTCTTGTGTAAAGATCAAAAATAACTGCGCACACGGTCAAAAAAAAAGAGACCATATAAGTGAGAATGCTGTGGCTTTTAAATATCTTTGTAAACATGTTTTAATAAATCACACTAAGATATAGTTTTTATGAAAGCTTTTTTTGAAGGAATCGCCTGGTTATTTGAAGAGATTTTATTTCTCCCCTATGAAGTTTTACGCGAATTAGAACTAACCAGTTGGACTTTAGCGAATAGTGTCAATTGGATTTTTTTAATTGTTGGCTTTTCGGCAATGGTCTATTGGGTAGTACAGCTCAATATATTTGAAAAAAGCGGTGAAGAAGATAAGGATCCTTCCGCACACTCCTTTTTATAAATCAAACCCGATATCTTTTCGGTAGTATATTCCCTCGTAAGAAATCTTTTCTAAAGTTTTATAAGATTTTTCTACTGCTTGCTTGAAATTGGCTCCAAAGGACGTAGCTGCAAGAACCCGCCCTCCATTTGTCAGTACTTTATCGCCGTCCCTTCTTGTTCCTGCTTGAAAAACCATTTCGACTTCATTTAATCCGGAGATTGGTTTTCCTTTTTCATAGGATTCTGGGTAACCCCCTGAGACAGCCATCACTGTAGCGGCGGATTGTTCCTCTACTTCCAGTTCAACTTCCCCCAAACGCCCATCATTAACTGCTAGAAACAAAGACATTAAATCTGTTTTCAATCTTGGAATTACTACTTCCGTTTCTGGATCCCCTAATCTGACATTATATTCTATAACCTTTGCGTCCTCTCCTACTTTTATCAAACCAATAAATACAAATCCTTTGTAGGGAATGCCGTCTTTTTTTAATCCTTCAATGGTCGGTTTTACAATTTCCTTCTCAATTTTTTCTTTGAATGCTTTCGTCACAAAAGGTACAGGTGAAACAGCACCCATGCCTCCTGTATTCAATCCCGTGTCTCCTTCTCCGATTCGCTTATAGTCTTTGGCCATAGGTAGTGTAAGGTAGGATTTCCCATCTGTTAACACAAAACAAGAAAGCTCTATCCCAGACAAAAATTCTTCAACAACAACCTTATTTGAGGCTTGACCAAATTTTTGGTCCAGCAGCATACTTCTCAACTCTTTTTTGGCTTCCTCAAGGTCATCAATAATTAAAACTCCTTTCCCTGCAGCTAGACCGTCAGCCTTTAAAACGAAGGGGGGATTACTTTGCTCCAAATACCGTTCTCCTTCTGCTATATTTGATGACGTAAACTCTGCATAAGCTGCGGTAGGAATATGGTGTCGCATCATAAATTCTTTGGCAAATGCCTTACTTCCCTCTAATGTGGCCGCTGCTTTCTCTGGTCCAATAACACCCACAGAAGCCAACTGGGAGTCTTTCAAAAAGAAATCGTGTATGCCGTTTACCAATGGTTCTTCCGGCCCCACAACAACTAGTTGAATGTGATTTTCGATAACCGCATTTTTAATCCCTTCAAAATTGTTTACTTCAATAGGAAGGTTGGTTGCGCAAGATGCAGTACCCGCATTACCAGGAGCGGCAAAAAGGGATCCGCATAATGGACTTTGTTTTAATTTCCAGCATAAGGTATGCTCTCGTCCTCCTGCTCCTATTACCAGTACATTCATTTTGAAAACTTTTTGCAAAGGTAACGACTAATCCCCATAGTACTTGTCCCTTTTTTATTCTTTTAAAAATTCTTGAATGACCTCATTAAACTTTTTGATTACCTCGAAAGGAACGGCAATTGGCAAAGGGATTTGGGAGGATTCTTTGTTCAGTTCCTTCGTGTGAATTACTTTGAAAAAAGATTCCATACCTTCCAGGCGACTTTTTTGATTTGGATGTTCTAGTCCGTCTGAAAGGAAAAGGACAGGAGTCCCAAATGCAACTGCTGGGAGTGCAGAATGTATTCTCGATGTAATTAACATTTTGGCTGATGCAATTCCTTCTAATTGGGCATTCGCCGCTTGGATCCGCTCTTCCTCTGAAAATACCTTGGGGTCGAGCAATTGTGAATGAAATTCCACGACCTCTCCCATCTGTAGTAAAAATTGGTTTAACCTTTGATTTGCTCTATTGTATTTTAGGTTTTTATAAGGCTGCTTTATTTTTCTAATTCCATTTAAAAAAAACCTCTTCAAAACATTCGGGGCAGTACTTTTTGGTTGTGGGAGGAGTCTTTCTATCGGACTAATTACTAAAATTCCATGCCGTTTGCTGTCCGGTTTGACAAAACTCTCCCGTTTTAAACTCAAAGTAAGACACCCAGAAAAATAGGTTTCAATACCGTGTTTGTTTAGTGTTCTTGCGGTGTGAAAATCCCGACATCCTATCGGTTGGTAATTTTTAAAGTAGGCGATTCCTTCGGGTGTCAACATTCCCCTTTCTGCCGTTGGGTTTAAATGAAAAGAAATAAAAAGCGGTTCGATTGGATCAGAAGGGGGCCAATGGGTGGGGAATTCCATAAACCAGCCGTTCATGATTAGTTTAACTTTTTCTCCCTGATATTGGTGTAATTTCTCTCGATCAAGCCCTAAAGGTTGCTGATTTTTGAGCCACTGTGTTGCAGCTATACTTTGAATATGATCTCCTAAATTGTTGGAATTGGGATACGCTAGGACAGCAACTTTTTTAGACATTTTCTGCTTGTGTTATAAAGGTTTGAAACGCCTTCGTGCGAAAACTAAGGGGATATTTTTTTTCTATCCGTTTCCGAGCCAATCTTCCTGCATCTAAATTGTCTTCAAATTCTTTTACAAATGCACAAACATTCTCAAGTCCCTCGGTTTCATTAAAGATAAATCCTGTGTCGCCAATGGCTTCTGGAATTCCAAAAACGTTTGTTCCTATTGGAATACATTCACACAACATGGCTTCACATAACACATTGGGCAACCCTTCAATTTTTGATCCTTGAAAATAAAAATGATGTTGGCTGTAAAGTTGAATTAACGCATTCGAATCTAGGGTTCCAATCAAATTAATATTGTCTGGAAAACTCACTTTATGTATTTCAAGATTTTTAATTCCTGCAATAGTAAACCGATAGTCGGGCAGTGCCTTTGCCAATCTCAAAAATAAGGGGATCCCCTTGATATGAAAAGTGCGTGTATCCGTAATGTTTGCTACTGTAAGGATCGAATGCGGTTGTTTTGGGGTTTCTCTTTTCCAATATTTTGAATCGTATGCCGTGGGGACCACACGAATATTTGTCTTCAAGTTAGGTATAAAATAACGAATCCCAGATGCTGTTCCCTCTTGGCTCTTTGCTGCTGAACATCCTTCTTCTAGACTTTTGTGTACTACCCAAATTTCTTTTGCCTGAGTGTAATTCCATCGAGCGAGTCTTTGTCGAAAATTCTTTTTTAAAAAAATTCCATGCTTCAAACGATTGGAAGAGACCGCATCATACCCTCCCACAAGAATACAAAACGGTTTTCCAAATACTTTGGACCAAAACAAAGGAGCGGTCGTATGGTAATCGTTAAACCAACTGAAAACAGCTTGGGATTGTAAAACCATAAAAAACCCTAAAAAAAACTCACGTAGGCGATTCCATAAAAAGCCAAAAAAATGTTTGACAGGGGGAGCTTGGAGGGTCAAGACTTGATAGCCCATTTTCTCTAAAAGAGCAATGTCTCTTTGAACAAAGGTGTTTTTTAAACTGTAAACAAGAGTTACTTTCTTAGTACTCATTTAGGGTCGTTTAATGGCTCAAGATAGGAAATCAATACCTCCGCAATTTTGCGATTGTCTGATACTCTTGGAACTTTATTTTGACCTCCGAGCTTACCAATGGTTTTCATGTAGTTTTTAAATCCATCCTTTGCCACCATTCGAATTACTAAAGGGCGTAAAACCTTCCCTGTAATGAGGTCATTGTAATAGATGTTTTTATTCTGCATGGCTTGATCAATTTTTAGTGCAAATGTGTTGAGGTCTGCAGGGGGTTGATCAAATTCAATAAACCACTCGTGGTAGGGTAAACCGGTGTTCGGTTTAACTTGAGGAGCTACGGTAAATTCGCGTATCATGACCTCTGTTCTTTCAGAGGCCACTGCTTGTTGAAGCGCTTGTTCGACTTCACTGACAATAACATGCTCTCCAAATGCAGAAATAAAATGTTTGATTCTTCCACTTACAATGACTTTAAAAGGGAAACGACTTGTAAACTGAATGGTATCGCCGATGTTATATCGCCAGAGTCCCGCCGTTGTGGAGATAATCAAAACGTAATTTATGCCGAGCTCTACTTCTTCAAGGGTGTGTATCTGAGGTTCTTTATCGTAAAAAGTATCTGCTTTAACGAATTCATAATACATTCCATGATTTAACAAAAGTAGAAGTCCTCGGTCATGCTGCGCGTTTTGATAGGCAAAAAAACCCTCAGAGGCAGGGTAAAACTCTATACTGTCGGTTTCCCTACCAATTAACTTTTTAAACACCGCTCGGTACGGCTCAAAATTTACCCCTCCATAAACAAAAAGGGAGAAGTTTGGGAAAAGTTCCCCTACCGATTTCCCTGATTTTTGAACAAGTCGTTCAAAATACATTTGAACCCAAGAAGGAATTCCACCAATAATGGTCATGTTTTCCTTCTCTGTTTCGTTGACCACGGCATCCACTTTCGTTTCCCAATCCTCAATACAATTTGTTTCCCAACTGGGGAGTCTATTTCTTTGAAGATAAGAAGGAACATAATGTGCAACGATACCCGACAGCCTTCCAAGCGATACCCCGTTTTTATCTTCTAAAACTGGGCTTCCTTGTAAAAAAATATGCTTGCCTTTTAAGGTTGCCGTTTTGCCTGTTTCGTGGATATAATTCAATAAGGCCTCTCGGGCTGCACGAATGTGCATCGGCATGGAATCCGAACTAATAGGGATGTATTTTGCTCCAGAAGTTGTTCCGCTTGATTTGGCAAAATACAAGGGTCTCCCTGGCCAAAGAACATCTGCTTTTCCTTGAATTACCGATTCTATATATGGGCGTAATTCTTCGTAATCTCGAATTGGAACTTGACTTTTAAATTCCTTGAGGCCTTTTATTTTTTCAAAGTGATGGTCTTTTCCAAATTGAGTAGGTTTCCCTTTTTGGATGAGCTCTTGAAAAACAAGTTGCTGAGCTTGAATCGGGTTTTGTATCCACTTTTTGTTTTTTTGATGCACGAAAGCCGCGTAAACTTTTGCCCCAATTTCCTTTATCATTCCCCTGAAAAATTAAAAAAATTGACTGGATTCATCGGGTAGCCCTCGATCCAGAGTTCAAAATGCAAATGAAACCCTGTGGTAAACTCTCCGGTATTTCCTGCAAGTGCAATTACTTCTCCTCCCTGAACAACATCTCCTTGCTTTTTGCTTAAAGCTGCATTGTGTTTGTATACCGAAAGGATTCCTTTGTTGTGATCTAGAATTATAACATAGCCCGTTTCAGCGGTCCATTCTGCAAAGATAACTCGTCCATCTCCAATTGCTTTAATGGGGGTGTTTTCCTCTAATACAATGTCAACTGCATAATGATCTTCTTTCAGTGTAAATTCTTGAGAAATTGGACCAAGAGCGGGTGGGAGAAGGAGTGTTTCCAGAGGCATATCCCCACCACCATCAAGATTGGGGTTGTATTTGTCTTGTTGGGTTACAAAAGCACGCAAAAGCGAATCCTCTGGGATAGAAGACAGAAAGGTTGGTGGTTCAGGATCCTCTCCAGAAAGAGCATCTGCCGAAAACTCTGGATCTTGAAAACGAACTTCCTCGTTCAATACCGCTTTTACTGCATTTAAATATTGAATGTTCTGATTGTAAAGCGTTATCAAAGAATCTGTAACAAAAAGGTTTTGAACCGCTTTTTTTCTCAATTCTGAAGAATCATAGCCTGGAATGAACTCTTTTAAAGGCGTAAAGGCTATGGAGGAGAAAAAAAGACTCCCTAAGAGAACAAAGGAAAATACAGAAATCAATAGAAGTGAAAGCTTAGAAACCCGAAATTGTAATCGCTCCTCAAAGGTTTCTTCGTTGATAATAACCATGCGATATGGGCTTATCAAGCGCCTAAATAATTTCTTTTTTTTACCCTCTTTTTTATCCATAATCAATACAAAGATACGGAATCCTTTATCTGAGGATAATTTGTCAATAAAAATTCATGTTTATGAAACTAAATATTTCTGTACATTTGTTTCAAATAACAAATGAATGATGTTGTCTTTAACATTTTTAGGTATGATCGGTGGACCACAAATAATACTAATTATCGCAGTGGTACTACTGCTTTTTGGAGGGCGTAAAATTCCTGAACTCATGAAGGGTTTAGGTAGCGGAATCAAAGAATTCAAAAATGCTACCAAAGAAGAGGAAGAAAAACCAAAAGTAGAAGGAGAAAAAAAGAGTTAATACTACTGCTGTTTCAAGGTAGATAGTATGGTGTTTAGTTCAAACATATACTCTCTTTTGTTCGCTGAAGGAGCGAAAGCAAAACCTTCTATTACAATCCATCTTTTTTCGATAGTGTCCAGAATCGCATAATTGACAAAAGGACCTGCCATAAAATCATTGGCTACTTCCCAAGTTCCTTTCGTCAAATAAGCTTTCTTTTGGTCTAACTCCGTTTTATAAAAATAGGGCAAGAAGGCTCTTTCAGTAATTTGATAGCTTCCTTCTAATCGGCCGGGAACGTATATTTTTCCTATTGAATCGCGTATGTCCAAAATTTTATCGGTATACTTTCCTTCTAATGCACTTTGGTCTAAAGTGTAGGCGATTATGTTCAAATGACCTTTCTGTATGGGTTTTTGAATCCATACAAAATTCGTGGTGTCCTTTACGGTTTCATATGCAGACGGGTAACTCAACTCAATCCCAAATCGATCGCCCAATGATTTTTCTGTTGTTAAAGATTTACTGATTCTACGGAGTTTTTCTTTACGTTCGTTTTCTTGAAAAGCACGTCGTAAAAGCGTGGCATTTTCTTCGAAATAAAATTGCTGTATGTCTGCATCTTCTCCCGTGATTTGAGCGAGAATTTGCGGTCGTGCAAATTGATTTTCCGCCAACTGAAATCTTGCTAAAGAATCTCTCTGAAACCAGACAACATTTCTACCTTGTCGCGCAAAGCCTGAAAAAGTTTTAGGGTTTAAATAATTGATTGAAAATTGCGGTTCATCAAAAGGTAATCCTTCATATGTCTGTTGCAAAGCTTCCCGAACGGAGTTCCCTAAATTGGCGTTCCAATCGCTTTCAGGCATAACAACGGTCACATGATTCAGATTTCCGCTGGATTCAGGCACGTAGGCATTCTTGCGATCAATTTTATTCTCACAACTCCCAAGAAATAAAACTATAGCAAGTAGAACGAATCCCTTTTTCATTTAGGTTGTTTTTTGTTTTCGGTCTATTAAACCTCCAAAGCGGCAATACCAGGTAGGGTTTTGCCTTCTAGACTTTCTAACATGGCACCCCCTCCTGTACTAATATAACTCATTTTGGACGCCAAGCCAAATTGCTTCACTGCAGCAACTGAATCTCCGCCGCCAACTAGGGAAAATGCACCTGACTTAGTCGCTTCTCCGATAGACTCCCCGATAGCGATAGTTCCTTTAGCAAAATTCGGGAATTCAAATACCCCAAGTGGGCCGTTCCACAATATGGTTTTACATTTTAGTATCAATTGGTGAAACTGTTCTCTGCTTTTTGGACCGGCGTCAAGGCCTTCCCATCCGTCAGGAATACTGCTGCTTTCAAAAAGTTGCTGATTCGCATCATTGCTAAAGTCATCTCCAGCGACAACATCAACAGGTAAATGTATGGTTACTCCTTTTTGTTTTGCTTTTTCTAAAAGCCCCAAAGCATAATCGCAGTAGTCTGGTTCACAAATTGAATTTCCTACGGTACCCCCAAGGGCTTTTGTAAAAGTATAGACCATTCCTCCTCCAAGGATGAGGTGATCTACTTTATCCAAAAGGGTTTCTATTATTGTTATTTTAGAGGATACTTTGGCGCCTCCTAAAATTGCTAGAATAGGTACTTCTCCATTTTTCAGGACTTTATCAATCGCCTCAACTTCTTTTGCAAGAAGCTCCCCGAAACATTTCTTTTCGTTAAAGTATTTAGCGATAATTGTGGTAGAAGCATGAGCACGGTGTGCTGTACCAAAGGCATCGTTTACATAAACAGTCCCTAATTGTGCCAACTGCTTAGAAAAGTTCTCGTCTCCAGCTGTTTCTTCTTCATGATATCTCAAGTTTTCCATCAACAAAACCTGCCCTGGTTTCAATGCTGCAGCTTTTGCCTCTGCTTTTTCGCCTACTACCGTTTCACTAAATTGAACCTCTGTGCCTAAAATTTTGGATACTTCAGGAACGATATGCTTTAGAGATAGTTTCGGGTCATTGCCTTTGGGTCTTCCTAAATGAGATAAAAGAACACAGCTCCCTCCATGGGATAAGATATAATCGATTGTTGGTTTGGCTGCTTCAATTCTAGTTTTGTCGGTAACCTGAAGGTTTTCATCTAGAGGAACATTAAAATCGACACGAATTATTGCTCTTTGATTTTCAAAATTTTGGTTTTCTAAAAGGCGCATTGTTGAAATTTTTGGCAAAAATACAATATTACCAATGCTTCACCTACATTTTTTAAAGAACTTAAAAGTTCAATCAAAAAATAAAAGAGAAATGTATCTTTACTCATGATTTGGAAAGACGTCGTCGGTCAGGAGCAGACAAAAAAGCATTTAGAATATCTTATTTCATCTAGTCAAGTTCCTCATGCTCAGATTTTTACTTCACAATCTGGTTATGGGAATTTGCCCTTAGCCATATCCTTTTCTTTAGCACTTCTCGGCAAAGAAGTTGATCCCAAAGCAGACGAACTTTTAGGTAAAGCTTCTCAAAATCCCGATTTACATTTTTTATATCCTGTCGTAAAAAGAGGGTCTGAAACGGTAGCCTATTCCAGTGATTATGCCAAGGAATGGTTTTCGTTTTTAGATCAACATCCCTACGGGGATTATACCGATTGGTTTGATTACATTGAAGTTGGAAATAAACAAGGGGTAATTGGCGTTCCGGAAATTGAAAAATTACATCATACCCTTTATCTTAAGGCTTTTGGCGGAGGGAATAAGGTCTGTATTCTCTGGGGTCTTGAAAAATTAAATGCTGCCGGGTCGAATGCCTTTTTAAAACTCTTAGAGGAGCCTCCAAAAAACACCTTTTTTATTTTGTTGTGTGAGTCAAACGAAAGCATTTTGCCTACTGTTTTATCCCGTTGTCAAGAAATAAATTTAGGACCTATTGAAGAAGAGGCTCTGATTAAACAAATACCCGATACGCATCCCAATAAAAAACAAATGCTCGTTCAAGCAAATGGAAGTTTAAGAAAACTTAAGAAACTTCTATCGTCCGATGAAAATAGAGAATATGAAACACTTCTTGTTGAAGGGTTACGTTATGCCTTTAAGGCAAAGGGAAATCAAAAGATCGTCATCGATTTAATGCGTTGGGCGAATGAACTTGCTGTTTTAGGGAGAGAAAAGCAAAAGGCCTTTTTGAGTTTTGGAATTCAAATGTTAAGAGATGCCTTTCTAACAAATTACCACTCAATTTCTCTAGTTCATTATCAATCTGACATTGATTTTGATATTAAGAAACTTGCTCCATTTGTGCATACTACAAATGTGGTTTCATTAATCGAATTATTTGAAGAACATCATTACTACATTCAGCGAAATGCAAACGCTAAGATGCTTTTTGCTGAAATGGCACTTCAGCTCACCCGGCTGATTAATACCCCTGCGGCCTAACTTTTCTTTTTAAAAATAAAAATATTGGAGGAATAATCTTTTGTGCTAAAAGCAGCGAAATTAGAGAGCAATCCGATTCCCAATCCCCGTATCAAGGGAAAAGAATTTCCTTGATATTTTTCGGATAAATAAGAAATATAAAAAGCATCAAACCAAAGTGGCTTTTGGACAACTTGAGTAAAACCAAAAGTTTCAAGGAGCTGTTTCAAGCCCATAGGGGTGAAGTGCCACAAGTGTCTAGGTACATCAAGGGCAGCCCAATGCTCAGCATAATAGGTCGCATCATAACTGTGGAAATTAGGCACTGCTACGACCAGTAAGCCATTGCTATTCAGCAACTTATGAAGTTTTTGAAGTGTGCTCTCTAGATCGGGAATGTGTTCTAAAGCATGCCAAAGGCTTATCGTAGAATACTGAATTCCATTGGGTATATCCTCTACACTTAAATACGAATTGATTCCCTTTGAGGTACAGCTCTGTTTTGCGGTTGGGTTCGGTTCTACAACACTTGTATTAAAACCATATTTAGAAAGGTTATTTGCAAATTCGCCTATCCCACCTCCTACATCAAGAAGAGTTCTTCCTAGGCTGTATTTTTGAATAAGTTTTCTTTTGTATGTAAACATTATTCCTTGAACCAAAGAATACAAAAACCCTGTAATACCCTCTCTTTTAGTTTGATGAGAAGTATACTGGTCTTTAGGATAGTATTGGTCAAGGTTAAGCCCTAAAGGGAACACCGTCTTGGCAAATCCTTGTTTAGCATCCCATTGGATTGTAAATGATTGTCCTGAAACAAGATGGTCTTTGGCTTTAAAATGTTGTCGCTTATTGTTCATAGATGTTTCACGTGAAACAATTCCATTTAGCGCCCCATGGAAACTAAAAGTACGCTAATATCACTCGGGTTAATTCCACTTATTCTTGACGCTTGACCTAAAGTTGAGGGTTGTAATTTATTAAGTTTTTCCTTCGCTTCATAAGATAGGGAGGCAAGGGAATCATAATCAAAAGACAGGGGTATTTTAATGTTTTCTAGACGTTTTAACTTGTCCGCGTTCTTCCTTTCTTTATCGATATATCCTGCATATTTGATTTCTATTTCGGCTTGCTCAAATACTTCATCTTCTATCCCTTGATCCTCCATAAAAATAGAAATCGCTTCAAATTGGTATAAATCCTGTCTGTTTATATTGGGTCTAGACAAAAGTTTAGAAAATTTATCTGTTTGTGAAACGATCACATCGTTTTTCATTTCCAGCAGTTGATTTGCTCTATTCAAATCGTAACTGGTTTTCTTTAAATGCTCAACGGTAGCACTACTAAGACGCTGTTTACGCTCTACACGGTCCAACCGCTCTTTGGAAACTAAGCCCAATTGAAAAGCTTTGGGGGTTAGCCTTTGGTCCGCATTGTCTTGGCGTAATAGGGTACGGTACTCGGCTCTTGAAGTAAACATACGATAAGGCTCTTCTGTGCCTTTTAAAATGAGGTCGTCAATTAAAACTCCAATATAAGCCTCTTCTCTGCCCAAAACGAAAGGAGTTTCATCAACACATTTTTGGTGTGCGTTGATTCCCGCTATGATCCCCTGAGCTGCAGCTTCCTCATAGCCTGTGGTACCATTAATTTGACCTGCAAAAAATAAATTCTGTATTTGCTTCGTCTCCAGGCTATGAAACAATTGAGTGGGTTGAAAATAATCGTATTCAATCGCATAACCCGGTCTAAAAAATTTGACGTTCTCAAATCCACGAACCTGTTTTAAGGCTTTATATTGAATGTCATCTGGGAGGGACGTTGAGAATCCATTTACATAAACCTCTACGGTATTCCACCCTTCTGGCTCTACAAAAATTTGATGCTGAGATTTGTCGCTAAAGCGATTGATCTTGTCTTCGATTGAAGGACAATACCGCGGCCCGGTGCTTTTTATCGAGCCATTAAACATAGGAGAGCGATCAAAACCTGTGCGCAATAGATCATGTACCTCAAGATTGGTATGGGTAATGTAGCAGCTGATCTGCTTTGTCAATGGTTGTGTATGATCGGTATAGGAAAATTTTTGTGGGTTTTCGTCCCCAGGTTGTTCAAGCATTTTAGAATAATCAAGAGAACGACCGTCAACCCTTGGAGGAGTTCCTGTTTTCATTCTTCCTGATGAAAATCCCAAATTCTCCAAAGCAGCAGTTAGTCCATAGGATGCCTTTTCGCCCGCTCTTCCTCCGCCAAAGTTTTTCTCTCCAATATGTATAAGCCCGTTCAGAAATGTTCCGTTAGTCAAAATAACTGTCTTGCTGTATATTTTTAATCCCAAAGAGGTAATTACCCCTAGAACTTGTTCGTTTTGAACGATAAGATCCACAACTGTATCTTGATAAAAATCAAGGTTTGGTGTGTTTTCTAGGAGCGCTCTCCATTCAAGCGTAAAAAGACTTCGATCTGACTGAACTCTTGGACTCCACATTGCTGGACCTTTCGACTGATTCAACATTTTAAATTGGATCGCGCTTCGATCTGAAACAATTCCTGAGTATCCCCCCAAGGCATCAATTTCTCTAACAATTTGTCCTTTAGCTATTCCACCCATAGCTGGATTGCATGACATTTGTGCGACGTTTTGGAGGTTCATGGTTATCAAAAGGGTGTGCGACCCTAGGTTTGCTGCAGCTGCTGCTGCCTCACAACCCGCGTGTCCAGCACCTACTACAATTACGTCAAATTTTGAATCAAACATGTTTTTTTTGTTTCACGTGGAACAAATGTATAAACTTATCTTCAAGCTGCCTCATTATGGTTTTTTTGTCTTTGGTATCGTCTTTATAGCCCATACAATGTAAAACTCCATGAATTAAGACTCTAAGGGTCTCATTTTCAATTGTTTGTGATTCGTCTTCTGCTGACAGGGCTACAGCCCACATAGAAACAAAAAATTCTGCTTTAAGCGATTGTCCTGAACTGTAGTCAAAGCTAATGATGTCGGTGTGGGTGTTATGCTTCAAATAATTTTGATTGATTTCAAGCATTTTCTCTTGAGATACAAAATTATAGTGTAAGGTATCTATAGAAAATCCATAGGACAACACAAATTCTTCAAGGAGTGAAGAAATTTCCTCTTTGTCTAAAAATTCGGGTATGTGTTGAAAATGTATAATGACAATTCTTTTTGCAAATATAAAGTATTTGTGAAGCGCATCAGGGCGAAATACGGATAAGCTACTATCTTTGCAGAAAAAAATGAAGACACGTGTTCGCTTTGCACCCAGTCCTACCGGTCCCTTACATATTGGTGGTCTTAGAACAGCACTGTTCAATTATTTGTTTGCTAGAAAAAATAACGGGGTCTTTATTCTTCGAGTTGAGGACACCGACCAAAACCGATATGTGGAAGGAAGCGAGGCTTACATTCAAAAGTCATTAGAGTGGGCTGGTATGGTTCCTGATGAAGGACCTTTTAATGGAGGGGAATTTGGTCCCTACCGTCAAAGTGAAAGAAAAGAAATTTATAAAGAATACATCGATCTTTTAATTCAAAAAGGGGGAGCATATTACGCTTTTGACAAGACAGAGGACTTATCGAATGAAAGAGCTGCTGCAGAAAGCGAAGGACGAACTTTTCTATACGGAGCTCAAAATCGAATGCTGTTTGATAACAGTCTAAATTTAAGCCCAGAAGAAACCGCTGAAAAGATAAAAGGGGATTACGTTGTCCGTCTTAAAGTGGAGCCTGGTCAGAACGTTACTGTTTTCGATGAAATACGAGGAACTATCCATTTAGACTCCAGCTTACTCGACGATAAAATACTAATGAAAAGCGATGGTATGCCGACCTATCACTTCGCCAATGTGGTAGATGATCATTTGATGCAAATAAGTTGTGTCATTCGCGGTGAAGAATGGTTGCCCTCCCTGCCAATCCATCAACTAATTTATAATGCTTTTGGTTGGAAAGAACCTAAATTTATGCACTTGCCCCTGATTTTAAAACCTTCTGGAAAAGGAAAGCTATCCAAAAGGGATGGTGATAAAGACGGATTTCCAGTATTTCCAATGCAATGGGATGAAAACAGTTCGGGCTTTAAAGAAAAAGGGTTTATCGCTTCTGGTTTTATAAATTATTTGGCGTTGTTGGGATGGAATAGTGGAACAGAACAAGAAATCTTTACTATGGCTGAGCTTGAAAAGCTATTTAATTTAGAGGGGATCCAAAAGGGTGGGGCTCGATTTGATTATGAAAAAGCAAAATGGGTGAATCACCAACATCTTCAGCTTTTAGAGGCTAAAACATTAGTTCAAGAAGCGGCTGTTCAAGAGCAATTAATAGGAATCGATCCTAATAAACATATCGATTTAATTAAATTATTAAAAGAACGTCTGTTTACAATTAACGATTTGAAAGAAGAGGTGCATTGGGTAAAAGCGCCCTTTCCTATGGACGAAAAAATAGCGTCTAAGTTAAGTTCAAAAAACCCTCAAAACCTATTGAAAGAAATCTCCAATAATATAGAAACCATGGAGGAGCTTTCTGATTTAAAGGAGCGCCTTATGACCTGGTCTAAAGAAAATGAAATTCCCGTGGGAATTCTTATGCAGTCCTTAAGAATGGCTCTAGTAGGTAAGCTTACTGGTCCAGATCTTTTTGAGATTTGTAAAGTTTTGGGGAAAGACGTAACTTTAAAAAGAATAGATCAAGCCATTTCATATTTTAACCTAAAATCTAAATCCCTATGATTACCTATATCCTTCTCGCGCTTGCTGTACTTCTAATTCTTTCTGGTCTTTTTGTAGTAAAACAACAAACTGCGGCTGTAATCGAACGATTTGGAAAGTTTTTAGCAATCCGTCAGTCTGGTTTACATCTAAAAATTCCATTTATTGATCGAATTTCTGGAAGAATAAGCCTTCGTATTTTACAATTAGACGTAATCGTTGAGACCAAAACCAAGGACGATGTTTTTGTAAAACTTAAAGTCTCTGTGCAATATCAAGTGGTCCAGGAGCGGGTGTATGACGCCTTTTATAAACTGGATTACCCTCAAGATCAGATCACTTCCTATGTTTTTGATGTCGTACGTGCCGTTGTCCCTAAGATGAAATTGGATGATGTTTTTGAGAAAAAAGACGATATCGCAATTGCGGTAAAAAGTGAATTAAATGATGCTATGACCAACTACGGTTATGATATTATTAAAGCATTAGTTACAGATATTGATCCCGATGGAGAAGTAAAAAATGCCATGAATAGAATTAATGCTGCTGAACGCAAAAAAGTTGCCGCTCAATATGAGGGGGATGCAGAGCGCATCTTGATTGTTGAGAAAGCTAAAGCCGAGGCGGAAAGCAAACGTTTACAAGGTCAGGGAATTGCAGATCAACGGCGTGAGATTGCACGCGGACTAGAAGAGTCCGTGGATGTACTAAATGGGGTTGGTATTAATTCTCAAGAGGCTTCCGCTCTAATTGTAGTCACTCAGCATTACGATACTTTACAGTCAATAGGCGAAAGCACTAACAGCAATTTGATCTTGCTACCCAATTCCCCTCAGGCAGGAAGTGATATGCTCAACAATATGGTGGCATCATTTACGGCTAGTAACCAAATTGGGGAAGCCATGAAAGCACAAAATCTGAAGAAAGATAACGATCCAAAAAGTTAATTTTTACTCGACCAGCTGTCTCTAAGACCCACTGTTTTGTTAAATACCATTTTTTCTGGAGTGCTATCAGGATCAACGACGAAGTACCCGAGTCGTTGGAATTGAAACTGATCCCCTGCTTTTGAGAATGCCAATCCAGGCTCTGCATAAGCAACTAAAGTTGATAAAGAATCTGGATTCAAATGACTTTTGAAATCTGTGCTTTTATCTTGATCTGGGGCTTCTTCTTTAAACAATCGATCGTATAAACGAACCTCTACGGGTAAGGCATGCTCAATACTGACCCAATGTAATGTGCCTTTAACTTTTCTTAAACTGGCCTCCGTCCCGCTTCCACTTTTACTTTCTTTATCGTAGGTGCAAAGGATTTCTATAATCTTTCCCTGGGGGTCTTTAACCACCGATTCCCCTTTAATGATATAGGCGTTTTTTAGTCGCACTTCTTTACCTAAGGTTAGACGAAAGAATTTACGGTTGGCTTCTTCTAAAAAATCCTCTCTTTCAATATATAAGTGTCGGGAGAATGGAAATTCTCTTGTACCTGCCTCAGGTTGTTCTGGATTAATTTCACCCTCTAAAATTTCTGTTTTTCCTTCTGGATAATTTAGTATGGTTAATTTAACAGGATCCAAAACGGCCATAACTCGCGGTGCGGTTTGATTTAGATCTTCACGAACAGCAAATTCCAATAAAGACATGTCGATGACATTGTCTCGTTTGGCTATACCTGCAGCCTCAACAAAATTTCTTAACGATCGAGGTGAATACCCTCTTCTTCTCAATCCAGCAATGGTAGGCATTCTAGGATCATCCCATCCTGTAACAAAACCTCCTTCGATAAGGTCAGCTAGTTTTCGCTTGCTTGTAACCGTGTAGGATAGGTTCATTCTTGCGAACTCTCGTTGTTTGGGACGAAGAGTGTCCAAAGGGGATAGCGCCTCTAAAAACCAATCGTATAAGTCTCGGTGAGGCTTAAATTCTAAGGAACAAAGCGAATGTGAAATCTGCTCAAGATAATCCGACTGACCGTGCGTCCAATCATAAAGTGGGTAAATACACCATTGATCTCCGGTACGGTGATGGGTTTTGTAAAGGATGCGATACATTACGGGATCACGCAGCAACATGTTTTGAGACGCCATATCTATTTTTGCGCGTAACACATGAGTGCCTTCTGCATGCTTTCCAGCTTTCATTTCCTCAAAAAGCAATCTGTTTTCGGCTGGTGTTCTATTTCTAAAAGGGCTTTCTGTTCCTGCTTGTGTTGGGGTTCCTTTTTGTTCTGCTATTTGTGCTGAAGTTTGCGAATCGATATAAGCCAAGCCTTTGTCAATAAGCTCTAATGCCCAAGTATAAAGCTGGTCAAAATAGTCTGATGCATAACATTCCTTGTCCCATTGGTATCCAAGCCATTGAATGTTTTCTTTTATTGCATCCACATACTGTTGCTCTTCTTTTGCTGGATTGGTATCGTCAAAACGCAGGTTTACAGGCGCATTATAACGCTCCCCCAAATTAAAGTTTAAACAGATTGCCTTTACGTGCCCTATATGCAGATACCCATTCGGTTCTGGGGGAAAACGAAACCGCAATTGGGACTGCGTATACCCGTTAGCTAAATCTTCCTCAATGATGTGTTCAATAAAATGTAGGGATCGCTCCATTGTTTTTGTTTGTCGCAAAGATAATGAATGCATTCATGCAAAGAAAAGAAGAAAACACTCTTTATATTTGCATTCGAAATGGGAAAGATCTTTTTAAAAAACATTCGGTTGTATGCCTTTCACGGGTGCATGAATGAGGAAGAAAAAATAGGGAGTGATTATGTCGTCAATGTGATGGTTAAAACCAATCTTGATACATCTACTCAATCAGACAATTTGGAGGATACCGTGGATTATGTTGCCCTTAATGCTATTGTCAAAGAAGAAATGAATATCCGAGCTAAACTACTTGAGGTGGTTGTAAATCGAATCCTAGTACGGATTTTTAAAGAACACCAAACGGTCCATTTCGCTCGAGTAAAAGTGGCAAAAAGAAACCCACCCATTGGTGGTGATGTCGAAGAGGTTGCAGTTGAAAGAGAACTAAGTCGAACTAGTATAAATTAGATTAATAATTAGTACTTTTACCGCATGGCATCGTGGCCGAGTGGCTAGGCAGAGCTCTGCAAAAGCTTGTACAGCGGTTCGAATCCGCTCGATGCCTCTTTACTCTTCAAAAAACAGCTTTCCGCCAAGTTTTTCTTGGTAAATTCTTTTTTTCGGATTTCCAAAAACACGCAAAACACTTCCTCCTGCTACATTGGCATCAATCAATTCACTAACAGACACATATGCATATCCTCCTCCGATAAGTTTGGCCGTTATTTGAGAGGTAATCAGTTCCTCGGCTTCGCAACTCCCTCCTAAATTGACTTTTAGATTCAATGCTATAGTTGCCCCTCTTAAGTTAATTCTTCCTCCTGTGCTCGCGAGGACGTCCAAACGGTCGGTTATAACATCGAGGTTTATAAAAGCATTTGTTTTGGATTCCAACAGTATACTCGTCTGTTGTATTTGATCCTCTGCTTGGATTATAGATTCATTAAAGGCTTGAATCTTATGAAGATTCTTGCTGTGATATAAATTTATCGTTGTTGGTTCCGACCCTTCTAAACTCCCTATTGCCAATTTTATGTTTAAGGTGTTCTTTTTTATGGTTAAAACAACATCATCCGACTGGGGTCCTGAAACAACCGCTTTGTTTACATCAGAAGGGATTAGGTTTAGATGAAGACCAGAGTACACTTTAAGCCCAGTAAAAGAACGGGTTGTAAGCGTTTTTTTTTCTTTGTCTTGCCCCTGAACAGTAAGAAAAACAAAGAAGAAAAATATAAAAAAGGGATACTTAAACATCTTTCAAAAATCCAATTTTAATTTAATGGAACAAAATCTAAAAAGCGTTTTATAACATTAACCTTTTTCACTTTAATTTTTATTTCGTCCCCAAGTTGGTATATTTTTTTGGTTCGTTCACCTACCAATGCATGACGATCCATATCATATTGAAAGTAATCACCCTTAATATCCATTACACGGATCATTCCTTCACATTTATTTTCTACAATTTCAACATATATCCCTCGATCTGTTACGCCGGAGATTACTCCGTCGTATTCTTGTCCTACTTTATCTTCCATAAATACCATTTGCATATGTTTTATAGAATCTCTTTCAGCTTTAGTCGCTAATTGTTCTCTTTGTGAACTGTGTTCACAGGCTTCCTCAAGCGTACTTTCTTTTGCGCTAGATTCTCCATCGAGATACATCTGCAAAAGCCGATGTACGAGTACATCCGGATACCGTCGAATCGGTGAAGTGAAATGGGTATAATGAGAAAACGCCAAACCATAATGACCTATGTTTTGTGTAGTATAAACCGCTTTGGACATACACCTCAGCGTAAGTGTATCGATTAAATTTTGCTCTTTGGTTCCATGACAGGCTAATAATAAGCCATTAATTTCTTTACTAATATTTTTTTCAGAAAGATTAAATGTATAACCAAACGAACGAACCGTTTGTTTTAAATTATTTAGTTTTTCTTCATCTGGGTCGTCATGAATACGATAGACAAAAGCTTGTTTATTCTTTTTATTTCCAATGAATGCTGCAACCTTACGATTAGCTAATAGCATAAACTCTTCGATGAGTTTATTCGCGTCTTTAGAACTCTTAAAAAAAACGGACTCCGGTTTGTTTTCTTCATCGAGTGAAAAACTTACTTCTACACGGTCAAAAGAAATTGCTCCTTTTTTCATCCTGTCTTCTCGCAAGTTTTTTGCGATGCTATTGAGACTTTGAATTGCATTAAAAACATGTTCGGGAACAGTGTATTCTGTGCCTGTTAATGAATGTTTTGCCTCTACTATTGGTTTTTCTTGTTCAATCATACACTGAACCTCTTCATAAGCAAAACGGTAATCCGAATAGATCACGGTTTTCCCATACCATTCTTCATAAACTTTTCCCTTCTCATCAATAGTAAATACTGCTGAAAAAGTAAGCTTTTCTTCCTGAGGCCTTAAAGAACATAAATCGTTTGATAAAACCTCCGGCAACATAGGCACAACACGATCAACTAGATAAACTGAGGTTGCTCTTTCATAAGCTTCTTGATCCAAAAGTGTATTTGGACGAACGTAATGAGATACGTCTGCGATATGAATCCCAACTTCATAACGGTTGTTGGATATTTTTTTAAATGATAATGCATCATCAAAATCTTTTGCCGTCTTTGGATCTATAGTAAAAGTTAGAGTCTTCCTAAAATCCTTGCGGTTTTTAATTTCTTCTGGGCTAATTTTTACGTCAAATGAGGCCGCTTCTTCTAATACCTCTGAAGGAAATTCATAGGGTAAACCGTATTCGTGGAGAATACTGTGTAACTCGGTTTCTATCTCTCCTGGTTTTCCTAAACTTTTAACGATTTTAGCGTGTGGCGTATCTTTTCTTTCTTTCCATTCTTTAAAGACAATAACTACTTTTTCTCCATCTCTGAAATCTTTTAATTCTTCTTTTTCAATAAAAAAATCTGTGTAGGCTTTACTACTTTTACAAACAACAAAACCAAATTCCTTTTGTCTTTCTAATACGCCAACATACTCTTTTGTGGAACGTTCTACAATTGAAACGACCTCAGCTTCGATGCCTTTCTCTTTTCTATTGATACTTATTTCTACCAGATCACCATCTAAAGCTTTGTTTAATGCCTTTTTGGATATGACAAGTTCCTCATTAAAGTCATCCACAGAGACCACACCTTTTCCTGAAGGGATAATTGTAAGACGAGCACGTTTAGTGGGAATGGCTTCTTTATTAAATTGATATTGACCTCTTTGCTTGGCTTTTAGGATCTTCTTACTGTGAAGTTGATTCAAAATTCGAATGATGTCGTTTCTTCCTTTGGTATCGCGAACATCCAGTTTTGAAGCAATTTGTTTATAATTTAGGACAGCTGTTCCACTACTCCTAAAAAGAGAACGAATTTTTGATTCTAATTTTTTTGAATCCCTTTTTTTATTGGACATAGTCGAAACTTCTTACAAAGGTACAATTTTCGTTTTCGTCAACATATTAACATTATAAACATATTTCATTATTACTTTTTTTATTTAATTTAAAATTGGATGATATATATGGCTTGTTAATATTGTATATAGTTTTTTAAATATTTGTTTTGACCTTATCCAAATAGAAAAGTATTGACCAATTATTTACTGCTATTAACAATTCAAACCCATTGAAATGAGTCAGATAGATAATTTTTAAGCAACTGTTTATAACGCCTTTTGTAAATATTTTTACATTTTATTTTCTTTGTTTTTATTTAATAAACATTCTTTTTTTGTGCATTTGTAACTTATAAAAAAGGGTAAAAAAAGAACTTTTTTATTCACTTTTTTTGAATGCAAAACAGCATTAATATGAGCAAGTTTTTTTATTGTTTTTTGTAAACAAAAATTGAATAAAGTAATTCACAGACAATGAACAGGAAATAAAAGGATTCTTATTTTTAGGAAAAATATAATAAAATGAAAATTAGTATTGGTAATGATCACGCGGGTCCTTCTTATAAAGACGCTATTGTAGAATTTTTGCACTCAAAAGGACACGAGGTAACGAATTACGGAACGGATACACAGGATAGTGTGGACTATGCGGATTTCATTCACCCCGTTGCGACTGATGTAAGCAATACTAAGGCAGACTTTGGTATTATCATTTGCGGTAGTGGCAATGGCGCTGCAATGACGGCCAACAAACATCAAAAAATTAGAGCCGCTCTCTGTTGGAATGTAGAGATTGTAGAATTGGCACGTTCCCATAACGATGCGAATATTCTGAGCATTCCCGCTCGTTTTGTTTCTATTCCTCAAGCAATTCAGATGGTAGACGCATTTATAAATACTGAATTTGAAGGAGGGCGTCATCAAGGGAGAATAAAAAAAATACCCTGTAGCTAATGGTAACATTTGAGTCTAAAGATTTTGATTCCTTAAGTACTCTTGAATTACATCAAATATTTGCTTTACGCAATGAGGTCTTTATTGTTGAACAAAATTGTATTTATCAAGATATTGATGGTAAAGATTTAGACGCCACCCATGTTTTAGGATATCTTGGGAAAGAGATTATAGCTTATGCGAGAATTTTAAAAAAAGGATGCGCTTATGACGAATATGCTGCCATTGGTAGGATCGTTGTTTCTCCCAAACGAAGAGGTCAAAACATAGGGCATGAATTAGTAGAAAAAAGCATTCAATGGGCCCGTTTAATACACCCCAATGAGCGAATTAAAATATCTGCTCAAGAGCATTTAGTTCCTTTTTACACAACCCATGGTTTTCGTTCTGTTGGGGAGGGCTATTTAGAAGATGGGATCCCTCATATTGCAATGATATTAGATCAATAAGCTTAAGAAAACGATTCGTCGGATTTACTATGAAACAATTGGAAGATTTCAAGACACCCTGTATTTAATTCTGTAGATAAAGGTTTGGTTTTTCCTTTATAAATAAGCATTGCACTCCCAGAAAAAAGAAGTTCTTTTGGCAAAAGCCGGATGGATTCTCTAAGTTGTCTTTTTATTTTATTTCTGTCAACGGCCTTTTTAAAAAGACGCTTGGGAACGGAAACGCCAATAAAAAGAGCTTGTTTTTTTTCGTCTTTTATGGTTTTGAGCAGAAGTGTTTTGGTATGAATAACCAACCCTGTTTCGAAAAGGAGATCAACGTTTGTTTTCCCTTTTAAACGGTATACTTTTGGTTTATTCAGCGGGTGCAACATAGTAGTTATTCGACTTGTCAATATCTGCCATTAATCCACTTGGGTCAATAAGTATGGTTTCAATATCCTCCTTTTTTTGTTTTAAGATCAGCTCGTATTTGGGGTTGGCCCAAGCCCAATCTTTTTCAACGGTCCAATCCATGGAGTAGGGATTTTCTTTTTCTCCTCGCATAAGGGAGATTGGAATATAATGCAAATCAGTATCCCCATTTTTTGACACCACAAGAATTTCAAGAGGCATTGGCATCAATTCTTTGCGTTCTAATCGAAGCAGACTTCCTTCCTCATGAGAATCGAGAGCTGCAATAGCATAATCGATTTTATTTGTGGTTTGCGTCCAATCTGTCAGATACCATTGCAATTGAATACCCGAAATACGCTCTGCGATACGCCGAAAATCATTTGGCTGAGGGTGTTTGAATTTCCATTCCTCATAATAGGTTTGTAAAATTTTAAAAAAGGTTTCTTTTCCCACGAGATAAATCAGTTGGCCTAAAAACACAGCCCCTTTATTATAAGCAGTGCTTTCATAGGCAAAATTGTGTTCATAGCGGTTTGCGTTTGTACTTTGTGGCATTTCAACTCCAGAGGTAGCTAATCTAAAATAGCCAGCGTATGATCCCTCAAGTGGAAATTCCTTATTTTGTTCCAGCACTTCATTTGATGCTAAAGCAGAGATAAACGAAGTAAAGCCCTCATCCATCCATTCGTGTTTTGTTTCATTTGTTGCAAGTACGTGTTGAAACCAAGAATGCGCTAATTCATGTGCTGTAACCCCGAATAAGGAACCGTAATTTCTTCCTCCCGTGATGAGCGTAAGCATGGCATATTCCATGCCTCCATCACCACCTTGAACAACACTGTATTGCTTATAAGGATACAAACCCAGGGTGGTATTGTAGTAGTCCATTAATTTGGCCGTATCGGGTTGTAATTTTTTCCAATTTTCAATGATTTCAGGATTGTTTTTGTAAAAAAAATGGAGGGTAACCTCATTGGGACCCGGGTAGGTGTCATGAATATAATCGGTGTCTGCAGCCCATGTAAAATCATGAACTTGAGGAGCGATAAAATGCCATGTTACATTCCCTTTTTTAGTTTTTGGGTTCTTTCTTTCGGAGTAGCCCTTTCCAATATCATCTGCATTTTGTAAGTAGCCACTAGCTGCAACGGTAAAGTCTTTATCTAAAGTAATCTTTACATCAAAATCTCCCCACACCCCATGAAATTCCCTTCCTGTATAGGGGTCAGTATTCCAACCTTCGAGATCGTATTCGGCTAATTTAGGATACCACTGAGCCATAGAGAAGGCGATTCCCTCAGAAGAGTTTTTCCCCGCTCTTCGAATTACATCAGGCACTTGCCCATTAAAAGAAAGCTCTAGGACCGTACTTTGTCCTGGACCCAAAGGCGTATTTAGTGTAACTTCTAGTATGGTTTCAGCATCAACAGTTTTAACAGCCATTCCGTCTTGTGTAAGTCCAGAAACCTTTAAAAACCCTTGTTGAGCCGGAGAAAGCGTGTCTAAATCTACAGAAAACCGCCGATTTTTATCCCCTGCATTTTTTAAACGAACCGCCATTTCACTTCCAGGTTTAAAAGCGTTGAAGTACAAATGATAAAACACCTTATGTAGCGTTTCTGGGGAGTTGTTGGTATAAACCAGTTTTTGATTTCCGCTATATTGTGCGGTTTCATGTTCTAAGGTCACTTCCATTGAATATTCAACATGTTGTTGCCAATATTGCGCATTAGCATTGCAAAAAAATAAGAAAGTTAGTAGGGAGAAAAAAATGGATTTCACAAGTTGTTTTTTTATATAATTAATGACCAAAGTAAGCTTTAAATTTAAAATAATTTGCCATTCGAATTCCCTTCTCTGTATTTTGAAGGGATATCAATTCGTGATACGGATCATGTTGCAAAAAAAGGAGTACTTCCTCCGAATAGGCATGGTTTAATATACTCTCTTTTTCTTGTAAACTAAGTAAAGGGCGAGTATCATAGCCCATGATGTAGGGGATGGGCAAGTGACCCACTGTTGGAATTAAATCTGCAGCATAAAGTATTTTATGTCCTTTGTAATTCAGTAGGGGTAACATCTGTTTTTCTGTATGACCATTTATCAATTGAATTGAAAAAGGAAATGGGGTATCCGTAAGCAGAGGACCCGCTCCTTCAATAAAACGTAACTGACCACTTTCTTCAAGCGGGAGGATGTTTTCTGGTAAAAAAGAGGCTTTCTCACGGCGATTAGGCGTTGTTGCCCACTTCCAATGTTCTTTATGAACCCAGAACTGAGCATTTTTAAAAGCAGGTTGTAAAAGACCCGAAGCAGACTTTTGAATAGCACCCCCACAATGATCGAAATGAAGGTGGGTAAAAAAAACATCGGTTATCTCGTCAGGATGAAAACCGTGTTCCTTTAGTGATTTTTCGAGCGAGAAGTTGCCCCACAAACCATAGTGCTCAAAAAAACGATCTCCTTGTTTATTTCCCATACCCGTATCGATGAGAATCAAACGGTTTCCCTCTTCTATGAGAAGGGAACGTGTGGACATCTCTATCCTGTTTTTATCATCTGCCGGGTTGGTTTTTTCCCAAAGAGTTTTCGGAACCACACCAAACATGGCTCCTCCGTCGAGTTTAAAGTTACCAGCTTCTATAGGGTAAAGTTCCATTTTATTTTAATTTGACACGGGCTAATACGTCGGTTGAGGTGAGGTAAAGGTAATTTTCCTCAGCATCAAAGCCACAGTTGGCAGTACTTTTCCCAGGCATAATTGTACCCAGATGCTTCCCGTTCTTATCAAGCACCAAAACTCCTCCCGGCCCGGTGGCAAATACCGTTCCTGAGGAGTGGACTTTTAAACCATCAAATAAGCCTCTACGCGTTTTTTGGAGATTGTTTCCGTCAAAAAACACGCGTTTGTTTTTCAAAGCCCCCTTTTTTAGGTCAAAAGCGGCAATAATACTGTTTTGGGCAAAAGAGTTTCCAACATAGACGGTCTTTTCATCCATAGAAAGTGCAATTCCATTTGGCCTTTCTAACGAGCGATCGAGAAGTAGAATTTCACCCTTGGGAGATAGGCTATAAATTCCGTTGAAGTCCAATTCTTTGAGCGGATCGTCGTCTTGTAATTTTAGTCCGTATGGAGGGTCAGTAAAATAGAGGACCCCCGCTTTATCAAAATCCAAGTCGTTGGGACTATTTAACCATTTTCCTTGGTAATGATCAACCAGATATTCAAATTCTGCTGGATCTAGAGACCAATTTTTTAATCTAGCGACCGCACGGTTGCCATGCTGACATAGGATTAAGTTCTCATTAGAATCCAAGGTGAGCCCATTAGCGCCCTCCTCGGTACTGTGAGGGGCATGATTGGTCATTCCACTTGGGGATAGAAAGAGTTTTAAACCTTCTTTTTCGGTCCATAAATAAACTTTATTTTCAGGAACATCAGTAAAAAGGACACCATTGAGTTCCGAGACCCAAACAGGACCCTCGGCCCATTTAAACCCTTCTGCAAGAACCTCAATTTTTTGATTTGAAGAGATGTAATCTTCCATTGAAGCATCCAAAACTTCAATGCTGCCAATGGTTTTTTGTGCATTTGTAATTATTGAACAACACAAAAGGGTTAGGAGGAAGAATGATTTCATAGGAGTAGGCATTTTGAAACAAGATACAAAATTCGAAGAAAGCTTGTGTTTAATTTTTCTGTGCCAAAGTTAGGTGCATGGAGAGATCTTTAGAAAAAGCAAGCATGAGTTTGATTTCCTGTATACTTGACAAACGATCCTTTCCTTTTATCAAAATTTCTTTTCCATTTGATTCAATATGAAAAACAGGATGACTTTCAAAAAAGTAAATAAGATCAGGGGTAAAAAGTTTTCGAATGGCATTTGATTCAGGGCCACTGAGATGAAAACGTCGAGAAAAATCGGGATATTGATCAAAATTTATATCGTTAAACCCAGCCCAGTGATAGAGAGTTGTTCGAAGATCCTCTTTGTCCAAAACAAAAACGGGCAGCTTTTTCTCGGACTTAAAAAGTAAGAAGGTGGCTTTCAAATCTTCTTTAGTGATAAAGGCACCTTCCGAAAAGGAGAGATCAAAAAGAGAAAAAGATCCATTGGAATTTTGCATGATGTTGTTGCGGTAATTAATTGTCTTTGAATCAAAAAACAAAAAAGAGTCTAATCCTTCAGGAGCATTATCAATCTCTGCGGTGTACGTCCAATCAAGCTGCTTAGAAAAGGTATCCAGTTCTTTTTGACGATTCGTAAGTGAGCCTTTGAGACCAAGTAACATCGGTATCGGAAGGGTTTTTCTTACGGCAAAAGGATGTTGTGTTTCTGCTGCGTGAATGTCGAGACCAATTATTTCAAAGATTCCTCCTTTACGAACAAAAGAACGCTGATATTCGTGGAGCCCTTCCATAACGGTGTGATCCACAAATTCACATAACGAGAAGTCCACAATGGCGTGTTGGGACTCTGGAACTTGATCTAATTTGATTTTTAATCTAAAAAAATTTAAAAAACTGCAGAAATTTTTAACGCTTACATAATAGTTTCCGCTTTGTTCCTCAAGATACATGAGAACGTTAGGTTTAAAAATATTAAGTGAAAACAAAAAGAAGTTTTTGCTCAAAACGAGATGTACAAAAAAGGTGAAGAGGATACCAATAAAAATACCTATAATTAAACTGGAGTAAAGCGTTACAAAAAGAGTAACTATAAAAATTATTGATTGTTCAGGTCCGATTTTATGAACGCGAAACAGGTTCTCTGGGGAAGCCAAACGGTACCCCGTATAAACCAAAATTGCTGCTAAAACGGTCAGGGGAATTCGCTGAATTTGATCTCCTAAAAAGACAACAAAGAGAATTAAAAAGGCCGCGTGAAAAAAGTTTGAAGACCGATTGTTCCCTCCGTTATTAACATTGACAGAACTTCTAGCAATGACCGTAACCACATTCAATCCGCCTAAGAATCCACTCACAACACTTGCTAAACCAAGAGCACGGAGATCTTTATTTACGTTAGACCTTCTTTTTTTGGGATCCAATTTATCGACCGCCTTGATGCTTAAAAGAGATTCAATATTCGCGATGATCGTTATGGAAAAAACCACTCCCCAAAAACTGGAGTCATTCCATTTGCTGAAGTTGGGTCGAGGTAGATTGGAAAACAATTCATCGGGAATTTTAATGAGCAAATTGGGGTCTATAGGGGTTTGTTGGTTCAGCACCAAATTATAATAATAGCCAATCCCTATCGAACCAACGACCACCCACATAGGCGCAGGTATTAAATGAAAATAGGGGTTTCGGATTCTACTGTATAGAAAAAGAAAAACCAAACTTAAAAATCCAAGGATACCAGAGAATGGATGGAATGCAACAAAGTTAAAAATCGAATCAGGAATCGCTTGAAGTAGATCTAAAGTACTCCCTTTAACACTACGGATACCAAGCATCACGTGGAATTGCTTGGCCAAAATACCAATCCCGATAGCCGCCAACATTCCCTGAAGGGCTGTAGCAGGGAAAAACTCACTCAAATTTCCAAGGCGTAAAACGCCGAATAAAAAAAGCAAGACTCCGGATAGGATTATTGCAGCAAGGGTAAACAAATACCCTTCGAACAGGTTTCCTTCACCAAGAGTGGTAATCGAAGCGAGTAAAACGATTACAAGCCCGTTTCCCGGACCTGCGATCGTAACGTGAGATCCTCCAAAGAAGGACACGACAATTCCACCGACTACCGCAGCGATGATCCCAGCAAGAGGAGGCGCTTCTGAGGCAATAGCAAGCCCTAGCCCAAGGGGAAGGGCTATTAGGGAAACTACAAAACCGGAAAACATGTTTTGAGGCAATGCCTTAATTGAATCAGAAACCCCAGCTTTTTTAGTCATGTAAATGCGATTGGACGATGAGGACATCGGTGGGTAACTCCGCTAAAATATGTTCTAAGTCTTTGAGAAAAAAACGGTTAAAAAATGAGCTTTTCTCTTGGGCATTCATAACCAATAAATCCGCTCGAATTACTCGAGCGTAATGACCAATGGAATACCCTCTTCGACCAAAAATACTTTGGGCAGTCCAGTTTAATCCTCTTTGTTTGGAAGCAGGTATTTTTTTAACAATATCCTGAACCCTCATTTTTTCTTCACGATTGATTTTTTCTTTTCGGAGGGTTGCTTTTCTTAAACTGCGGTCATCGTTTACTGCAACAGCAACACGAGATTCGCTGATTTCTTCTACCAAAGTCAATTTTTCAGCATGTAAGGCTTGACCCATTTCAAAGGCCGCTTCTATAGTGTCTTGGGTTTGAGGGCTTTCAAATCCATTGACGACGATGTGCTTGCAGGGGCGACGCACAACCGACGGGTTTAGCATCAACAACACAGAACAGGGCGCTTTGCGCGTAAGTTGACGCGCAATGGACCCTAAGTAGTATTTGAGCATTTTTTCTCGTTTTAAGGCTCCTAACAACAATAAGTCAATGCTAAAGGATTGACACAGCTCGATTAAAGTTTCAACAGGTTTTCCTGTTTTCCAGTGGAGTTCAATATTTTTCGGTTGGTCTGGACATTCTTTCAATATGGCGCGAAAATGAGCTTCTTTTTCAGCCGTTTTTTCTCCTACATGAACAAAAATCAAAGAGCCCTCAAGGAAAGAAGCCAAGCGCGTAACTTCAAAAACGTTTGCTTTTAAAGAAGGAGAAAAAGCAAAACCAAACAAAAGTTTTTTAAATGAGTTGAATGCCATTGATGCCTTGGTGTTTTCTCAAAGATACACGGAAAAACCCAATAAACAAGGGCATTTGAAGTTTAGAGGAAGGATAAGGTGTACTTTAATCGTTCAATTTTAGCACGGCCATAAAAGCTTGTTGTGGGATCTCCACATTCCCAATTTGGCGCATTTTTTTCTTCCCTTTTTTCTGTTTTTCCAACAGTTTTCTTTTCCGACTGATGTCACCCCCGTAGCACTTTGCAGTTACATCTTTACGCAGCGCTTTGATGGTTTCACGGGAAATAATTTTTGCGCCAATTGCAGCTTGAATGGGAATATCAAACTGTTGTCTTGGGATCAGTTGACGTAATTTTTCACAGATTTTTTTACCGATTCCATAGGCATTATCTGCATGGATTAGTGCAGAAAGAGCGTCTACTTGGTTTCCATTGAGAAGGATATCAACTTTTACAAGCTTAGAAGTTCGCATTCCTATGGGAGCATAATCGAAGGAAGCATACCCCTTGGAAACGGTTTTTAGACGGTCATAAAAATCAAACACGATCTCTGCCAAAGGCATATCAAAATTGAGCTCGACACGCTCCGGAGTCAGATAGGTTTGGTTGGTAATCTCCCCTCTTTTTTCTATACACAAGGACATTACATTTCCTACGAAATCCGATTTGGTGATAATGGAAGCTTTGATATAGGGTTCCTCTACACGATCCAGCATGGAAGGGTCTGGTAGGTCGGAAGGGTTGTTGACGCTAATAAAATTTACAGGATCTTTTTTGGTATAGGCCTTATAGGAAACGTTAGGGACGGTTGTAATTACCGTCATATCAAACTCCCTCTCCAAACGTTCTTGAATAATTTCAAGATGGAGCATTCCCAAAAAGCCACAACGAAATCCGAATCCAAGCGCAGCGGAACTCTCAGGGAAAAAGACCAAAGAGGCATCATTGAGTTGTAATTTTTCCATGGAGCTACGCAGTTCTTCATATTCTTCGGTATCCACGGGATAGATTCCAGCAAAGACCATTGGCTTGACTTCTTCAAACCCATCTACTGCATTTTGAGTTGGGTTTAAAGGGTCGGTAATGGTGTCCCCAACTTTAACTTCTTTGGCTTCTTTTATGCCAGTGATAAGATATCCAACATCACCTGCCAAGATTTGTTTTTTGGGCTGTTGTTTTAACTTGAGCGTTCCAATTTCATCCGCATAATACGATTTTTGGGTGGCGATAAATTGAATCTTTTGACCTTTTTCGATTTTGCCGTTGAGGACGCGGAAGTAGGTTTCTACACCTCGGAAAGGGTTGTAAACGGAATCAAAAATTAGGGCCTGTAACGGTTCATCCGGACTTCCTTTTGGAGGTGGAATGCGATCGATAATTGCAGTTAAAATTTCTTGGATCCCAATCCCTGATTTTGCTGAGGCAGGAATCACATCTTCAGGATTACATCCCAAGAGGTCAACAATGTCGTCTGTAACCTCTTCGATATTTGCTGAAGGAAGGTCAATTTTATTCAGTACAGGAATAATTTCCAAATCGTTTTCCAGCGCTAAATAGAGGTTGGAAATCGTTTGTGCTTGTATACTTTGGGCAGCATCTACGATCAATAAAGCTCCTTCACAAGCAGCAATTGATCGAGAAACCTCGTAGGAAAAGTCGACATGACCAGGAGTGTCAATTAGGTTGAGTATGTAGGTTTCGCCCTGATGCTGGTATTCCATTTGGATGGCGTGTGACTTGATGGTAATCCCTCGTTCACGTTCCAGATCCATATTGTCCAGCAATTGATCTTGTTTTTCGCGCTCGGTTACGGTACCTGTAAAATCTAAAAGGCGGTCTGCCAAGGTGCTTTTACCGTGGTCAATATGGGCGATAATACAAAAATTCCTAATGTTTTTCATAGCCAATCAGGCATTCTTAAAGACGCAAAGATAGTGTTGTAGTCGGAGTTATAGGGGGTTGGATTAAACTATTTTAGTTTAGATTAGAGATATTTAAACATTACATAAAATATTCTTTTTTAGAAACCAAAATCGTTGGACTCCGCTCCTCTTATGAATCGATTCTAAAAACTCCTTTTTTTCAAATCCCAATTTCATGGCATCAGAATTACGTATTCGAAAAATTAAAGCTTAAAAAACACTAATTTTGTGCTCAGTTATGGCAGTTCATATAGGTAACATCACGTTAAACGACTTTCCCTTGCTTCTTGCTCCAATGGAAGATGTAAGCGACCCTCCCTTTCGCGCTTTGTGCAAAGAGAACGGAGCAGATGTTGTTTACACTGAATTTATTTCAAGTGAAGGATTGATTCGAGACGCCGCAAAAAGTATTCAAAAACTGGATATTTATGAAAAGGAGCGCCCAGTAGGGATTCAGATTTTTGGAGCCAATATGGAATCCATGATTCAATCGGTAGAAATTGTTGAAGCGTCAAAACCCGACATTATTGACATCAATTTTGGATGTCCAGTTAAAAAAGTAGTTTCCAAAGGCGCAGGTGCAGGAATCTTAAAAGACATTCCTTTAATGGTTAAGCTAACTGAAGCCATGGTTAAAAAGACAAACTTGCCCATTACGGTAAAAACAAGATTGGGTTGGGATCAAGACTCCATTCACATCCTTGAGGTTGCAGAACGGCTTCAAGACGTTGGTTGTGCAGCTATTTCCATACACGGAAGGACAAGAGCACAAATGTATAAAGGGGAAGCCGATTGGACCCCTATTGCTGCCGTTAAAAACAACCCTCGGATGCACATACCTGTTTTTGGAAATGGAGACGTAAACACTCCTGAGCAAGCGCTTAAAATGCGAGACGAATATGGAATTGATGGAGCGATGATTGGTAGAGCGAGCATAGGAAACCCTTGGTTTTTTAATGAAGTCAAACATTTTTTTAAGACGGGAACTCATATGGAACCCCCGACGATAGAACAAAAAGTAGCTGCCGCAAGAAGACACTTGGAAATGGCAATCGATTGGAAGGGCGAGCTGCTGGGAGTTTTAGAAACACGACGACATTACACCAACTATTTTAAAGGTATACCGAACTTCAAACCGTTCCGTACACGTATGGTTACTTCGGATGAAGCAGCGGCTGTTTTTGAAGTTTTTGATGAAATTTTAAATGAGTTTTCAGAAAGTCAAACCGTTTGATTTCTCATTTCTTTTCCCAGTCCACGACTAGCCCAAGCGGTGCTTAAAGTTCCCAAAACCAACAATGTTCCTATTACAATTAAAAGGTTTTCAGCGGCGAAAACTACAGGATAGGCCAAACTTGTCCCAGGTACATAAATAAAAGGGAAAGTACTTTGGAGGAGAACCAGCAGAACACCCAATGAGAGGCCAACACCACCGCCAACAATACAGATTAGGAGGCCAAGAATAAAAAAGATCAGATACACTTCACGGGAAGTAGCTCCCATAGATTGGACAATTTTCATCTGTGCTTTTTTATCTATAATCATCATTATCAAAGCACCAACCACATTAAATAAAGCTACGATCATTACCAAAGTAAAAATAAAATAGATGGCTAAATGTTCCATGTTTAACATTTTGTATAATGCCGTGTTTTGTTCTGCTCGAGAGATGATTCGTACGGGTTGCCTAAAAAGAGGCTTGAGCAGAAGACTTAGGTTTTCTTTAGTCAGTTTTGAACTAGTACGCAATACCAGTGACGAATATTCATTTGGCTGTAGTTCCAATAAATCTTGAGCCAATTCGAGTCTAGAAAAAACGTATTTATTATCCAATTCTTCATTAATCTGATACAGTCCAACGGTAAGCGCAGCTCGTTGAGTAAATGGATTTTGATCTAAGAGTGCTTGTTTCTTTTTTTTGGGGACAGTTAGGTTTAAAAAAGTCGTGTAATCATAAACCCCAACCCCTAAATTGCCAGCTATGCCAAAGCCTAATACGACATCGGCGCCTTCAAAAGAAAGCCATTCCCCCAATGCGATTAGGGAGTCAACCGCAACAACACGAGTATAGTTTGGGGGGACCGCTTTTAAAAAAGCAACTTGATTTTTTTGCTCGTAGGATAGAAAAACTTTTTCCTCAATTTGTGGAGCTACTGCAATGACCTCAGGGAGGGATTCGATTTGTTGTAGTAAAGAGTCCGAAATAATAAAATACTTCCCTTGTTGAGGTTGGATTTCGTAGTCTGGATCAAAGGACTCACTAAACGACAGACCAAATTCCTTTAGTCCTCCAAAGGCACTTAAAACAATAAAAAGGGAGGCGGTTGCTACAACGACCATAAAAAAAGCAAAGCTGTTAATTCGATTAATCACTGTTTGCGAACTTTTTGAAAAAAAGTACCGCCAGGCGATTTTGAGTGAAAAAGCGAACATCAGCGTTTGATCTTATTTTTTTTGTCGTGAGGCAAGAATTTCAGGATGGGTCAATGGATTGGTACCCTCTTTTAATTCGTGATCAATTTTTTCAATATAGTCCAAAGAGTCATCTAGAAAAAATTGGAGATCTGGAATTCTTCGCAATTGGTTTTTCATTCGTTGTGCTAAATCATGGCGAAGTTGAAAACTGTTCGCAATTAGTGCATCCAGATAGGCTTTAGCTCCATTTACAGGAAATATGCTCAAGTAAATTCTAGCGATAGAAAGGTCTGAGGTAACATGGACTTTGGTGACAGACAGCAACAGATTTTTTACATTACCCGCTCGTATTGCCTTTTGGAGCAGGGTAGCAACCTCTTGTTGCAATACCGTATTAATTTTTTGCTGTCGGGGAGTTTCTTTTTTATCCATAGGACTAATTTACGTAGAAAAATGGGCTTATTGACGTTCCCATTTGTAATCGCTGTTTAAGCGATAACTTCCCAAGTGTTCTTGGTTCCATTCGGAGGGTTCTACAAGGGAAAGAAAAGCATCTGATTTGCCTTGATACAAATGGTAGATTTCCCCAACAATGGGCTCAAATTTAAAATGAGAATTATACACTCTTTGGGTTTCGGAGGCAATAGTAACGAAGCTTTTGATCTTATCTTGAAGGTCTTGGAGTTCCGCTTGAAACTGTTTGGAAACTTTATCAACCCCCTTTTTTTTAAAGGCATCAATATTGGGAACTTCGATGATTGGACCACTTAAATTACTAGCGTAGGGCAATAACTTAGCAATATAGCTTTCTTCATTTTCATCCCAAACAACAGCATCTGGTTTCTTCTTCTTCATCCCTTTTCTTTTTCGCAAAGATAGTTGATATCTATTCTACAAAAAAAACCAAAATCGGAAGGGGAACGAGAATGTAATCCGTTTAAACATTGGAGAGGGGTTATTTTTACCTAGGGAAACATGGAAAGTTGGAAAAAAACCTTAAAAAAGCGGTTATAAAAAATCAAAAAAAGAAAGAAAAAAGGGTTATAAACCATAAAAAACGACCCATATCTACAGAAAAAAGCCTTTTTTTGCGTCTTTTTAACGAAAAACGATACGTTTCCCTTTGAACGTTTTATGTGATCGATCTAGTCAAGCACCCTACTAATTTAATTTAGTATTAATAGAGTCCAACAAGTCAATCATTTGATCGTATTTTACCTGTTCTTCTTGGTGCTGTTGTAGGTGTTGATGTCTAATGTTTTGGGGCGGATCTTTATAATCTCTTACAAATTCAGAAAGGATTCCAATTGTTGCCAAAGTTCCAAAAAACAGACACCCTGCAATAAAAATAGTTGTGTTTACGGCAATAGTAGAGAGGGGGTCTTTTAAATAGTTTTTAAATATCATAGTGGGTGGATTAATTCCTTTTTAAAAATCAATTTAGGGATACAAGGCTTTTTTTAATGCAATGTATCGTGTTTCCCATATTTTTTTGCTCAAGCTGGCTTCGGGGGAAATAATTTCAGATGCGTGAAAAGCTCCAGGATAAAGATGAAATTCGGTGCGAACCCCAGCTTCAATAAGCCTTTGTGCAAATTCAAGGTCTTCATCTCTAAACAAATCATTTTCACCAACATCAATAAAAGTTGGGGGCAAAAGTTGTAAATATTTTGCACGAGCGGGTGCGGCATACTGATCGGCTTCTTTCCCTCCCAAATACCAATTCCAAGCTTCTATATTTGCCTCTCTGTCCCAAATTCCAATATTCTTTATCAAATGACTAGAAACAGTAGTATTTCGATCATCGATCATAGGATAGAGTGGCATTTGAAAACAAACCTTTGGAAAATTTTTATCCCTAGCCATCATGGTTGTTGCGATCGTCAAGCCACCCCCAGCACTTCCTCCATATACTGCAATTCGATCCAAATCAACACCAAGTTTATCGCAATTTTCAGCCATCCATTTTAAGCCGGTATAGCAGTCTTCTACTGCGGCAGGGTAGGGGTTCTCTGGCGCTAATCGGTACCCAACGGAGACGACTACAGCATTTAATTTTAGCGCAAGTGCGATGGCATTGCTCTCCTCTCCTTGGATACTTCCTATGATCATCCCTCCACCGTGGATATAGTAGATTCCAGGATTTTTTTGGCCGGCTGTTTTAGGAGTATAAACTCGTAAAGGAATGTCTGGAGCACTTTTTAGTCCAGGAATTTTATAATCCGTGATTCGAATATTGGGGTTTACCTCCGGACTTTGCATGGAAGCAAAAAGGGCGTTGGTAAAATTTCTTCGCTCCACGACATCACGAATGCTGTTGAACCCACCGGGGACTGCAGTTAATAGCGCATCCAAACCGATTTTAGATTCAGGATCAATTGTATTGTTTATTGTGTGTTGACTTTGTGCAAAAGAAAAACAAACGCTCAAAAACAAGGTAATAGGAAATAGCTTTCTCATTTGAATTGAATTTAAATACAGTTCTATGAAAATACAAAAATAAAAAACGAAAAACTCAAACAGCGCCGAAACGCTTAGAGAGAGTAAAGAATTTCTTGATCGATCAATTCCATTAGTTTTTCTGCCATTTCTTTTTGTTCTTTTAAAAACAGTAGGGCTTGTTTTCTATATCCAAAGGAGAGGTCTAAGGCATTAATAAAAAGAGGACTCGATTGGATTTCCTTTAACGAAAACTCGATGCTTTTACCCAACAGATAATTAAACTTAACGAGTGGACTGATTTGATTGACATATAAGACTTGAAGGGTTTCGCCAAATTTTGTTTGAACTTCAGCCGTGTATTTGATGGTTTCGTAATACTTTAGAACCATCAAGTTAAGGTGATCATTTTCAATAATACCTGTTGATATTAAATTGTTATTTCTCTCTACATTTTTATTTATGGGGGTCAGAATTGGGAAAATACTTATTGCTGAGGAAATGGTGTTTTTTTCTTCCTGGTTTATTTCATCTTTATGCAGTAAGGTATGGGCATCCGTGAGGAGTGTGTTTAATCTTTGAAAAGAGTCCCGTTTATTTTCAATTAGGGTCAAATCGGCATTTAATTCGCTTTTAAGACTATGTAAAAACTTGAGTTGTTCGTTTTTGTATTTCCTTGTTTCGTTCCAATTGTTTGCCTGTATAGCCGTCAAAACCCCCAAAACAATCAAAGTAATTTCAAGGGCAGCATATTTAATGGTATTCATCCTTTGTTGCATTCTAAACATCATGTTTTAATTCTAGTGATTGACAAGTTCTAAAAATCTCCTTTGCGCTAAAGATTTTTATTTTTTCCTTTGGGAGTGATTTTATTTCACAGATCATCTTTTCCGCTAATTTACCCACAGATAAGGGTTTTTGAGACTTTAGGATTCCTAGGGCATTCAGACCCTTAAACAGTTTAATGGCAATTTTTTCAACGGGACGAATAAGTTCTTGTTGCCGAATTAAAGTAGGGGGCTGAAAAATTTGGATGTTTTTAAAGGGCAAATTCTTAACGGACTCCTCAAGCTCCCCTTTGATTTTAGGATAGAAAAAAACAGAGTTTTTGTTTGCTCCAGTAGAGGAGACAAGCGAACATTGAGAAACCCCTTTTTTAGCGGCTATTTTGGCAAATTCAAAGGGATAGGTATAATCAACAAGATATTGCTTTTCCTTACTTCCGGCGGCATTTAGCGTGGTTCCCAGACAAGAAAAGAGCACATCCCCGTGAATTAAATACTCAACCTCTTTTAGTTTTGAAAAATCAATAACGTGAACGATTAATTTTTTATGATTATAGTTTAGGCTTCGTCTAACAAAGACAGTTACTTTATCAAAAGAAGTGTCTTTTAACAAACGAGTTACAATTTCTTGACCCGTTGCGCCCGTTGCTCCAAGAACGATAGCCTCCAGTTTTTTCATTGATTTTTTTTAATTAGCACTAAAGATATGGATAAGCTAGTAGATGTGAAAAAAGGAAAGCGCTGTATACAAAAGCCATTAAAATTGAGCCAACATCCTTTTAGAACCATAAATAGAAAAGGAACAAAAAGCAGTCTGTTTGGTAGATCTACGGTTTAATTATTTAAAAAAAGAGGAGTCAATTTTTAGTTAAAAACTGGGATGATCGCTTTTTTAGGGGTATTAAAATCTTTAAAACAATTGGTCCTTTAGCTCAGTTGGTTCTTTCATCATTGATCCTTAAAATTTGTTACTACGCATTCTTAAGTATGACTTCTCTTTTAATCGAAATGTATGAGAGTTAACGTGACAAACCTGCCGACTCCATTATCAATAGGGCTTTTTCCCCTTCTATCTTGAAGAGATTTCCCCATTGACCCATAACAATTGAATTGTCCTCGCCTGAAGCAGTCCATTTCCCATATGCAATCGCTAAATTGTTATCCAGATACCGATATCCTAAAATAGTTGCATTTAATACACTTCCATCAGAATAACTTTCAGTTTGTTTTATTTGTTGGCGACCCATAACAATTCCATTTTTTGAATTTACATTTTGGATACCATCCTCTGTAAATAGCATTGAAAGGCCATCACTGTTTTTACTGTTATAGTTGCTAATATAATTTTCAATGGAGCGTACAATTTTATCAAAATGCAACGCTTCAGAAGTAATAGAATTTTTTAATGTAATTTCCGCCACAGAAGTATCTACATCTTTGAGTTCTCTATGGGCAGACTCCATTAAATATTTAATTTGCCCGTTGTCGAATTTAAAAACATTCCCCCATTTGCCTTGTTCTAGAATCTCATTTTGTTGATTCAATATGGTAAAATTTCCAGCCCCTAAATAAATATCTTCTGATACGGAACGCGCATCAGTTACGGTCACTTCAATACGGCTGTTTTTTAATTCGCTTCCTTCTGAAAACGTGTCTTCAAATGCTTTTAGAATAGACTCTTGCCCTTCGATTGGGCTCTGAGGATTGGAAATAATTCGAATGGCATCAGCAGTAAATTCTTTTGATATTTCCACTGCATTTCCTTGATTCCAAGCGGTTGTAAATCGTTGAATCGATTCTGCCATTAACGTCTCGGCAAGCGGTTTAGATTCAGTTTCATTTTTCTGTTTTTTTTGCGTACAGTTAAAAGCGAATAAAACAGTTAATACGATCAGATAGGATTTTTTCACGAGAATTGATTTATGGTTTATGTTATCTAAAAGTATAAAAAAATTGAGAAATATCACCAATTTGAAAAAGCACTCAATTAATTAAGGCAAATCTTCACTTACTTCATGTGTAGTTTGTTTCTTGGCAAAGAGAGTTGTAAGGGGATTTGGAAACATTAGAATGTGCGGATAAATATTAACTTCTATAGATGCGGTTAAACATTCAATACTGGTATAGCTTGTATTATACAATTACTAATCACTAAACTCAATAAGTAGGAGGTACCGATGCTGTAGTTACTTGAATATGAACTTAAATAGGGTTAGTGATCAGTGAGTTTTAACTAAATTTGAGAATCCAAAAGCAATAAAATTGAAAAAATCAATTCTTTATTCATTGTTCTTAATCGTATTATCAAGTTGTCATTTTGATATTAAAGAAAGTAAGAACGTTTCCGATTTAGAATCGATCCAACTCAAAACGTTATTTGTGGATTTAAATAACAACCACGTAGATTTAATCCAATATCGAGGAAAGAGAATAATCCTTAATTACTGGGCAACATGGTGTGGCCCGTGTATTAAAGAAATGCCCGGGTTAAAAAGAGCAGAAGAATTATTAGAAAAACACAACTACGTTTTATTATTAGTATCCGACGAAACAATTCATACTATTTCTGAATTTAAAATAAATAAGAATTTTGATTTCAACTTTTTGAAATCGACTAAGTCAATTGAAACGCTTGGAATTTATAGTTTACCCACGTCCTATATTTTTGATGAAAACGGAAAAAAAATAGAAACTATTGTCGGAACGATTGCTTGGGACTCAGAAGAAAGTATTGAAAAATTTAAAAAAATATAATATGAAAAAAGGGATCGTTTTTTTGTTGTTAACAACACTTTTTTCATGTACTTCAAGAGAAATTAAAATCGAAAAAATACCTTTTTTTCAAGAAAACAATAATGCACAACCCAGTTTAGTTTCTAAGAATGGTTCTTTGTCATTGTCTTGGATTTCCTCGGACGACGAGAAGAAAGCCGCTTTAAATTTTAGTCAATTCAAAGAGGGAAAATGGATTAATCCTCAAACAATCGTAACCGGTTCGGATTGGTTTATTAATTGGGCTGATTTCCCAACTCATGCAATAAATGAGGATTTAATTTTAACGAGTCACCTAAAGAAATCGGATTCTAGCACATATACTTATGATGTTGTATTAAATCTGCAAAAATTAAATGGAGAAAAAATAAAAGAAGATTTTATTTTACATTCAGATGGCACGAAATCAGAGCATGGCTTTGTGAGCATAGTTTCAAATAATAACAAAGGATTTTATGTTTCCTGGTTAGACGGAAGAAATACAATTTTGAAAGGACCTGAAGGACAACACAATCCAATGACCATTCGCTTTGCAGAAGTTACGAATCGTGGAGAGATTATAAATGAAAAAGAACTTGATTCAGCGACTTGCGATTGTTGTCAGACGTCAATAACAGGAACTGATAATGGGCCCGTGGTTGTTTATCGAGACAGAAGTGAAAACGAGATCCGAGACATCTACATTACCCGAAATATAAATGGCCTTTGGGAAACTCCAGTTCCTGTTCATAATGATGGATGGATAATAAATGGATGTCCAGTAAATGGTCCTAAAGTTGCTTCTAATTTAAATAATTTAGCGGTCAGTTGGGTTACCGTTTCTAATGGTAGACCAATTGTAAACCTTTCTTTTTCAAAATCAAATGGAGAGGATTTCGAGTCCCCTATAAAGATCAACGACCTTGATGCTACAGGCAGAGTAGATGTTGTTTTTATAAACGCAAAAGATGTGCTGGTTAGTTATATTGAAGGGGATGATAATGGAACCTTTTTAAGGATAAAAAAAGTTTCGATAGACGGAAAGGTTTCAGTTCCAATTACAATTTCGGAGATTGATGGAGGAAGAAATACCGGAGTACCTCAATTAGAAAAATTCAATGACCAAATAGTTATCGTTTGGACAGTATTTGAAAACGGAAAGAATCAACTTAAAATTGCCAATTTAAGTCTGGAAAATATATAAATTAACAACACTTAAGTTTCCCTTTTTAAAGCGAGAAATCTCAAAAGAACAAGAATCATGACCAGGCTCCAGAAAGGTATGGGACACGATCTATAAATGTTAGCATAACCTATTGAAGAGGATGGGAAGTCCCTAAACTTTACTAAGAAGAGATGCTGTTGATTAAAATTTAATCCGGCACATAACCTGAATCTCCTTGATCATTGTCTTGGAAAATTTCTCTTAGCGTCACCTTACTTGGTTTAGAAATTACAGGTTTGAAATAAGTAGTATATATTTTGTATCCTAAAGGATTATTAGCTAATATTCCTGAAGGCGTTCTCGCATTATCATTCCATTCTGGAGATAAACTTCCTCCTTCCCAAAATTCACTGAATTCCCACATTCCATAGGTAAGTAAATACTGGTATTCTTTAAGCATAACGGGCCAGGCATCCCGGTTATTTATGTCGCCTCCATAGCCATCAATATCAAATACCCCATTGGTATAGGCTTCTTTCATTGCCAGAAAAATTTCTGTATTGGTGATATCTTCTTCTTCAGCCTCGATATTAAGTGCCTCTGTTGAGCCAACAACCCCTCCTCGCACTCCAAAACGATGGAGCGTATGAAGGATATGCTCCATAATTTCATTTATATCATCGTCCCCTGTACCCTTACTATCTACGTTTTTGTACCAAACCATGTCATCTAAAGCGAACCCATCTTCAAAAGCTTCTAAACCTGGATAGGATTGATTTCGGTTATCATCTAAAAAATTTGGAGAATATTCACCTCCACCACCTCGTGCAATTCTTTGACCTGCTTGTCTTCCCTGATGCCACCCAATTTCACCTTTAAGAGTTTTTATCATATTTAGTTGAGAATTAGCGTCGATATCTTCTCCATCTTTATCTAAAAGTAATTCATACACCCGAGCAGTTTTATATATCCAAAAATTGGGTACAGCTTCTTGACCTCCAATATTACCTGCAGCAATTAGCTTTACTCCATAGACCTCCAATTCCCGGTCATAAAAAACAATTGGTTCAATGGACTTGATATCTCCATTAGAGTAATATAAACTTTCCTCTGATTGAATTATTTGGAAAATTGGACTTAAATCTAAGTCTGAATTGATTGAAAATGTTAACTCATTTACTATTTCATCACTACCTTCCCACCCAACAAACTCATATCCTTCATCAGGAGTCGCTGTAATAGTTACTTCCGTTCCTTCTTCATAATCTCCTCCTTCAGATGATACCGTACCGCCATCACTTGTCGTTATTGTCAGTGTATATATTGGGATTAATTCAAATAGTGCTTGATAGGTTTGGTTAGAATTCAGGGTAACGGTTAGACTTTCACTAGTAGAGCTATTTCCTTCCCAACCTGTAAATCGATATCCCTCATTTGAAGTTGCTGTAATGGTAACCTCAGTTCCATCATCATAGGTTCCTCCTTCAGAAGAGACTGTACCTCCTTCTGCTGCTGATACCGTTAAAGTGTATTGTGTTGGGGCTGGAGTTTCAGGTTCTGGCGTTTGAACAACTGGAGCTACTGTCTCTTCTTCATCAGTTGAACAACTAAGAACAAGAAAAAACGATAAAATACTAACGAATACTAAATAAGGAAAAAATTTCATCTCTAAGGTTTATGGTTATTTCCAATTATACAAAAATTATTTAATAAACATTAATTTTTTACAGTATTAAACTAAAAAAACAAGTCCTCACGTACTTATTAGCGGCTTGTTTCATTCTTTGTAAAGTATATTGTAGGGTTATTTGAACCCTTATGATAGAGGTTGATTAGCCTCTAGCTCGATTACATTTAAAGCAGCTATTTACTTGTCTATGAGAAGATGTAGTTTTTCTATTTCTGATGTAATTTGTTCTGGCTACCTTTGGATCTTGGCATTTATGTTAATTAAATTTAGATTATGAAAAAATATGCATTGCTTATTATATTCTTTTTGCTTGTTTCATGTAAAGGGGAAGAGAAAAAAAATGATGTTGTTTACTTTTCATCAGATTGTGGATGTTGTCATGAATGGATTTTGCATATGGAAAGCAATAATTTTATTCTAGAAAAGAATACAAATGCTAATATGTATGATATAAAAGTAAAAGCGGGTCTTCCAATGGATTTCGCTTCTTGCCATACAGCCATAATTAATGGTTACTTCATTGAAGGACATGTCCCTGCAAAAGACGTCAAAAAATTAATAAAAGAAAATCCAGAGAATATCATAGGTTTAACTGTTCCTGGAATGCCAGCTGGAATAAATGTTCCTGGGATGGAGGTAAACAACGATAAGGCTATTTTTGATGTCTTAGCAATTGATATTAATGGAAAACCGAGTGTTTGGACACACTATGAATAATGTAATATCCTATAATTTACTTGTATCATTATATCAGAACTTATTGAAGAGGAAATGCCGATGATATAGAACCTCCAAGAGAAGAGGTTTTATTATTTGTATTTAGTTTATTAATCAGGACAAGTTCCCCATTCAGGCTTTGGCAAACTCCAAGCATTTGCTCCAATCTTAAATAAAGTTGGTTCAGCACTAAAGTTAGTTACACACCATCCTGAAAGGTCTTGGTTAAATGTAGTTGCATTATAAAACATACGACCCATACCAAGGTCAAAGTTATTGGAGTCAGTAAAACTTTCCACACTTGAAGTATCCCATCCCCCAATATCCTGATTAAATGCAATTGCGCCATCAAACATCCAACCCATTATCCTAACATTTGAAGTATCCCAACTACCAATATCTTGATTAAATGCAATTGCTTCTCTAAACATATTAGTAAACTCACCGACATTTGATGTATCCCAATTGCCTATATCTTGATTAAAAGCAGAAGCTCCAGAAAACAGACCATTCATATTAACCACATTTGAAGTATCCCAGTTCCCGACATCTTGATTAAAAGCAGAAGCTCCAGAAAACATAAAAGCCATATTAGTCACATTTGAAGTATCCCAGTTTCCAATATCTTGATTAAACGTAATAGCCGAATTAAACATAGCAAGCATATCTTCCACATTTGAAGTATCCCAGTTCCCGATATCTTTATTAAATGATGAGGCTTGTCTAAACATCTCGAACATACTTGTAACACTTGAAGTATCCCAGTTTCCAATATCTTGATTAAATGCAATTGCATCTCTAAACATAGCAGTAAACTCAACCACATTTGAAGTATCCCAGTTCCCGACATCTTGATTAAAAGCAGAAGCTCCAGAAAACATATCAACCATATTAGTCACACTTGAAGTATCCCAAAAACCTATTGCTGAATTAAAAGAAGTTTTGGCATAAAATAATTGGGACATATTCGTTACTAATGAAGTGCATAGATTGACATTACC
>JAFMCA010000013.1 GCA_017858055.1 Flavobacteriaceae bacterium
AGAAGGGGGATCGTGTTATTCGTATTGCCATGTTGGTCACCATTTTTATTATGGCGGTTAAACTTTGGTTTTTTGAATAACTAATAATTTTGGTATCCCTCTATGGTTATACCATAACCTGTAATTCCAATTCTTGGAGCTTGTTTTGAATTACTAATTACCTTGAGTTTTTGAATGTTTAGGTCGTGGAGAATTTGAGCGCCAATGCCGTAATCCTTGAAATCCATTTTCATGGGAGGAGCGACATTGTCCTTACCCTCCGCTTGCATTTGTTTTAAGAGACGTATTCGGGCAAGTAAATTTTCAGGTGTTTGTTCCTGATTGATAAACAATAAGGCTCCCTTATCGGCTTCATTGATCAACTTAAAAATATCATCCAGCCCTTTTCGAATCGAACCGGTAAGCATACCGAGAATATCATTCGTGATTTTTGAGGAATGGATACGGGTCAATACGACATCTTTTTTATTCCAGTTCCCTTTAGTAAGGGCTAGGTGAACATTGCCGTTTGTGGTTTGTTCGTATGCTCTAAGTCGAAAGGTACCGTATTGAGTATTGATTTCATGATCCGCTTTTTTTACAATCAAACTATCGTGTTGCATTCGATAAGAAACGAGATCTTCTATAGAAACAATCTTAAGTTGAAATTTATTTGCTACTTCCATAAGTTCTGGGAGTCGAGCCATAGTACCATCTTCATTCATGATTTCTACAATTACTCCAGCGGGTTGCATGCCTGCAAGTCGTGCAAAGTCTATGGCTGCTTCGGTATGCCCCGTTCTTCTCAAAACACCACCGCTTTTTGCGATCAAAGGAAAAATGTGCCCTGGACGAGAAAGATCGTATGCTGAAGTTTCTGGATTCACAAGGGCTTGAACTGTTTTGGCTCGATCGGAAGCAGAAATTCCTGTAGTTACTCCTTTGCCTTTTAAATCGACAGAAACTGTAAATGCTGTTTCTAAAGGATCAGTATTGTTCGTAACCATTCGATTTAGTTGCAATGACTGACAGCGCTCCTCTGTTAGTGGAGCACAAATTAAACCTCTTCCGTGGGTTGCCATAAAATTGATTAACTCTGGAGTAATCTTTTCTGCTGCCGCAATAAAGTCTCCTTCGTTTTCCCGATTGGCATCATCAACAACAATTATAACCTCCCCATTTTTTATGGCTTCAATGGCTTCAGGAATAGAGTGTAATTTTATTTTTTCTGTGGTCATCATGTTTTTAATCTTTTCTTGATAAAAGGAATCTCTTTCAATATTTCAATCAGCGGGTAGTAGAGGTTAGACAAACTCACAAAGCCTTTGTCTGATGAGGCTCTTCGTGTCAAGATAATTGCAAAAGGAGTAAGGATTAAAGTAGAGAGCCAAGAAGCAAAAAATGGAGAAATGCTGTTGTCCTCTGCTGCATTGGTGCTAAATAAACCAATGTAATGATAGGTTAGAAAAATCAAAATGGAAAGGACTAAGGGTAGTCCTAACCCTCCTTTACGAATGATCGCACCTAATGAAGCTCCAATTAAAAACAGGAGTAGGGAAACAAAGAGTAAGGTGTATTTTTTGTACAGCTCAATTTTATGGAGATTAATTAACTTTTGAAAAGCAAAGAATTGCGTCCGTTTAGAATTCAGATCGCGAATACCCAATCGGATAGAGGAGATTCCTTCTTCAATCAATTGTATTTTTTTCCAATTTTCATCTGTGATGATAAAGTCCAATACGCTTTCGGGGATTGTGTCTTTAGCTTGGGGGTCAATTTCAACTTCTTTTAGTTTTTTAAGGTCGCTTTTTTTGGAAAAATTTTCACTAAAGACTTGCTGTTCTTTACTGTAGGACTGTTGAAGTGTGTCGATGCTAACTTCCAACTGATCAATTTTTTGCATTCTAAAGGTAGAGGTGTAATTCTCTTCATTAAGATCGACTTGGTTAAATTGAGAAAGATCAATGTTCATTTCGTAGGTCTCAAAAGAAACTTTGGCATGGGGGATTCGCTCTCGATCTCTAACTTTTTTGGGTTCAATATCTTCGTACCTGTTCCCATTATAAAGCACCAATTTAAGGTTGGGATCTGTCGGTTCATTTTTCATCTCCCCTCGTTCGGCTTTTATAACGATGTTGTTTTTTTTATCGAGGCTGTATTCATGGATAATGACATCTTCTAGGAAACGATCATTTTCTCCGTATTTCCTGCTGACCTTTATATTGATTTCTCCAATTTCATTAAAAATCCCTTCTCTTATGGCTAAGGTAGGTTCCAGTTTAGCTAGGTTTCGCCTTAGGTTATAGGATTTGAGTTCGCCATAAGGAATCACATGATTCGAAAAATAAAAGGTTCCGATACCTAATAGCACATGAAAGATCACCAAACCATAAAGAGCTCTTTGCAAAGAAATTCCTGTAGATTTCATGGCGGCAAATTCGTAATTTTCAGAGAGCGTGCCATAGGTCATTAAAGAAGCTAATAAAACGGAAAGCGGAAGTACGAGTGGAATTAGTTTTGGAGAGTAAAACAATAGAAACTTAAAAATAATAATGACATCCAATCCTTTACCAGCCAATTCATCTATAAAAAGCCAAAAGGTTTGAATTACGAAAATAAACATACAGATCGTGAAGACACTAATCAGACGCAGTAGATAGCTTTTTAAAATGTAGCGATCAATTATTTTCAATGCTTATTGGTTTATATAAAAATCAGGATATTGAGTAGCGTCGAAGGTGAAATAGTTTGCGGCTAATTTGATGTTGGGGGTAAAATTGGAAATGGTTAAAGTAGTTCGAGTCTCATTTGCACCTATTTCGATGAGGCGGTAAATCGTTTTTAAACGGGTGTCAATTCCCAACAAGAGGTATTTTACCTCCTTGTTTTCTTCTATGGGGATGAGTTTAATAAATTGAATATTTCGTCCCATTACATTTTGTTTTATATCCCATTGAAAAGCATAGCCTTCTTTATAAAAATAAAGGAGTTTAGAGGGATTGATTCCAAAATCATCCTCTTCCTCAACGGTACTGATTGTAATTTCTTCGTTTTCAGGAACGATAGTATAGGTTTTTTGACCGTCAAATAACTGTTCAGCTCCTAAAAAGTTAAGTTTGTAACGATCTCCAGAAACCGTAACCGATCCTTCGGTTTCTTGTTTGATGTTTTCTTGTCTGTTTTCCAACACATATACAAAATCAAATTGCATGGTTTTAAAAGAAGCGATTTTGGCAGAAACTTGATCGAGCAATTTTTTTGCTGCCTCTGTAGTTTGTGCTTTAACTGCAGTTCCAGAAAGGAACATGAATAAAAGAAAAACAATAGATTTTCTCATGGTTTTTGTGTTGGTAGGGTATTTAAATTTCTTCTTCGTTGAGTAATCTTTCCAATGAAGCAAAATCGGATATTAAAACTTGTCGTGCTTTGCTTCCTTCAAATGGACCTACTACTCCCGCAGCTTCCATTTGATCGATAATTCTGCCCGCTCTGTTGTATCCCAGTTTCAATTTCCTTTGCAATAAAGATGCCGAACCCTGTTGAGCGGTTACAATAACTTCTGCTGCTTCTCTAAATAATGCATCGCGTTCGCTGGCGTCAATATCAAGGCTGCTGATACTTTCTTCTCCAACATATTCCGGGAGCAAGTGGGCATCGGCATAGCCTTTTTGTCCACCGATGTAAGCGGCTATACGCTCAACTTCTGGGGTGTCCACAAAAGCGCACTGAATTCGAGTCAATTCATTTCCTTGAGTGTAGAGCATGTCTCCTCTACCAATAAGTTGATCTGCTCCGCCACTATCCAAAATAGTTCTGGAATCAATCTTGGAGGTAACACGAAATGCGATTCGAGCAGGAAAATTGGCTTTGATAATTCCGGTAATCACATTGACGGAAGGGCGTTGAGTTGCGATTATTAAATGAATTCCGATAGCTCGAGCCAATTGGGCCAAGCGGGCTATGGGAGTTTCTACTTCTTTCCCTGCGGTCATGATTAAATCAGCAAACTCGTCCACAACAAGGACGATGTAGGGTAAATAACTGTGTCCATCGTTGGGGTTTAATTTACGCTCTCTAAACTTTTTATTGTATTCTTTTAAGTTTCGGCACATTGCATTTTTGAGCAATTCGTAACGGTTATCCATCTCAATACACAATGAATTTAAGGTATTAATCACTTTAGTATTATCCGTGATAATGGCTTCTTCTGTATCGGGGAGTTTCGCTAGGTAATGCCTTTCAATTTTGTTATAGATGTTGAGTTCTACTTTTTTTGGATCAACCAAAACAAACTTTACCTCTGCGGGATGTTTTTTGTAAAGGAGGGAGGTTAAAACGGCATTCAGTCCAACAGATTTTCCTTGACCTGTAGCACCAGCCATCAATAAATGGGGCATTTTGGCAAGGTCAACTACAAAAGTTTCATTGCTAATGGTTTTACCTAATGCAATTGGTAATTCCATTTCAGCGTTTTGAAATCTGGAAGCACTAATTACAGATCGCATAGAAACAATACTGGGTTTTTGGTTAGGAACTTCAATTCCTATCGTCCCTTTGCCCGGTATAGGAGCAATGATACGAATTCCTAAAGCAGAGAGTGAAAGTGCAATATCGTCTTCTAAATTTTTAATTTTCGAAATGCGAATCCCTGCATCTGGAACAATCTCATATAGTGTAACGGTAGGTCCAATGGTTGCTTTAATATTCGCAATTCCAATTTTATAATTGCTTAGAGTTTCTACAATTTTATTTTTATTTGCCTCTAATTCTTCTTGATTAATGGTAATTCCACTATCGCCATAATCTTTAAGTAGATCGTAGCCAGGCATTCTAAATTTGCTGAGTTCGAGGGTAGGGTCGAAGAAGCCTTGTTTTTCAACTAAAGTTTGAGCGAGTTTTTCATCAGCTGTCTCCTCTATGGGTGCTTCAATTTCCATTTTTATTTCCGGAGCCTCAACTTCAGAGGTTATCTTATCGATGGGAGGAAATTCGTCGATTGAATTGATGTTGTTTTCTTCGGTGTCGTTTTCTTCCAAGGGAATCTCTTCGGAAGGATTGCTATTGAGTTCTACATCTACTTTTGAATCGGATTCTTCTTTGGCGACTTCTTCGGATTGATTAAAACCCTTAAACCAGCTGGACATTTTTTCTGGGGTCCAACCCAATTCTACTACTAAGAAGCAGAGCAATACAAAAATAAGGATGGCTAAAAGTCCAAGTCGTCCAATATAGGTTATGGCAAATGCATGGATTTCAAAACCAATTATTCCAGACAAGATTGGAAATTCGGTCCAGACGTATCCAAACATCAAGCATGCCCAAAGCATATGAGCCAAGCCCCAAGCCCAAGCGTGAACAAGTCGTGTAGTAGTTGCGCCAAAAAATAATTTAAATCCTGTTAATCCCATAAGATACGGAATCAAAAAGGCCCCTAAACCGACCCCTTGGTAGATAAAAAAATTGGAGACGATTGCCCCTAATTTTTTAAGTACATTTTGTGCTTCAACACTGCGGTCTGTCAAAGAATTTAAGGTACTATAATCCGCTCTCCAGTTAAACAAATAGGAGATAAAGGCAAGAACTAAAAGTAAAGCGATAAGTAATAAAGCTCCGCCAAAGAGTACTTGTCTCTGACGTTTTTTTATTGGATTAGTTTCCTTCTTCTTAGCCATGAACGAATTATATCTAACAAAAATACAAATTCAATTCCAAAGGGATTCTATTGTTGGTCAGGTTTAAATGAATAAGCCAAGGTAAAAATTGTACTGGAGTTTAAAATAAAAAACCCGATGAGAACACCGGGTTTAAGAGGTTTAGAATAGAATTGCAATCTATTTTAAATCAAATCGATCTGCGTTCATTACTTTATTCCAAGCTTTGATGAAATCAGCAACATATTTATTGTTGTTATCATCTTGTGCATAGACTTCAGCGATAGCTCTTAGCTCAGAGTTAGAACCAAAAACAAGATCGGTTCTGGAGGCAGTTCGTACTTCTTCACCCGTACTTCTGTTTTTAGCGACATAGCTGTTGTAACCCGTAGTACTCCATTTGACATCCATAGAAAGTAGCGTTTTTAACCACTGATTATTTAACGTTCCGTCTGTCCATATACCCTCTCCACTATGAGAAATTCCCATGGCACGCATACCGCTTACGAGTAAGGTTAATTCTACTGGGTTTAAGCCCAAAAGTTGTGCTTTGTCGAGAAGTATTTCTTCAGGACTAACCGCAAATTCTTTTTCCGAATAGTTTCTAAATCCACACGCCCTTGGTTTTAACAGGTTGAATGAATCGATGTCGGTATTTTCTTGGCTTGCATCTCCACGTCCAGTAGTTGATGGAACTTTCTGACCACTCGCTTTTTCGATTCCCACAGCACCTCCAAGTACAATTACGTCTGCAACACTTGTTCCATGATTTGCGGCAATGCCTTCATAAACAGCCAATACTTTAGAAAGTGTTTGGGGTTGGTTCACGTCCCATTCTCTTTGAGGAAGCAATCGAATTCGTGCGCCATTGGCTCCACCTCGGTTATCTGAACCTCTAAATGTACTGGCACTTGCCCATGCGGTAGTTACCATTTCTTGGACACTTAATCCAGATTTAGAAAGCGCATCTCGAACAGCTTGCTCTTCGGAAGCGGTCATTAGCTTCCCAATTGGAGTAGGATCTTGCCAAATATAACTGACATCTTTAAAGTCACCCGCGATATAATTGGTCTTAGGTCCCATGTCACGATGCAACAATTTAAACCAGGCTTTAGCGAAAGTTTCTCCAAACTCCTCTGGATTTGCTAAAAATCGCTGACATATTTTGTTATAAATAGGGTCAACTTTCATAGCCATGTCTGCAGTGGTCATCATAGGAAGTACTTTTACATCACTTCCATCTACTTGAGGAACCATATCAGCTTCTGCACAGTTTATTGGATGCCATTGCCATGCTCCTGCAGGGCTCTTTTTAAGTTCCCATTCGTATTTAAACAAAAGTTCTAAATAACCCATGTCCCATTGGGTAGGGTTGGTAGTCCAAGGCCCTTCGATTCCACTTGTGATGGCATCTACTCCTACTCCTGATTTGTGTTTGTTGTTCCAGCCTAGACCCATCATTTCAATTGGAGCCCCTTCGGGTTCTGCTTCTACTAGGCCTGCATCACCTGCTCCATGTGCTTTTCCAAAGGTATGTCCACCAGCGGTTAGAGCAGCTGTTTCCTCATCATTCATGGCCATTCTTTTGAATGTCTCACGGATATCTTGAGCAGAGAGTGCCGGATCAGGATTGCTATTTGGTCCTTCAGGGTTTACATAAATTAATCCCATTTGAACGGCAGCAAGAGGATTTTCTAGGGATTGCCTGGTATCACCATAACGTTTGTCTCCCAACCATTCATCTTCAGCTCCCCAATAAATATCTTTTTCTGGATGCCAAATGTCTTCACGTCCCAATACTGTTCCGTGATTTGGTCCTCCCATATCTTCAATAGCCACATTTCCCACCAAGACTAAAAGATCAGCCCATGATAGTTTGTTTCCGTATTTTTCTTTGATTGGCCAAAGTAAACGACGTGCTTTATCGAGATTTCCATTATCGGGCCATGAGTTTAATGGAGCAAACCGTTGCGCTCCAGTACCTGCTCCACCACGGCCATCACCAGTACGGTACGTTCCAGCAGCATGCCATGTCATTCGAATAAAAAACGGACCGTAGTGACCCCAGTCTGCAGGCCACCACTCTTTAGAGTCCTTTAGCATGGTTTTTACATCCGCTTTTACCGCTTCTAAGTCTAAATTTTTAACATTTTCTCTGTAATCCACCTCGGGGATGGGATTACTTTTACTGTCGTGCTGACGGAGAATATCAAGATTTAATTGATTTGGCCACCAATCGGTATTCTCTGTTCCGATGTTGGGCTTGGTCGTAGAACCGTGGAATGGACATTTACTTTCGCTCATAATATTTTAATTTGGCACTAAATTAGAAATTGTATTCAACTTAAACAGGAAATTGAATTTTTAATAATTGATGATTTTATAGATTTTTCTTATGGACTGAAACACGTGGGCTAAACACTTTTAATAAGGCAGAGAATACGATTTAGAATTTCTTAGTTGAATCTAATTTTATCAATGAGAGGCGGTCACTTTGTTTACCTTTTCTTTTATTTTGATTTTGAAAAAAGCAAAGCATAAAGTCATCAAAGGACTGAGCCAGTTAAAAATAGCATAAATAAAATATTCCCCTACTCCTACACCTAAAACCCCGGATTGATATGCTCCACAGGTATTCCAAGGAATCAAAACAGAGGTTACAGTTCCCGAGTCCTCCAATGTTCTGCTCAGGTTTTCAGGTGCAAGTCCCCTTTTCTTGTAGGCTTCTGCAAACATTTTACCTGGGATCACTATAGATAAATACTGATCTGAGGCGGTAAGGTTGATTGCAAGACAGGAAGCGACAGTGCTGGCAAACAACTGGAAGGTGGTTTGAGCCCATTCAAGTAAAGCGTTACTGATTCGAGCAAGTGCACCTATGGCATCCATTACTCCTCCAAAAACCATTGCACAAATAATCAACCATATTGTACCCAACATTCCTTCCATTCCACCTGAGCTAAACAAATCGTTCAGTATGGGATTGGAAGTAGTAATTTGAGTTGAAATTGTGATGGAATCCATGATTCCTTTGTAGGCTGAAGAGAAGGAAAAGGTTTCCACTTGAGCCACTTCCATTAAAATATTTTGCTGGAAGATAAGTGCAAACAAACCGCCAAGTAAAGTTCCGATTAAAAGAGCGATAAGGGGGGGTGTTTTCCGTATAATCAAGAGCACGACCACCAAAGGGACAAAAAATAATCCCAAATGAATGGTAAATTTATCCTTGATAGCCATCATCAGTGCTGCGATATCTGCTGTACCTGAAGTGGTCTGTGTTAGACTGATAATAAAAAAGACGACAAGGGTGATGAGGATACTAGGAATCGTGGTGATGGTCATGTAGCGGATGTGGTTGAACAATTCACCTCCTGCCATAGCGGGTGCTAAGTTTGTGGTGTCGGAAAGGGGTGATAATTTATCTCCAAAATAGGCTCCGGAGATGACAGCTCCTGCCACCATACCTACTGGGATTCCCAATACTTTTCCAATCCCTATCAGTGCGATTCCTACCGTTGCGGATGTTGTCCAACTGCTTCCTGTAGCTAAAGAAATTATGGCACAAATAAGGATGCATGCGGGAAGAAAAATACTTGGATGAAGAATTTGCAAGCCGTAATAAATCATAGCTGGAATGATTCCACTAATTAACCATGTACCAGCTAATGCACCTACAAAAAGCAAAATCAGTAAAGCTCCAGTGACTGATTGTAGATTTTCTGCTACTTTGTCGATCATCGAGTGATAACTAATCTTCATTTGAAAACCAACTACAGCTGCAACAGCAGCGCCAAGGAGCAAAATGAATTGATTGGAACCACTCAAGGCATTGTCTCCATAGACCATAACATTGTACGACAAAAGAATAACTAAGATGAGAATTGGAAAAAGAGCGCGTCCTAAAGAAAGTTGTTTGTATTTCAAAAAATCTGATTTTTGTTCAATTACAAGTTTAATCAAATAAAACGAGATGATTGCATTTAAATCCTTGAATACCGTGGAGCATTACTTTCTACAGAGCAATAGTAGCCCAGTACCTACATCGATTGGAAAAGTGAAAAAATCGGGATGGCATTTTAATTTTTCAACTAAAAAAAGCACTTTTTCTTGATGTCGCTTTGGCCAGTGAGCTTGATAGTTTAAATCGTCAATTAAATAAAATCCGTTGGGCTTTACCATGTGAAGAACGAGCTCTAAATCGGAAAATTTTCCTGCCCAGGTATCTGCATATTAAATCAAATTGCAGGTCTTTATGAGCTTCTATCCAAGAAGAGGCCTCTTCATTAACTAACTGAATCCGAGGATCTTCTCCGAAAAATTGTCGTGCGATGTCGAGAAGCGTAGGGTCTTTCTCAACACTAATTAATTCCCCCTCTGTATCCAGCCCATCCGCTATCCAAGCTAAGCCCATTCCTGTACCTGTACCTAATTCAAGAACCTTGGCTTTGGGTTTGGAGGAAACTAAGAGTCGTAAAAGTACCCCAACTTCATCTTCAGAGATTTGTTGAAATTTTAAACTTCTTGATGCGGCTTGTATGGCTTGGTAGTGATTGGGTAAAGAGTTGGATGACATGGGATCTGAGATTTTGAACGTATTATAAAATTAAATTATTTTTTTGAAATCCATTCTTTTTACATGCATGAAGGCAAAGAAACATTTGTATTTTTGTCATCAAATTAATGTTGATTATGAAAAAATATGATGTTGCCGTAATAGGTTCTGGTCCTGGAGGCTATGTAGCTGCAATTCGTTGTGCTCAGTTGGGTATGAAAACAGCCCTAATCGAAAAATATGACACTTTAGGAGGAACTTGTTTGAATGTAGGATGTATTCCCTCAAAATCACTTCTTGATTCCTCCCATCATTTTGAATCAGCTCAAAAACATTTTACCGAACACGGAATTGAAATCCAAGGTGAAATTAAAATCAACTTTAAACAAATGATCGACCGTAAGGCTTCTGTAGTTGAGCAAACAACAAAGGGTATAGACTACCTAATGGATAAAAATAAAATTGAGGTTTTACACGGGCTAGGAAGTTTTGAAGACGCTACCCATATCAAAATAGAAGGTAAGGACGCGCAAACCATTGAAGCTAAAAATAGCATCATTGCAACAGGATCTAAACCCGCCTCACTTCCCTTTATCCAAGTTGATAAAGAGCGGGTGATTACCTCTACAGAGGCGCTAAAACTTAAAGAAATTCCAAAACATCTTATCGTAATTGGAGGAGGTGTAATTGGTTTGGAGCTGGGGCAAGTCTACCGACGTTTAGGCGCTGAGGTTTCCGTTATTGAATATGCTGATCGAATTACGCCAGTCATGGATGCTGGTTTGTCTAGAGAGCTCATGAAAGTATTGAAAAAACAAGGAGTTCAATTTTTTCTCTCGCACGGGGTGAATAAAGTTGAACGCAAAGGGGATGTTGTCCATGTCACAGCTACAGATAAAAAAGGGGGTGAAATTAATTTTCAAGGGGACTACTGTTTGGTTTCTGTGGGTCGTCGCCCTTATACGGACGGATTAAACGCTCAGGCTGCTGGAGTTCAAATCAATGAAAAGGGACAAGTGGTGGTAAACGATCATCTTCAAACGACTGCAAAAAACATCTACGCTATTGGAGATGTGGTTCAAGGGGCCATGTTGGCTCATAAAGCCGAAGAAGAAGGTGTTGTTGTTGCTGAATTTATAGCAGGTCAAAAACCACATATTGATTACAACCTTATTCCAAATGTCATCTATACTTGGCCAGAAGTGGCTGCTGTAGGGAAGACAGAGGAAGAGCTCAAACAGGAGGGTGTTGCCTACAAGACAGGACAATTCCCCATGCGAGCCCTAGGCCGCTCTCGAGCGAGTATGGATTTGGATGGTTTTGTAAAAATTCTAGCTCATGCTGAGACAGATGAAGTTTTGGGGGTACACATGATCGGAGCTCGAGCTGCAGATTTAATTGCAGAGGCAGTAACCGCCATGGAATTTAGAGCATCGGCTGAAGACATTGCTCGTATGAGCCATTCTCATCCCACCTATGCAGAAGCAGTTAAGGAAGCCGCTTTGGCTGCCACAGAAAATCGTTCGATACACAGTTAATTTAAATTCACTTTAGTTTTACTAAGGATTTTATTTAGCGAATATTTCAAACTGGAAGTATCAGCAGGGGGAAAGGGTACCTCAGTGAGGGTTACATCCAACTCATAGATATAGCCAGGAACAAAATTAAAACCTTCAATCGTATCGTAAAACAAATCCCAACGACTCGTTCCTAGGGCATCCCCTTGTTGAATCAACATACAGTCCATTTCTACAATTCCTTGACACGTTTGGGTAAATGCGTTGACTCGGATTTTGATTCCGATAAGCTCTGTTTCTATTGGAATTGAGGAACATCCCAGGAGCAATAGTAGGAAAAGTGTAGTATTCGATTTGTACATATATTCAGGGAATTTAAATCTTACAAGACCTATAAAGTACCAAAAATTATTTCAAGAATACGATAAATTGTTTTTTTCTGGGACGCTTTGATTTTAATTTTTTAATTTAATGCGTTGTAAATATAATTAAAGGAAATCCATACCATGAAAAGAAGATCATTTATCAAAAAATCAGCAGTTGCCTCCTCAGTATTCTCAATAGTGCCAAGCCATGTCCTGGGGTTTTCAGGGACGGCTCCCAATGACAAAATTCAACTGGGATTTATCGGAGTAGGGAAACAGGGTAGGGGACTGATGACCAATTTTGTAAACTACGACAGTGCGGCAGTAGTCGCTGTAAGTGATGTTGATAGAACCAAAATGACTTTTTTTTCGGAGACTTTTCGGGAACAACTAGTAAAAAAGAAAAAAGCTTCACAGCAATTGGTAGAAATTGAATCCTATAGAGAATTGCTTAGTCGAAAGGATATCGATGCAGTGGTAATTGCTTCTCCGGATCATTGGCATGCCCAAATGGCTGTTGATGCGGCTAAAGCAGGAAAAGATATTTATTGTGAAAAACCTCTTTCAAGTTCGGTTGCAGAAGGTCGAGCAATGGTCGATGCAGCTCGAAAATATCAAAGAATATTTCAGACAGGAAGTATGCAGCGTTCTTGGGATCGTTTTCGTCATGGAGTAGAACTAATCCGCAACGGATACATTGGTGATATTAAAGAAATAAAAGTATCCATAGGGGCACCCTATAAATCTTGTGATTTACCGACTCAGGAAGCGCCAAACACCATAGATTGGAATGCTTGGATTGGTCCAGCTTCCTATCGGGGTTATCATACGGATCTGGCCTGCCCTTTAGACGATAAACGCTGGGGAATGTGGAGAGATTATTTTCCATTTGGTGGAGGGATGGTCACCGATTGGGGAGCACATATGTTTGATATCGTCCAGTGGGCGCTAGATCAAGATCATACTGGGCCAACACATTTTACGCCCCCTTCTGAGCATGCAGAGAGTGGATTGGTCTATACCTATGAAAACGGAATTAAAGTTACCCACACCAAATGGGGAACAGGTGGAAATGAAATTCAGTTTATCGGAACGGAGGGACGATTAGAGATAAGTCGATCCTATTTACGAACATTCCCCAACGAAGCTTTAGCGGACACACCTATTAAGAATAGCGATACCAACCGAGTGTATCTAAGTAAAAATCACCACGAAGACTGGTTGGATGGAATTCGTAACCGAACGCGACCCATTTGTGATGTTGAGGTTGGACATCGTACAGCCTCGGTTTGTAATCTTGCAAACATTGCCTATGCTCTACAACGACCACTGGAATGGAACCCTGTAAGCGAACAGTTTATCAACGACCCTGGGGCAAATTTAATGTTAGATCGCGCTTATAGAGGACCTTGGGATTATCGAGATTTTTGATAGGGTTTTCTGGTTTAAAAAAAATAAACCGTAGAGAACGAAAGATTACAAGGGGAACTTAACTTTTGTTTTCTGTCTTCCTCCATAATTTCAACCCGTATTTTTTTACATAAATCATAAATCCAATAGTTATCACCATACCCATAGCTGAGGGTAAATATTGACTATGTGGCTGGTATTCTTCGAATACGGTTCCAGAAAATGCCGATAAAAGAGCAGCAAAAGCACTTGTCATTTTATAGATATGTTCATATATCCAGATGTTGTATTTCACGTATTTTTCAGCGGGGATTAAGAACTTTATAAAATCGTAAAAAAGCACTAAAAATAAAGCCCCAACCGTACTGTAAATTATTATGGGTGACCAAATCATCCCAATAGATTTGAAATAGTACAAGAAATAGGCTAAAACGAGAATGCTACTGATTGCAACGAGTATATCCAATTTCTTAAGCGTATTTTTTTTTGATTTTAATACCCGATAGCCCGAAAAGGAAACGTATCCACTAAGTACCGTGATTACTAATAAAAAGACGTTTCTGCCGAATGCAAAGACACCGATCAAACCAGTTAAAATTACTACAGAAACAAAACCGAGAAAAAGGCGCCCACTAGTGTTGTGAATTGTTCCCCCTTTTACTGTTAGTAAGGCAAAAACTCCAAGAATAAGAGCAATAGCTCCAGTAATAACATGAAGGATTATATTTGATTTGTGTAATAGTTCCATTTGTTACTATTTTTAGATATTCGATTTGTATTTCTTCAACCCATATATTCACTAAGGGTTATTCTAATAGTTGTTTTAAGAGAGGTCGTTTCTTTGCGTTTAAAAACTTGAAATTCCATGTTTCTATTCGTTTTGAAAAGTTCCATAACAGTATGGATTGGATAAAAAACGAACTCAGTACCCCTCAGGTCGGGAGTAAAACCTACTCTGAATACGTCTATTTGTTTGAATAATTTAAGGATGAGTTGTAGGTTTCTCATGGGGAACTTTAAGTTTTGGAGCATTCGTTTGTACCCTAAATTAGTAAAATTTAGGAGATGTGACCGAGCTGTAAAGAAGATTTAGTCTCTGAGGGGTTTTATTTTTTCTCGAATAGCGTCTAATCCGAGATTACCGATGCTTCCCAAATGAGTGTGTTGAACTGATCTGTTGGGGTTGAATTCATTTTTTTCTATGGCCTTTCCCAATTCTCTATAGGCATCTCGGAAGGGTTTTCCTGCCAAGACTTCAGCGTTTAGGGTATCTACACTAAATAGATAATCGTATTTTTTTTGGTCGGTGATGTTTGGTCGTACTTCAAGCTTGGGTAAGCTAAAGAGTAAAATGTCCAAACAAGCTTTCAGTTCTTGTACTGCTTCGATGATGGGACCTTTAGCCAGTTGTAATTCTCTGTGGTATCCACTGGGTAAATTGGCTGTCAAAAGTGCCAATTGGTTAGGAAGAGCTTGTAGTGTATTGCATTTTCCTCTAACCAGTTCAAAAAGATCTGGATTTTTTTTATGCGGCATGATGCTGGAGCCAGTGGTGAGGTCGGCGGGGAAACTAATAAAGTCAAAATCTTGTCCCATATAAAGACAAATATCCATACTTAATCGAGCCAAACTACTCCCAATACTAGACAACGCCATAGCGGTACTTTTTTCTAATTTTCCGCGGCTCATTTGTGCTGCTACTGCATTTATTTTGATTTGTTGAAAGCCCAATAATTCAGTAGTTAATTCTCGATCAATTGGAAAAGAGCTCCCATAACCAGCAGCACTTCCCAAAGGATTTTGATCGGCTATTTTATATGCTGCATCCCAGAAATAGAGGTCGTCTATCAAACTCTCGGCATAGGCAGAAAGCCACATGCCTATGGAGGAGGGCATGGCCACCTGGAGGTGGGTGTAGCCGGGGAGCAATTGATTTTGGTGTTGTTCTGCTAAATTGAGGAGAAGGTCAAAAAGGGAGACAACCTGGGTCTTGATTTCTTTCAATTCGTGTTTTAAGTAGAGATGCAGGGCAACCAACACCTGGTCATTTCGAGAGCGTGCGGTATGTATTTTCTTACCTAAATCCCCCAAAGTTTCGGTTAGGAGATGTTCAATTTTGGAGTGCATGTCCTCAAAGGTTTCCTCAATGGTGAAATTCCCTTCTTCAGCATCTGCCTTGAGTTTATCCAAAACAGTACAAAGCTGTTCAGCTTCTAAAGGGGTGATCAGTCCGATAGAACCCAACATTTTAGCATGCGCCATAGAAGCTTCACAATCGTATGCTGCTAGAACTAAATCGTATTCACGGTCTTTACCAACGGTGAAGTGATCTACTTTTTGATGAGCCGCAGCCCCTTTTTGCCAAAGTTTCATAGGTCTATAAAATTTGTTTTAATAGATTGATATAAAAGGAAATGCCCTCTTCAATTTCTTTAACATAGATAAATTCATCTGCAGAATGTGATCGGGTAGAATCGCCTGGCCCTAACTTAAGCGAAGGACAATCCAGACCCGCTTGATCTGAAAGGGTAGGTGAACCATAAGTTTTTTTACCTAAACGTATTCCAGCCAAAACTAAGGGATGCTCGGGGTTGATAGAAGAACTCTTTAATCTTAAGGATCGAGCACTTACTTTACAATCCAAACGAGATTGAACAATTTCCTCGATTTCTTCATTCGTATAGCATTCGTTTACCCGTACGTCAAGTACGAGATTGACTTCAGAAGGGACCACATTATGTTGTTTTCCCGCATTTACTTGAGTTAATGTAGCTTTTACAGCGCCGAGTATTGGGGAGACCTTTTCAAACTGGAGTTGTTCTATTGCCTGAATCAATTGGGGTAATCTCATCAAAGGATTATCGTTATTTGGATGTGCTGCATGACTTGCAGTTCCTTTAAGACTTAAATCAAAAACGACCAATCCTTTTTCTGCTATGGCTAAATCCATTAAAGTAGGTTCACCTACAATAGCCACATCAATTTTTGGAAGGTCAGGAAGGAGATAACGCAAACTTTTTTCACCTGCACTTTCTTCTTCCGCAGAGGCAACCATCAGTAGATTGTATGCCAAATTTCGTTTTTCAAAATAATGGGTAAATGTAGCGATAAGAGATACCAAGGCTCCCCCAGCATCATTACTTCCCAATCCGAAGAGTTTTCCCTCTTCAATGTCAGGACTGAATGGATCTCGTTGGTATCCCTGATTGGGCTGCACGGTGTCGTGATGGGAATTGAGAAGCAACGTTGGTTTGTTTGGGTCGAAATACTTATTCGTTGCCCAAAGATTATTATCCTTTCTCTGAAACGGAATAGCGTAGGTATGAAACCATTCTTCCAATCGGGCAGCTGTTTTATCCTCAGCCCCTGAAAAGGATTCCAGTCGGATTAAATCTTGTAATAATAAAATGGCATTTTGGGTGAGCATCAGTTTGTTATTTGGGTACAGTTAACAGTTTCAGTGATCATTTTTGGATTCCCAATTCTTACCTTGGTGACACCAGCTTTTAGGGCTAAAAAGCAGTTGTGAAGTTTAGGAAGCATTCCTGTATGAAGTATTCCTTTGGATTTTAAATCGTGGTAAAGCGCTTCATCTAGGATCTGTATCAGGCTGGATCCATCATTTAAATCTTTTAGGACTCCATTTTTTTCAAAGCAGTAGTTTAAATGCACTTCAAAATAAGGCGCTAAAGAAGATGCAACCGTCGCAGCAATGGTATCTGCATTGGTATTGAGCAATTGTCCATTTCCATCGTGGGAAAGTGCACAACATACGGGACTGATACCATTCTTGAGCAGCAGTTGAAATAACTTATGATTTACTTCGGTTAAATCGCCTACAAAACCAAAATCAATAGGATGGGGCGGTCTTTTTTTAGCGAGAATGCTATTGCCATCGGCACCTGTTAAGCCGAGACTGTTGCAATTTAAACGTTGAAGTTGAGCGACGATGGTTTTATTCAATTTCCCAGCATACAGCATGGTAATGATTTCAAGATTCTGAGCGTCTGTTACCCGTCTTCCCTCGATTAGTTGGACCTTTATCCCTAGCTTTTCAGCCATTTGAGTAGCTTCTTTTCCACCCCCGTGAACTAAAATTTTAGGTCCTTTAAGAGCAGCAAAATCCGTTAAAAAATCCAAAAGAGCTTCTCGATTTTCGATGACATTTCCTCCGATTTTTACAACATGAAGCTTATCCATTTTGCAGAATTTGTTTTAAAACCCATTGGGCAGCATAGGTTCTGTTGTTGGCTTGTTGAATAACTAATGAATTCGAATTGTCCAATACATCATCTGCTACCACTACATTTCTTCTAACGGGTAAACAGTGCATAAACTTTGCATTGTTGGTCAGTTTCATTTTTTCGGCGGTCAACATCCAAGTATCGTCGGTTCGCAAAATTTTCCCATACTCTTGATAGGAACACCAGTTTTTTGCATAAACAAAATCGGCTCCTTCCAGGGCTTCCTCTTGATTGTAAATCAAAGGTGTATTTTTGGTGATTCTGGGGTCCAACTCGTATCCTTTCGGTTGCGCAATAACATAATCCGCATCCAAACGTTGAACCATATTGCTGAATGAATTTCCTACAGCATGGGGAAGTGCTTTTGGATGAGGAGCCCAAGTCAATACGATTTTAGGTCTTTTGTTGAGCGTATGTTCGTGAATGGTTACAGCATCGGCGAGTGCCTGAAGGGGATGTGCTGTTGCACTCTCCATATTAATTACCGGGATGCTTGCATAACGTGCAAAGTTATTTAGAACCTGTTCTTCTTCGTCTTTTTGTTTGTCACTTAAAGAGGCAAAAGCTCGGATTGCAACCACATCACAGTATTGAGAAACTACTGCAGCAGCTTCTTTAATATGTTCTGAACGCAATCCACTCATTTTTGTACCGTCTTCAAATTCCAGAGCCCATGCTTCATTAGAAAAATTCATCACCATGGTTTTTAATCCCAAATGCTGAGCTGCTTTTTGAGTGCTTAGTCGTGTTCGTAAACTTGGATTAAAAAATAACATCCCTAAGGTTTTGTGTTTCCCCAGTTGTTCAAATGCAAAAGCATCTTTTTTTAGAGTTCGAATTTCCTGAACGGCGTTGTTTAAATCGGGTATGGCATCTAAAGTGATAAAATGTTTCATTAGCTGGAATTACAGATTTTCTATGACAATTTTTAATGCATTAAAAAAAGTGTCAAAGTGAGATTTTTGTACGGTTAATGGAGGCAAAATACGGATCAAATTTTTATTACTACTCCCACCCGTAAAAATATGATGTTCATAGATTAATTTTTTTCGGAGTGAAGCTACTTCGAAGTCAAACTCCAAGCCGAGCATTAAGCCACGTCCTTTTACTTTTTTGATTTGAGGAAGTTTTTGGGCTAGCACTCTGAAATAGGTTTCCAACTCTTTAGTGCGTTCTTGCAAACGCTCTTTTTCGAGAACCTCTAATACGGCTAAAGAGGCTGCGCAGGCTAAATGACTCCCCCCAAAGGTAGTGCCTAACAGGCCAAATTTTGCTTGAATCTCAGGATGTACCAATATGCCTCCTATGGGAAACCCATTTCCCATACCTTTTGCCATCGTAATTACATGAGGTTTAATACGGTATTTTTGATAGGCAAAAAAGGTACCTGATCTACTGAAACCTGACTGTACCTCATCAGCAATTAGGCAACTGCCATATTTGTTGCAAAGGGATTCCATAGCATAGACAAAATCCTCATCCGGTTCATCCAAACCCCCTACACCTTGAATGCTTTCAAAAATTACGGCACAGTAACTTTCTGTTGCCAACTCTCTTTCTAAAGCCTCCGCATCGTTGAATGGAAGAAATACCACTTCATGTTGACTGTTTAGTGGAGCATTGATCGCGGGATTATCGGTTACCGCCACCGCTGCCGAGGTTCTTCCATGAAAAGCTCCTTTAAAAGCAATTACTTTTTTTCTTGCGGTATGAAATGAGGCCAGTTTGAGTGCATTTTCAATGGCTTCTGCCCCTGAACTGCACAAAAACAAACTGTAGTCGTGGAGACAGGATTGTTCTCCTATAGCGTTTGCCAATTCTTTTTGTAAAGGATTTTGAATGGCATTGGAGTAAAATGCAATCTGTTCTAATTGCTGACGGATTCTTTTAACGTAGTGGGGATGGGTATGTCCAATGCTGATAACTGCATGACCGCCATATAAGTCGAGGTATTCAACCCCCTTATCATCATAGACATAAACGTCCTTTGCGCGAACAGGTGTTACTTCATAGAGTGGATAAACTTCAAATAAATTCATTTACTGTTTTGCGATTTCGTTGATTTTATCAAAAGAAGCGTTCAGCCCTTTGATAAGGGAAGAGCTTAATCCTTGATGTTCCATTTCGTTTAAACCTGTAATGGTACAGCCTCTGGGAGTAGTTACTCGGTCAATTTCTTCCTCTGGATGTGTTCCTGCTTCGATGAGCAAACTTGCTGCTCCTCGAGCTGTATACATGGACATTTTTAAGGCTACATCCGCATCAAATCCCATCTGAACACCACCTTGGGTAGTTGCTCGGATTAAACGCATCCAAAATGCGATTCCGCTCGCACAAAGTACTGTTGCAGCCTGCATAAGATTTTCTTCTATTGCGAGACTTGTTCCCAACCCATTGAATATGGCTTCTGCAATGGGTAGTTTTTTCTTACCTGCCGTATTGTTACACAAACAGGTCATAGATTTTCCAACGGAAATCGCCGTATTGGGCATGGCACGGACAATCGGAATTTCATCACCAATAACCGCCTCGATTCGTGAAATGGAAAATCCAGTTATGGTGGAAATAACGACGTGTTTATCGTTTAAGTGTGGTTTGATCTCTTGTAAAATGGTTTCCAATTGACTGGGCTGTACCGAAAAAATTAGAATGTCTGCATTTTTTACTGCTTCTTTATTGTCGTTGGTGATAAAGACACTTTTGTATTCTTCGTATTCCTTGATATCGTCTAGGTTTCTCTTGGTGAGGTATAAATCGGTATAGGTGTTGTTGACAATCAGTCCTTTGGCAATACTCAAACCTAAATTTCCAGTTCCAATGATGGCTATTTTCATATTATTTAATTTTTAAAAAGCGGTAGCTTTTAGTTGTAATCCGAGTGTTTCTTCCCATCCCATGATGAGGTTGGTATTTTGAATCGCTTGTCCAGAGGCCCCTTTAATCAAATTGTCGATACAACTCGTAATGAGTAGGGTATTCTCATGAAGGTGCAGATGGATAAAGCAATGGTTTGTTCCTGTAACAGATTTCAAATCGAGTGGTACTGTTGAAATATGAGTAAACGGATGGTTGTTGTAAAAATCCTCATATAATTTTTGAGCAGTTTCTAACGAATCGTTAAAAGTGGTATAGGCCGTAGCGAAAATTCCTCGTGTAAAATTACCTCTTTGTGGCAAAAAGAAAAGATCTGCAGCAGATTCCATTTGGTTTAACGTTCTGTGAATTTCTCCTAAATGTTGATGCGTAAAAGGTTTGTACCAAGAGAGGTTATTGTTTCTCCAGCTGAAATGACTTGTAGGGCTTAACCCAACGCCAGCTCCTGTACTGCCTGTAGTAGCGTTAATGTGAACAGCAGTTTTGAGAAGTTGATTTTGAGCCAAGGGAAGCAAGGCCAACTGTATGGCGGTAGCAAAACAACCCGGATTGGCGATGGCATTGGCATTTTCTATTGCAGTTTTCTGAAGTTCTGGAAGACCATATACAAAAGTTTTATCAAGAAATTGATTTTCTCCCTCTAAACGGAAATCATTACCCAAGTCCACGATTAGAGTTTCTTTTGAAAATGAATTTGCATTTAAAAATTCCCTTGATTTTCCATGCCCTAGACATAAAAACAAAACAGCTACATCTGGATTTACAGTACCAGTAAAATTTAGACTTGTTTGTCCCAACAAATCGAGGTGGGCAGAGTGCAATGGTTTTCCAGCGCGTGTTGTACTGTAAACAAAATCGAGTTCCATAGCAGGATGGTGCAGGATCAATCGAATGAGTTCTCCCCCCGTATATCCTGAACCTCCTATGATACCAACACTTTTCATTTTTTTGAATTTAAGTGTTGATATATCTTAGTTGCGTTAGCGGTAAGCTTGATAAAACCTTTTGCCTCGTCCGCCGTCCAGCCTTTGTTCATTTCACCGTAACTACCAAATTCTGCTTGCATCAAATCGAAAGGAGATTGAATGCCAAGTAATTCAAATCGATAAGGGTGAAGTTTTACAAAAACCGAACCCGTCACCCGACCTTGACTACTTTCCATAAAAGCTTCAATATCTCGCATCACTGGATCCAGATATTGTCCTTCGTGTAATTGCATGCCATAGAAGTTTGCCATTTGTTCTTTTTGAAACTGTTGCCATTTACTCAAGGTGTGTTTTTCAAGTAAATGATGCGCTTTAATCAGAATTAACGGGGCTGCAGCTTCAAAACCTACCCGACCTTTAATTCCTATAATGGTATCGCCTACATGAATATCCCTACCTATAGCAAATTGTTTTGCCTGGTCTTGGAGTTTTTGAATAAGGCTTACGGAATCCGATTTAACTCCATCAATTCCTACCAACTCTCCTTTTTCAAATTCCAGTTCAACATTGGTCGGGTCGGTTTGAAGTAGCGGATTCGGATAGGCGGCATCGGGAAGGGGTAAGTGAGAGCTCAACGTTTCTGCACCTCCAACACTAGTGCCCCAAAGCCCTTGATTGATTGAGTATTGTGCTTTTTCCCAGGGAATGTCGATACCTTCTTTTTTGAGGTAAGCGATTTCATCTTCCCTTGAGAGCTGATGGTCTCGTATCAGTGTGATGATTTTTATTTCGGGGGCCAGGACTTGGAAAATCAAGTCAAAACGAACTTGGTCATTGCCTGCCCCAGTGCTTCCATGAGCGATGTATTTGGCACCAATTTTTTTAGCGTATTGAACAATTTCTATGGCTTGGATAATGCGTTCTGCACTAACTGATAAGGGATAGGTGTTGTTTTTTAATACATTTCCAAAGAGTAAAAACTTGACAATTTTCTGATAAAAGGAAGCTAATGCATCAATGTTTTGATAGGTATAAGCTCCCATCTGAACGGCCTTGGCTTCGATAATTTTGATTTCTTCTTTGGAAAAACCTCCTGTATTTACACTCACGGCATGAACCTCATAGCCCTCTTGAGATAATTTTCTCAAGGAGTACGAAGTGTCTAAGCCACCACTGTAGGCCAATACTAAAGTTTCTTTATTCATGAGTTATTCTTTTTTAAGAAAAGAGTTTGTTTGATTTTTTTTAATCGTTCAAGTACTTTCTGATTAAAAGGCTTTGGTTTGCTGTTTTCTTTTGGATCGTAAAGCATCCCAGTACACAAACACATTTTTCGTTCAGTTCGGGTTAAGACATCGTAATTTTTACAGGTCTGACATCCTTTCCAAAATTCTGGATCATCGGTCAGTTCAGAAAAATGAACGGGTTTATACCCTAACTGATAGTTTATTTTCATCACAGCCATTCCCGTGGTGATCCCAAAAACTTTGGCATCAGGATATTTTTCCAAAGAAAGATCAAAAACTTTTTTTTTGATTTTCCTTGCGAGCCCTTGTCCTCTGTATTCTGGAGCAACGATGAGCCCCGAATGCGCGACATATTTGCCGTGGCCCCAGACTTCGATATAGCAAAACCCTGCAAATGCCTCCCCATCCAAAGCGATGACTGCATTTCCGTTTTTCATTTTGGTGTGAATGTATTCTGGTGTTCTTCTCGCAATTCCAGTTCCTCTGGATTTGGCAGACTCGTCAATGCATTCACTAATTGTTTTTGCGTAAGTAATATGTTCCGCTTTAGCGCGAATTATTTTCATTTTATTAATGTATTGAAAGAAAAAAATAATGTTTGTTCGTCAAGGGAGAAGGGCTCACCATACTCCATAATAAATTACACCCCAAAGGGGCGAGGACGAACGATGCGCAACGGGTTCGTTGCGACATTAAGTAGTACAAGATGTTGATTCGTCTCAAACATGATTGCACAAATGTCTTTTATTTTTTTTATTTGAACAAACATAATACACTAAAATCGATACCCTGAGTTTAAAAATGGTTGGAATGGATATGCTTACCTTTGCATTGTGGAAGATAAAACTTTAGATCCTATTCGAAAAACTTTGATGGGTTTAGCCCAAGAGAAGCTGCTTTTAGCTCATAGTGGCGGGATCGACAGTTCGGTATTGGCACATTTACTCCTCACTGAAAAGATTCCATTTAGTGTTGCGCATTGTAATTTTCAATTGAGAGAAAAGGAGAGTGACGAAGATGCTTTTTTTGTAAAAAATTGGTGTGAAGTAAACCAAATTAGACATCATGCAAAGCGCTTTGATACCCTTCAATATAAAATTGAACACAAACTAGGTACCCAAGAAGCTGCAAGAACATTACGTTATCAGTGGTTTGAAAGTTTACGTGAAATCCATGATTATACGGCAGTACTTACGGCTCACCATCTAAACGATCAATTGGAGTCTTTTCTGATGTACTCTACACGAGGAACTGGGCTGAACGGCTTGCTGGGTATTCCGGAGTCGGATTGGGTTCGACGTCCGTTGCTTAGTGTGACCAAAGAGGAGATTCGGGCTTATGCTAAAGACCATCAAATTCTCTGGCGTGAAGATTCCTCCAATGATACGGAAGATTATTTGCGAAATCAATTCCGACACAGTGTGGTAGCGTCCATAGTGTCCATTCAGCCGAAAGCTCTCCTCAATTTTAAGACCACTTTAAATCACCTTACTGCAGCAAATGATTTTATTCAAGCCCAGTTAAGGGAATTGAAATCAAAAATATTTTTCAAAAATTCGGATTCAACGACAATTTTACTATCAACATTAGATGCCCTTCCTCAAAAAGAATTTTGTATCCATCATTGGTTTTCACCACTGGGGTTTGCATCAAGCGAAGTACTAAAATTACTCCAAGCTCCTAAAGGGAAGGCATTGTATAGTGCCACTCATCGACTAATGCGAGAACGTGATTCTTTTGTTCTTTCCCTAGTAGCGGAGGATGAAATTTCAGAATTTCATTTTGAAATCGAAACTCCTAAAACACAACTCCCAATTTCACTGAAATGGGAGGTTCAAGTAAATGAAGGAAAAATTTATAAGAACACCTTTTTGGCAGCATTGGATAAAAAGAAGTTAAAAAAAACACTACTCCTAAGAAAATATCAAAAAGGAGACTATTTTTACCCCACAGGGATGCAGGGAAAAAAACTACTTAGTAAATTTTTTAAAGACGAAAAATACAGTACTCTGCAAAAAGAAGCCCAATGGATCCTTTGCTCTGGAGATCAGATTGTTTGGGTCGTTGGAAAACGCTGCGACAATCGTTTTGCTGCTAATGAAACCACAGAAGAGATTCTATTAATGAAGTGTGAATTATGAAAAGTTGGATGTTTTTTTTATTGGGTATTTTTTATTTGCAAGCGCAAATTGAGGAGCCCGTTGTTTGGGAAAGTAGGGTAGAACAGCTTTCAGAGGATCGCTATTTGTTTTCTTTTGAGGCAACCATAGCTCCCCAATGGCATTTGTATTCCCAATTTTCTAATCCTGAAGGCGCAATCCCTACAGAATTTATCTTTGATGCGAACAGCAGTTACAAACGTATAGGAGAAGTAACAGAAAGTGAATCCATTACCGATTTCGATCAAGTGTTTGAAATGGATTTAACCTATTTTAATAACAGCGCTCTATTCCAGCAGCAAATTCAAATTCTTGATGCTCAACTGAAACAAATTAAGGTGGAGATTAATTATCAAGCGTGTGATGACAAACTCTGTATTTTCAGAAGTGAAGTACTGAGGGTTGCTTTGGATGGAACCTCAACTGCTGTCGAGCTGGATGTTGACAAAAAAAGTCAAGAATTATCCAAGAGTTTGGAACTTGAACTAACCGAGACGCAGTATCTAGAAAATGAAAGCGTAACCGAGGGAACGTATGCTCCGTTCAATATTTTTTTACTTGGTTTTTTTGGTGGGCTTTTGGCTCTGCTTACCCCTTGTGTTTTCCCCATGATTCCCTTGACCGTTTCCTATTTTCTTAAACAAAGCACCACTCGGTCGAAAGGGATTTTTAATGCATTGCTGTACGCCTTTTTTATCATTTTAATATATGTTTTACTGAGCTTACCGTTTCATTTTATTGACTCATTAAATCCTGAAATACTGAACAATCTTGCCACCAACGTTACCCTCAACTTGATCTTTTTTGTGGTGTTTGTGTTTTTTGCTTTTTCTTTTTTTGGGTTTTATGAGTTGACACTTCCAACAGGCTGGGGGAGTAAGACCGATCAGGCTTCTGCAGTTCGTGGAGGGATTGGAATCTTTTTTATGGCACTTACCTTAGCTATTGTCTCGTTTTCTTGCACGGGTCCTATTTTGGGTTCGCTTTTGGCGGGTTCACTTACTGCTGAGGGTGGGGCTTTTCAATTGAGTATCGGGATGTTAGGTTTTGGTGTAGCATTGGGACTTCCTTTTGGACTGTTTGCTTTATTTCCAAATACTTTAAAAGCATTACCAAAATCAGGAGGATGGATGACAACAGTCAAAGTTGTTTTAGGGTTTTTAGAATTGGCACTGGCGTTAAAATTCTTATCCAATGCAGATCTCGTAGCGCATTGGGGAATATTAAAACGCGAAGTATTTGTCGGAATATGGACCTTATTAGCTTTTGGGCTTACGCTTTATCTTTTTGGAATTTTTCGCTTTCCCAATGAAGTTAAAAAGCTTTTAAGTAGAGCGCGAAAATTCACAGGTCTTGGGATGCTTGTATTGACAAGCTATCTTTTTATTGGGTTTATTTCCTCAGAGAATAAACTGCGACTGTTTAGTGGGTTTCCACCTCCGGAATTTTATAGCCTGCGCGTACAAGAATCCGATTGTCCTTTGGGCTTAGATTGCTACAAGGATTTTGAAACAGGGAAAGCAGCAGCGATTCGGGATCAAAAACCAATTTTATTGGATTTTACGGGCTGGGCTTGTGTCAATTGCAGGAGAATGGAAGAAAACGTTTGGGCTACTCCCGATGTTTACGAATTGCTCAAGGAGCGATATATCCTCATTTCGCTTTATGTGGACGATCGTGAGGCTCTTCAAGAGAAGGAGCAATTCAATTATCAATATGCTGATGGAAGGGTAAAAGCAATAAATACTGTAGGAAAAAAATGGGCGACTTTTCAAGCTATTAATTTTAATACAGCGTCTCAGCCTTTTTATGTTCAGATGACTGCAGAGGGACAAATCCTCAATACCCCCATACAATACACCGACAAAGCAACTTTTGAGAAGTGGTTAAATCAAGGGCTCGATCGTATTCCTGAGCAAACCAATAAGGCGACGTATTTTAATTACTAAGTGCTGGATCAAAAACGGCTACTGCAATTTTTGAATCTGCGGTTCCGTAATAGAGAAACCATTGGTTGTTAAAATAAACCAGTCCCTCAACAAAACAGACTTCATTTACTTCTCCCACTTTCTCGTACTCTTTATCTGGATAGATAAAATAAGATCGTGTGCGTTTTTCCAATTTATAGGGTGCTTCCGCATTAAATAAAGCCTGACCAGCAGCATAGGTAAACTTTGGAAGTTCAGGATCTTTAAAATTGGCGGCATTACTGGCGTTGTAAATCAAAAGTATCCCTTTGTTTTCGTCATAAAGCGCGTAGGGCCCGGGTTCTACTAATCGACTATCAAAGTAGCCGCTTCTTGGATTTAGTACACTTACGGGAGTACCTTTTTCAGCATCTTCTAAAGGTGTCCAATGAATTAAATCCTCTGAGGTAGCCATAAACAGATTGGTATCCCCAAAGTACATCCAATAGGTGCCTTTAATTTTTACTGCAACTTGTTGGTTTCCCATTCGCTGAGTAACGATAGATCCAGATTTGGACCAATAGTCCTTGTATTTGTCGTCCTTTAAAATCAAACCGTGTTTTTCCCAGTGGATCAAATCCTTGGATGAGGCGATACTCATTCGAGCGGTTTTTCCATCATAAGCAGTATAGGTCATGATATAACTTCCCGTTTCTGATTGTACAATTCGAGGGTCTTCAACCCCGTCAAAATAACAGGATTTACAATCCAAACTGTAGGGAACTCCTTCCTCTTTTCTGTAATTCCATTCAAAAGTCTTTTGTGGGTCTTGATCTGGAAAAAACACAGGGGTAGCTCTTTTTTCAAAATGCAGCCCATCAGTACTATATGCAAGTCCAATCCGAGAGGTACCCCATTGGTCCTGAGCTCGGTAAAGCATAAAAACGGTATCATTCTTAACAATTGCAGCGGGGTTTAAGACATTCCTTTCCTCCCAAAACACCTTGGAATTGGTTATTGGATCTGTAAAACTCAAACTTTGGGTTGGATTAAGGATCGGATTGATTGAATCAACTTTTTGAAAAAAGGGAAAAGCCCACGATTCAGATTGGGGATCCTCCATTTTTTTGTGAGAAACCTCTGAACACGCAACAAGACTCAGGAAACTAAAGAGGACTAAAAAAGCTTTCATAGTGGATATTTAAGTTTAAAAGTACGGAATTAGAATTCGTCATTTTAAAAATAAAATGCACGATTTTAAAACTTCAAATAAATCTGTATTTTAGAAATACCAAACTTACTTCATGCTTGTTTCAGTATACGGATCTTCGGTTTTTGGTGTTGAGGCCAATTTAATTACCATTGAAGTTAATATTGGAAAAGGTATTGGATACCATTTAGTGGGCCTCCCTGACAATGCGATTAAGGAAAGTAATTACCGAATTGCTGCCGCTTTAAATAATATCGGTTATAAGCTCCCTGGAAAGAAAATCACTATTAACATGGCTCCTGCTGACGAACGCAAAGAGGGATCGGCGTATGATCTCCCCTTGGCTGTTGGGATATTGGCGGCCTCTAGTCAGATACAAGCCCCCCAGATAGAGCGCTATATCATTATGGGAGAGCTTGCCTTGGATGGAGGGATTCGTCCTATTAAAGGGGCATTACCAATAGCTATACAAGCCTTAAAAGATGGATTTAAGGGATTTATCCTCCCTCTAGAAAATGCGATGGAAGCCGCTACAGTCAAAGATTTAATCGTTTATGGCGTTACTAATTTGAAGGAAGTAATTTCTTTTTTTGAGGGGAAAACAAATTTAACCCCAACCGAAGTGGATACACGAGCTGAATTTCAAAAACAACTCAAAACCAACGAGTTTGATTTTTCAGATGTGAAAGGACAAGAAACCATTAAGCGTTGTATGGAAATTGCAGCAGCGGGAGGTCACAACATTATACTGATCGGTCCCCCAGGGGCAGGGAAAACCATGTTGGCAAAACGTCTTCCGAGTATTTTGCCCCCCATGAGTCTTGAAGAAGCCTTGGAGAATACAAAAATACATTCCGTGGTGGGTAAGGTCAAAAATCAAGGACTGATAAGTGTGCGACCCTTTCGTTCGCCTCATCATACCATTTCTGACGTGGCTCTAGTAGGAGGAGGGACATATCCTCAACCAGGAGAAATTTCCTTAGCGCATAACGGCGTTTTGTTTCTTGACGAACTGCCCGAGTTTAAACGAGGAGCATTGGAGGTGATGAGGCAACCTTTGGAGGATCGAGAGGTGACGATTGCCAGAGCCAAATTTACGGTAACCTATCCAGCTTCATTTATGCTGGTAGCCAGCATGAACCCCAGTCCTTCAGGGTATTTTAACGATCCTCATTCCAAAATTGGACCCTCAGCACTGGAGATGCAGCGTTATATGGGAAAAATTTCGGGTCCCTTACTGGACAGAATAGATTTGCATATTGAGGTAGAGCCCGTACCTTTTGAACAATTGGCGGACCGAAAGCCTGCAGAATCCTCAGGAGCGATCCGTGAGCGGGTAACTGCGGCTCGTGCTCAGCAAGCAGAACGATTTAAAAATACTCCCAAAACACATTACAACGCTCAGATGACCACCCGTCAAATTCGAACGTATTGCCAGCTCGAATCGGATTCTTCAAATTTACTAAAGCAAGCCATGGAACGCCTTTCACTTTCTGCTAGAGCCTATGACCGAATCTTGAAAGTAGCCCGTACCATCGCGGATTTGGAGGGTGAAAGCCAAATTGGGACTACTCAAATTGCAGAGGCTATTCAATACCGCAGTTTAGATCGAGAGGGTTGGATGGGCTAAGTAGCCTTTATTTTAATTTAGCTCTTGAAGTAATTCACTAGTTGGAAATTCAATTAAACCTCTTTCGAGATAGTCTTGAGCGAGGCTGTCCTGATCTTGTTTTCTGAAGTGTTTTACCAACAATTCATAGACTTGATCTTTACCCCAACTAGGAAAACGATCAGTCGGATCGTTGTGTACCACCTCCAAGGCTTTCTTCAGATGAATAGGCGCAAGTGCTCCACCCCCAAAAACTTTTGGAGTATAAAAATCATTGATGGAGAGTGCTAGATGGGTTCGAAGACTATTTGGATTGAGTTCCACCGCACGGGTGGCATTTTGTAGGGCTTGTCTGCCAATCTGCATCATGGATAGATACCCCTTGAACTGAGTACTGTAACCTTGTTGTATGGAAAGTAGAGCCAGGCTTTCAGCGTCGTTTTCTAGAGGCATAAGTAAAGCTATGGAACGGTCAATTGAGACCTCTGCTATTTTTTTTTGATTTTGAACATCAGCTAACAAGGCTTGATGATACAGTGCATAAGACAGCCAATAACGGTTGAAGGGAGTGTCCTTTAACTCAAAAACAGTTTCTAAAGGAAGTAGAACCGCTTTTAATTGCGTAGAGGTTGCCTCTTTTTTATCTTGAAGAAACGCATTTTGAATGGAGTACTCTGGGTTTGAATTTTGACCCCAAAGCCCGCAAAAACTTATCATAAAAAAACTACAAGCGTATAAATGGATAAGCGTTTTCTTCATATGTGGAGATGTATTTTAAAGGTATTTTTTAAGGTTTTGGACATAATTTTCAAATGCAGCAATGCCTTTTTGTGTTAAGGTAACTTGAGTCAGTGGATAATTTTCAAAAAAACTTTTTTCCATGCGAAGATAGTTTGCTTCCTCCAATTTTTTAAGTTGAACACTCAGATTTCCAGAGCTTGCCTCTGTGATTTCTTTCAATACTTTAAAGCTCACTTTGGAATGGGTCATCAAATACGATACTATGGCTAATCGTAAGGGGGCGTGAAGTAAGGGATCTAGATTTTTATACATTTTGTTTTGTTGATTTGAGTTTCATCACGATACCCGGGATTAAAAAAGCAACAATAGCGAGAATCCCCATAAAAGTAGATTGGTCTTTCCAAGGGATTAAAAAAGCCACAAAAGCACTGCAATTCAGAATCAATCCGCAAAAACTAAGAATGCGACTTTTAATAAAACTGCCCGAAAGGAGGGTAGCAATACCGAGCAAAAGTAAAATTAGAGGCACTAAGTTTTCTTTTAAATAGGGGCTAAATCCAAAAGCGATTATCATGATATTGATTCCGACGATAAGCCATAGAATTCCATAAAAGGAGGCAATTGGATTGGACGTACTACTCCGTTTTTTTTTATTAGAATAGAAAAATACGAATGCAGCAACAAGGGGCATAATAAGATAAGGATACCAGCTAATTGAAGCCTTGTTCAAATGGATTAAATACGACTGGGTAAAACTGCAAATTGCTATTACCGCTCCCCACAGTATAAATGCAAAACCATTTTCTTCAAAACGATTTTTTGCTTTTTTAATAATGGAGTCAATAAGTTGGATGCTTTCTTCAGGGGTAAAAGGGGTTGTTTTCATGTTTTGGGGTATTAAATTAATTTCAAATATAAAGTAGTTTATATTATAAACCAAAATTTTTTAAATTAATTTTAAAACAAAAAATTACTCCATTTGAAGTGAAAGTTCTAACCAAGCATTGGTTTTGGCTTCCAAGGTTTCTTCCAAAGATTTTAATTCGATGGACAGCGTTTTGATTTCCTCTGGAGTGAGGCTATCATGGGCAAATTGATTTTGAACGTTTTCTTTTTTTGCTTCCAAAGCAGCAATTTCGCGTTCAATTTTTTTTAGGGCATTTTGTGTTTCAAAGGAGGGTTTATTTTCTACTTTGTTTTTCCAATCGATTTTTGGTTTTCGTTCTGTACTTTCTTGACCCTCAGCCGATTCCTCATAAGCTCTAAAGTCTGAATAATTTCCTGGGAAATCCTCAATACGTCCTTCTCCTCGAAATACAAAAAGGTGATCCACTATCTTATCCATAAAATACCGGTCGTGGGAAACAACAAGTAAACAGCCTGGAAAATCCAATAAAAAACTTTCCAAGACGTTTAGGGTTACGATGTCCAAATCGTTGGTGGGTTCATCCAGTATGAGAAAATTCGGATTTTGTATGAGCACCGTACAGAGGTAGAGTCTTTTACGTTCACCTCCACTCAATTTTTCAACAAAATCGTATTGCTTTTTCCGATCAAATAAAAAGCGCTCCAAGAGTTGTTGGGCTGAGATTTTTTTTCCTTTTTTTAAGGGGATAAATTCACCAAATTCTTGGATCACTTCAATCACTTTCTGTCCCGGTTTTACGGGGATTCCCTCTTGGGTATAATATCCAAATTTAAGGGTATCTCCACAAATAATTTTACCTGAGTCAGGATGGAGTTCATGGGTTAGCATTTTTAAAAAAGTGGACTTGCCCGTACCGTTATTTCCAATAATACCGATGCGGTCGTTTCGCTGAAAATTATAGTCAAAGGCTTTTAGGATTACTTTATCATCAAAAGCTTTAGAAACTTTATGCATTTCAATCATTTTGGATCCAAGGCGCTCCATATTGATTTCCAATTGCACTTCATGTTCATTGCGTCGTTGTTGTGCTTTTTCTTTTAGGGTATTAAAATCTTCTATACGGGATTTGGATTTTGTGGTACGAGCTTTGGGTTGTCTTCGCATCCATTCCAATTCTTTGGTAAAGTGGCGTTTTGTCTTATGGGCTTCCGTTTCTTGTTGTTCAAGTCGAGCGCTGCGTTTTTCAAGATAGTAGGAATAGCTTCCTTTGTAGGTGTAAAGCGTACCTTCATCCAATTCAATAATTTCATTACATACCCGCTCCAGAAAATAGCGATCGTGGGTAACCATGAGTAGAGTAAGTTTTTCTTTTATAAAATAAGCCTCTAACCATTCGATCATCTCCAGATCCAAGTGGTTCGTCGGTTCGTCCAGAATGAGTAAATCGGGTTTTTCAAGAAGAGCACTACAAAGTGCCAAGCGTTTTTTTTGTCCCCCCGATAAGGATCCAGCCTTCAGGCTAAGATCGTCCAGTTTCAGTTTACTTAAAAGCTGTTTGTATTGGGTTTCAAAATCCCATGCTTGATGTTGGTCCATGGCTTCAAAAGCCTGTTGATACTTTTCCTCGTTTTCCGGGTTGAGCAATGCTTTTTCGTATGCAGCGATAACCTCCAAAGTTTGATTCCCGGAAGCCAAGATGATTTCTTCTACGGTTTTATTGGGATCTAACACGGGTTCTTGGGGGAGGTAGGACACTTGAGTGCCTTTACGGAAATTGACCAAACCAGCATCAGGGGATTCTTGTTGAGCAATGATTTTTAAAAGGGTTGTTTTTCCACTTCCGTTTTTTGCAATAAGCGCTATTTTCTGACCCTTACTGATTCCAAAAGACAAGGGCTCAAAAACAATATGCTCTCCGTAGGCTTTGGAAATTCCTTCTACTGAAAGTAGATTCATCCGATTCATTTTTGCCAAAAGTACGGATTCAGATTCAACTGCATTAATCTTTAATCACTCTAAATTAGCAAGAAATAAAATCTATTCGTTAAGTTACTCCACACTTAAAAACTTAGGCAGATTCCAAGTCCTTGTTTACTTGGATTCCATTTAAAACTTGATTTTTTTGTTTTCTGTTGATTGTAATCTCGAACTGCAGCATCAAATTTTTTATTGACTCCCTTGGAAACAACAAATCCTATAGCTATGATCCCGACTCCAATACTGGCTTTTTTCCATTCCAATTCTTTCGTGGCAGATAGATGTCCAATTTGACCACCTGTATAAGCTCCACCCATTAGGAATAAACCTGAGGAAATTGCAAATTGTAATTCTGCTTTTTTAAGATTTTTGAGAATTTGAGGAGAATTAGCAAATAGTTTTTTTACTTCTTTGGATGTAATGGGCTCTTTATTTTGATAGTAATGCCACTTCTCTCTGATCAGATTTTGACAAAAAAGTGTAGAACTACAAAGCAAAAAAAACAAGAATAAGTATTTTGTCTTCATGGTTAAGAATATCTTGGGTTATCCCATAAATTTAATAAATCCAAAGGAATAGATATTCCTTTTTTATATTTTTAAGGAAGCTGCCTAAAGTTCAATTCCATAATTCTCATTTTGAATGGTTTTTAATTCCCACGAATGGAGGTATTTTCTCCTCCCCACAAATAAATTTTCAGTAAAGCAACAAGCATTACAATGGATCTACTAAAACAAATACTTCTTCTGCTGAGGCGTTTGAGGTGGGTACGTAAATTTAAATGCATCCGTTCCACATGATTGGTACTTCTTGTGGTTGTGTGGTGTATCTTTTTTTCGATTAAAAAGCGATAATTTTTTAGTTTGTCCGTAAAAATAGTTTGCGCTTCTGATAGTTTCAAAGAAATCAACACTTGGTTTAAAGTCTTGTTGGTTCTTTTTCCTACTGAAAAGCGGACGACTTTTTGGTTTTCTCTGCAATAGGCACTAACCACCCAAATCAAGTTTTCTTTTTTTTAATAAAAGTTCTCAATTCATCTACTTCATACGTTTTGCCCTTTGATAAAACGGGTTCTTTAATTTCAGAAGCTATTTTCTTGATTCTGTTGATTAGGGTAGTGGGGGAAATACCAAGTAAACGAGCTGTTCCTCGAATCCCAACCCCTTCTTTGGTAAGGGCGATAATGTTGTTGTTTAGTGCTGTCGAATAGGCGTTGAATTGGTATACTGCTTGTTGACTTTTTTTACAGTTTTTGCATAGATACCGTTGTTGACCGTTTTTTTCTTTTCCATTTTTGATGCATTTTCCATCACAATACCTACATTTTATCACAGAGGTTGAAACATCTAGTCTGGATTTTTCCAGTTTAAGCAATGCAAAGGGATTCTTTTTAGGTGGGAGGGTATGTAGGTTCATCTTTTTAAGATTAGGAAAGTTTTGGGAAGCCCTTATTTTAGGTGCTTAAAATTAAAAATAATTCAAAAAACAAAGATTTTGAAACATTACCTGCATTTTTTTAAGAAAAAAGTAAAAAATTATTTCCTAAACTAATTTCAGAAAAAATCAAAATCTAATCATCATATAAATTGTCTTGAAAAGGAGTTACCTTTTCCGATATACCTCCTCAAAAGGAATACGAAAGCGGTCGCCATAAATTCCTTCGGGTTTCCGGATACCACAGCCAATAACCATACTGATTTGGGCACCAGCAGGAAGTTGTAAGAGTTGTTTGAGCCGTTTGGAATCGAAGCCCTCCATGGGGCAGGTATCGTATCCTTGAGCAGCCATACTGATCATAAAATTTTGAGCTGCTAGAGCAGTACTTTTATGACCTACCACTCGAAGATCTCCGGCAGTAACCTCTCGATAACTAACTTTACGCATCCCGTCGAAGTTCACTTTGAGTTTATGAAGTAAACCAAAGAAATACGATGTGCCTTTGTAGAGTTGAGGAATGATTTTTTGATAGTAATGCAAAGCTCCTTTCACCTTTTTTTCGTCTTCGGGACCTTTTACAGTTGAACGTATAAATTCGACATTAGACTGAATCCGTTCTCGCCATAGATCGAGCCGTACCACCGGGATCACCAATTCTTGAGCGGTCTTGGCAGCCGGTTGGTTGTAACAGCTTTCGGCAATTTGTTTTTTTAGTTCAGGAGTACAGATGTGATAAAACTCCCAGAGTTGCAAATTACTGCTGGTGGCCGCTAAAGTGGCTTGTTCTATACAGTATTTCACCTTAGCAGTATCTAGGGGTTGTTCGGGATCATAGACCCGAACAGAACGACGATAGGCAATGGCTTCACTTACAGTTTTTTCTTTCATAGTAAAATTATAGTTTGTTTAGTATCCACTTCAATGTAGATAGTGATTTTGGATAAGGTGCATATCGCTGTGGTAGATCGAACCAAAAAGAACGTTTTACCACCGCTTTGGAATGGGTAAACAAATCGTAGCTAAACTTGCCATGGTAAGCACCCATACCACTCTGTCCTATTCCTCCAAAGGGTAGATTGGGATTGGTAAAATGGATAATGGAATCGTTTACCACTGCCCCCCCAAAAGGATAGCGTAGCAAAAGTTGATGAATGAACTTTTTGCGATGGCTAAAAACATAAAACGCCAATGGATTTTTAATTTCAGAAAGGATACGGTCGAGTTCCTCTTCAGTTTCGTAAGAAAGTATTGGAAGGATCGGACCAAAAATTTCTTCTTGAAACAAGGCGCTGTCTTGAGGAGGATCCAAAACTAAGGTTGGTCCAAAAAACAAAGTTGCCTTATCCTGTTGTCCCCCGTAAACCGGTTGACAATTTTTCAGATCGTAGAGCAGTTTTTCAAAATGTTTTTCATGAATGATTCGCCCGTAGTCTTTCGATTGAGCCACATCCGTTCCAAAGGCTCGTTCAATTTCATGAATCAAAGCTTCGGTTAAGGGTTTTTGAAATTCTTTCTGTACAAGAACATAGTCTGGGGCAATGCAAGTTTGTCCGCAATTTAAAAATTTTCCAAAAACGATACGACGTGCTGTTTTTTGTAAAGAAGTGGATCCATCAACGACACATGGGCTTTTCCCTCCCAACTCTAAGGTGACAGGAGTCAGATGTTCTGCTGCTGCTTTGGCAATAATTTTACCTACCGCTGTACTTCCCGTAAAGAAGATATAATTCCAAGGAATTTCCAATAGCGATTGGGCTACTTGGGCATCCCCTTCAATTACTTTAACCCAATCTTCAGAAAATACACGACCTAAAAGAGACGTGAGAACTTGTGCGGTATGCTGTGCAGATTCAGAGGGTTTTAATACAACGGTATTTCCAGCAGCTACAGCACCAATCAACGGGATCATCGCCAGTTGAAATGGATAATTCCATGGGGAAATCATCAAAACTGTACCATAGGGTTCAGATAAAATAAAATCTTGTGAAGGGAAGTTCAGAACACTACCCGAAACGCTCTTCGGTGCCGCCCAGCTTTTGAGGTTTTTGATAAAAAGAGCAATCTCTTTTTGTACCATTAAAATTTCGCTAGTATAGGACTCAAAAGCGGGTTTGCCAAGGTCAGCTTGGAGGGCTTTAATAATCTGATCTTCCTCTTTTTGAATCAGTTTTTTAAGTTTTTTAAGCTGCTCAATTCGAAAGGAAACACTTTTTGTTTTTAAAACCTCAAAAAAAGCACGATGATCCTCTTGAATTTTGCTGTAATCGGATGGCATTTCTAATTTCAATTCGTTTTTTTTACAAAGATAAAGGAAAAACGTCTGGGGTAATTTACTTCCTCTGAATGTATTAAAATAAACCTCAAAATACATTGATTATCAGACGTTTATGTTTTTTAATTCTCGTTTGAATATAGGAGACCAAATAGGGTACGAAGAGCAGACTAGAAACAATACTTTACATTCGTTAAACAATTATGTACCATGTCACTAAACAAATACAGTAAAGCAGTTACTCAAGATCCAACACAACCCGCAGCACAAGCGATGCTGCACGCGATTGGGATGAGTGATGAAGACTTTAAAAAACCTTTAATCGGAATCGCTTCAACGGGCTATGAGGGGAATCCCTGCAACATGCACCTGAACGATTTGGCGCAAGATATTAAAGTTGGCGTTAATGCTCAATCTTTAGTGGGTCTAGTTTTTAACACCATTGGAGTAAGTGATGGAATTTCTATGGGAACTCCAGGAATGCGCTTTTCATTGCCCTCACGAGATATTATCGCGGATTCAATTGAAACGGTTGTACAAGCCATGTCGTATGACGGAGTGGTAACGGTTGTGGGTTGTGACAAAAACATGCCAGGCGCCTTAATGGCAATGCTGCGTTTAAACCGACCTGGAATACTAATGTATGGAGGTACGATTGCTGCAGGGTGTCATAACGATAAAGAACTGGACGTTGTCTCAGCCTTTGAAGCCTGGGGAGAAAAAGTAGCAGGAACAATCAACGAAGAGGAATACAAAAATGTGATTCGAAAAGCTTGCCCCGGAGCCGGTGCTTGCGGAGGAATGTACACAGCAAATACGATGGCCTCTGCCATTGAAGCGTGTGGAATGGCGTTGCCTTACAATGCATCGAATCCAGCGGTTAGTAAAGATAAAAAAGAGGAATGTGGAGCTTTAGGTGCTTACCTTAAAAACCTTTTGGAAAAAGATTTAAAACCAAGGGACATTGTCACTCGGAAATCACTTGAAAATGCGATGCGTTTAATTGCTGTATTGGGGGGATCTACCAATGCGGTATTGCACTTTCTGGCTATTGCAAAAGCTGCCAACATCGAATTGAGCATTGATGATTTTCAAAAAATTAGCGATACGACTCCTTTTCTTGCGGATTTAAAACCGAGTGGAAAGTATCTGATGAAAGATTTACATTTAGTTGGTGGAGTGCCTGCAGTTTTAAAATACATGTTGGCTAAAGGAATGTTACATGGGGATTGTATTACAGTTACCGGAAAAACCTTAGCCGAGAATCTTGCTGCTGTACCGGACTTATCGGAAGGGCAGACCGTTATTCGCCCTTTAGAAAACCCAATTAAACCAACGGGACATATTCGGATTCTCAAAGGAAATCTAGCGGAAGGTGGATCGGTTGCTAAAATTACTGGAAAAGAAGGCTTGTTATTTACCGGTCCTGCTCGTGTATTTGATGGAGAATATGCTGCAAATCAAGGAATAAAGGAAGGCAAAGTTAAAGCAGGAGAAGTGGTTGTAATCCGCTATGAAGGACCCAAAGGGGGACCTGGAATGCCAGAAATGCTAAAACCCACCGCGGCCATTATGGGAGCAGGTTTGGGAAAAAGTGTAGCATTGATCACCGATGGTCGTTTCTCTGGAGGAACGCATGGCTTCGTCGTGGGACATATTGTTCCTGAAGCGCAAGAGGGTGGTGCTTTAGGTTTGCTCCAGGACGGAGATGTAATAACAATAGATGCAGAAAAAAATACACTCAGTGTAGCTTTAAGTGATGCAGAACTGGCACAACGAAAAGCAGCATGGAAAAAACCACCTTATAAATTCGATCAAGGAGTGCTTTACAAATACATAAAAAGTGTGGCAACAGCCTCTGAAGGTTGTGTTACTGATTCCAATTAGATATGGAAACAACTACAGACAAAAAAGTCAAAAACGCGAATCCCAAAACACTTCACATCTCTGGTGCGGAAGCTGTGATTCGCTGTTTACTCGCAGAAGATGCCAATTTAGTTTACGGCTATCCAGGAGGAGCCATCATGCCTATTTATGATGAACTTTATAAATTTCAAGACCAATTGCATCATGTGCTCACAAGACATGAACAAGGAGCAACCCATGCCGCTCAAGGTTTTGCTCGTACTTCTGGAAAAGTTGGTGTAGCTCTTGCCACCTCAGGACCAGGAGCAACAAACCTAGTTACGGGTATAGCCGACGCACAGATTGATTCTACCCCTATGGTCTGTATTACGGGTCAAGTAGCTTCACATTTGTTGGGTTCGGATGCGTTTCAGGAAACGGACATCATCGGAATCTCAACTCCCGTAACCAAATGGAATTATCAGATTACTAAAGCAAGTGAGATACCTGAAATTATGGCGAAGGCATTTTATATTGCACGCTCAGGAAGACCAGGACCAGTATTGATAGACATAACCAAAGATGCTCAATTTGAGCAGTTTGATTTTTCATATGAAAAATGTACAGGTATCCGAAGTTACCAGCCGTATCCTACACTTTCTCCCGAGTCGCTCGAAGAAGCCTTGGTCCTGATCGGTCAAGCTAAAAAGCCATTAGTTGTTTGGGGACAAGGTGTTATCCTAGGTAGAGCTGAAGAGGAATTCAAAGCTTTTGTGGAAAAATCAGGAATACCAGCCGTTTGGACGATTCTTGGACTTTCTGCCTTGCCCACAGAGCATCCTTCAAACCGAGGAATGGTAGGAATGCATGGAAATTACGCACCGAATTTACTAACCAACGAATGCGATTTATTGATTGCCGTTGGAATGCGATTTGACGATCGTGTAACAGGGGATTTAAGCACTTATGCCAAACAGGCAAAAGTCATCCATTTGGAACTCGATCCTGCTGAGGTAAACAAAAATGTCATGGCAGATGTGGTGTTGCTTTCCGACTGTAAAGTGAGTTTACAAGCATTGACAGATCGTATCCAGTCCAAAACCTATCCTAAATGGATTCAACGTTTTGATGAATTGGATGCCATTGAAAGAAAAAAAGTCATTCATTCCGATTTAAATCCTACCAAACCCGGTCTGACTATGGGTGAAGCTGTAGGAATGATTAATAAATATTCCAAAGGTGATGCGGTTATAGTCACCGATGTAGGTCAGCACCAAATGGTGGCCTGTCGTTACGCCAAGTTTAATCAATCCAAAAGTAACGTTACCTCAGGAGGTTTGGGCACCATGGGATTTGCACTTCCCGCAGCCATTGGGGCTAAAATGGGAGCCTTAGATCGTGAGGTCGTGGCTATTATTGGTGACGGAGGCTATCAAATGACGATACAGGAATTAGGGACTATTTTCCAACAACAAATTGCAGTTAAAATCGTTGTATTAAACAATGATTTTCTCGGTATGGTTCGCCAATGGCAACAGTTATTTTTTGACAAACGTTATGCTTCTACAGAAATGGTCAACCCTGATTTTGTTATGATTGCTCAAGGGTATCAAATCCAAGCCAAACGGGTGAGTGAACGAAAAGATTTAGATCAAGCAGTACAAGAAATGATGGCTTCAGACAAACCCTATTTTTTGGAAATTTGTGTTGAAAAGGAAGGGAATGTTTTTCCTATGATTCCAACAGGAGCGAGTGTTTCCGATATAAGACTAGAATAAAATGGAAAATAAAACCTATACCATTTCCGTTTATACAGAAAACAATGTGGGACTCCTCAACAGGATCTCTGCAATTTTCTTAAAACGACATATCAATATTGAGAGTTTTTCAACTTCAGAATCAGAAATTCCAAATGTTTTTCGGTTTGTGATTGTTGTCAACATGACCACAGAGAAAGTGATCAAAATTGTAAAACAAATTGAAAAGCAAATCGATGTAATCAAAGCGTTTTATCATACCGATGAAGAAACAATTTTTCAAGAAAACGCCTTGTATAAAGTAAAATCGAGCGCGTTGTTTGAAGAACGTCAAATACAAAACATTATTAAACAAAGCCACGCCAATATCGTGACCGTATCGCCAGAGTTTTTTGTTATTGAGAAAACAGGTTTTAGAAATGAAACTGAGCAATTGAGAAAAGAACTGGCTCCTTTTGGTTTACTTCAGTTTGTCCGATCGGGACGAATTTCTGTAACTAAAGCTAAAATGGGAATTTCAGAAATATTAAATACTTTTAAAAACACCAATACATAAAATCATGTCAAATTATTTTAATCAATTATCATTACGTCAACAACTCGCTCAGTTAGGTCAATGCCGCTTTATGGATGCCTCTGAATTTGAAGATGGAATTCGTGCACTTGAAGGAAAGAAAATTGTAATTGTCGGATGTGGAGCTCAAGGTCTTAACCAAGGACTCAATATGCGCGATTCAGGTTTGGACATTTCCTATACCTTGCGAAAAGAAGCCATCGATCAAAAGAGGGCCTCTTATCAAAACGCAACGAGCAACAACTTTAAGGTAGGGACCTATGAAGAATTGATTCCCTCTGCGGATGTGGTGATTAACTTGACACCGGATAAAAACCACACCCCTGTGGTAACGGCGATAATGCCCTTGATGAAAAAAGGGGCTACACTTTCCTATTCACATGGTTTTAACATTGTAGAGGAAGGCATGAGAATACGTGAAGATTTAACGGTAATCATGGTAGCGCCAAAATGTCCTGGTTCTGAGGTTCGTGAAGAATACAAACGTGGATTCGGAGTACCTACCCTAATCGCAGTGCATCCTGAAAATGATCCACAAGGTCATGGATTGGCACAAGCAAAAGCTTACGCATTTGCCACAGGGGGTCATCGTGCTGGAGTTTTAGAATCCTCTTTTGTTGCGGAAGTAAAATCCGATCTAATGGGGGAACAAACCATCTTGTGCGGGATGCTACAAACGGGTTCAATTTTGAGTTTTGACAAAATGGTGGAGGAAGGAATTGATCCTGGATATGCGGCTAAATTGATTCAATACGGATGGGAAACTATCACGGAAGCATTAAAGCATGGGGGGATTACAAACATGATGGATCGTCTTTCAAATCCTGCGAAAATCAAGGCCTTTGAACTTTCAGAACAATTAAAGGAGATTTTAGAGCCTCTTTTCGAGAAACATATGGATGATATCATGTCAGGACATTTTTCCAAAACCATGATGGAAGATTGGGCCAACGATGATAAAAATCTTCATACTTGGAGAGCAGCTACAGGAGAAACAGCTTTTGAAAAAACAGCCATCACCGATAAGGAAATTACAGAACAAGAATATTTTGATCACGGAATTTTGATGGTTGCCTTTGTAAGAGCAGGGGTGGAGTTGGCTTTTGACACGATGGTAGCTGCAGGAATTAAAGAAGAATCTGCATATTACGAGTCACTTCATGAAACTCCTTTAATCGCCAATACCATTGCACGTAAAAAATTATTTGAAATGAACCGTATCATTTCTGATACTGCAGAATATGGTTGTTATTTGTTTGATCACGCTGCGAAACCTATGCTCGTTGATTTTATGAAAACAATTAAAACCAATGTCATCGGATCGGGTTTAAACGTAAAAAATAACGGTGTGGACAATAAGCAATTGATTGACATTAACGAAATTATACGATACCATCCTGTTGAAATGATCGGTTATGAGCTTCGTGCATCGATGACTGCCATGATCAAAATCGTGTAATTGATGAAGTTATTTCCTTCCTTAGAAGGAGTTCAAAAAGCCGCCTTATGTCTGGCTCAAGTATCCAAAAGGACTCCTTTAGAATTGAACAAGCGTTTGTCTGAAATGACAAACGCTTCTGTTTTTTTAAAAAGGGAAGATTTACAACAAATTCGATCCTTTAAAATTCGTGGAGCATACAATAAAATTAGCTCCTTAAATCTCCATGAGCGTTCTGAAGGCATTGTTTGTGCTAGTGCAGGAAATCATGCCCAAGGATTCGCTTTTTCTTGTAAAGAGCTGCAAATTCGGGGGAGTGTTTATATGCCAGCCACAACTCCCCAGCAAAAAGTGACTCAGGTTCGTATGTTTGGGGGCGATTTTATCGAGGTGATATTAATCGGGGATACCTACGACGAATGCCAAGCTATCGCCTTACAAGCCGCGAAGGAGAGCGGTAAAATATTTATTCACCCTTTTGATGACATTAAAGTAATTGAAGGGCAAGCTACTATCGCATTAGAAATCCTAGAACAAACTTCCAAAAAATTGGATTATGTTTTGGTTCCAGTGGGCGGTGGAGGATTAGTATCAGGGATATTGACCGTCTTCAAGTTGCTTTCACCTCACACAAAAATTATAGGGGTAGAACCTGAAGGAGCACCCTCCATGCGAGAAGCTCTTAATTTGGGTGAACGGATATCCTTGAAGTCCATAGATCGGTTTGTGGATGGTGCTGCCTTACGTCAAGTAGGTGCAATACCGTTTGAAATTTGCAAGGACAGCTTAGATGAAATGATTACTGTAGCCGAGGGCAAAATATGTCAGACCATTTTGGATCTGTACAATAAAGAAGGAATCGTAGCCGAGCCAGCAGGTGCCCTCGCCATTGCGGGTCTGGAAGCGCTCTCCATAGACCTTCAAGACAAACAAATCGCTTTGTTGCTTTGTGGAGGAAATAACGATATCCTTCGTATGCCAGAGATAAGTGAAAGGGCATTGCTCTATGCTAAACTCAAACATTACTTTTTAATTGATTTTCCTCAACGTGCAGGTGCTCTAAAAGAATTTGTCACTCAAGTGTTAGGACCTAGTGACGACATCACGCATTTTGAATTTTCAAAAAAAAGTTACCGTAATAATGCGCCAGCAGTGGTAGGGATTCAATTAGTCCAGGCCGCGGACTTTTCCGTTTTGGTAGAACGCATGAAAATCCATAACTTCAAATTCGAATATTTGAATGAAAAAGAAAGTTTGTTCCAATATTTAATATAAAAAGCTAGATAAGAAAAATATTATGACCAATAAAGTAACCGAAATCCCTAAGGAATTTCAAGTCAGTCCTATTGTATGCGATCGCTATCTTGTAGATGGGGAATTAAAAACATGGAAGGGGAACACTACTGAAGTATATTCCACAATACAAACACCAAACCAAGAAGGCAAACTTGCACCTACTTTATTGGGAACTATTCCCGATATGGAAACACCAGCAGCCCTAGAGGCACTCAAAGCTGCAGAAAAAGCCTATCAAAGAGGTCAAGGAATATGGCCAACGATGCGCGTTGGGGAGCGCTTAAAATGCATGGAGACTTTTGTGGAAAAAATGAAAGCCCATAGAGAGGAAATTGTCAAACTGTTGATGTGGGAAATCTGTAAAAACAAATCGGATTCCTATAAAGAATTCGATCGGACCATTGACTATATCGTAGATACGATAGAAGGGTATAAAAATTTAGATCGCAAAGGGGCTAAATTTGACAAACAAGGAGGAGTGTATGCTCACATTCGTCGAGGTCCATTAGGGGTCGTCCTTTGTTTGGGGCCTTATAACTACCCTTTAAACGAAACTTTTTGTTTGTTAATCCCTGCAATTATCATGGGGAATACAGCTATTTTTAAACCTGCCAAACACGGAGTGTTGCTGATTGCCCCTTTATTAAAAGCTTTTCAAGAGAGTTTTCCTCCAGGAGTTGTAAATATCTTATTTGGACGTGGTCGAAAAATTGCTTCCCCGATTATGGCTACAGGGGTTGTAGATGTACTCGCGTTGATAGGACACAGTTCTTCTGCGGTTTCACTTCAAGACTTACACCCCAACAAAAACAGACTTCGGTTGGTCTTGGGATTAGAAGCTAAAAACCCTGGAATCATCCTTCCTGACGCAGATCTGGATTTGACGATCAAAGAATGTATTTCTGGGACACTTTCCTTTAACGGTCAACGGTGTACTGCTTTAAAAGTGCTGTATGTGCATGAATCCATTGTTGATGAATTTAACCGTCGTTTTTCAAAAGCGGTAGATGAACTCCAGTTTGGGATGCCTTGGGAGGATACGTTTTTGACTCCACTTCCAGAACCGAGCAAACCAGAATACATCACCGAGCTTATCGAAGATGCAAAGTCCAAAGGCGCAAAAATATTAAATAAAAGAGGTGGAGAAAAGTCTGTAAACTATACTTTTCCAGCGGTCTTGTATCCGGTTACTTCAGAAATGAAGGTTTATGAAGAAGAACAATTTGGACCTGTAATCCCAGTTATTTCCTATAAAGAAATCGAGGAGCCCTTAGACGACATGGCCGCTTCTCAATACGGACAGCAAGTGAGTTTGTTTGGTCGTGATGTTCGAAAAATAGGACCACTCATCGACACTTTAGCCAATTTAGTATGTAGAGTAAACTTGAATTCGGCCTGCCAAAGAGGACCAGACGTATATCCTTTTACAGGGAGAAAGAACTCTGCAGTAAGTACGCTTAGTGTATATGATGCTATGCGGTCTTTTTCCATTCGGACATTTGTTGCATGTAAAGACAATTCGTACAACAAAGAGATTCTTGAAAATCTTTTAAACTCAGAGTCTTCGAACTTTATCTCGACGGAATATTTATTGTAGCCTTTAAAAAAACTGTCCTATTCCAAAAACGAGTCCTTTGGAAGTGTCGTTTAAAAGAGAATATCCATAATCGATTCTCAATATGGCTGTATGAATGTATTTGTGTATCAAACGAACACCGATACCGCTGTAGAGATGCAGATTTTCGGAATGTAATATACTCCTGAAAGGATCCCCTACTTTGCGAATTGCAGCGGTATCTAGAAATCCATTGAGTTGGATTGCAAGCCATTTCCCTTCAATCAGCGTCTGTCTGTATTCTGTATTGAAACTAGCAAGCATACTTCCACGGTAGGTTTTGTTGCCTACACCTCGTAAATTCATGTTGTTATCTAAAACAAATGCGGGAAAAGGGGTCTGGATATTTCTCGATAATCCAAAATGTAAACGACTTGCCCAATTTCCATTGGATTTAGTTTTTACAAAAAAGTGGGTTTCATTACTTATGGAAAAGAAAAACTGCTCTCCACTAAAGTTTTCACCCATAACCCAGCTCGTGGTCAATTGATTTCGAATTCCACTTTGGAAGTAATAATACTGTTCGAGTTGATTATGATCATAAGAAATTTTAGAAAGGAATTTCTCTGTAGCAAAGAAATTGGGAAGCTTTTCCGAAAAATATCCATTTTCAAGCTCGTAGTTTTCTTTGAGATAGCCTACATCAAAACGGAAGGTTTTGATGAGGCTGGGTCTGTAGGAAAAGCCCAATTCTCCATTGTAATACTTGTAGTTATAAAACACCTTCTCCGTTCCTTCAACTACGGGTTCGGAGGTATTTCTTTTTTGGATTATCCCTTGCCAACCAAAAGAATAATTTATGAAATTGGGATTCCCAAAGACCAAACCCAATCCATCGAAATTATTTTTCCTGTAAAAGAGTCCTAGCTTATATCCTCTCCCTAAAAAATTATGATCAGTAACACCCAAATGATAGGCAAGTTCACCATCAATTGTTGACCAAAGGTCCAGTGCAGGAATTAAGGTTTTGTTTTCTAAAATGTGATAGGTCACCTTGAGATGGTTGTTTTTAAGGGTATCTAAAGTATAAAAGGCATGACTAACTGCGGGTTCTCGTATTAAACGGATGATGTCGTTTTGAACTGAAATACTATCGAAAACCACATCCTTTTTGTTAAAAATTAACTTTTGGATATAGGATGGTTTCGATTTTTTTAGCCCATTGATAACAAGGGTATCTATTTGATAGCCTTGGGCATTTACCAACTCCAAAAAAAGTAGAGATAGGAAGAATAGCTTTCTCATATTCAATTTATTACAGCTCGAAGCCCAAGATTAAAAGTTTGACCCAAACCGGTGCTGTTTCCTCTAATAAAATTAGTGTAGAGTAATTCTAGGTTGAGTAAACGACTTATTTGATATTTTGTTCCTCCCCCTAGTGCTGTATAATTTTGAGAAAAATCATTTGTAATTGGAATAAGTGCGGCATGTTGAACTAAAGCTAGTAGGGTGAGGTTTTGATTAGGGAAATAACTGAAGAATACCCCAGGACTTATCCTTAGCGAATCATTGGCATAACTCGCCGTATTTTTTCCGAAATTAAAATCAAGTCCTAATTCAGAAAAAATTTGAAAGATTCCATTGGAACTGGAATAGTCATAATAAAGCTTATTTTGAATAATATAGCCCTTTTGGTCAAGATAAACATCATCAAGTGTTTCTTCATTAAATAGAGGAATACTAAGTCCAGTTTGAATAGAAAAATTGGAAATCCTTTGGAGAGGAGCGAGCTTTAATGAAGGTGCGAAACGAGTGAGTCCAAATCGTTGTTCAGGTCGATTTGTAAACGTAAAGGGTTCCAATAGATCGAGTCCCCCTGTAGTGTTTGATCGGTATTCTAGATGTACTCCAATATTCCAACGAGAAGCAGTTCCAATTCCAGTGAAAACATCTATTGAAGAAGTAAAAAAGTTGCTTCTAGGATACTTCAAAATTTCTTTTTTTTCATCTATTTTTTTTAACTCTGTATAGAGGTTATTAAACCATTTGACGTCCCATTGACCGATACCCATCAGTTTTGAGGGGGTGTAAATTTGAATGTTGGTATCTTGAGATTGAACAACATACATTACAAAAAACACGAGTAAATAAAAATAAAAATGGGATTTCATAAGCAGGTCTTGTGTTGAAATGGTTAAATTGGGTAAGTAAACATATAAATTATTTTAGTCTTGATGTCGAAATCACAACATTCATTTTCCTTTTTACTGGCATTTATATTTCTACTTATACTTGCATCTTGTTCCCCTTTAAAGAAATACGATCCTCAGGATCGAGCTTGGGCTATACCTGAAATTGAGGCTTTCGAAAAATTAGATGCAACTATTCAATATCCGGATGAGGCAATTCTCTTTATAGGCAGTTCCAGCATTCGGTTATGGAAAACCCTTGAAGAGGATATGGCGCCCTATCCCGTGATCCAACGCGGATACGGAGGGGCACACTTTAGAGACATGGTTTTTTTTACAGATCGAATACTGGCAACTCATCCCTTGAGTATGGTGGTTTGTTTTGTTGCTAACGACATTAGTGGTTCTCCCAAGGATGGAACACCAGAAGAGGTATTGGGATTATTTAAACTTTTCGTGAAACAGGTACGTGCAAAACATCCCACGATTCCAATCTTGCAAATCGCCGTTACGCCTACACCGAGTCGATGGAAGCATTGGGATAAAATCAATCGGGTGAATGAGTTGATCAAAGGGTATTGTGCAAAAACAGAGAACCTTTATTTTATTGATACGGTACCTGAGTATTTAGATGCAGCGGGTCAACCCAAACCCCAGTGGTTTGTTCAAGATCAATTGCACTTAAATACAGAAGGATATACGGTCTGGAATCGTATTATTAAAGCTGCCATCGAGGAAGTAAAAAAGCTCAATTAATTCTTTTTTTGAATCGAGTAAAAATAAACTCTTGGTTGGTTTCAAATGGAGTTCTGTGTTGAATTTCCTCACAAAACATAGGTTCGAATTTTTCAGAAAAGCAGTTTGCAAGTGACTTACAATCGTATTGTTTAACTGGAAGCCCACTGCATTTTTCTGGACCCTGGGTTGAAAAAGTTCCTAAAACTAACGATTCAACTCCTGCCTTTTCGACAATTTCTTTGTAGGTTTCGATCTCTTCTGAAGCCGTAAGAAAGTGAAAAGACGCACGATCATGCCAAAGAAGGTACTTCTTAGTTGGTATAAAATCTAAAATATCATTTTCTATCCAATGGATAGCTTCGGCGCGTTCACCCAAACGCTGACGAGCGCGATCTAGTGCTTTAGCCGAAATATCCAAAACACTGAGATTGGTATATCCCAAGTCAAGGAGCGCATCGACCAATAGGCTATCCCCTCCGCCAATATCCACTATTGGGGCATTTTTATCCAATTGAAATGCTTGAATAAAATCGACGGATGTTTGTGGATAGGTTTCAGTCCAACTGACTTGATCGGGGGATTTGGTTTGAAATACGTTTTCCCAATGGTCTTTTTTTTTGTTATTCATCTTATAAGTTTAGCCAGTAATTGACTTTTAAAGTTAGGTTCCACCCTGAAGAAATTTCAGGGATTGTCATTTCATTACTGTTGAATACAAGAAAAATATCGGAAGCTGGCTTGTAGCGCCATTGAAACCTTGAATTGAAGTTCCAAAGGTCGAGTTGTTCGTTGTATTGAAACAGATTAGAGAAGAATATTTTATTAGTTAAAGTTAAGTTTGCCTTGATTCCCAGCAGCCAAAAAGAATTGGTATTCCATGGGGCAGGGAGTTCAATACGATTGTAGTTAGCTACGGTATTCAACTCCAATATGGGTTGAAAACGATAGCCCATTTCACTTGTAAATGCGGTTCTTTTTCCGTCTCCATAATACCCACCACTGAGCACTCCCAAAGAATACGTAAAGCGGTTTTGAGGTTTAGAATCGTATTCTGCACTAAAACTTGTCCATTGGTGTTGCGTCCCTGATTTTAAGGTTGCAATTCGAGTTCTAATGGGGTCAAAATCGGAGAGTAATTCAACAAAATTCTCTGTGAGTCCGATACTAAATTGGCTACGGTTTTTAAAGTTAAACAGGTACTTGAATTGGTCGGTTTGATCTTTTTTCCCAAAATCGGTATCAAAAAAATAGGTTCTACCCAGTTGTGGTCCATGACTCAACAGTTCGGTTTCTTTGGTTGTATAAAAAAGATGCCCTGCAGTAGCCTGAAGTTTGTTGTAGTTTTTACGGGGGACAAAGCCTACTTCAGCATCGTAATTTCCAGCAACATATTCTTGTTGAATTCGCCAATTCCACCGTGTCGATTGATATCCGATATGCGATGCAAAAACACTACCCTGACTGTTGGCTTGGTCACCAAAGGATTGTAAAAAAAGGAGTTTGCTATTCCAAAGATTATCGGTAGAAAAATAATTGTATTCCAGACCTAGATTTCTATTGAATTCGGAAGTGGCATTTTCAACTTTCCCTATGGCTTGTTTGTTTACGAAAATCATACTGACATTGGATCGATCAAAAACTTTACGTTGGAGAGTAACGACACCAAAATTTTCGGCAGCGAGTCCTTGTTCTTCGTCTTTTTGGGTCTGAACATCCATGATCCCAACTCTCCAGTTTTCATCCACATTTCCGCTGAGGCGGATTCCTCCAATGATAGGCACTCCAAGTCCAATTCGTCTGGAGAAAAAGGGGCGAATGGTAGTGTAGCCAAAATTGGAAAATAAATCTGCATTTTCTAAGAAAAACTGTCTTCTCTCAGGGAAGAATAATTCAAATCGATCCAGGTTGGTGACTTGTTGGTCCACTTCAGCTTGGGAAAAATCGGGATTAATAGTAACGTCTAAATTTAAAGCTGAAGTGAGGTTGTATTTTAAATCTCCCCCAACTTTTAGGGTATTGTTTGGGTCGTTAGTTTGCTCTTTTACGAGGTTGTTAGAGAGGTAAGGAATTAAAGAAATATTACTTCCTTGTGGAGGTGGGGGAGTGTTCCAAATTAAAGCCCCAGCATAGGCTAAAGAAACCGAGGGAAACTGACGTGGAACAGGAGCCCAACTTGATTTTTCGCTGGCTTTAAGGTCTAATCTACTAAAATTAATTCCCCAACGACTGCTGCTTTCGTCGTATCGAATGGATTTAAAAGGGATCGCAATTTCACATACCCATTTTTCTTCGTCAAATTTAACTTCAGAATACCATTTTGTATCCCAATTTAAATCAACACTTCTACCGTCGTACATGGTCCCGTCCCACTGTGCACCGTAAGCATTTAGTCCAAAAGCAAAACCAGTACTTTGGTTGTCAAAAGGATCTAATGCTACGAGAAAGTTATCGTTTTTTCCAAATGAAAAATCCCTTTTCAAGGACTCTACAACATAGTCTCCTTTTACGGCATTATTATAAAAAATCATGGCGATATAAAGGTATTCTTCGTCAAAGGCAACGCGTGCCTCTGAAAATTGAGTAGCCTTTCCTGTATCTACAGGGGTGATCATAAAAAAATCATCACCCACGTTAGCTTCTTCCCATGTAGTCTCGTTTAGGACACCATCGATGAGGATCTTCTCTGTTGTTTTTTTAATGGGAAGTTGAAAATTTTCAAAGTTAATTTGGGAATACGCTTTTTGAAAAGTACTGAATATCAATAGAAACAGTAAGGCGAAGTAAAGTTTGTAATTCAAAATGATGTAGCTAAAAGTTTCACTTTAAAAATACAGTATTTCCTCGAACCCGCTACTTTATATTTTTTGAATAAAGTGATCCCATTCTTTTACCCATTTCGACCACCCATAGTTTTCTTTAGCCTTAGCTAAGTTTTCTATAGTTTTTGTCATGGTTTTAGAGTCAAACAATTGGATAATACCCTCGGCTATAGCTTGTGGATTTTTTTGAACGCAAAGTCCTGTTTGATCTTTTTTGATAGGTGAATTTAAGCCTTCGATGTCGGATACAAGAAGTGGTTTTTTGTAAAAATAGGCCATCGGCGTGACTCCACTTTGTGTAGCGGTATGATAGGTTTGAGCCACGAGATCACATGCGGAAAAAAGATGTTGAATTTCTTTTTCAGATTTGAATTCAAAATCAAAGTGAACACTATTTTGAAGTTCTAAACGTTCAACTAAATCAGTGTATTTTGAAGGATTTTCATAACATTCCCCCACTATTTTTAAAACGAAATTACGATCTTTAAGTTCAGGCTGATGAAATGCTTGAATCAGTAATTCCACCCCTTTGTATTCACGAATCAATCCAAAAAACAAAACAATGTTTTGGGAAGGATCCCAGCCTAATTGTTCGCGAGCTTTTACTTTAGAAATTGGAGGGAGTAAATGGGTGTTGATAGGATGAAATCCTTCCCAAACCGGGGCTTCCAGAGTTGATTTGATTTGACTAGCTACCCCACTGGATAGGGTAGTGAATGCGTGCATCTGCTTTCCGAAAAGTAGGTTAAGCCCATGATCCCAAAACCTTTTCTCATGAGGTATCCAATTGTCCACAAGCGCAATTCTTTTAATTTCAGGATCCAGACTTTTGGCAATTCTACTGTACACTGGTGCTAAAAAAGGGGTATAATATCGAAAAATCACGCATCGAGGTTTTTGTTTGTTGATCAATCGGCTGACCTTTTTCCATTGCAACGGATTATATGCATGGATTAAAGGACGGGCTTCTAGAGCGTCAGACAAGTGAGTTGCTCTTTTTTGGGTTTTCCCGGGAAAGAGAAGATTCGGATAGAGTTTAGAAAAGGTTAGGAGTTCTACCCGTTTCCCTAATTGTACCAGGTGGGAAGCCAGTTCATGTTGAGTGTCAGAAATTCCTCCTCTAAAAGGTGCTGCGGGTCCAAGGATGAGATAATCAATATTCGTGTTGGACATTTTAATTTAAAACTAAACTTCGTTTAGGCGACTGATTTTTTGCCCAAAAGCCGATTCCTACGGTTACGATACCATATACACCCATAAGCCCAAATGCGATGGGGTTGGATTCGGCAACAAACTGATTTTGTGGATAAGCTAAAAACATCAGTCCCACGAGTCCTCGTGAAATTTCAAAAAGGGGGGCCCAACTATGAAAATCCATTAGGGCGGTAAATCCAAAAATAGACAGCATTAGAAGTAAGCCATAACTAATTTGAAACCCTGTGCTGAGGTTTTCAAATTCAGCTAATAAAAAAAGCAATAAATACACTAAACTGATAAAATGGAAAAGTGCAATTTTTTTCCAATTTGAAGAGTATTCTGGATTGTATTTTTGTATTGTAGCTGCAGTTCTAAGTTTTAGGGGGAAACGTTCTGCGACATCCTTCGGTCTCCATCCTGTGGGCATCAGCCATATTCTTACTTTATCTAACGCTTTTTTGGTATACCAAGCATCGCGTAAAAGGATCCAAAAGTGTTGAAAATTAATCCAAACAGGATTCCAACTTTGGACAGGTTTAAGGGTTCCATAAACTGGAGGTTCAGAATCAAGCTCCTCTTGAAAAGTGCCAAAAAGACGGTCCCAAACACAAAAAATTGCGGCTAAATTTTTATCGATATAGATGGGGTTGATGGCATGATGAACCCGATGTTGTGATGGAGTTACCAAGATGTATTCTAATATACCTAGTTTGCCAATATGACGGGTGTGATACCAAAACTGAGCAAATAAATGCAAAGGACTTAGAATCATAATCACTTCAGTAGGAACGCCTAAAAGTGCTGCTGGAATAAGAAAAAGTGCTCCAAAGCCTACTAGATTTGAAATACTTTGACGTAAGGCGCAGGCGAGGTTAAATTCCTCACTACTGTGATGAATGATATGTTGATTCCAAAAAATGTTCACTTTATGATTGAGGCGATGAATCCAGTAAGAAGCAAAATCGATACAAATAAAAGCTACTGTGTAAGTGACAACAGAAGCCTCCAATTCAAGTAAGTGAAGGTGTTTGAGAACAAAAGGATAAGAAATCAAAACCAGTGCAAGACCCAGGACATCTTTTATGACATTCGTCATTCCAGAGCTCAAGCTCGCAAGGGTATCCATTAAGGTGTAGGTTTGTTTTTTGGTGAAATGACCGTATGCAATTTCAAAGACAACCAACACAAAAAAACCTGGAATTGCCCACAATAATACTGCTGCATATGCCTCCATAGCTCAATCTTTGAACTAAAGTTAAGGAATTAGGAACTAATGACCCAACTTCCTTGTTTGATTAGCAATTCAGCCTGTTTGTACTTCACGGTTTTCGTCTCACCTGTACTCACATTTTTGATGGTAATCTTTTCATTTCGACCAATCTTTGCTTGTTCCCG
>JAFMCA010000014.1 GCA_017858055.1 Flavobacteriaceae bacterium
TTGCCTTAACCCTAAGATTCCTTGTAGTGGTTTTAGGGGGGAGTTGTTTGGGGGATGTGGGGATATGTGATGGGAATAAATCAGCACCTCTTCTTTTATTAATTTAGAGGTATGGTTAAGGATAAATTTTTCTTACTGTTTTTATTATTTAGTTTCAAGCTCTTAGGACAAGAGTACTTACCTAAATCTGAAGGTGAAATTATAAAGCATAAATACTACACTCTTTCCTATAATGAAGATCATGAACAAGCTAACTGGGTCCATTACAAATTAGACCCACACTTTCTTAAAGGCACTACTCCACGTATTAATTCATTTAGACCAGACCCATATGTGTCAACCAAATCAGCCGAGTTGAGTGATTATAAAGGTTCAGGATATGATAGAGGACATCTTGCTCCAGCTGGTGATATGAAGTATAGCAGAGAGTCCATGATAGAATCATTTTACATGTCTAACATGTCACCTCAAGATCCAAGTTTTAATAGAGGAGTATGGAGAAGACTTGAAGAAACGATAAGAGAATGGGGGAAAAGTTTTCAAATTTTTATTACAACAGCAGGTGTCTTGAGTGGTGAAAGCTTAGGCTCAATAGGGAAAAATAAAGTAACTATTCCGTATATGTATTACAAAGTAATTTACTCACCTGAGAAAAAAAGTATGATAGGTTTTCTATTATCAAACAGAGGATCATCGTCTGAATTAAAGTCCTTTGTGGTTAGTGTAGACTCAATTGAATCTATAACTGAAATTGACTTTTTTCATGAGCTCCCAGATGAGATTGAAAATGAGTTAGAATCTAAGATAAATTTAGAACATTGGGAATTATAGTTTTCTATCCAAAAACGTCCAAAATTGATCAAAAATGAGCCAAAATTGATTAAAAATGGCTGAAAATAATCAAGATATTGGAAATTGGAATACTTCTAAGGTTACTACTATGGCTTCAATGTTTAATTATGCCACAGCATTTAATCAAGATATCGGCAACTGGAATACCTCCAGATTGACCGATACGGAGGCCATGTTTAAATATGCAACTTTATTCAATCAAGATATCGGGCGTTGGGATACCTCACAGGTGACTTATATGTATTCTATGTTTGAACAAGCAAGGTCTTTTAACCAAAACCTAGGAGGTTGGAATACCTCCAATGTGGTCAATATGGGGGCCATGTTTCAAGAAGCCACAGCATTCAATCAAAATATTGGAAGTTGGGACACTTCTAAAGTGGTGAGTATGGTATCGATGTTCAATTCTGTAAGCTCCTTTAATCAAGATATCAGTAGCTGGGATACCTCTAGTGTGACCAACATGGGAGCCATGTTCAAAAATGCTACGTCCTTTAATCAAAATATTGGAGCTTGGAATACCTCCAGTGTGATAAATATGTATTCAATGTTTCAAGAAGCCGTAGCCTTCAATCAAAATCTTTCGGGCTGGTGTGTTCGCAATATTTCTGCCGAACCTTCAGAATTTTCGATTAATTCCCCCTTAACTGATGCCAACAAACCCCTTTGGGGAACCTGTCCTTAGGTACCTGGAGGAGGACTCGTTGAGGTCCAACCTCCATCGACCACTAGGGTCTGTCCAGTAATGTGTTGGGCTTCATCACTGAGAAGAAACAAAGCCGTATTGGCGATGTCTTCTGTAGTCGCACAGCGACCATTAGGTGTAATTTTTTTCCAATTTTCAGTATAATTTCCTTGTTCTAAATCCGCTGTTCTTTGTGTTACCGTAGCCCCAGGAGCAATCGCATTTACAGTAATTTGATGTTTGCCTAATTCTACCCCTAAGGTTTTTGCCAAAAAAGCCAAAGCCGCTTTTGACATTCCGTAGGCAGTTAAATCTGGATGAAAAGTAATTCCTGTAACGGATGACATCAAAAGAATCCGCCCTTTTTGTTGGTGTGCAATCATCTTATTTGCCGCTCTTTGCGCTAGAAAAAAAGAGCCTTTTAAATTGACGGTTAATAGCTCTTGAAAGGCTGCTTCTTGATACTCTAAAAATGAGCCAAAAGTTGTTATGCCTGCATTGGCGATAGCAAAATCAAGCCTCCCAAAACGCTCATAGGCAATCGAAATCAAGTGTTCTATGGTATCCAGTTTCCCTGCATCCCCACCAACAGGAACACAGACCCCACCAGAAACATTAATCGCTTCTGCTGCTTGGTCAGCAAGTGCCCAATCAATATCATTTAAAATAATGGATGCTCCTGCACTTGAAAGTTGTTTGGCTATTTCATAGCCAATCCCCTTCCCCGCTCCTGTAATCACTGCTACTTTAGTTTGAAAAGAATATTTAATCACAAAACCCTAATTTATTTTTTCAATTCACCATTTTAAAGTACAACAAATAGATTAAATCAAGCGATGCTTTATCGTTTACCTTGAGCTACTAATAAAATATTTGTTCTTCCCTTTAGCAATGAAGCATATCATTCCCGCAGTAAGGGATCAAGATTTGTTACTCTTTACTTTCCCCAGAAGCCCCTCATGGATAGTTTACATTGGGCAGTGCTGAACCAGAAAACCTCACCAGAAGAACTTGTGCTTTTTTAAAAACAGGCCCCTTTGAGTTAACGAGAGTAGTAGCAATTAGAAAGAGTTTTAAGTACCAAATTTACCTTAGAGCTTAAACTCAGTTTATTTATGATTAGTAAGGATTACTCCACCCGCACTGAAACTGTTTTAGTATAGCGGTTTTTGTCTTAAAAGGAATTCGATAATAGATCTAACACCATTAAAAGCACCAAATACCCTAATGAAAAAGCCACCTAATACAGATGGCTTTAAAAAACGTTTTTACTTATTCTTTTTTAATGTTCTAAAACGTGAGTATCTCTAACACTACTAAATGTTAAATCCAACAATTTCCATTGATTCAATTTCTTTTGAAAGATTTCAGTAACAGTAAATTCATTAGAAACATCGTTCCCTCGAACATGAGCAACTAAAGTAATTCGACTCCATATAATTGCTGTATCGCCATGAACTTCAACATCAGTATCATGAATTTTAGCTTCTTTATACCAAATACTTCCTGACTCTATAATTTCTAATTCACGTGCTTTTTCCCAGGATCCACTCATGTGTACAAATTTTGATTCCTCATCGAAGAGTTCTGCAAGTTTGGCTACCTCTTTATTTGCCATCCATTCCCATTTAGTTTTTGATAAGTCCACAATTTCTTGTTTCTCATCTTGCGAAAAAGCAGTTTGAATCCCTGTAAAAAGAAGGACTAGTCCTAGAATAATTTTTTTCATTTCTTAAAATTTTTTGTCTAATGGTTTTAAAAAAGACCATCTTTCAGTAGACAATTAAAATGCGAATTAGTTTAATTTAAAAAATCGACACCTAAACGAAGAGGTGATATAAAGGATGCTCTTGTATATTAGAAACCTTGTAGGTTTATTAATGTTCTCCCAATTGTCCAAAAAGAAATCAAATAAAGTTTCCGTTAATTGAGGGATTCGAATCCTAAAGATACTTTTAGGTAAATAAGGAGAATCACAAATCGACTATCCTCCTTTTTTAACAAAAATGGATTTTAAAGCCATGGCTCCGAAACCATCAATTTTACAATTGATGTTGTGATCCCCCTCAGTGAGTTGAATGTTTTTTACTTTGGTCCCAGCTTTTATTGGTTTCGGGGCGCCCTTAACGGGAAGATCTTTGACCACTATTACAGTATCTCCATCGGTTAATACATTTCCATTTGCATCTAAGATGTTCAGCTGAAGCACTTCCTTTTCTTCCTTTGAATTCCATAAATGATCACATTCTGGGCATGCATAGTGATCGTTATCTAAGGGATAACCATAAGGGGAATCACATTTTGGACAGGATTTCATTTGATCGGACATGGTAAATGATTTTTTAAATTAATCCTGTTTTAACTTTGAACTGAATCTATTCAATCGAGGCTAAAATAAGTTATTTTAGGTGACTGAGCGTACAGTAAAATCTATAAAAATATAATGCTAACTTTGAGAAAGTTAAAAAAACTAACCCTCATCAAAGGGATAAGCAACAGAACACAAGCACTAATTTTAAGGTAAAAGCAATCGATGAAACTATTTCTGACGACTCAAGGGATTTATCTCCTTAACAATTCTAAAAGCTACCTGTTAGCAAATACCGATTTTGATTCACTACTTAACAGGGAGGATTTAATGGCCTATCTTTTAGAATATTGTTCCAAGAATTCAGAAGCCGAAATTGAGGAAGAAGACCTATGCAAAATTGCATTAGCTCCCCTCCAAAGTCAAGAAGTATGGGCTGCTGGAGTCACTTATTACCGAAGTAAAAAAGCGCGAATGGAAGAGTCCAAAGAAAGTGGAGGAAGTACGTTTTACGATAAAATATACGATGCTGCCCGACCCGAACTTTTCTTTAAAAGTGCTGCAAGCAGAGTTCGAGGCACAAAACAATCCGTTCGGATAAGAAAGGACAGTACTTGGTCAGTGCCTGAACCCGAACTCACCCTTTTAATTTCTTCCTCAAAAAAAATTATAGGGTATACGATAGGAAACGATATGAGTGCTCGAGATATTGAAGGGGAAAACCCCCTCTATTTACCACAAGCGAAATCCTATACTGGATCTGCAGCTCTGGGTCCTTGTGTTTTGATTTTGGACCATCCTATAAATCCGCAAAACAAAATAGAAATTGAAGTCCATCGAAACAATCAGATCGTTTTTGAGGGACAAACCTTAATTTCTGAAATTAAACGCTCTTTTGATGAACTCGTCAACTATTTATTTCTAGAAATGGACTTTCCTCAAGGGTGCTATCTAATGACGGGAACAGGAATCGTCCCTGAAGACAGCTTTTCAATCCAAAAGCAAGATGCAATTCGCATCACCATAGAAGGCATCGGGACACTTGAAAATTGGGTGGAATAAATCGGTTATAAAGTCCCCTCCCTTCTAGCTTTTCTAATTACAAATCACGAAATTTACTCCTTTATTTTGCCTCGTAGTTCAACGGATAGAACAAGAGTTTCCTAAACTTTAGATAGAGGTTCGATTCCTCTCGGGGCAACTATAGCAAGCTTTCACTAGCTGATTTCTAATGCCCTATTCAAATAGGTATTGTTCAATACGCCCTTGGGATCTAATTGCTCTTTAAGTGCTAAAAAGTCGTCGAACTTCGGATAACGGGCTTTCAGTTCATTTGCCGGAAGGGTATAAATTTTACCCCAATGCGGACGCCCTTCAAAGGGTTGTAATGCTGCTTGGAGTTCTGGCAATACTGCAAGAACACCAGGGGTGTCCGGTTTCCATGTAAAATGAATGGCTACACTCTCCCTCTGATAAGCGGTACTCATCCAAAAATCATCTGCTGCTATACAACGAATTTCAGTGACATAAAGAAGCGGAGATACTTTTTCATGAAGTGCCTCTATGGCCATAATCGCCTCAAACGCATTTTCACGAGCTACAAAAAATTCCGACTGTAGCTCGTCTCCATTGCTTGGAGTAAAATCCATTTTAAAATGAGGTAATCGTTCATGCCAAGGTCCTGCCACTCCCATTTGGGGAGTACAATTTATTGGAGAATTCACTTTGATCGGATGCAAGTCCTCTGTTGCAGGAGTAGCTCCATAAAAATCAGTGGGAATTTCACCCAAAGCGTCTACACGCGATTTTACCCAAACCTGATTGATGTTTTTATCAAGCCAATGAGTAAAAAAACTAACACTGTAGCCCGAAGACATGATCGCATCAAAATTGTCTTTTAAGGTTTCCATAGGTAAGTTTTCATAAACCCTTTGAGAGACTTCATACGTGGGTTGAATCGCTAATTTTATTTTGGTCATAATTCCCAAGGCTCCCATGCTAACTCCCGCTGCATAAAATAAATCGGAGTTGCTTTGAGGATCCGCCCAAAGGAGATCACCCTGTGGGGTAAGCAATTCAAACCCTTGCATGGCAGTAGCTAAATTTCCATTACCAATACCCGAACCGTGAGTGGCCGTTGCACAGGATCCTCCTACTGAAATATGCGGTAAGGAAGCTAAGTTGTGAAGTCCCCAACCCTTTTCGTGAAGCTGTTTTCCTAAATCACCATATTTGATTCCTGATTCTACCAATACAAAACCTTCTGCTGTATTGAGTTCGATTATTGTATTTAAATTTTTAGTACTTAACTGCATGCCTTGCGTGTCGGCAATATCATTAAAACAATGCTGTGTGCCTAAAGCTTTTCCTTTAGAAATTCCCTTCAGTATTTGAGTGAGTTCCTCCAAAGAATTAGGAAATTGAACTTCTTCCGCTTTATAGGTGTAATTTCCTGCCCAATTTTTTAAACCCCTGATTTTTTTGGGTTTATTTTGAGTGCAAGAAATTAAATTGGGGACTAGGGAAGCAGCGGCTACTGTTGTTCCAAGATGGGTTAAAAACTTCTTTCGATTCATTTCGTTATTCTATTGGATAGTTTTAGTAAAGTAACTCTTCGTTTAGATTGAAAAATAAAAATACGGTATCTGCTAAACACGTGCAACTAATGTGACCCCATGAATTTAAATTTAGGAATTGGACTTTCCTATAAAATTTAGCTAAATTAGGTTTCACATTAAACCTACCTTCATGATTTCTCGCAGAAAATTTATCCAAAAAGCTGGACTCACGGCAAGTACACTTCCGTTGATGCCTGCTGCTGAAACCTTATTTAATAACCAAAATCAAAACCAAGCCGTACTTCGAGTTGCCATTATGGGACTGGGCAGTTATGCCAACCGAGTAGCAAGAGCTATGGAATCCTGTACTCGAGCTAAAGTCGTTGGAGTGATCAGTGGAACCCCCTCAAAAGTCAAAGAATGGCAAGCGAGGTATTCAATACCAGAGGAAAATTGTTACAATTACGAAACAATTAGTGAAATCGCTTCGAATAAAAACATTGATGCGGTTTACATCATTACACCCAATGCGCTTCACTGTGAACAAACTCTTCAAGTAGCAAAAGCAGGGAAACACGTAATCTGCGAAAAACCTATGGCGATAAATGCAGTGGAAGGTGCACGGATGATCGCTGCATGTGAAGCGGCTGGGGTTCAATTATTGATTGGTTACCGAATGCACTTCGAACCAAAAACTCTGGAGGCGATCGCACTGAGAGCCTCAGGAGAATTAGGGAAGATTCTATTCTTTCAAGGCTTGTCCGGATTTCGAATTGGAAATCCCAATCAATGGCGATTGAATAAAAAACTCTCTGGAGGAGGGGCTATGATGGATATTGGAATTTATTCCATTAACGGTGCACGTTATATGATAGGTGAAGAACCGACTTGGGTGACTGCTCAAGAAACCAAAACCGACCCGATAAAATTCAAAGAAGGAATTGATGAAACCATCCAATTTCAGCTTGGGTTTCCAAGTGGTGCAATAGCCTCGTGTCTTTCTACTTACAGTATGAATGATCTGGATCGGTTTTATCTAAACGGTACGAAAGGGCAGGTAGAAATGCAACCTTCAACAGGATACGGTCCCATCAGTGGTCGTTCCCATTTAGGTCCATTAAAGGCTCCTGTGGTAACACATCAAACGATTCAAATGGATGCCATGGCTGGAATTCTTTTAAATAATGAAAAAGCCCCTGTAGCCGTTGATGGATACGAAGGTTTAAAAGACATGAAAATCATCGACGCCATCTTTAAAGCCGTATCCACGGGTCAAAAAATTAGTTTAACGAATTGGTAAATCTGGTTCCTAACTAAATCCAATGGTTTTTCAAAAAACAATTCAACTGCCCTCCTATGCTCGTGGGTTTCATCTGATTTCGGAATACGTTCTCCAAGAGGTTCCAAAAATCACCGGTATAGTCCATGTTTTTATTCAACATACCTCAGCCAGTCTAACCCTGAACGAAAATGCAGATCCCACAGTTCGTTTGGATTTTGAAACCTTTTTTAATGATCTTGTTCCCGAAGAAGATTCTCGTTATTTACACACTGAGGAGGGTTCGGATGACATGACCTCACATATAAAAAGTAGTCTTTTGGGGAGTAGTGTTAGTTTTCCGCTAAATAAGGGAATTCCCGTTTGGGGAATTTGGCAAGGAATCTATTTATGTGAACACCGCAATGCGGCCCGAAGAAGAACCCTTGTCATTACGGTCCTTGGTGAAGAAAAAGTTGAAAGCCTATTCCCGATATAATTGTAATTTTATATATGAGCAAAATTAAAAGTGTCTTTATTGGTGGTGTTGTAGGACTAATGACTTGCTGTACAGGTTGCGAATCCAAACAAAAAGAGTATCAAAATTGGGAAATTTATGGTGGAACTAAAGATAATATTCGCTATTCCAAACTGGCACAAATTGACACTTCCAATGTAAATAAGCTAGAACAAGTTTGGGAATTTAGCTCAAAAGATCACGACCAAAACACCCAGATTCAGACCAATCCCATTATAGTAGATCAAATTTTATTCGGGATTTCGCCAAAACTCAAGTTATTTGCTTTGGAGGCTGCTACTGGAGTACAAAAATGGATTTTTGATCCCTATGAAATCCATCCCGATGAAGTAAAAGGTCAAGGCTATTTTTCGATGAATGTAGCTAGAGGAGTGACCTATTTCAGTGATCAAAAAACGAAACGATTATTTTATGCTGCTGGCCCCAATTTATTTTGTGTGGATGCAGACACTGGAACGCTAGTAAAAGAATTTGGAACCAACGGGAAACTCGATTTACACCAGGACCTTGATCGGGATGCGGCATCACTGTACATTGCAATGACAAGCCCCGGAATTATCTATAAAGACCTCCTCATTATTGGATCTAGAGTGAATGAAGGAGCCGCTGCACTCCCGGGCTATATTCGAGCTTATGATGTCCATACGGGTGCGCTACGATGGAAATTTCATACCATCCCAAAACCAGGAGAACTTGGATATGAAAGTTGGGAGGACAAACAAGCTTGGAAAAATGTGGGTGGTGCAAATGCTTGGGCTGGATTTAGCTTGGATGAAAAAAGAGGAATTGTTTATGCACCCCTAGGATCTGCTTCCTATGATTTTTATGGAGGGAAAAGAAAGGGAAACAATTTGTTTGCTAATAGTATCCTTGCACTGGATGCTGCCACTGGAAAACGAATTTGGCATTTTCAAACCATCCATCACGATGTTTGGGACAGAGATCTTCCGACTGCACCCGCTCTAGTTAGTCTTGTCAAAAATGGAAAAAAAATTGATGCACTCGCACAACCTACCAAAGGGGGTTTGGTGTTTTTATTAGACCGAACCAATGGAGAGCCCCTTTTCCCTATTGAAGAACTTCAAGTGCCAAGATATTCTGAGCTTATAGGCGAGCAGCTTGCCCCTACTCAACCTTGGCCTAAAGGCATAGAGCCTTTTGCTAGACAAGCTTTTACTGAAGAGGACATAAACTCCTTGGTCGAAATTGAAGAACAAAAAGAAATTCGACAAAAACTTCAATCCCTGAGTACAGGATTTACCTTTAACCCTCCAACAGAAAAAGGTACCGTAATTTTTCCTGGTTTTGACGGTGGTGCAGAATGGGGTGGACCCGCCTATGATCCCGAAACCAATTTACTGTACGTCAATTCAAACGAAATGCCATGGATATTGACTATGGTAAAAAAACAGGAGGACATACAAGAAACCGAAACTTATTCTAGTGCAGGGAAAAGGCTCTATCAGATGAATTGTATGAGTTGTCATGGTCCTGATTTAAAGGGTAGTGGACACCATCCCAGTTTACTAAACATGAATTCCAAATACACACTTGACACCTTCCATACACTCCTCCAAGAAGGAAGAAGAATGATGCCCGCTTTCTCCCAACTCAGCGAAATGGAGCGGGACGCTATCGCAAGCTATGTTCTTGATTTAAAGGATAAAAAAGAGATGGTTTTCAATGGAAATCAAACCGCCACTAACCCCTATTGGGACATGCCTTATACCAGTACCGGATATAATAAGTTTTTGACTAAAGCAGGATATCCCGCCATAAATCCTCCTTGGGGAACTCTAAATGCCATTGACTTAAATACTGGAAAAATTCAATGGAAAATACCCCTAGGTGAAACCCAGGAGTTCCTCAATAAGGGAATCCATACTGGGACAGAAAACTACGGAGGTCCGGTAGTTACGGCTGGAGGATTGGTCTTCATAGCAGCCACCAAAGATGGAATGTTTCGCGCATTCAACAAACACTCTGGAAAATTAGTTTGGGAAACCAAACTTCCCTACCCTGGTTTTGCAACACCCGCTACTTATGAAGTCAACGGCAAACAATTTATTGTTATCGCTTGTGGAGGAGGGAAATTAGGAGCCCCTTCAGGCTCAGTCTATTTGGCTTTTGCACTCAAATAAAATACTGATAGGTGCATTTAGACTATCGACTCTGAGCAGCCAACCATTCCATAATACTCACCGGCTTTCCATTGATTAGCACAGGGTTTTTATCGTAATCGCTGAAAACTTGATTGTCATGTAAATACACCCAGGACCAATGCCCGTTGTACAAATAGCTGTCTCCGCCGTATTGGCCTGTGATGTCAATAACATGGTCAAACAAACTGTAGTGAACCTTTTTACTTCCAATTTGTTTTAATCGTTTGTATAAAGGAGTTGCCGTTTTATCTGCTTCTGTTGTAAGATCATCTTGTGAATGAACAAACCAAATAGGAATATTTTTTAGTTTTAAGAGTTGGCTTTCGGTTACAAATTCATCATAATAGGCAAGCGAACTAATGTATGCTGCTGCAAAATATTTTGGATTTTCAATCAAAAGTTTTAACGAAATATATCCTCCGTTAGAACAGCCTCCAATATATATTTTCTTGGAATCAATTTGAGGATTTTCTGCCACATACTTCTGAATTAAACCCATTAAAGCTTTATGATAAATATCGTCTTCTTGACCTCGAGTATAACTTGCTGTTACACCGTGCATCCAACGTGTAGGAGTTTGTGGTGCTAACACTGCAGCCCCCTTAAAATGTCTTTGTATGTCTGGAGAAGCATAATTATAAGCCTTATTTGCAATCAGAGGAATTGTTGGATCTGTACCCCCTTCTCCACCACCATGAAGCCATATAATCAAGGGGATTTTTGAAGAAGTTTTTTGAGGCAAGTAGGAGCCATAAGTGAGCGCAATTCCATCTGAGTGGGTGTACGTACCTGAGGTATCAAATTCATCGAGTATGGGATGGATTCGATTCCCCTCTGTGTTCCATGTTGTCTGAGTAGGAAGATGAACAACAGTCATCTTGTAATCGATCCATATATTTCCTCCACCTCCTTCACCTCGATAATACTGAATCGGTGAACCTAAGGGATTATTTGGTGCTACAGCCAAGGCCAGTCCAATAAATTCCCCATCCGAGTTGGGGGTTCCAGTCCCATCCGATGCAAAAGCACTAAGAACGACTCGTTCACCAGAACTAGAGTTGGGTCCTATGGTGGCTATATCGGAAGAGCGACTCACCATGACTTTAAAGTCTTGAGCAGCAACTGCATCCATTGGAATGGATGTGGATAAAATTACTTTGTTTACGGCTGGCCCCCAATCAAAACCTGTGACTACAGTAGTGTAACTTCCCTCAACTTTGGTTTGTGCTTGAAGTGAAAAGGCGATTGATAAGATTAGGGAGGTAAGACTCCAACCTTTAAGTTTTCGTTTCATGTTTAATTTGTTTTTTGGAAAATTAAGTGAAATAAGTGAAACACAAAATTAATCATTTCAATAAACCAAATAGACCCTATCCAAAATCACTTTTCAAAATATACTAAAACATAATTTTCAGGTCGGATTTAGATTAGTAACTTTATAGAAAGCTAAAACCTAAAAGCTCATGAAAAAATTATTTCTACTTTTTTTTATTCCCCTACTTTCACTTGCACAAACAATTCCTAGTCGTTGGGATGAATTAACTGCTAGTGATTGGGAATTGGCACTTGAAAAATCTAATTACACTTGTATTTTACCAATCGGAATACTTGAAAAACACGGTCCACAAGCTCCGATTGGATCCGATCTAATCCGAGTAAGAGAACTTTCCGCACGTGCTACAAAGAAGGAATATGCTGTTGTTTTTCCAGATTATTTCTACGGACAAATAAATGAAGCAAAACACCAATACGGCACCTTTTCCTTACCGAGTAAATTGGCGATGGAAATGTTAGAAGCCACCTGTCAAGAAATCGGGAGAAATGGCTTTAAAAGAATTATCATAGTTAACGGGCATGGAGGAAATCCTCAAATGATTCGTTATTTTATTCAAAATCAATTAGAAAATAAACGAGATTACGCCGTGTATTTTTTTGATCCCAAAACCCCCAAAGACATTGCTGAAAAAGCAGCTAAGCTTCGAAAGTCTGATCCTTCTTTTGATATGCATGGGGGTGAAAATGAAACCTCAATTTTACTCCATCTTCGACCCGATTTAGTGAAATTAGACCGAAGTAGTTCTGAGTCTGGTGCAAATCAAAACCGACTTCAATTGTCCGAGGACTTGTACACCGCCATTTGGTGGTATGCCTTTTTTCCCAATCATTACGCAGGTCAGGCTGAAGTTTCTAGTGCAGAATTAGGAAAATTAATTGTTGATTCAAAAATCGAATCCTTAGTAAATGCAATTAAAGCAGTAAAAGAAGATTCACAAACTTTAAAATTACAAGAAGCTTTTTTTAATCAAATGAAAAAGTAACGAGGAGAAACCCTAGGAACGCTCTGCATGGGAAAACCGGCCGTTTTTCAAACGTCGTTGTTCTCGCTTTTTTGCCAATTCAAAATCCTTGCGCGTGTAACGTTTACCGTCTATAAAAACCGTTTGTATGCCCTCAGGGAAATCAAAAAATAGTATCCTTTTTTTCATAGGGACATCTAAATTATAGTGTTTTTTTTATTTAACAAAATTATTTATCAACTAATCGCCTAAGGAAATACAGTTGATGATTTTTTTTTAGAGTTTGACCTCTAAAAATAAAACCAAACCTATCTTATTGAAAGTAAGATTTATAACCAATTTTATTTTGCTTATTTATTGAGAAAATTGTTTGTGATTCATAAAAAAAAGTAACTTGTTAAGAATAACTATAACTATTTATACAATGAAGAAAATTTTATTAATTACTTTTTTAAGTTTTGCGTTTGTCTCTTATTCGCAAATTACGGTTTATCACATGGTCTATGTAAAATCTGCAGATCAAGCAAAATTTGAATCTGTTGAGAAAAATTACATGTCTAAGATGGCTCAAACTGCTGTGAATGATGGGCAATTTGCTTATTGGGCGTTGGAGAAATTTCTCCATCCTATGGTTCCTGTAGGTGGAAAATTAAATCATCCTTTGGTGGGAAATTGGTATCAATTTATCACGGTCTTTCCTTCCCTTTCGGCCTATGTAAATTCTGGTCCTTGGTGGGCTGGTGCAGGGGAAAAACTTGGGGTTCCTCAAGAATTACTCTCCTATACGGCAGAACAAGGTGGGATGTATGTCTGGACTATTGAAGATTCTGTCTTCGGAGGTCAGGCTGCTAAGTTTAGTGTCTATAATTTTGGATTCGCTGAAGAAGTTGGAGTCTTTTTAGATAAACAAAAGCCCTACATGAAAAATTTTGAAAGCCAAATGAAAAAGAATGAAAAAGGAAGAGCAGGCTGGGTATCTGGTCATCGACTTTCACCAAAGAATTTTGGAGAGCATAACGTGATGACTTGGGACGGCTTTTTAACACTTGAGGATGCTTTAAATCACCTCAACTATAAAGAGTCCAAGAAAAACTTTGTTGAATTAGGAATGCCCGCTGGATTTGACTTAAAATTAGTCGCTGAAAAAATTGTTGAAACAACAAACCCCTAGCACTTTGAAATAAAAAAATCCTCCCAAGTGGAGGTTTTTTTTATTATGGGTTACGAATTACTTAAGGGGTTTCAAACGACGATGCCGGAAGCCCTTCTTTATTAAAAAGGCTTGCTTCAAAATAATTTTTCCATCCGTAGCGCACTCTTTGTGGGTTTTTAATCTTGTTTGAAGTCACACGGATTTTATCTCCAAGAATAGTCGCTTTCGCTGGAACAAAAGACCCATCTGCAGCTGCTATTTCAAAGCCTGTTAAGTCATTTTTTGCCACTAATCCAGTCCCCACATACTTAAAATGAATATCGATAAAGTTGGAATGGATACTTTGACTTTCATAAAGTGGTCCCGTAGGAACCTCCTCGTTCCTTCCGTAATCGTGATGCAAAGCCAAACGAGCCAATCGCAAACCTACATCTTTTTTGTTCGCAGGATGGATATCCTTTTCTTCTCCGATATCAAGAGTAATGGCCATACCTGTATTTTTTAAAGTCAACGTTTTACGCTGCGCATCTCTGAGTGATTGAGAAGAAGCTTCTGGAACATATTCATAGGGAGCGATTTGTACAAAATAAAAAGGGAAGTCCGCATTCCATCGCGCTCTCCAATCGTTTATCATTCCTGTAAAAAGAGTTTGATAGTCTTGGTGATTGCCCACATTGCTTTCTCCTTGATACCATAAGGCTCCTTTGATTTTATAAGGAATGACGGGCTGAACCATCGTCTCAAATAAAATACTGTAAATATTTGGGTCCTGCGTAGAGGGACCACTGGTTATATTCGCCTGAATTTTAGCCTCTTTTTCTAAGAGCGTTTCAAAATCATAATGATGTTCTTGGATCAGGGTATTGAGGAAAAAAGCATGATGTTTTATCCGCCAGGTCCCTGTGTCCAATTGTTGTTTTTCTTTTTCACTTTCTATAAAAGCCGCACCTCTAAAAGCGCCTTCTCCCCCTGTATCGATGATACGAATCGCTAAAATATTTCCTTCTTTTTTCAAAAGCCCTTTGGGAATCGTGTACTGCCTATCGGTACAGCATGAAAAAGAATTTCCAATGAGGGTTCCATTAAGATAAGTATAATCGTAATCATCTATCCCTCCCTTCACGTGAAGTTGATACTCAGAATTCGGGTCTTCAACATCAAAAGATTTTCTCAACCAAAACACTCCATCAGAGGCTAATGTTCCATTGGGAAAAAATTGCTCTAAAGTAATTTTACTTTCAGAAGCACCACTGGCTTCAAATGCCTTCCAAGAGGAATCGTCAAAATCCGGTGCTGCAAAGGCAAGGTCATTTAAGGCGATGGATTTCCATTGATTTAGGTTTTCAGGAACACTAAAACTGGGGGCGTTGAGATACTCTTCGTTAGCTTTTGCCACTTCCAAACTCAGCTTTTTATTGTTTTCAGCTATTGCGGAGAGACCTCCTTGACCGATTATTTCTTTTGCCTCATTCTGACTGGGTGGCATCTCTGCCAACTTTTCAATACTCGTCCAAGCCTCAACTCGGGTTCCTCCCCAAGAAGTGTTTACTATGCCAATTGGAATATTGAGGCTCTGATTTAATTCACGTGCAAAAAAATATCCTACTGCACTGAACCGTTTTACATTTTCAGGGGTCGTAATTTTCCAGGAGGCTTCATTGATATTGGTTCCATTTAAATTTTTGGGGACAGTAAACATTCGAATGTTCGGAAAGGAGGCATTTGCGATTTCCTCTGCCTGATTGTTGATACGAGCACCCATGGGCCACTCCATATTGGACTGTCCCGATGTCAGCCAAACTTCTCCCAGCAGTACATCTTGAAAAATAAGCTCCTGGCCTGCTGACGAAATTTTCATTTCAAATGGACCTCCATGTTCGGGAGTTTTAATTTTTGCTTCCCACTCTCCCTTGGGATTGGTTTGTGTCTCTACCTCTTCGCCCCAACTCGCTGACAGCTTGACCACAGATCCAGGCTCTGCCTTTCCCCATACTGGAACTTCAGCTTGCTGCTGCAAAACCATATGATTCGAAAAAAGAGGCGCAGTTTTCAATTCTATTATTTCAGTTTTACATGCAGAAAAAAATAGTCCCAACAGAAAAATACTCTTTAAAATTTTGTTTTTCATGATGTCCTTGTTTAAGATAGTTAAAATATAAAAAAGAGGTTGGATGATCTCTAAAATTCTTCCTTAAAAATACAAGTAAAATGCTAATTTAATTTGTAAATTGCAGTTTATCAGTACTTTATTTATTAACCATAAACCAATATTAAATGAAAAAACTATTCCTATCACTCTCTTTTTTATTGTGTTTTGTGATGTCAAATGCACAAAATACCATGACGTATGAATCTGTAACGTATATCAATGGACTCGGAATTTCTGATATTCCTAGATTTATTGAACTTCATAAAAAGTTTGCTGACCTGGCTGCCGGTGAAAACCGAAAAGCCACAGGCCAATGGCTTTTTAGACACTGGTACGGTTCAGGACATGCTTTTGTTCTCTATGATCAATACGATTCTATGGAAGACTATATGACGGATTCAGATTTGTATTTAGAAAACATCAAATTAAAAGTTGATGCTTTAAAAGATGAAAATGAAAAAGAAGCCATTAAAAAAGATTGGGCTGAATACCGTGCTTTTTCCGATGGACACACCGATGAAATTCGTGGAGCGAGTTCAGAGACAGGATTTTTAACCGTAGAAAATGTCAATTTCGATGTTCCTTTTGTCATGGTGGTCGGAAGATATAATTCTTCTGGAAGTTGGACCAAGATGGGGAATGCATTTTTCGATTGGAGAATCAAACCTGAAATCGATGCAGGTACCTCCATAGCAGGAGGTGTTTCCTATCATTATATGGGTTCAGGACCTGAGGTAGAAGTTTGGCAATGTTATAACTCCCTCGTAGATTTTGCAACAGCGGTTTCCACTCCTTCAGAACAATCTGATGCCGCTAAAGAATCAAGTAAAACTTTCTGGAGTTTAGTAAGCGGTGGTCATGAAGACCAAATTTATCTGCATATCGGACATTTTAATTTAGATAAAGGGGTCTTTGATTTGGCAGGAGCAAATAAATAAATTCTTTAAAAAAATGAATACCCTCCCCAAAAAGGAGGGTTTTTTTTATTGGGTCTACCTAAGCAGCTACTTGGAAAGTATTTTTCTGAAGGTATACAATTCCCAAACTAAAAACCAACATCAATCCTGCGGGGAGAAATTTAATGGTTTCATCCTCTACACTGTAATGCATATAAATCGCACCAAGCATCAGGACAGCCATCAAGGCTGAGGAAGGGACTAGAATTTTTTCTTTAAATAAACCAAAAAGTAAGCCGATTGCAGCCAGAACTTTTAATCCACCAATAACATAAACCATGGTTTCGCTAAGTCCGTATACAGCAAATTCTTCGATCATGTTGGATGCATTTCCACCTCGATATAGTGTCGAACGATCAAAACGGAAAAACCAAACATTAAGAACTACAAGAGATACTGCTAAAGAGAGTATGTATTTTAAAATTTTCATGGGATTACTTTATTGCATTTTTATAAAGGTAGAAAAAATAATAGGCGATTCCCCAAACTCTTTGTTTTTTGATATTCATACAGTTCTGTGCTTCAAACCTCGTAGCTTTTTCTAACTTTGAACAATAGAAATCCATAACCCTTTTTAACAACACCGCTCATGTATCGATTTTTGACCCTACTTTTACTCCTCTTTCTCGGTTCTTGTTCTCAACAAAAAACAACCGAACCCGAATATACCTTGGTTTGGAGTGATGAATTTGAACAAGAGGAGAACAAAGTCAATACGGCAAAATGGTTTCAAGAAACCGTAGCTCCAAATAACGGTTCTTGGTATAATAATGAGCGTCAACATTATACTGACCGAGAGGACAATGCCCAAGTTAGTGAAGGATCACTCAAAATTATCGCAAAAAAAGAAGACTACAGCCATTCAGGGACTACCCAACCCTACACCTCAGCACGGCTTAATTCAAAATTTTCATTTACCTATGGTAAAGTAGTGGTTCGGGCAAAACTCCCAAGAGCACAAGGAACCTGGCCTGCTATTTGGACGCTAGGAAGTAATCTAGAAACTGTAGGTTGGCCAGGCTGTGGTGAGATCGATATTATGGAACAGCTTTTTGAAGATTTTGACATGATTCAATGTGCCGTTCACACCCCCGCCACTTTTGGGGATCAAACTATTGTAAAGCAAGTAGCGGTGAGCGATGTAACCCAAAATTTTCACGAATACGGCCTCGAATGGACACCCGAAAAACTTGAATTCTTTGTGGATGATCAAGTTTATTTTACCTACAGTCCCGAAATAAAAACTTTAGAAAATTGGCCCTATTTCAATGACCAATATATCCTTCTAAATATCGCCATGGGGGGAAACCTCGGTGGAGAAATCGATCCAAACTTCAGTCAAGATACAATGGAAGTTGATTTTGTAAGAGTTTATCAGAAAAGATAAAAGACACCCGCTAAGGGTTTTATTTCTTCAACAATACTTCTCCTGATTTAATTGGATAAAAAACACCTTCTTCTACTGCCAATTTCCCATTGATCAAGACATAGAGAATACCCTCTGAATATTGATGCGGTGTTTCAAAAGTGGCTTTATCGATAACCGTTTTTGGATCAAAAATGGTGAGGTCTGCTTTTTTGCCTTCTACTATATGACCTCGATCCTCCAAACCCATAACATTTGCTGGCAACAGTGTCATTTTATGAATGGCTTCTTGAAGAGTCAATACGCTTCGTTCACGAACATACTCTCCCAACACTCTAGGAAAAGTGCCATACCATCTCGGATGTGGATGTCCATCACCGAGTTTAACCAAGCGGCCGTCTGAGGCAATCATTGTCTGGGGGTGTTTCATAATATTGACAACGTCTTTTTCGTCCATGGCATGAAAAATACAACTTGCCCCTCCCTTGATTTGTGCCTCTATAACCAAATCAGCGCCGTTTTCTAGGGTGGGTTGTAGCCCTCTTAATTCAGTCCAAAATTTTAACGTTTTACCTTCCAATTCAGGCATCCAACTCACTTTTGCAAACTGGATTCGGTCCAAATCATCTCCACCTCGATCGTTTAGGATATTAAATATGATTCCGTTTTTAATACTATCTCGTAGTTTGGGGTTGTCCAATCGTTGAATGAATTCTTTATTTCCTCCCGCTCTAGCCCAACTCGGTATCAAGACAGAAATTCCTGTATAACTTGCATTGTAAGGGTATTGATCCATCATGATGTCTAGACCCTTTGCCCGTGCTTGATCTACCATGGCTAAGGTTTTGTTACTCATTCCCCACATAGGCTTTCCGATGACCTTATGATGGGTTAAAACCACAGGAATAGTTGCTTTTTCAGAAATGGTTAGGGCCTCCGAAACAGAAGCCAAAACTTCTAAACCTTCATCGCGGAGATGGGAAGTGTATATTCCACCTCTTTTGGAAGCTTCTTTGGAAAGTTCAATAACCTCTGAAACCTCAGAAAAACTACCTGGTAAATATTTTAGTCCTGTAGAAATTCCAAAGGCACCCTCTTCCATAGCCTTAGCTACCAAAGCTTTCATTTCCTCCAGTTCCTCATCTGTTGGCTTTCTGTTGTCTAAATTCATTACTTGGGATCGAATGGAATTGTGTCCTACCAAAAAACCAACATTCATCCCAACACCAAGTTGTTTTAAACTATCTACATAAATCCCAAAAGGCGTCGGACCATTTCCATCTGGACCTCCTAAACTCGTAGTAACTCCCTGACGGATATGGCTTTCACAGTCGGAGAGTTCAAAAATGGGTTCTAAATGTGCATGAAGATCAATAAACCCAGGAGCTACTGCCAAGCCTTTGGCATCAATACTCTTTACCGCCTGATACCCAGATAATTCCCCTACTTTTACAATGAAGTCCCCTCGAATCCCAATATCGATTTTTTGAGGTTCATTTAAGCTTCCATCATAAACGGTCCCATTAAGGATCAATAGATCGAATTCGGGTTCAATTTCGCAACTGAAAAAAAATACCATAACTAAGAAAAAAAGGATCCGTTTCATAAGGCACCAGAGCAGCTTGGTTCCTAAATGTACAAAAAATGACTTTTATGAAATAATAAAATCGGAATCCTTATCTTCGCTGAAATCTATATTTATTATGACCATTAAAGGTGTTGCTGTAGTTGTAATTGTTACCATGATTCTTGTACTTGCTTTCCTCTTGAAGGATATGGCAAAATCAAAATAATTTTTTTACAAAAAATTGCTAGAATTTTTTGTTTGTCCAATTCATATTGTAATATTGCAATATGGGAATAACAAAAACGGAAGGCTTTCCTTCTAAGGTTACCGATGCAGCACTGGTATTTAAAGCACTCGGTCATCCGGCACGTTTAGCGATTATGGAATATCTAGCAAACAGCACCTCTTGTATTTGTAACGATATTGTAGATCAAATTCCTCTCGCTCAACCTACCATCTCACGACATCTTTCGGAATTGAAAAAAGTAGGGCTGATCCAGGGTACTATAGAAGGTAAAAATACTTGCTATTGCATCGATCAAAAAAGATGGGCAGAACTCAAAAAGCTAATCAACGAATTTTGTATTCCCCAAAACAATGTAACTCAATCTTGCTAACCACTCAAACTTGACAACTCATGAAACTATCCGAATTTAAATCCCACCTAAATCAAATGGAAACTGTTCAATTTGTACTACCCAATGGAAGCCTTATTCCGCCTCACTTTCATATTACGGAAGTAGGACAAATTGAAAAACGCTTTATTGACTGTGGCGGTGTACTCAGAAAGGAATCCGTAATCAATTTCCAATTATTTACTGCAGATGATTATGACCATCGTTTAAGTGTCTCTAAACTGAAAGGCTTATTGGAAAAATCCGAAAAAGCTCTTCTTTTGGATGACTTAGAAATCGAAGTAGAATACCAATCGGATACCATTGGGAAATACGGTTTGGATTTTGAAGAAGGCCGTTTGAACTTGCTTTCTACTCAAACAGCCTGTCTTGCCTCCGATCAATGTGGCATCCCAGCTCGATCAAAAACTGCCGCAGTGGTAAATCAGTGCACGCCGGGTTCGGGTTGCTGTTAATAACGCATTTTCAATATCAATTTCATGTTCGAAAAACTCAATTTAACCATCGCCTCAGCAATACAACAAAACATTGACCAAGACAGAAAAACCCAACTACAAGTTTTGATCGATTATATACAGGAGAAAGTGAATTCAAAAGAAGAGGTTCGTTTAAATTTTATTTGTACCCACAATTCAAGAAGAAGTCAGTTTTCTCAAATCTGGGCGCAGACAGCGGCAGCTTTTTATTCTATTGATGTCGACTGTTTTTCGGGTGGAGTTGAAGTTACCGCTTTTAACGAACGGGCTGTTGCTTCCATAATGCGCAGTGGTTTTAGGGTTCAATCTGAAGGAAAAATAAATCCACATTACCGCATACAGTTCTCCGAAGACTCGGAGCCTATACTCGCTTTTTCAAAACTGTATGATGATGAAGTAAACCCCAAAGACCCTTTTGCTGCGGTAATGACCTGTGCACACGCGGATGAGAATTGCCCTTTTATTCCCTCCTCGGATCGTCGAATTGCTGTCCGTTATGAAGATCCAAAAGCATTTGACGACAGCCCGTTGGAGGAAGCAAAATACGATGAACGCTCACTCCAAATCGCTTCAGAAATGTTCTATGTATTTCGTCAAATTAAATCTTAGGAAATATCCCTCTACTTTTTTATTTTTAAAAAAAATTCAAGTTGTCTAAACAATTTCCATACCTAGCCTTCGCACCCATGTCCTTATTGTTTATTCCTCTCATTGGAATGCAATTTTCAGAAGAAGTTCAATGGTCTCTTTTTGATTTTATCACCATGGGAGTTTTGCTATTTTGCTTAGGTATAGGAATTCATTTTATTGTAAAAAAAACCACCCAATTTAAAAAACGATTTCTCTTTATATCCCTTACCATTGCACTTTTTTTGCTACTCTGGGCAGAGTTCGCCGTAGGTGTATTTGGCTCTCCCTTGGCAGGGAATTGAGTTCTTTATCCTACTGTTTATGTCCACTTAATATTACTGCTAAATTATGAAATCAATTTTTATCATTTTTTCGCTCTTTATCCTTCTAAATGCATCCACTTCTTGTGCTGTTTTAAAAAATCAATCTCCTCAAAAAAAGACTTCAAAAATTGAACTCCCTCCGGATACTGCCTCCAATAAATATTCTAGGAAGAGAAATCAGGAATAGTTAATGCTCAGAAAAACTTAGTTTCAGGATAATCAAAAGGATAAACTTAGGTTGGGGACCCAAAAGGATTCGAATTTTTCAAAAAAAAAGAGTATCTTGAGGACAAACCATAAATCAATTTTAAATGAAAACAATTCAATTTTTTTCAATCCTATTTATTCTACCCCTATGGGTCGCTGCTCAAAAAAATGTAAATGGGAAAGTGTACGACAAACATCCTGCAATAGAAATTACAAATGCTTTTAACGATGCGTATGTTAGCGGTGATGTCGATAAATTAAAATCTTTAGTTTCGGAGGATTTTAAAATGTGGGATATGATGACCAATAACCCCAATTATAAAATTGGTGATTTTAATACGCTCCTCGGTCAGGTGAACTTTATCAAAAATAACCTGGTTCATGCTAGCATCACAAACAGAGGGAGTGCCTATTCTGACGCCATAGAATACAAAAAAGACGGACTTCATGTACTCACCTATCAGCTGTTTACAGCTTGGGACAAAGACAACGGGTTTAAAATTAAAACTCCTAGAAACAGCACCTTTATTTTTAATGAGGAGGGAACAAAAATCCGAAGATTGTTATGGGAAGACAATAAAGCGGCATGGCAAAAATGGAATTTATCTAGAGAAACCATAAAAAATGGAACCCTCTATAAAGATCATCCTCTACTTGCAAAAGTACGAAAGGTATACTATAATTTGGAACGAGGTAATATTGAGGAAACCTTTAAAGACTTCTCAGAAAATGCTCGAATATACGACAGCAATTTAATCGATAAAGAATTCGTTACTTTGGCAGAACACAAAGAAAATGCCAATTCAATTTTTAGTATGTTTGAGATACTCTCTTTAGATGAAGTGGGGTATCCCGATTATTTGGATTATGAAGGAAGTGGAGGTGTTTCTTTGTCGTGGATGAAATTCACTCTTAAAAACAAAAAGACAGGAAAGATTATAAACATGCCCGTACACAGTCAAATGTGGTTTAATGAAGAAGGTACCATTATGAGAGAGGACCTATATTACAATGCAAACCTTCTTAACTAATCGTTATGTTACTCCCAACAAAAGAGATAAAATACTGTATGGGGATTGCGCAGCCTAGCTGTCAAGTGCAATTCCCGCTATAATAAATATACTAACCCATAAAATGGACTTTAAACCAATTCCATCTCCTTTAGTCTAAGGAACATTACTTTATTTATGATAAAAATTACCGATAACAGATCTTCTTGCCCCCTAAGTACGGCTCTTGAAATTATTGGAGATCAATGGAGTCTTATTCTTATCAGAAATTTATTCATGCAACAAACTACATTTTCTGAATTTCGTGAAGGTCCTGAAAAAATCTCAACCAATATCCTCACAGATCGTTTAAAACGCTTAAAAAAATTTCAGATAATTGATTTTGTTACCCATCCCAATAACAAAAAAGTCAAAATATACTTTCTCAAAGATGCTGGAATAGACCTATACCCTATGATTTATGAGCTCTCCATTTGGGGTAAAAAATACTTTGAAATGGAATTTCATCCCATAGCAATCGATTGGTTTAAAGCTGCAGAAGGAAGAGATGCAACTGAATTAATCGCTGAGATCTCAGAGGAATATAAAAGTTTTAGAGATCAATTTCTGCAAAAACAGAAAGTCTCTTTATAAAGTAATTTGGTCTCCATCAAATCAAAAGCATGAAAGATTTTTGGAATGAACGCTATGCTTCTACTGAATATGTTTACGGTAAAGAACCCAATCAATATTTTAAACAAATCCTTTGCTCCCTAAGCCCAGGGAAAATCTTGCTGCCAGCAGAAGGAGAAGGAAGAAATGCCGTTTATGCTGCCTCTTTAGGCTGGCAAGTGTATGCTTACGATTTTAGCGAAAGGGCATATAAGAAAGCCATGGCGCTGGCGGCTGAAAAAAAAGTACGCCTTCACTATGAAATTGGCTCTCTTGCTGAAATGAATTACCCCGATTGTTTTTTTGATGTCATTGGCTTGATCTATGTTCACTTTCCAGAACCCATTCGAAAATCGAACCACAAGCACTTAACGAAAATGCTGGCTCCTGAGGGGAATCTAATTTTAGAGGCTTTTAGCAAAAAGCATCCCCATTACCAAAAATTAAATCCCAATGTAGGTGGGCCAAAACTCCAATCACAACTTTACGATACCAAAGAAATCAGGGAGGATTTTAAAAATTTCTACCTCCATCAATTGGAAGAAGAAATCGTTGAGCTTCATGAGGGTAATTTTCATGTTGGTAAAGCCTCCGTCATTCGAATGCATGGAAGTAAAAAATTTGAGGAGGGATGAACGTTTGTTGAATCAACTTTTTAATGACTATAAACCCTAAAATCAATCCTGAACTTCGATCTCGAGAACTCTTTCCAAAATTAGAAAAAGTTTGATTTCTGTTTTTACCCTTTTCATACTATTCTTTTTTATGGTACTTTCGAAAAAAAAACAAATGAGAAAATTATTGCTGTTATTAATTTTCCCGATAGGTATGCTGCAAGGGCAAGTCTATTTTCCTTCAAATACCGCGGTAAAAACTACTGAACTAAATTATCAAGCCTTTACAAACGCCACCATCCACGTCAATCCAACTACCGTTATTGAGGGCGCTACATTACTAGAACAAAATGGTCGAATACTCGCTGTTGGGCAAAATATTAAGCTTCCACAGAACACCCGTGTTTACGATAAAACTGGAACTCATATTTATCCCTCCTTTATCGAACTGAACAGCAACTTTGGAATTAAATCAGAAAAAAATTCTCCTTCTGGTCGGAGTGCACAATATGAAGCCAGTCGGGAGGGTTACTACTGGAATGATCATATCATTAGCGATTACAACAGTCTGGAAGATTATAACTACGACAAAACCAAAGCAAAAAGTCTAAGGAATGCTGGGTTTGGAGTGGTAAATACTCACCGTCCAAACGGGATTCATAGAGGCACCAGTATATTGCTTTCCCTTGGAGATCATTTGTCTGACCGAGAACGCTATATCAGCACAAAAGCGGCTGAACATTTTTCTTTCAAAAAAAGCACGAATTCAAATCAATCCTACCCGAGTTCAGTCATGGGAGCTATTGCCCTGATACGTCAGTTTTATTACGATACAAGATGGTATGAAGCTGGAAATGCAAAACACAAAGATTTAGCCATTGAAGCTGCCCTAAACCAAAAAGCACTTCCAAAAGTTTTTGAAGCAGATGATAAATTCAATACCCTGAGGGCTGTCAAAGTAGGAAAGGAAATGGGGCTTGATTTTTACGTGGTTGCAAGCGGTCAAGAATACGAATTGTTGGACGAACTCAAATCAAATAATGCCCAATTAATTTTACCTCTTGATTTCCCGAAAGCATATGAGACCAGCGATCCGCTTTTGATGAAAAAAATATCCTTGGCCCAATTGCGGTATTGGAACCAAGCGCCCATGAATGCTGCAGCAGTTGCAAATGCAGGAATCCCCTTTGCGCTTACAACGCATCAATTGAAATCTCCAGATTCTTTTTTACCAAACCTTAAAAAAGCCGTCGCCTATGGTCTTTCCGAGGAAAAAGCATTGGCTGCGTTAACCACTGTACCCGCGCAAATTTTAAATCAACAAAACAATCTTGGAACACTAGAAAAAGGGAAGTTGGCAAATTTTGTTATAACCTCTGGACCCCTTTTTGAAAACGATACAAAACTTTATGAAAATTGGGTAAATGGAACTCCTCATGTGATTTTGGATCACACCATTACAAACCTTGATGGAAAATACAACCTAGAAATTCAAGGCAACCTACTAGAACTTGAGCTAAAAAACAGTCAAGAAAGTATCCGAGCAACCGCGAAAAGGGACACCTTAAAATACAAAACAAAAGTTTTATATAAAGACGACTGGCTCTCCATTACCCTTTTGAATGATGCAGAAAAAGTCTATGCGCAACTCCATACAAAAATTGATGCTTCGGGTCTTAAAAGTGGACAAGGAATAGATTTTTCAGGAAATCAAATTCAATGGATTGCTAATAAAATTGAAACCGAAGAGGCCCCTAAAAAAGAGACAATTCCTCAATATTACGATCCTGTTCCGGTTACTTTTCCAAACAAAGCCTACGGCTTTAAAGAGCGCCCTAAAGCGGTATCCATACTCTTTCAAAACACGACAGTCTGGACCAATGAAGCCGAAGGGATCCTCGATCAAACAGATGTGTTGGTCGTAGACGGAAAAATTGCACAAATTGGCAAACAACTGAAATCAAATGGTGCGCTAATTGTTGACGGTAGGGGCAAACACCTTACCTCTGGAATCATCGATGAACATTCCCACTTAGGAGCTTCCAGCATCAATGAAGGAGGTCATAATTCTTCCGCTGAGGTCAGTATAGAAGACGTGTTAGAACCGGACGATATTGGACTTTTCCGCGATTTAGCTGGAGGGGTTACTACCATCCAAATTTTACATGGTTCTGCTAACCCCATTGGTGGACGCTCAGCCATCATCAAACTTAAATGGGGAGAAACTGCGGAGAACTTACTTGTTAAAAATGCAGATCCGTTCATCAAATTTGCGCTGGGAGAAAATGTAAAACAATCCAACTGGGGTAGTTTTTCTCGTTTTCCTCAAACTCGTATGGGAGTAGAACAAGTCTTTGTTGATTACTTTCAACGCGCAAAAGAATACGGCAAACAATGGGATGACTATAACAATCTCTCTAAAAAAATTAAAGCCAAAACCAAAGCCCCTCGATACGATGTAGAGATGGAAGTGCTTCTTCAAATTCTGAGAGGAGAGCGTTTTATTTCTTGTCATTCTTATGTACAATCTGAAATCAATATGTTGATGAAAGTTGCTGAGAAATTCGACTTTAAAGTAAACACCTTTACTCATATCCTTGAAGGCTATAAAGTAGCGGATAAGATGGCCGAACACGGTGTTGGCGGTTCTACATTTTCAGATTGGTGGGCATACAAAAACGAAGTAAAAGATGCGATCCCTTATAATGGGGCTATTATGCATAACGCTGGAGTTACCGTTGCTTTCAATTCGGACGATGCCGAGATGTCGAGACGTTTAAATCAGGAAGCCGCTAAGGCAGTAAAATACGGTGGAATCTCCGAAGAAGACGCCTGGAAATTTGTGACCCTTAATCCTGCAAAGCTCCTCCACCTAGACGATCGCATCGGAAGTATAAAGGTGGGGAAAGATGCAGATCTAGTATTGTGGTCGGATCATCCCCTTTCCATCTATGCTAGAGCAGAAAAGACCCTAATCGAGGGGACGGTTTATTATGATGCAGCTACTGTAGATGCACAATTGAAGTCCATGGAAACTGAAAAACAACAAATTATCAGTCAAATGCTTATGGCCAAAGAGCAAGGTGCTGAAACTCAAGCGGCTCCCTCAGGTGCCCAGAGAGAATTTACTTGTGAAACTTTAGATTAAAAAAAGACAATGAAAAAATTACTAAACATACTCATCTTAATCTTGTGGTTCCCTGCCGTGGGGCAACAAACCCCCGCCAGTACTCAAGTAAAATCAATCCTAATTCAAAATGCTTTTATTCACATTGGGGATGGTACCACGATTGCAAATGGAGCGCTTGGATTTGAAAATGGAATAATTACGTATGTAGGAGATGGGCAAGATGCTCCACTTTTTGACCTTACTGTGGATGCCCAAGGCCAACAACTGTACCCGGGTTTTATCGCGGCTAACAGTACCCTGGGTTTGGCAGAAGTTGATGCCGTTCGTGCAACCCGTGACGATGACGAACTAGGAGATTTTTTACCCCATATTCGTGCTGCAATTGCCTATGATGCGGAATCTAAAATTGTAGAAAGCATGCGTCCAAATGGTGTATTAATGGCACAAATAACTCCAAGAGGAGGTCTGATTTCCGGGAGTTCTTCTGTCATGCAACTCGATGCGTGGAATTGGGAAGATGCCCTAATCAAAACAGAGGACGGAATTCACCTCAACTGGCCAAATCCCTACTCAAGAGGTCGATCATGGTTGGGAGAGGATCCTGCTTTGAAAGCCAATGAAAACTACCTGACCACAATAGAAAAGCTAAAAGCATTTTTTGAAAATGCACAAGTATATGCTACAAATCAAAATCCGATACACCTTCCCTATCAGGCGATGAAAGGACTGTTTGATGGGTCGAAAACCCTCTATCTCCATGCGGAAGATGAAAAGCAAATTGTAGATGGAATCAGTTATTTGAAAAAAATAAACATCCAAAACGTTGTATTAGTGGGTGGAAACGAAGCCTTGCATCAAATTGATTTTATCAAAAAACACCAAATTCCAGTCATCGCTTCCAGACCGCATCGCCTTCCAGACAGTGAAGACGAAGATGTTAAAGGAAGTTTTAAATTGGCAGCTAAATTGATCGCTGAAGGGATCTTAGTAAGTATCGATGTTAGTGGAAGAATGGAACGAATGTACACCCGTAACCTCCCCTTTTATGCGGGGAGCTTTGCTGCCTATGGAATGGATAAGGAAGTTGCCTTACAACTTATCACCTCTAATCCGGCTAAAATTTTGGGCATCGATGACCGAGTCGGTACACTGACTGTTGGCAAAGACGCAACCTTATTCCTTTCTTTAGGTGATGCATTGGATATGCGCACCAATCAAATCTTTAAAGCGTGGATCCAAGGCCGAGAGATTAGTTTAGAAACCCATCAGACCGAACTTTGGAGACGCTATTCTGAAAAATATTCAACTGAAGAATAAACCAATAAAACGGATCAAGATGCTAATACACCTTGGTCCGCTTTAACTTTTTCCCTTCTACAAAAAATTACCCTACGGAATGAAATTTCATTTTTCACCTCAATTAATTCTTTTCTACTTCCTCTTTTTGGGTTTGTCTTCTTTATCCACTTTTGGACAGCAATTTGAGAAAAGAACTGTTTTTGTGAAAAAAACAAATGAAAAAATTCGGCTCGATGGACTCCTGGATGAAGCGGTTTGGGAAAAGGCGGAAGTAGTGACTGATTTTTGGCAAATGTTTCCTACAGATTCGTTGCGTTCGAACAACGAGACTACAGTCCGACTCCTCTATGATGATACCCATATCTATTTCGGCGCTCATGCTGTAGGAGTGGGTCCAGATTTTATGGTAAGCTCGTTAAAACGGGACTTCAGTGCTCGATCCAACGATAACGTTACGGTGCTGTTAGACACCTTTCAAGATGGACAAAATGCTTTTTTATTCGGCGTAAGTGCCTATGGTGTTCAACGTGAAGGTTTGGTCTCTGAAAGAGGGACAACGATTGCAGGTTTTAGTTTGACCTGGGATATCAAATGGCAAGCAGAAAGTACAAGAAATGGGAACTCTTTTACCATTGAAATCGCTATTCCATTAAATTCTCTAAAATACCCAGAAGGAAGTCAACGTTGGGGTTTTCAATCCTATCGCTATGATATGCAAAGTAATGAACGAAGCTCTTGGGCACGAGTTCCTCAAAATCAAATTCCTATTAATTTGGGCTACCTAGGTGAACTCGTTTTTGAAGAACCCTTAAGCAGAAGCAAAACCCCAGTCTATGTAATTCCTTATACCAACATACTTTCCTCCAAAGACTTTAATACCGACCTCTCAGATCACTCGCTTACCGTTGGAGGAGATCTGAAAATTGCTGTAGGTAATGGGCTGAACTTGGATGTTACGATAAATCCTGATTTTTCCAATGTAGAAGTGGATGACATCGTCACCAACTTAACACGTTTTGAAATTTCACTTCCTGAAAAGCGCCAATTTTTTATTGATAATGGAGATCTGTTTGGCAATTTTGGGAGCTTTAGAGACGCCATCCCATTTTTCTCAAGGCGCATAGGAATTGCTAAAGATCCAGAAGGAAATACGATTCAGAATAATATTTTAGGGGGGGTACGATTAAGCGGAAAACTAGATGAAAACTGGCGTCTTGGAATATTAAGCATCCAAAATCAAGAAGATGTAAGCAATCAAATCGCATCCAACAACAACTCCATGGTGGCCCTTCAAAGAAGGATATTTAAACAATCTCAAATTGGTGCCTTTGTCGTGAATCGAGAGAATTTTAAAGACTATGATTTTGTTGATGAAGCGGATGAATTCAACCGAGTTTTAGGAATTGATTTTAATCTGAACTCTGCCGACAACAATTGGATTGGAAAGTTTTATACCCATAAATCATTTCAAGCCAACGATACGGAAGGAAATTTATCCTCCAGAGCCTCCCTTCTTTACAATAGCCGTATTTGGCGGTTCAGTTCGGACTGGGTCTATGTAGATCGAGATTTTAGATCCGACCTTGGCTTTATTCCAAGAACAGGAGTTTTTAAGTCAGGAACTTCAGCAGGTCGGTATTTCTATCCCAAATCGGGTGTGGTCAATTCCCATTTTATCAGACTTTTAAATCTGATGTGGTATCAATCCGATTTAGACTATAAAAAAACGGATCATATCAAATGGCTTGAATACAATGTCGAGTTTAAAAAAATGGATCAGCTTGCTTTTTCCATTAGAGACCAATATGTCTATTTGTCCAGTGCCTTTGATCCCACACGTTCAGAAAACGGAATCCCTTTACCAGAAAATTCAGACTATACTTTTAATGAATGGTCTTTAGAATATACATCTAATGTGGCGAAGCTCTTTAATTTTTCTTCCGAAGTTTCTTACGGTTCTTTTTATAATGGAACACGTTTCTCAATTAAAGGAACTACTCAATACAGAATTCAACCCATACTTTCAATGAGTCTTCTTTGGGATTATAACCAAGTTCGACTTCCCGATCCATATCCTTCGGCAGACCTTATTTTAATCAGTCCAAAAATTGAATTGACTTTAAATAAAAAACTCTTTTGGTCTACGCTTGTTCAGTACAGCAATCAGACTGATAACTTGGGCATCAATTCTAGACTGCAATGGCGTTTTGCACCGCTGTCTGACCTCTTTTTAGTATATAACGATAACTATTATACTCGAGAGTTTGGACCGGTATACCGTTCGATTAATCTCAAAGTAACCTACTGGCTAAGTTTATAAAAAAAGACCCGTTTACAACGGGTCTTTACTAGTATTCGGGTAGTTAAAACTGGATTAACTAGCGTTTTGCTTTTTAATCAAGTTCAATGCAGACCCCTCTCTAAACCAATCAATTTGTTGATCGTTATAGGTATGATTTGCTAAGATGGTGTCTTTTGAACCGTTTGCATGAACTAGTTCTATTGTCAAGGATTTCCCTGGAGCAAAATGGGCTAAATCAACAAAATTGAAAACGTCATCTTCTTGAATTAAATCGTAATCGGATTCTTTTGCAAAAGTGATTCCGAGCATCCCTTGTTTTTTCAAGTTCGTTTCGTGAATTCGTGCAAAAGATTTTACTAAGACTACTTTAACACCTAAATGTCTGGGTTCCATCGCAGCGTGTTCTCTTGACGATCCTTCTCCGTAGTTGTGATCTCCTACCACTACGGTTTCTATTCCCGCGGCCTTGTATTGTCTTTGCACATCAGGGACACCTCCGTATTCTCCTGTCAATTGATTCTTGACAAAATTGGTTTTTTCATTGAAGGCATTTACAGCGCCAATTAAACAGTTGTTTGATATGTTGTCCAAATGTCCTCTAAAACGCAACCAAGGTCCAGCCATCGAGATATGATCTGTAGTACATTTGCCTTTCGCCTTGATAAGGAGTTTAGCACCCAATAGGTTTTCTCCATTCCAAGGAGCAAAGGGAGTTAAAAGTTGTAACCGCTCAGAATCTGGTTTAACAATAACCTGAACTGCAGAACTGTCTTCTTCTGGCGCAAGATATCCATTGTCTTCAACGTCGAATCCTTTGGGAGGAAGTTCAATTCCTTGTGGGGGATCCAATCGAACTTCTTCCCCTAATTCATTGATAAGGCTGTCCGTAATAGGATTGAAATCCAAACGGCCAGAGATTGCTACAGCGGCAACCATTTCTGGAGAAGCTACAAAAGCGTGGGTATTGGGATTCCCATCCGCACGTTTTGAAAAGTTTCTATTAAAGGAATGAATAATGGAATTGGGCTCTTGTTTATCTGCACCTTCACGCGCCCATTGACCAATACAAGGTCCACAAGCATTGGTAAATATCTTTGCGTTTAAATCTTCGAATATGGAAAGTAAACCGTCTCTTTCTGCAGTGAAACGAACCTGTTCCGAACCGGGGTTTATTCCAAATTCTGCCTTTGTCTTTAAGTTCTTTGCTACGGCTTGTTTTGCAATAGAAGCTGCACGTGATAAATCTTCATAAGAGGAGTTTGTACACGATCCAATAAGTCCCCATTCTACTTGTAAGGGCCATCCATTGGCTTTTGCAACAGCTTTCATTTCAGCCACAGGAGTTGCTAAATCGGGGGTGAATGGTCCGTTTACATGGGGAGTAAGGGTATCTAAATTGATTTCAATTACTTCATCAAAATAGAGTTCAGGGTTTGCATACACTTCAGGATCTGCGGTGAGGTGCTCTTTTACTTGGTTAGCGGCATCCGCCACATCATCTCTTCCAGTTGCTCTTAAATAGCGTTCCATAGCAGCGTCGTATCCAAAAGTTGAAGTGGTAGCACCTACTTCAGCACCCATATTACAGATGGTTCCTTTTCCGGTACAAGACATGGAAACTGCTCCGTCTCCAAAATATTCTATTATTGCTCCCGTTCCCCCTTTTACGGTAAGAATCCCTGCAACTTTTAAAATGACATCTTTCGGTGCTGTCCAACCGTTTAGTTTTCCTGTAAGTTTTACACCAATAAGTTTTGGGAATTTTAACTCCCAAGCCATATCAGCCATCACATCTACTGCATCTGCTCCACCTACACCTATAGCAACCATCCCAAGACCTCCTGCATTAACGGTATGAGAGTCTGTACCTATCATCATTCCTCCTGGGAATGCGTAATTTTCGAGCACAACTTGATGAATAATCCCGGCTCCAGGTTTCCAAAATCCTATTCCATATTTATTCGACACGGATTCTAAAAAATCGAACACTTCCGCGGAAGTAGAATTGGCGGTTTTTAAATCCTTAGTAGCGCCTTCTTTAGCTTGAATTAAATGATCACAGTGTACGGTTGTAGGTACTGCCACTTTGGGTTTTCCTGATTGCATAAACTGCAATAAGGCCATCTGAGCTGTAGCATCTTGACAAGCGATACGATCAGGAGCAAAATCAACATAATCTTTCCCTCTTACAAAAGCTTGTTTTACAGAAGTATCCCACAAATGAGAATACAAGGTTTTTTCAGTTGCTGTTAATGGTTTGCCTGTTAGTTTTCTGGCTTGGCTTACTCGCTCTGGAAGTCGGCTGTAAACCTGCTTTATCATCTCGATATCAAAGGCCATATTCGTGGATTTAAATTCGCTACAAAATTAGAAAAATAAACAGTAGTTTTTGCCTTTTCGTTTCATGGATTTAAAAAGAATTTGATACGTGAAAAAATCAAATCGCTATCCATTCAAAAAACTCCATTTTAACTTCCCCCAATCTAGGTCATCGATTTAAAAATTTATAAATTTGAAAGGACATTATTTTGTTACTCCCCGTTTCTTTACTTGTACTGCCTTATATAATAAAATGAAAGTAAACTATGAGTGAAAAGTACAGATCTAATTGTCCAATGGCGAATTTGCTTGATATCGTCGGTGATAAATGGTCATTAATCATAATTCGAGATTTATTTCTAAACCGAGATACCTTTTCTAAGCTTTTAAAAAGCGGGGAGGAACAAATTTCTACGAATATTTTAACCAATCGACTGAAACATTTAAAGAAGAATAACATCATTGACTTCGTGAAAGATAAAAACGATCATAAAGTCAAGCATTATTTTTTGACAGACAAAGGGACTGATCTCAATGCAGTAATTTACGACATGACCATGTGGAGTACAAAACACGTCAATCGATCTTTTAATACTGTTGCTTCTACTTGGTTAGAAAAAAGTCAAGGCATCCCCCGAGACTTGATCATTGAAAATGGCAAAAAAAATTACATCGAACATCGCCAAAAACTGTTGGAATTTCATCAAAACCAAGACGAGCTTCATATATATTTCTAAGCTCTATAGCCCTACAAATTGACGTTTAAAAGTTGTCCGCTCAATTGGATAAGTCGAAGTTCAGCCAACTTTGCTTGGTACTTCGCTGCCGCTCTTTGGATTTGAGCATTTCTCAAATTAATCTGCGCTTGTCTAAATTCAATAGCTGTAATGGATCCCAATCTATATTGAGCTTCGGATCTTTCAAAGTTGTAGGTTCCTGTTTCCACTTGTTTATCTTGAATCTCAAAGATTTTAATTGCATTTTGATAACTCTGCTGAGCGTTAGTTACATTACGCTCAAAAGTCAATTGAGTTTCTTGCTCTTGAATCGTTTGGTTTTCAAAGGTGATTTTAGCGTTTTTAACTTGAGTGATTGTTCTGCCGCCATCGAATAAATTCCAAGTTAAGTTTGCACCAATTCCCATCGAAAGGGTGGTGTTGTTTGTTCCTGGGAAAAATGCCGAACGCGGACTTTGGTTTAAATTCCAACCGTAGGAACCTACAAGCCCAAGGGTTGGCAAATATCCTGATTGGCTTACTTTCAAGTCGTAGGCATTTATTTGTTTCAAACTTCTTTGTTGCATCAGTTCTACGTTAAACTGCTCTGCAGTTTCAATCCAGGTGGTGATTTGGATTTCAGGAATAAAAGTGACTTCTGTATCCACGTCAAAGTCTTGATTTATGGGTTGGTTTAAGATCAGGTTCAAATCTCTTTTGGCATTGTCTAATTCTTGTCTGGTTTGCAGTAAATTAATACTGTCGTTAGTGACATCAACCTGAGCATTCAAAACGGCAAGTTTATTCGTTTGTCCAAATGCAAAAGCACTTTCGGCTCGCTTTTGTCTTGTTTTAGAAACCGAAAGAGCTTGTTGTAAATTCGCAGTAGCCTCGGTCAGCTGTGCAACATTAAAATACACACTAAACAATTGTAAAATGGTTTGCTCAATAGTTTGGCGTAATTGCAATTCACTTAAAGCATACTGCTCCTTGAGTCTTTTGTAAGTGTATTTTCTGCCTAAGCCATCAAAAAGCGTATAGTTCAGGTTGATTCCTGCATTGTACCTTTGGGATTCTTGATTGTCCAAATTAACATTGGGTCGAGGTGTACCGTCCTCCAGAAACTGTCCTGGAAAAACAATCTCCGAATCTGAAGCATTAAAATTACCTCCACCACTGAGGGAGACACTAGGCAAATATCCAGAATTGAGAAGTTCGCTGTTGTTCTTTACAATTTCTGTAGTGTTTTTGGACATCTGAATTCCAAAATTATTCTCTAAAGCCATGGCCAAAGCTTCCTCTTTACTGAGAAGATCTTGGGCATGAAGACCCGTTATACTCAAGGCTATACTAACTAAAATAGTGTGGATTTTCTTCATAATTATTTTGTTTTTGATCCTTCTATTTCTTTCATTTTCTCTTCGTCCTTTTTTTCTTTAAGTGCTCGTTCCACAGCTTCTTTTGAAGGAAAATCTCCTGAAGAAAGCCACTTGAGATATACTTTTATTTGATTGCTGTAGGACAAAAAGATAGGAAGTACAATTAGTGTTAAAAGGGTGGCAAAAGTAATTCCATAAGACACAGAAATTGCCATGGGCTTTAAAAACTGAGCTTGCCTACTTTTTTCTAATAACAAAGGAGCTAAACCTGCCACCGTAGTGATGGAAGTTAAGAAAATCGCTCTAAATCGAGATTTTCCAGCATTGAGTAAAGCCTCCTCAAATCGTTGGCCCTCTCTCAAATTGTTATTAAATTTCCCGATGAGAACCAGACCATCATTTACCATAATTCCTATAAGGGCAATAATTCCCAAAACCGATAATATATTCAATGGAAAATTATGAATCCAGTGTCCCCAAGCTACACCGGTAATACTCAAGGGAACCAAAAGGATAAGCAATACCGGCTGAGAAAAACTTCTGAAGGTAAAAGCAATGGTCATGTAAATAAGAATTAAAATAGGTATTCCCGCCGAGGCTAAAGAAGCCGATAGTTTAGAAGCCTCTCTGTTTTGACCTTCATAAGAGGCACTTATTGTGGGATATTTTGCTTGTAATTGAGGGACAATATTTTCTCTAAGGTCACTCATGATCTCAGTAGCTGAAGTGTTTTGCGTATCCTTTATATCCGCAGAAACTTGAATCTCTCTTCGTCCGTCCAAATGGTTAATAGAAACCTCTCCCCGCTCGATGGTATAGTACGCTATTTCCTTCAAAGGTACTCGATCCCCATTCGGTAGATTGATTTTCATGTCCTCCAATTGAGTAATCGAGGAACGTTCATCTTTATTATATCGAACCCATACACGAATTTCATCTTGACCCCTTTGAAAACGTTGGGCTTGTACTCCAAAAAATCCAGAACGAACTTGACTGATTAGGTATTGCAGATCCAATCCAAGAGCATAGCCGTTGTCTTTTAATTGTAAGGTGATTTCTTTTATTCCCGCAGGATCGTTATCGGTTACATCTTTCAATAGGGCATTAGAAAGTAGGATTTGTTTCAACTCGTTTTTAGCTGCTTTGAGTTCATCAATATTATTAGAAAGGAAAGAAACGGATACTGGACTTCCTCCAAAATTATTTCCAGAACCAAATACCAAACTCTCCGCACCAATTACTGGCCCTACCAATTCTGCAAGACGTGAGGAAACTATGTTGGCGCGAATCGCATCTGGGCGTTCTTCTCCGGGCAGCATGTTCATTGTCAAACTGGCCCTTGAGGATCCATTCCCAAGGGTTTTTATCGTATTCACAAAAAGGGTTTTACCCGTTCCTTTCAAATACTTTTCATTCAATTCTTGTTCTACAATTTTTGATTTCAGCTCTATCATGCTGATGATGGAGTCCGTGATTTTTTCATTTGTCCCGTTGGGCATGGTAAGAGTAACTTGTACCCGGTCACTTGCAATATTGGGGAAAAACGATGTCCTCACCACACCCCCACCTATAGAACCAACAGTAAGTGTTAAGGCAGCAATAAAAAGAGCTAAGGTTAAAAAACGATTCTTTAAGGTAAACTCAATCACCGGTGCATAGAGCCGATCTCTCATATACTGCATCATGGTGTCGCCAAGTTTATTTATCGCTCTTAACTTTGCAAAGGTTTTCGCTACAAGAGTCTTGGGTTCTTTTCTGTGTTTGGATAAGGCTTTGGAATGCGCCAAGTGAGCAGGTAAAATAATCAAGGCCTCAATCAAGGAAATTACTAGGGTTAAAATAACGACCACCGAAACTTCACCAAAAAACTCTCCAATTCTACTGTCTAGAAAAAGGAATAAAGAAAAGGCTAAAACCGTGGTAATAATCGCTGATACAACTGGGGGAATAACCTCCAAAACCCCATCTAAAGCTGCTTTATAGGGACTTTTTCCTTTTTCATAATGCTGGTATATGTTCTCCGCAATTACTATTCCATCATCCACCAAAATCCCAATCACAATAATCATCCCGAAGAGGGACAAGACATTGATGGTCACGTTGAACATAGGCGCGAAAATAAACATCCCTAAAAAAGCAATTGGCAATCCAAAGGCTACCCAGAAGGCAAGCCTTGTATTTAAAAATAGGGAAAGGAAAATCAGTACCAACAGCATTCCTTGAAGTGCGTTCTCCACTAAAAGTTGAGTCCGTTCATTCAGTAATATGGATTGATCGCTGAGTATTTGAATTTGCAGGTTTTCTCTACCCGCATTGTACGTTTTGATATAGTCTTTAATCTTATCTGAAGTGGACAATAAATCCTCTGTATTCGTAGAGTTAATGTTGACATTTACAGCAATATTTCCATTGATATAGGAACCATTGGGTGTTTCTGAAAAACGGTCACGAATTTCTGCCACATCGCCTAAACGGATTAGTGTTCCATCGGAATTTGAAGCTACGATAATTTGTGTGAGCTCGTCAGCATAATACGATTTGTTGTTTGCCCGAATTAAAAATTCTTCTGCATCCGTTTTTAAACGTCCCCCTGTTACAATAATATTTGCTTTAGAAACTGCCTGAGCTACGGAAGTAAAACTGAGATTGTAGGCGAGTAATTTATTTTCTTCTACTGCAATTTCAATTTCTTCTTCAGGATAACCCGATATTTCGATTTGAGAAATCCCCTCCATAGCACGAATATCATTTTCAATTTGACGTGCAATTTTCTTTAATGTCAATAAAGGAATATTCTCACCACTTAAGGCAAAATTAATTGTTGATCGAATTTGTTCTTGTTTGGAAACCACCAAGGGCTCCATCCCCGTGGGAAAACTCGGGACTCGGTCTACAGCATTTTTTACCTGTAAAAGAATGAAATCAATGTCGCGTTCTTTCTCAACTTCAACAGTTATAGACCCCCCATTTTCTCTTGAAATAGAAGTTACACGCTCCACTCCTGCCAGCCCCTTGAGGTTGTCTTCGATTTTTAGAACTACTCCCTCTTCAATCTCCTGAGGTGAGGCGCCAGGATAGGTGGCGGTGATCTGAATAATATGGGATTCTGTTAAGGGGAAAAAGGAAGACTTTAATGAATTAACTCCCAAAAGTCCAAATAAGATAAATGCTAAAATAAACACGTTAACTGCAACGTGATACTGGATAAAATATTTAATTATTTTTTTCATTTTCGGAAGATTAGTTTACTGTTGTCATCAACGTTGGATTGACCTCCATTCCTTGGTATGCTCCGATTATTGGCTGAGCTATTAGGAGTTGACCATCAGTTAAACCACTTACAATTGCATCCGTCTCGGTAAAGTGAACAACTTTAACTTGCTTTAATTGCAATTGATTCTTTTCAATTAGGTAGAGTTGTTGATCTCCATCTAATAATCCCCGATCTATTGAAAATACATTTTCGAATTCCAGAGCACCAATTTGAGATTCCATATACATCCCTTCTTTTAATTCTGGGTTACTCACACGAATGAAAACTTCAACCGATTGAGTTTGACTAGTTACCTTCGCATTGATTCGTGCTACTTTACCTGGGTAGGTTTTCTGGGTGTCGATGGATTTCAGTTCCACGGAAGCCCCTACCGCTATTTTCTCAACATAGGATTTTGGAAGAGCAACTTTCAGCTCATAATGATCGGGGGCAATAAAATCTCCCAACTCTTGGCCCGGACGAATTAAAGACCCTTCCGTAACATTAGCAGCGACTAAAACACCATCAAAAGGGGCTTTGATACTGTAAAAGGTCAAACTCTTTTCTAAATTTTGCAGTGCATAATACGATGAAATAATCCCTCGCCCTGAAATAAACAAACGAACATTCTCCTCCATAGCAGGAAGGGCAGGGACGGTTTGCTCTACATCAAATTGTAATAAAAAAGCTTTCCAAATCTCATAGGCTTCTGGAAAATCCAATTCTAAATCTGGAAGAACTGAGGTAATTAAATTATATAAAGAAGCTCGCTGTGAAATTACATTGGAACGAAACTCTGAAGACTCAATTTGAACAAGTGTTTGTCCTTTTTTATAGGCTTGTCCTGATTTAAATAAAGGCGAAATAGTTTGCATTAAACCCTGAACTCTTGCTGTGACTTTAATTCGTTGATAGGCTTCTAGCACACCATTCGAAGGAATTTGAACGTTATAAACATTGTTTTTTACTTCTACGTAATAAACGTCTTTGACAACTTTTCCTGCCTCTTTTCTCGGGGGTGGGTTTCCATTTGCAATTGATTTTGAAAGTGAAAAAGCTACTACTAAAATTAAGATTCCAAGGACGGATAAAAGGATTCTCCTTAGGTTTTTTAGTCGGTTTTGTGACATGCTATCGTGGTTATTCTGTTATATATAAAGTGAAAATTGAATAGATTGATTCTACTCAATTCGCTTGATTATGAAGGTATACGGGTGTGTACCCTGTTATTTTTCTTTTTTTTTTGCAAAAGTACATCTTATTAAATCAATTTAGTGGTGGATTGCTCAAAACTATTCTTTAGGTGTAAACCGAACTTTAGACAGCAATAGCATGTAAAAGTTTAAAATTTACTAATTTGTAGTTTTAAATCATAACTATGAATATCATCGAAAGTCTTTGGAGTGAAATTGTTGGTTTTTTTGGTGTGCGTCAATTTCTAGAAATTATGGCAACGGGTTCTTATGATCAATTTCTAACCTATGAAGGAATTGTTTCCTTAATCGTACCCATCATTCCCCTTTTGATTTTTTTGGAATTGATTTTGGGTTTTATTTATAAAAAGCCCCAAACCAAAGTCTATAAAGTTATTTTTTTAATCTACCTCTTCAATCGGATTGTGGGACGTTTTATCGCTTTTGGTGTGGTGGCGTTGTGCATCGGGTTTTTGGAGCCCTATGCCCTACTAGAAACTAAAATGACTTGGTATTGGTTTATCTACGGTTATGTCGTTTGGGAATTTGCCCATTTCATCTATCACTTTTTAGCGCATAAGGTCCGCCTTTTTTGGTGTTTACATGCAACACACCATTCTCCAGAGGAAATGAATTTGAGTGTGACCCATGCTCATTTTTTTCTAGAAGCTCCCTATGCTGATTTTATCCGTACCTCCATTTGTATTCTTCTGGGAGTAAATCCAATTCTTCTTTTTACAATCATGTTTATTGACGGAACCTATGGCGCATTCATTCACGTTGGTGAAAATCTTATTAAAGACGCGCGTTTTGGATTTTTGAATAAAATCATGCTCACACCTTCTCACCACAGAGTTCATCATGCTAGAAATCCACTTTACATGGATACCAACTACTGTAACCTTCTCAACTTTTGGGATCGTATTTTTGGGACCTATCAGGAAGAAGATCCGAATTTAGAGATTCAATATGGTGTAACTCGTCCTATAGAGTCGGGCAATTTTATCGACGTGTATTTTGGTGAAATCATCAATCTTGCAAAGGATATTGCCAAAGCTCCTGGGATTATCAATAAAATTAAATATGTTTTTTATCCTCCGGGTTGGAATCATACAGGAGAACACAAAACCGCAAAAGGGATTAGGGCTGCTTATTTAGCAGGAAAATAACGCTACAAAAAAAGCCCCCCATTTCACTGGAAAGCTTCTCACTGGTTGAAAACTTTGAGACTTTCTCAAACTAACAACACACAACTTCTTAAAGTGCGGTCTGGACGGGACTCGAACCCGCGACCCCATGCGTGACAGGCATGTATTCTAACCAACTGAACTACCAGACCAAATTAGCGTGTGCAAATATACGCCCCATTTTGAATTTGCCAAACAATTACTCACAAAAAGAAAAAATGAGTAACGGAATGGGATTAACTTTTTAAATTACAGCATCTAAGGCTTCCGCGTATGTGGTCTTTGGTGAAACCCCAACATGACGTCCTACCAATTCGCCTTTATCAAAAACCAATACCGTAGGAATATTTCGAACACCGTACTTGGCAGCAAACTCTTGATTTGCATCTACATCTACTTTACCAACAACCGCTTTACCCTCGTAATCTTGACTTATTTCGTCTATGATTGGACCTACCATTCTACAAGGTCCACACCATGCTGCCCAAAAATCAACCATCACAGGTTTATCTGATTTTAATACGACTTCTTCGAACGTTGCGTCCGTAATTTCTAATGCCATAATTTTTAAATTTTAGTTTACAAAGTTAACTAATTAAAAAACGAACCCTTCGATTTAAAATCAAATTTACTTATTTACCCATACCTTTTTTCAATCCTCTCAATTCAGCTTATATTGCCATTGTGCTTCATCTAAAAAGTCCAATAAATCGGGTGTAATTTTTACTTTTTGCTTTTTGCTATTTAAAGTTAATTTAACTTTTTTGTTGGAATCATACACATTAAAGTAAAGAGATTGATCCCCTTTATAGACCTTTAAATTTTCTTGTAAATTCAAGATTTGTTCTTCGCTTAATTGATGAATATCCAGCTGAAGGGTGAGTTTTTTTGCATTTGTCTCAATGGTGTTTTGCAACATTTCAAAATGTAAAAATTGCATCCTTGGTGCTCCGGCTTTACCAGTATCTCTGTTGACCCAACCTTCTTTGACCATCAAACGAATTCGGATAAATTGATTCACTACCAGAAAATGTCTGTATTTTAAATAATCTTCTCCAAAAATTCGAAACTCGTATTGATCAGTGAAATCCTCTAATACAAATCGTGCCCAGCCCTTTCCATTTCGACTTTCCAAATGTTGTACGTCATTTACAATCCCTCCTACATTTAGTTCTCTGTTTATCAAAAGATTTAAATCCCCTAAATGATTCAATGAAATATTGATAAAGTGCTGCATCTCATGATTAAAGTCGTCTAAAGGATGAGAAGAAATATAGATCCCAACAACTTCTTTTTCTTTTTTTAGACGAATCAAGTTGGTCCACGATTCACAATTGGGTATGGTCAAATCTTGATACGTCTCATTGGTGGCTTCACTAAACAAACTGGTCTGTGCGGAATTCAAATTTTCTTGGTATTTGGCACCAAACCGAATGGCTTTTTCCAAAAAGGTTACCCCATCTCCATCCATATTAAAGTATTGTGCCCGATGAACACTGGCGATGGAATCCAAGCCTCCAGCAAGCACAAGGTTTTCAAAAGCCTTTTTATTAGCAGAACGCAAATCAATACGCTTTACTAAATCAAAAATAGACGTATAGCGGTGCTCTTTTCTGTGCTCAATAATGGTCTCCACGGCACCGCGTCCAACGCCCTTAATTGCACCCATTCCAAAACGGATTGCATTTTCATCATTTACGGTAAACTTGTAAAACGATTCGTTGACATCGGGACCCAGCACTTTCAGACCCATCCTTCTGCATTCCTCCATAAAAAAGGTAACCTGCTTAATATCGTTCATGTTGTTAGAAAGAACCGCTGCCATATATTCTGCTGGATAGTGTGCTTTTAGATAGGCTGTTTGATATCCAATCCAGGCGTAGCAGGTGGAGTGAGATTTGTTAAAAGCATAGGCAGCGAAAGCTTCCCAATCTTTCCATATTTTTTCCAAAACTTCTTCAGGATGCCCTTTAGATTTTCCACCTTCTATAAATTGTGGTTTTAGTTTTTGCAGTAGGGCAAATATCTTTTTCCCCATGGCTTTTCGCAAAACATCAGCATCCCCCTTGGAAAATCCAGCTAGTTTCTGAGACAAGAGCATTACTTGCTCTTGGTAAACCGTAATGCCATAGGTTTCCTCAAGAAATTCTGCCATATCAGGAAGGTCGTAGCTAATTTCTTCTTGACCATTTTTACGATCAACAAAACTTGGAATATACTCTAGAGGTCCGGGGCGATAGAGCGCATTCATCGCAATTAAATCCCCAAAAACGGTCGGTTTTAAGTCTTTCAAATACTTCTGCATTCCCGCAGATTCATATTGAAAAATTCCCACCGTTTCTCCTTTTTGAAACAACTCATAGGTTTTCTGATCGTCTAAAGGGAAGGTATCTGGATCGAGGTCAATATTGTGTTTGTATTTTACCAGCTTTACCGTATCCTTAATAAGAGTAAGGGTCTTGAGTCCTAAAAAATCCATTTTTAACAGTCCCGCTTCTTCAACTACTGAATTGTCGAATTGGGTAACAAATAAATCAGAATCTTTGGCGGTTGCTACTGGGACAAATTGGGTGATATCGTCAGGGGTAATGATCACTCCACAGGCATGTGTTCCGGTATTTCTCAAAGATCCCTCTAGCACTTTTGCCTGTTGGATAGTTTCTCCTGATAGACTGTCCTCCTCAGCGAGATTTTTAATTTCATTGACTCGTAAAACTTCTTCTGTTCTAAGATGTTCTTTTAAGTCTTGATCGGATAATTCAAAAATTTTAGAAAGCTTCATATTGGGGAGAAGCTTGGCTATTCGATCGGCCTCCCCTAAAGGGAGATCTAAAACTCGGGCAGTATCACGAATGGACGATTTTGCAGCCATGGTCCCATAAGTAATGATTTGAGCGACTTGATTGGATCCATATTTTTCAATGACATAGTCGATGACTCGACCGCGTCCTTCGTCATCAAAATCGATGTCGATATCCGGCATACTTACCCGGTCCGGATTTAAAAACCGCTCAAAAAGTAGGTTGTATTGGATGGGGTCTATATTGGTGATTTTCAAGCAATAGGCGACCACAGATCCAGCGGCTGAGCCCCTTCCTGGACCTACCGATACGTCCATTTTTCGTGCAGCTGCAATAAAATCTTGTACAATCAGAAAATATCCTGGATAGCCTGTATTGGCAATTACATCCAACTCAAAGTCAATCCGATCCCGAATTTCTTGAGTCAAATCTGGATAGCGTTCCTTTGCGCCTTCGTAGGTAAGATGCCTCAAATATTTGTTTTCTCCCTCTTTACCTTCGTGATTTGCTAACTGAAAGTCCTTAGGAATATCAAACTTCGGCAACAAAACATCCCGAGCGAGTTCGAAAGGTTCAATTTTATCAACTAAATTTTGAATGTTCTTAATGGCTTCAGGAATATCCTGAAACAAAAGTTTCATCTCCTCAGGGGATTTAAAATAATATTCTTGATTAGGAAAACCATACCGGAACCCTCGTCCACGACCAATCGGTGTAGCTTGTTTTTCTCCCTCTTTTACGCAGAGTAAAATATCATGAGCATTGGCCTCTTCCTTGTGAACATAATAAGTATTGTTGGTCGCGATTAAAGGAATCTTATATTTTCTCGAAAATCGAATCAGGACTTCATTGGCACGGTCTTCACTTTCCTCATGATGCCGCATTAACTCAATATAGAGGTCTTCTCCAAATTGCTCATGCCACCATTGCAGCGCCTCCTCTGCTTGACGATCGCCAATGTTTAAGATCTTAGAGGGAACTTCTCCATAGGTATTTCCTGTGAGAACGATCAAATGATCTTTGTATTGTTCTATTAGTTTTTTATCAATCCTTGGGACGTAGTAAAATCCAGAAACATAGGCGGCAGAGGTCAGTTTTGCTAAATTGTGGTACCCTGCTTTATTCTTTGCTAAAAAGACGATTTGGTATCCATCATCCCTTCGTGTTTTGTCTTTATGGTCTTCACAGACATAAAACTCACAGCCAATGATGGGTTTAATTTTGTGCTCGGCAGTTTTATTATGGGCAGATACTGCTTTGATAAAATGAAATGCCCCCATTAAATTGGCGTGATCAGTTAATGCTACTGCACCCATTTTATGGGAAGCCGCTGCCTCTACCAGCTGGTTGATTTTTGAGGTAGCTTGGAGTACTGAAAATTGACTGTGGTTGTGTAAATGCGAAAAATCTGCCCTTTCAAGTGCACCATCCACCGCGTTATTAGGGGATTGGTCTGCGGGGACTACAACTTCTTTTTTAAATTTTTTTGAAGCTTTTTTTAAATTTCGATGTTGAAGGCCAATGAATTCAAAGGGGGTTGTCCTTTGTCTTAATTCATCGGATTGCTCCATGGAAGCAAAGGCTTTTGGATGCAATTTGTTCAGCCGCATCAGCTCTAAAAAAACGCGAGCTGTCGCCTCAACATCGGCAGTGGCATTATGAGCTTCTTCAAAGCTGTCTTGAAACAATAAAGAATATAGTTCGCTTAATGTAGGTAGTTTAAACTTCCCTCCACGTCCTCCAGGAAGCTGACAAAGTTGAGCGGTTTCCTCGGTACAGGTATCTATAACAGCCTTGGATTCCAGGGGATCGTTTAAACCCGCTCGTAAATATTCCGCTCCAATAATGTTGCGATCAAACGAAACATTGTGGCCGATAACATAATCCGCCTGAGCCAAGGCGCTTTCAAATTTTGCTAGAACTTGGAGCAGTGAAACTCCCTCCGCTTCTGCTAAAGCTGTACTAATCCCGTGAACCTGCTCTGAATCAAAAGGTATGGTAAAACCCTCCGGTTTGATTAAATAATCTTGATGAGAGAGTAGATTCCCTTGAGCATCGTGTATTTGCCATGCTATCTGGATACAACGCGGCCAATTTTCACTATCCGTAAGTGGAGCGTCCCATCGTTTGGGCAAACCCGTAGTTTCCGTATCAAAGATTAAATACATAGGCTAAAAGTAGCAAAACCCTTTTGGCTGAAAAAGGGGTTTCCATTGGAGTTATCAACTATACTTCAAATTGGATCTTTTTTTTAACACAAACCGTACCCATCCAATAAATGAGAATACGTAATTAAAGCAGGGGAATAGGAAGTTCCCTTTTTGAAGCTTTCTAAAAACTATTTCAAAAACAAAAGAAGTATTTAAATTGATGGAGATATTGAAGCAATGGGATTATCTTTACCAAAAAAAAGGAATTAACCCACTATTAGACCTTTTCAACGAACTTCCTTCTCAAAAAACGCTAGAAAGAGCCTTTTTTGAGTCGAATTGTGTCCAATTGCGAGGTCTAGTAGGTTCCGGATTCAGTTTTCGAATTGCATCAGCATTCCAAAATAATCCTCAATTTCTCCTAATCGTGATGGACGATGCCGAACAGGCCGCCTACTATCTTAACGATTTCGAACAACTGCTTTCCCCTAGCGAGGTCTTATATTTTCCTGCAAGCTACCGACAACCTTATGCCCCTGAAAGTACAGATAATGCAAATATTCTTCTGCGTGCAGAAGCTATGAAAAAGCTGAGTACCTCCAAAAAACCACGATTGGTGGTAACCTACCCACAGGCGATCTTCGAAAAACTAATTTCCCATCGGACACTGAAACGCATTGGGCTTACCCTAAAAAAAGAAAGTATCGTTTCACTTTCTTCATTAAATGAACGCCTTTTTGAAATGGGTTTTGAACGTGTTGATTTTGTTACGGAACCCGGAGAATTTGCAGTTCGTGGAGGAATCATTGACGTGTTTTCTTTTGCCTATCAACACCCCTACAGGATTGAATTTTTTGACGATACTATAGAACGCCTTTCCAGTTTTCAAGTAGAAAACCAAAGATCTGTTGCTGCCTTTAACCTCATTGAAATTTTGCCCGACACCTCCAATCTAGAATCAACCGCAGAGCGAAAAACAATTTTAGAGTTTTTCCCTCAAAACAGCAGTTTTATTTTTGGGAACTTAGATAAAATAACCGATCATCTTAAACAACTTTTCGACAAAGCTAGCAGGGCATTTCAAAAGACTGGCGTACAGTCACAGTATCCCCCAGAAGCTCTTTTTGTGGGAGCTAAAGAATGGATTGCTGACTGCGAAAACAAGTCGGTGCTTTTGCTTGAACGTTCGGATCAGCTGCCTGCTACGTCCGTGATTTCATTTAAACAAAGTCCTCAACCCGCTTTTAATAAACAGTTTGATTTATTGATTGACTACCTTAATAAAAATCACGAGAAAGGGTATCAGAATTCACTATTCTGCAGTCATGAACAGCAGGCCAAACGCTTTCATGACATCTTTGAAGAACAAAAAGAAACGGTTCATTATTCTACCCATGTCCTTCCACTGTATCAAGGATTTGAAGACTTAGAAGTCCATTGGGCCTGTTTTACAGATCATCAAATTTTTGAACGCTACCATAAATTCAAATTAAAATCCGAAACAACCAAAAAGCAAGCACTGAGTTTAAAAGAGCTTACTCAGATGGAGGTTGGTGATTTTGTAACGCATATAGATCATGGGATTGGAAAATTTGGAGGGCTTCAAAAAATCGAGGTAGAAGGAAAATTCCAGGAAGCCATCAAGTTAATTTATGGTGAGCGAGACGTTTTATACTTGAGCATCCATTCCCTTCACAAGATTAGCAAATTTAACGGTAAAGATGGAGCCACCCCCAAACTTTATAAGCTTGGCTCCAAAGCGTGGAAAGCACTCAAGCAAAAAACCAAGAAAAGGGTCAAAGAAATTGCCTTCAACTTGATAGAACTCTATGCCAAACGCAGACAAAAAATCGGTTTTGCTTTTGCACCAGACAGTTATTTGCAGTGGGAACTAGAAGCCTCATTCCTCTTTGAGGATACCCCAGACCAAAGTAAAACGACAGAAGCCATAAAAAAAGACATGGAATCAGCCCAACCGATGGATCGCTTGGTTTGTGGTGATGTTGGTTTTGGAAAAACAGAGGTTGCCATCCGAGCTGCATTCAAAGCCGTGGACAACAGCAAGCAGGTGGTCGTTCTCGTTCCAACAACAATATTGGCTTTTCAGCATTTTAAAACCTTTAGCACACGACTCAAAGACCTTCCCGTTAGGGTCGATTACCTCAACCGATTTCGAAGCTCAAAAGACAAAAAACAGATTCTTATAGATCTCGAAGAAGGAAAAATTGATATTCTAATTGGCACCCATCAACTGGTCAGTAAAAATGTTCATTTTAAAGACTTGGGGTTACTTATTGTTGATGAGGAACAAAAATTTGGGGTTGCGGTTAAAGAAAAAATTCGTTCTTTAAAAGAGAATATTGATGTACTTACCCTAACTGCTACTCCCATTCCAAGAACGCTGCAGTTTAGCCTAATGGCTGCTCGCGATCTTTCTGTCATCGCTACCCCACCGCCAAATCGATATCCTATTGAAAGTGAAGTTCTGCGTTTTAGTGAGGTTAAAATTCGGGATGGAATCCTCTATGAATTACAACGAGGAGGTCAGGTATATTTCATTCACAATAGAGTAGAAAATATCAAAGAAATTGCTGGGATGATACAGCGCTTAATTCCTGATGCTCGTGTGGGAATTGCTCATGGACAAATGGAAGGTAATACACTTGAAAAAAATCTGTTGAGTTTTATGGAAGGTGATTTTGATATCCTCATTGCCACAACCATTGTTGAAAACGGGCTAGATGTTCCCAATGCCAATACCTTGTTTATTAACAACGCTCAAAATTTTGGTCTTAGTGATCTTCACCAAATGCGGGGTCGTGTAGGTAGGAGCAATAAAAAGGCCTTTTGCTATTTTATCACACCACCACTGAGCGCGATGAGCAGCGATGCCCAAAAAAGAATTAAAACAATTGAACAGTTCTCCGCCTTGGGTTCAGGAATTCAAATTGCGATGAAAGATCTTGAAATCCGAGGTGCAGGGGATTTGCTTGGTGGAGAACAAAGCGGGTTTATTAATGAAATTGGTTTTGAAACTTATCAAAAAATCTTACAGGAAGCCATTGATGAACTCAAAGAAAACGAATTCAAATCCCTCTATGAAGACGAACAAAACGACTCCTTCAAGACCTATGTGAAAGAAGTACAAATAGATACCGATCTGGAAATTTACCTCCCCGATGACTATATCAATATTGTCAAGGAACGACTTGCGTTGTACCAACAGCTAAGCAACATTAAAACCAACACTGAGCTTGTTGAATTTGAGGAACAATTAATAGATCGCTTTGGACCCCTCCCAGAAGAAGCCAAAGAATTGCTAGAAAGTGTCCGTTTAAAATGGATTGCAACCCAGTTGGGCATAGAACGAGTACTTCTCAAAAATAAGCGTTGTATGTGTTATTTTATTGCAGATCAACAAAGTACCTTTTTTCAATCGCCACGATTTTCGCATCTAATCACTAAAGTTCAAGAAAATCCAGACCGAATGATGCTCAAAGAAAAAAATACCTCTCAAGGGCTTAAGCTTCTATTAAACATTAAAAATGTCGATGAAGTAAAGTCGGTAAAAGAATTGTTGGAAATACTCGTCCTGCCTACAATAATTTCAAATTCTTAATCACCTTAAATGCAATATTCACTTGATCTTCGTGCATCAGTATCGTAAATTCATTAGACGTTGAAATAACTTCGTTAATGTTCACCCCCTCCCAGGAAAGACGCTGAAAAATAAAATAATAAATTCCAGGTATGGTCACGTTTTCCTCTGGAAGTTTGATCGTAATTGAAGATAAATTTTCAGTTTTAGAATAACAAACCTCATTTTTAAAAAGCCCGTCAACCAGACTGGCAATATTTTGACTAACAATGATATTACATTCTGAAACTCCTCTTGAAGAGGTATAAAACACTTCTTTAAACTGCTCGATTTCTTTTAAAAGATTAGCTTGAGCAAAAAGAATGCTGTCCGAAATTAGAAAACTGTAATCCACCAAAGACGAACGCACCGTAATGTCTCCCAAATTTTTTAAAACTTTGACAATTTGCTTGGTTTGAACAAATTCTGCGGTGTCAGAAATTCGTTTTAATGCCATAACGATAGCTCCTGGCTTTACAGGTTTCTTAATCAATTCCTCAATATCAGTTTGAATATGACGCGAAAGTGAAGTGAGATTAATAATCCCTTCTGATAATGCGGAGGACAAATAAGGTTTTGTTTTGATGTATTCAACTACAGTAGCGGCTATTGTTTTCATACCATATCGTTTTCTGCAACAAAAGTAATTATTTAAAACAAAATGTTACAAATTAAACATTATTCCCATGCATAAAATGCATTTTTGAGGTGTTTCAACTTCCAATTTTGACCCTGAATTGTGATAGCGATAACATCAAATCGAACTTCCAGATCCATTTGATTCTCCTCGAGGTAGTGGTTTACTGCTTCAACCAAAAGTTTGATTTTTTTTGAGGAAATAAATTGCTGGGGAGTTCCAAAAAAGTCTGTGCTTCTAGCCTTCACCTCGATACATATTAGTTTTTCCTTTTTTTGCATGAGCAGATCAACTTCAGCCCGCCCAGCGCGGTAATTTTGCTCTAATAGTGCGTACCCTTTATTTAGTAAATACGCTTTAGCTTTTGCTTCTGCTTCTTTCCCAAAGAGGTTGTGCTCTGCCATCAGAATTCATTTGGAGTAAATTAAAGATACAATCTAGCCCCTAAAAAAGGGACAGTTTTGTGTACTTTTGACAAAATTTAAGTCGTTCCTATGCCGAAACGTTATACTGTTACAGCAGCGCTACCCTACACAAACGGTCCCATTCATATTGGACATTTAGCTGGAGTCTATATTCCTGCAGATATATACAGCCGTTATTTAAGGGAGCAAGGGAAAGATGTCGCCTTTATTTGTGGAAGTGATGAACACGGAGTTGCTATTGCTTTAAAAGCAAAAAAAGAGGGTAAAACACCGCAACAAATTATCGATCAATACGACCAATTGATCCGTGAGTCTTTCAACTCTTTCGGAATAGCGTTTGATCATTATTCCAGAACTTCTCGAAAAATTCATCACGAAACTGCTCAGGAATTTTTCAAAATTCTCTATGATAAGGGTGTTTTTGAAGAAAAAGATTCTGAGCAACTGTACGATCCAGAAGCGAAACAATTTTTAGCTGATCGTTTTGTTACAGGTAGCTGCCCAATTTGTCAAAATCCAGAAGCGTATGGAGATCAATGTGAAAGTTGTGGAAGCACACTAAGCGCAACGGAATTAATTCATCCGCAATCTACATTAAGTGGGGCAAAACCTGAATTAAAAAAAACCAAACACTGGTATCTTCCTTTAAATCAATATGAAGATTTTATATCAAAATGGATACTAGAAGGACATCAAAACGATTGGAAACCAAATGTATACGGTCAGGTAAAATCCTGGGTTAGCAATGGACTCCAGCCCAGAGCGGTAACCCGAGATTTAGATTGGGGTATTGCTGTTCCTGTGCCACATGCTGAGGGAAAAGTCTTGTATGTGTGGTTTGATGCACCCATTGGCTACATTTCTTCAACGAAAGAATGGGCAAAAGAAAAAGGAAAAGATTGGGAGCCTTATTGGTGTGATAAAGAAACCCAATTGGTCCATTTCATTGGAAAGGATAATATCGTTTTTCACTGTATTATTTTTCCCGTTATGCTAAAAGCTTCTGGGCGTTATATTTTACCCGAGAATGTACCCGCAAATGAATTTTTAAATCTGGAAGGACAAAAAATATCGACCTCTAAAAACTGGGCAGTATGGCTTCATGAATATTTAGAATCATTTCCTGAACAGCAAGATGTCTTGCGTTATGTCCTTACAGCCAATGCTCCTGAAACAAAAGATAATGATTTTACTTGGGACGAATTTCAAGCGAGGAATAACAATGAATTGGTAGCCATTTATGGAAATTTTATCAATCGAGTAATGGTGCTGACTCATAAATACTATAATGGATTTGTACCTCAACCCCATACCCTGCATGAAGAAGATAAAAGTGTCTTGCAGGCCATGGCTCAGCTCCCCAAAAAAATTGGAGATTCTATAGAAAACTATCGCTTTAGAGAAGCGAGTCAAACCCTTATGAGTTTGGCACGAATGGGAAATAAATACCTCGCAGATGCCGAACCTTGGAAATTGATAAAAACGGATCCTAATCGTGTACAATCGATTATGTACACGGCTTTACAAGTTGCCGCTGGTCTGAGCATACTCTCAGAACCTTTACTCCCCTTTACAGCCCAAAAGCTTCGAACGATGTTGCAACTCAAATCAAAATCCAAGCTTTGGGAGCAAGTTGCCCATGGAGACACACTGCTTCAACCCAAACATCTCTTAGGAGCATCCGCTTTGTTATTTCAGAAAATTGAAGACGATCAAATGGAGTCAGAGCGGAGTAAACTTCGAAATGCTGCTCAGAATAATAAAGAGGAACAAAAAAAAGCAACCCCTCTAAAACCACAAGTAGAAGCAAGTCAATTTGAGACACTTGATCTGCGGGTAGCGGAAATCCTTGAAGCTAAAAAAGTTAAGAAAACAAAAAAATTGATGGAACTCACTGTACTCCTCGGAGAGGAAAAGAGAACCGTTGTTTCTGGGATTGCCAATGACTATGACGAAACTGAATTGATAGGAAAAAAAGTAACCCTTTTGGTGAATCTCAAGCCCAGAGCACTCAAGGGGATCGAAAGTCAAGGCATGATACTTTTGGGAGAAAATGAAGCAGGGAAATTAATTTTTGTCGCTCCAGAGGATACCCAAGTTCGAGCAGGAACACCCATTAAATAGTGGATCTCCAATCCATGGTTCCCATTGCCTATCATTCCAGCTATAAGCTTCCTCTTCCAGAAAACCATCGGTTCCCGATGGAGAAATACGAACTACTTCCTCAGCAGTTACTTTTAGAAGGCACCTGCAAGAAAGAAGATTTTTTTGAACCGCATCCGGTACCTCTTGAGACCGTTTATCGGGTTCATGATCCCGATTATGTAAAACGATTGTGCAATTTAGAACTTCAAAAAAATGAAGTTAGAAAAATCGGATTTCCACTAAGTGAGGCGCTTGTAGAAAGAGAATTTATCATCGCAGGGGGGACGGTTATGGGAGCATTAAAATCCCTTCAAAATGGCATTTCGATGAATATTGCAGGGGGTACGCACCATGCTTTCCACTCTCATGGAGAAGCCTTTTGTCTTTTAAATGACCAAGCTATTGCCGCTCAATATCTGTTGGATCACACTCCTCTTAAAAAAATTTTGATTCTCGATCTGGATGTTCACCAAGGAAATGGAACCGCAGAGATTTTTAAAAAAAATGATGCGGTTTATACTTGCTCCGTTCACGGCGCTAAAAATTATCCTTTTAAAAAAGAACAAAGTGATTTGGATGTAGGCTTGGATGACCAAACGGATGACCTCACCTATTTAAATGAA
>JAFMCA010000015.1 GCA_017858055.1 Flavobacteriaceae bacterium
ACTTGAATGCCGAAGTGTTTGTGGGTATCGGGGGGTGTCGCAATATAGACTGCGTCTATTTCTGGATCGTGAATCAGTTCCTCTGCGTGCGAAGTATACTTGGGGACTTGGTGCCGTTGTGCGTAATCTTTAGCTTTTGCTTCTGTACGGCGCATCACAGCAACCAACTCGAATCCTTCCGTCAATTGATAGGCAGGACCACTTTTTACCTCAGTTACCTCACCGCAGCCTATGATGCCCCAGCGGATTGGTTGTTTTATTGCGTTCATAAATAAGCACAGTTAAAAAAATTAAAAGGCATTTGTTGTTTTGAAAAAGAACAAGTTGGAGAATATAGGCAATAGATCATCTGATATCGAGTTTAGGTCGGTTATTTAAGTGAATGAATCTACAATCAAGGGAAACTAAGGTTCAGACTTATTTCAAAAATATATAAAAAAGTGACTCCGAGGGTCAGCTAGACAGATTATGTGTTGGATGAAGAGCTTTAGAGGGGGAATAAAAAGTGAAAAGACCTTTTGGGGCAAAGGTCTTTTCGGCAAAAAAATAAACATAAATCAAAATAAAAACCAAGGTTAAGTTCGGTTTAGGATAAGCATAAGTTAAGAGGCTGTTAGATGGTTTTTAGTGTTGAAGCACGGGTTGAAGTGGGGTGCAAAAGTTTGAGAAGTATCAACTGAAAGAAGGAACCTTCTTTGCCTCTGGAGGGAGTAATAATTTGTTTTGAGATTTGAGCGGAGCATAAACAACATTTGGGTTTTGTTTCTGATGTAAAACTCTACTTTTTCTTTTATTTAACAAAATGATTTGTAGCAAACGGTACGAATAAGTTAATGAACGGTATAATTATGTAACAAACGGTAAATTAAAGTAAATAAGAAATACCAAATCCCAAAAGGATGATTACTAGCTTACGAATATTGAAGGCGTGCCCTTGGTTACTTTCAAAGAGAATAGTAGTCGAAATATGGAGCAACATCCCAATGACAAATGCTGTAATGGCTGTTTTTAAGCTATTGATAAAAGCGAATTGAGTGTACAATATACTTCCTAAAGGACTCATCAAAGCAAAAAAGAAGAGACTGCCTAATTTGATCCATACTGAGGAGCGCAATTCCCAGATCATTAAAAACAAAACCATAGCAATGGGTACTTTGTGAATAAAGATCCCCCAAACCAAAGCATTTTCACTACCCATTGGTAGTCCCTCGATAAAGGCATGAAGACATAAACTCAAAAACAAAACCCAGGGAAGACTCCCTTGAGGTTTACTATGGGTATGTCCGTGCTCAGCTCCTTGGGAAAGGTATTCCAGAACGATCTGAAAAACAAGTCCTGTAACAATCCAAATACCGGGTTTAAAATCAAGGACACCAAAAACACTTGGCAGCAGATGAAAAATACTGATTCCCAACAAAAAAGCACCGCTAAAAGACAGGATCAGTTTTAATCCAGCAGGAGATTTTGGTTTTACCTTATAAGCAATTCCCATCCCCAATAGGGCTCCTAAAAAGGGCAGGAGGGAAGTAAAAGATAACATGGGTACCATAGAAGCGGTCAAGATAGACAATAGTAGATAAAATTAAAGTATTTTTGAAGGTTAGCACAAACTATGGAAGACAATTTTAAGATGGTAGCCAAAACCTTTTACGGTTTTGAAGAGATATTAGCAAAGGAACTCCTTCAGCTTGGGGCACAGGACATAAAGCCTGGGAATCGCATGGTTTCCTTTGTTGGTGATTTGGGATTTTTATACAAAGCCAATCTTTGTCTGCGTACAGCTTTAAAAATACTAAAGCCTATCCATAGCGCTCGAGTTCAAAATGATGAAGAACTGTACCAACTTTTTTACGATTTTCCTTGGGAAGATTATTTGGATATCGATTCCAAATTTATGATCGATAGTGTTGTCTCAGGAACAATATTTACCCACTCTCAATACGCTGCTCAAAAAGCCAAAGACGGGTTGGTAGATTTTTTTAGGGATCAGCACAACGAACGACCCAGCGTGGATTTGAATAGACCCGATCTTCGGATCAATCTGCATATACAGGACGATTGGTGCACCATTTCTTTGGATAGTTCTGGCGCGTCCCTCCATCATCGTGGGTATAGAACACAAACGAATATTGCTCCCCTAAACGAAGTTTTAGCAGCAGGGATTATTCAACTTTCAGGATGGAAAGGGAATATGGATTTTTTAGATCCAATGTGTGGGAGTGGAACCCTCTTGATTGAAGCGGCAATGTTCGCTTGTAACATTCCTGCTAACATTAACCGTAAATCTTTTGCTTTTGAAAAATGGACCGATTGGGATGCTGATTTATTTGAAAAAATTCAAGCAAGTCAACTAAAAAAAGTGAGTAATCCAGGAATACAAATTAAAGGTTCGGATAAGGCGCCTTCTGCCATAGAAAAAGCAGCCCTCAATATTGAAAATGCCAATCTCACCGAATTCATTACCCTTGAAAAAAAGGACTTTTTTCAAATTGAAAAAGAAACCCAAGGACCACTGCATTTATTGACAAACCCTCCTTATGGAGAACGACTTGATGGCGACATGAATGCTCTTTACCAAGGTATTGGAGATTCGTTTAAACAAAGTTTTCCGAATACGCATGCTTGGATTATTAGTTCCAACATGGAGGCAATAAAATGTGTTGGTTTACGCCCAAGTAGAAAAATCAAACTTTACAATGGAAAATTAGAAACGCGTTTGTTGTATTACCCAATATACGAAGGCACGAAACGCGTTCATAAACTTCAGAAGGATTAATTATTTTTTAAAACGGAAGGGGATACGATAACTTAAAGTATAATTAAATCCAGCACCAAATTTATTGTCTTCAGTCTTACTATTGAATCCAGGGATATAGATATTATCAAAGTTTTTGGGAGGGGTATCGTTCAACAATCGGTTTAGCCGCAGACTCAATCCTGCATAAACATTTTTAACTAATTGAACTTTAAATCCAACGACAAACTCTAACCACATTGCACTTAAATTGTCACTTTCACCAGTTGCAAAACCCGAAGCAATGATCGTTTCAGGATCTTGCCAAAAAGGATTGCGATCCAGGAGTTGATAAGAATTGAGTTTTTGTCGGTGAGCGCTAGATGCAAATCGCATACCCAATACGACGTGATTATCCATACCTTCCCAGTTATCATACATATTGAAATCAAATCCAAGTTTGTAATAGCTTCCCGTAGTTGTAAAATTAACGCGTTCTGATTGTTGAGTAAAATCAATTGTTCCCAATTCCATAGCGATATATAAATTTTCACGAATTCGAAGATCACCAACAATTTCATAAGAATTGTATTCGTCACTTGTTTGGGACCGAATCAGACGGTAAAGGTCGGCACCAAATCGCAGACTAAGGGGAGTTTTTTCTTTAGTGTCTAAACTATCGGACACTTCAATCTCAATCAGTTCTTGTTCCTGACCGTTTACAAACTGAACGCAGCTCAGTAGACTAATACAAAATACCCAAATGTGCACTTGCTTCATCCGAAATGGTGTCTTTTAAAATTAGAGCTCCTTTAATCCAATTGTTCCCAGAATTTAGAATTAGTATGGGAGATGGGTCCAATACAAAAGAGGCGCGGTAGCCACAACCTCTATTAATAAATTGATCTACCCTTTGGTAATTAAACTGCAGTGTGTCAATATTTTGATTTTCAGAGCCTTGGTTAAAAATAAATTCAAATTGAGTAACCGATTCCGTGATCTGTAAGGGTAGGGCGAGGGAGTCCCCGGAACTTTGAGGAAGTAGTTTTTCTGTACCGAGGGCACGAATAGAAAATCCTGAAGGTGCTTGCCGCTCCCCAGTTTTACTGTCTACCATCAAGATGACCATGTCGGGGGTGCCTTCTATAGTGCTAATGCAAATATCATCACGTTCGCATTGAACAAAAAGTCCAAAAAAGAGTGCCAGTAAAATGATTTTTGTATTAGGCGATTTCATTGTTGCTTTTAGATTGTAAAAGTACAATATTTTCTACATGATGAGTTTGAGGAAACATATCCACTGCCTGACTTTTGATGATGTTATACTGGGCTTTCATAAGTTCTAAATCTCTTGCTTGAGTAGCACTGTTGCAGCTAACATATACAATTTGTTCAGGGTTGAGTTTTAGAAGCTGCGCTACAACATCTTTGTGCATCCCGTCTCTTGGGGGATCGGTAATAACAACATCCGCTTTTCCATAGTGCTCTATAAAGGCATCGTTAAAACAAACTTTCATGTCGCCCACTTCAAAAAATGCATTATCAATTTTATTAAAACTTGCGTTTTCTTTAGCTGCTTCTATGGCCTCAGGCACCGATTCGATTCCAATTATTTTCTTGCATAACTTGGCTAAACTCAATGCAATAGTTCCCGTTCCCGTATAAAGGTCATAAACCGTTTGTTCAGGTTTTAACTGTGCAAATTCTTTAGCAATTCCATATAAAGAGGCTGCTTGTTTTGGATTGGTTTGATAAAATGATTTAGCTGTAATACGAAATTTCAGATCCTCCAATTCCTCTGTGATGTAATCTGATCCGTAAAAACAGAAAATCTCCTGGTCGTAAATACTGTCATTTCCTTTGGAGTTGATGCAATAAAGTAAGGAGGTAATTTTAGGGAAGCGATCTTTAATAAAGTTGAGGAGTTTATGGATGTTTTCGGTTTGATTTTCAAAAAACTGTACCAAAACCATTACCTCCCCCTTGAGGGTATTTCGAATCATCAGGGTTCTTAGAAACCCTTGTTGTGCTCTTGGATCAAAAAACTCAAGCCCTTCCTCTAAAGCAAATGCACGAATTGCATTTCGTATTTCGTTGGAGGGATCAGCTTGTAAATGACATTGGTTAATGTCCACAATTTTATCCCACATTCTCGGCTTGTGAAACCCCAGTCCATTTCGTTCTATCGTTCCTTCTTCTGCAATTTCTTCGGAAGTTAACCAGCGGTTATTGGAAAACGAAAATTCCATTTTATTTCGGTAGAAATAGGGGTTTTCGGATCCGAGTATGGGGAGTATTTCTTGCGGCTCACTTTTCCCAATATGTTTGAGATTGTGTAAGACGGCTTTTTCTTTAAACTTCAATTGGGCTTTGTATGCCAAGTGTTGCCATTTGCAACCTCCACACACTCCAAAATGTTCACAGGGCGGGGTAGTTCGATCTTCCGAGCTTGTAATCCACTTTGTGGGTTCTGCTTCAAAATACCCGCGTTGTTTTTTATAAACCCGAACGTCAACAACGTCTCCAGGCACTACGTTTTTTATAAAATAAACAGCTCCTTCTTCCGATTTGGCAACACCCATCCCTTTGGCATTGATATCAATAACTTGAAGTCCGAGTTCGATTTTGTTGATGCTTTTTCTTGACATGCTGCAAATGTAGGTGGCTTGGCAAAATAAATCACTACTTCGGTTATGTTTTTGAGTGCTATATTTCTTACTTTTGAACGAGTAAAACCTATTTTTCCAAGCTTTAAATTCCCTTTTTCATTATGGAGACTTTAATTCCAACATCTTATTTTATCGATCTAGAACATGAACACGGTGCACATGATTATCATCCGCTTCCCGTTGTTTTAGAACGTGGGGAAGGGGTGTATTTATGGGATGTAGAAGGAAAAAAATACTATGATTTTTTGTCAGCCTATTCCGCCGTCAATCAGGGACATTGTCATCCAAGAATTGTCCATGCATTAAAAGAACAGGCCTCTAAACTTACCCTTACCTCCAGAGCTTTTCACAACAATAAGTTGGGACGTTATATGGAATACGTAACAAGCTATTTTGGTTTTGATCGTTTGTTACCCTCCAACACTGGAGCTGAAGCTGTAGAAGCTGCAATAAAAATTACCCGGAAATGGGGCTATGTGAAAAAGGGAATCCCTGAAAACAAAGCTGAAATTATCGTTTGTTCTCAAAACTTCCACGGACGAACCTCCACCATCATTTCTTTTTCAAGTGATCCGGGTTCAAAAAACCATTTCGGACCACACGCACAGGGATTCATCACGATTCCCTACAATGATATTGAAGCCTTAGAATCTATTTTAGAAACCCACCCTCATATTGCCGGTTTTCTCGTAGAACCTATACAAGGCGAAGCAGGCGTGTACACTCCTGACGATGATTTTATTCGCAGAGCAAAAGCCTTGTGTGAAGAGTACAAAGTGCTGTTGATGGCGGATGAAATTCAAACAGGGATAGGAAGAACAGGAGCCTTGTTGGCAGTTTGCGGAAACTGTAGTTGTGCAGGTCATTGCGAACAACAAAAAGAAACCTACACCCGTCCAGATGTATTAATTCTTGGAAAAGCAATAAGTGGAGGTACTTATCCTGTTTCAGCCGTTTTGTGTGATGCTGAGGTTATGGAAGTTTTACAGCCTGGTCAGCACGGAAGTACCTTTGGTGGAAATCCTATGGCTTGTACCGTAGCTATGGAAGCTTTAGAAGTAATTCGTGAGGAGCACTTAACACAAAATGCCCGTCGCCTTGGAAAAATTTTTAGAGCTAAAATGCAGGCGTATATCGATTCCAGTTCGGTGGTGCTTATGGTTAGGGGAAGAGGACTTTTAAACGCTATCGTAATCAACGATACCGAGGAGAGTGATACTGCATGGAACATTTGTATGAAATTGAAGGAAAACGGTTTACTTGCGAAACCCACGCATGGAAATATCATTCGATTTGCACCACCTTTGGTCATGACCGAATCCCAATTACTCGAATGCATTTCAATCATAACCTCAACGCTAAAAACATTTGAATCCAAATAGCAGCATCGTAGAAAGAATGAGTATATACTTTGATAATGCTGCAACTACGCCACCTCGTAAAGAAGTGATTGCTTCTATAGCTCATGTAATGGAAGAGTGTTTCGGGAATCCCTCATCGACTCATTCTTTTGGAAGAACAGCCAAAACACATATTGAGACTGCTCGAAAAACCATTGCCCAATTGATCAATGCAATGCCTCAAGAAATTATTTTTACTTCTGGAGGGACGGAATCTGACAATATGATTCTTCATTGTGCGGTCAAAGATTTGGGGGTTCAACGCATCATTTCCTCGCGTATCGAGCATCATGCAGTTTTACACGCTTTGGAGGCCTTGCAACAGCTTTTTAAAATTAAAGTTGAATACGCAGATACAGATTCTGACGGAAGGGTAGATTTAGTCCATTTAGAATATCTTTTAAAAGAAGATTCTACCAAAACCCTGGTGACCTTGATGCATGTCAATAATGAAATTGGGAATATGTTGGATTTAAATCTAGTGGGTACCCTTTGTCATCAATACAAGGCTCTATTTCATTCGGATGCAGTTCAGGGAATAGGTCATTTCCCCTTTGATCTGAAAGAACTTCCTGTTGACTTTTTGTCTGCAGCAGCACATAAATTTCACGGACCCAAGGGAGTAGGTTTTTCGTTTATTAGAAAAAACAGTGGGCTTCAACCGTTTATCCACGGTGGTTCTCAAGAGCGAGGACTTCGAGCTGGAACAGAATCGGTGCACAATATTGTTGGGATGAGTACGGCTTTGGAAATTGCCTACAAAAATCTAGAAACCGAACAGAAAAAAATATTGGAAGTAAAAACTTATTTTATTTCCCAAATCAAAAAACTATTTCCAGAAGTGAAATTTAATGGTCTTTGTAGTGATATGGAGAAAAGTACCTATACGGTGGTCAATGTAGCATTACCCATTCCTAAAGAAAAAGCATTACTACTAGATTTTCATCTCGATTTAAATGGCATAGCCTGTTCTAAGGGAAGTGCATGTCAGTCGGGAAGTCAGGGAGGATCTCATGTGTTGAATGCGTTACAATCCGAAACACATAAAGAGTGGCCGTCTCTGCGGTTTTCATTCTCCGCATTAAACACAACCCAGGAGGTGGACCATTTGATTCAGGTATTTAAGGAATTTGTATCCGAATAAACAATTATTTGTTTTTTGGTTTTCTATAAAAATCCATTATTAATTCGGAAGTGTTTCCTACTTGATCTTCAGCTGTAATTTTTAATTGATGTAAAGCTTCTTCAATTTCAAGATCATTGAAATCATAAATGAGGGTATTATCCTTTGGTTCATGCTCTAGAAGGATCCACCTTCCATTGATTTCTCCACAATATTTCTGAATACCCGTGTAATCGTCAGAAAGTTTGAGTCTTAAGTAGCTGTAATCGGAAAGCCATTGTTTGTTTTTGAAATTTAATGGCTTTATTTCTGGAGGGACACTGTCTCTACTGAGGGTATAGGCAGCTAAAACATTTGATTTTCCTGTCCAATTTCCGTCCTTTTGTGCGGCACTAAAAAAGGAGGTTTGATTTTTAGAGTTTACAGTTGCAATAAAGGACTGTTTTTGGATTAGGCTATCTTCTTCTAAAACTTTAAACCGAACTTCATAGGCCTTTTGTAACGGATAGATATTTTCACCTACCGATAATATTTTGGATTCGTTGATCACAGAAATAGATACGGAATCAAAAAAGCTCCTCTTGGGGAAATAGACCGATTTATCTCCAAAATCATATAAGTAATCTTGGTCAGGGGAGATGTTGTAGCTTTTAACTGGGGGTTTTGAAGTTGAATTTGTCCCCGTAAAATAGGCTTCTATATAACTGGTATTGTTATGATAATCACTGACTTCAATAAGAATTTGATAAGACTTTCCGCTTTCGATTTGCATTTGCCCGTCAGGCATAGCTTGTTCCAAAAAAGTCATTTTTTGCATGGGGTGTTTGATAAAGCGTTGAATTCTATTCTTGTTTTGTGCCCATTCTTTGTAATCTATTAGTAGGTTGATGTATTTGGAGTCGTTAAAGGAAATTTCATCCATTTCGATTTCGTATTGAAGAACGCCATTGAGTCGAATTTTAGCTTTATAGATCCCATTTTTATTGTACGATAAATCTTGTCGATCAAAAAGCCGTAATCCAACATTTACGGATCCCTCCGTTATCACTCCTGCGGTAGTATAGGTACTGTCATTTTTCCTTACCAATACAAATTCTTTCTTATTACTGTCTGGATGAATTCCGTCATAGAGATACAGGTTTTGAATTTGAGGACGTTGGGTATCTACAATCTCTACAGGATATTGCATCGCGTTGATCGGGTTTTGTGTACTGGAATTCCGAACCTCAAAATGTAAATGTGGACCAAAAGACCCCCCTGTATTTCCTGAATATCCAATCAACTCTCCCCTTTCGATAGATAATTCCTCGGATTTTGGAAACAATTGAATGCTGTAGGATTCTTTTTCATATTGTTTCTTTTTGACATAAGCTTCAATTTTTGGAGCAAATTTTTTGAGATGGGCGTAAACGGAAGTTGTCCCGTCATAGTGTTGAATGTACAGTGCTTTTCCGTATCCACCCGTACTTATTCGAATTCTATTGATCCAGCCGTTTTTCACACTTTGTACTGCAAGTCCTTGCCGTCCTTGCGTTTTGATGTCAAGACCGGCGTGAAAATGGTTGTTTCTAATCTCTCCAAAAGTACCTGACAGGAGTATAGGAATGTCTAAGGGAGGAGTCCAATCCGCGTTGGTTTGTGCAAAATGAACCGTGGGAATCAAACCTAAAACAAAAAGAAAAAGGAGATAAAAATTACGTAAGGGTTTGATCATGGGGTGCAAGATAAAATGATTTTTTTAAAAACTAATTTTTTAAAAACATAGCTAATGTTAAAGTTATTAAAACACGGTCGAAGTCAGTACTCAATCTGAAAAGTTTCTATAAATTTGTTAAGATAAATTATTCCGATAATTTTAAATTATGGACAACGTGTCATCAGGTATTTCCCTTTTAGAGTCAAGGATCATCCAGCTGCTCAATAAATTAAAAGAAAACCACCTGAGTCTATCGACCCTTCAAGAACAAAACGATTTCTTGATAAACCAGAATAAGGAGTTGGGAGATCAGCTTCAATTTTTGAAGGAAGAAAACAAGTCCCTTAAAATTGCAAATAATTTATTAGGTAGTAATGAAGGAAAACCACAGGTTAAAGCCAAAATAAATAATTTAATCAAAGAAGTTGATTATTGTATTTCTCAGCTTTCAGAAATGAATGTAAATGAGTGATCTATTAAAAATAAAGCTAACGATTGCAAACAGAGTCTATCCCTTATCTATTGCTCCTGAGCAAGAGGCCTCTTTGAGAGCATCGGCAAAAAAAATAGAGGCTACAATTCAACAGCTTGAAAAAAATTATGCTGTGCGTGATAAGCAAGATGTTCTTGCCATGTGTTCCCTTCAATACGCAGCACAATTGGAAAAGCAAAAAAATCTAGAATCGAAGACTCCCGATGAGTCTGAAGATAAAATCAACGAATTGATTGATTTGATTGACGTCCATATGGCTGCATATTAAGTTCAATTGACAGCAATACAAACTACCTGTATTAGTATTTTTTGATAAACTCAACGAGCTTTAAATTCAGAGGGGTGAGTTTCTTTTGTAAAAGCAAGCTGCCTTGAGCAGATCCTTGACCATAGGTGTAGCCTCAAACTTGATTTTTAGGAGTTTATACAAGAACCCACTAATGCAGGTTTTTTTTTAAAAAAGAAAAAAAATGGAATCGTATTTAATTTATATAATTATCGGTCTGGGAGCCTTAGGGATTGGTTTCCTGATTGGAAGTAGTTCAAGAAAAGGGAAAAATAAATCCCTTTTAGAGGACATCAAGCGGGAAGGGAAGGAGTTGTTGCAAAAGGCAAGAATAGATGCTGAAACGATTAAAAAAGAAAAAATACTTGAAGCAAAAGAGCATTTTATTGAACTCAAATCCAAGCATGAGATTGAAATAACACAACGGGAGAAAAAGCTGATTGAAACTGAAAACAGAATCCGCCAAAAGGAGTCCCACCTTCAGAAACAAATCAACACCAACTCCGAGCTCAAGAGAACACTTCACCAAGAAGAAGAAATTATAGCAAAAAAACAAGAGGTGCTGAATTTCAAAGAAAAAAAGTTGGATCAAAATCTTCAAATCCAAATTAGCAAGTTGGAAGAAATTTCAAGACTCTCTGCAGATCAAGCAAAAACAGAGTTGATGCAAACCCTTCAAGAAAAAGCAAAAGCAGACGCTATGGCCTTTGTCCAGCATCAAATGGAAGAAGCCAAGTTGAGTGCCCAGCAAGAGGCAAAAAAGATTGTGATCAACACCATACAACGAATAGGTACAGAGGAAGCAATAGACAATTGCGTTTCTATTTTTAATCTTGAATCTGACGATGTTAAAGGTAGAATTATCGGAAGAGAAGGAAGGAACATTCGTGTTTTAGAAGCGGAAACGGGAGTAGAAATCATTGTAGATGATACCCCAGAAGCAATAATATTATCCTGTTTTGATCCTGTTCGTAGAGAAATTGCTCGATTGTCTTTACACAGTTTAGTGAATGATGGAAGGATACACCCAGCTCGTATCGAAGAGGTTGTGAAAAAAACTACCAAGCAAATAGAAAACGAAATCATTGAAGTAGGAAAGCGAACGGTTATTGATTTGGGAATTCATGGACTGCATCCTGAACTTGTTCGGATTGTAGGCCGAATGAAGTATCGTTCCTCTTACGGTCAAAATTTATTGCAACACTCAAGAGAGGTCGCCAAGCTGTGTGGGGTTATGGCTTCCGAATTGGGTTTAAATCCTAAAGTAGCCAAACGCGCAGGTTTACTGCACGATATAGGCAAAGTGCCTGAGGAAGAGAATGAAACCCCTCATGCGCTTCTAGGGATGGAATGGGCTGAAAAATTCGGTGAAAAAAAGGATGTTTGTAACGCGATAGGTGCCCATCACGATGAAATTGAAATGACGACGCTTTATTCTCCTATTGTACAAGTCTGCGATGCAATCTCTGGTGCCCGTCCGGGTGCTCGACGTCAGGTATTGGACAGTTATGTTCAGCGACTCAAAGATTTGGAAAAAATTGCCTATGATTTTGATGGGGTCAATAAAGCCTATGCAATTCAAGCCGGTCGAGAACTCCGAGTTTTTGTAGAAAGTGATAAAGTTTCGGACGATCACGCCTCGCGATTGTCTTTTGAGATCTCACAAAAAATTCAGACGGATATGACCTATCCCGGTCAGGTAAAAGTTACCGTGATCAGGGAAACTAGAGCGGTGAATGTGGCCAAATAGATAGGTCTTCCTTATAAAAAACTATAAACTAGCCCAGCAAGACTTCCTCCGATAAAAGGACCTAAAATGGGTACCCAACTGTATCCCCAGTCGGCATCTTTATTTTTTCTAGGAAGCAATTGATAGACCAGTCGGGGTCCAAAATCTCGTGCTGGATTGATGGCATAACCTGTAGTACCTCCCAATGAGATACCGATTACCCATACCAAAATCCCAACAGGAAGCGCATCTAAAGCCCCTAATCCAAAATTTTGCACTTCTGTTCCTACAATGCTAATGTTTGGACTCACAATGAATAATGCTCCAAAAACCAACATAAAGGTCCCAATGGCCTCACTAAAAAGGTTGTTTTTGATGTTTCTGATCGCAGGGCCGGTACAAAATGTACTCCGAACTGCACTTTCATCAGTTGTGGCTCGGTAATGATCAATATAGGTAAGATACGCAAGCCAACTTCCACACATGGCCCCCAAGAGCTGAGCAATAAAATAACCAGGCACTAAAGACCATGAAAATTTTCCTGCTGTTGCTAGACCAAGGGTGACTGCTGGATTTAGATGGGCTCCGCTAGAGGCTGCACTCACATAAACTCCCACAAATACCGCAAATCCCCATGCGCTTGTAATGAGAACCCATGGAGTTTGTCCAGATGCAATCGTTTTTTTTAAATTGATGTTGGCCACAACACCTGCACCTAGTAAAAGCAGTATTGCTGTTCCAATAAACTCTGCTAAAAGGGGATTTAAAATCATAATTGATAATTTTTAAGGAGTTGTTTAAATGTATTGAGTTCGTTTTCGATCCACTGATCGTCTTTTTTTAAAACGCCAGCCATAAGGGAGGCTACTTTTGGAGCAATTTTTTCGGTTTCATAAGCATCTAGAAAAAGGCAACGTGTTCTCCTAGCTAAAACATCTTCTAAGGTGAGTGCCATTTCTTCTTGAATCGCCCAAATAATTTGATTTTCAGAGATAAATAGTTTTTTTGAAAGTGAATTATCCGCTTTTTTTGGATTTATTGCTTTTACCTTAACCGCTTCCGTACCGTAAAAGGAATACGGATCGCTATAATCAGTATTGTAATCATTCCCGAAAATTGGTAAGGATTCCGTTGTACATTTACGATCGGAAAAACCACCCACCATTTGTACCGTGTTTACTGCATCTTCTGCAATTTTCCTGTAGGTAGTCCACTTCCCACCTAAAACGCTGATTAATCCACTAGTACTCACGATTATTTTATGATGTCTCGAAACCTCTTTAGTGCTCTCTTTTTTATCGTTATTTGCTGCAAGCGGGCGCAATCCAGCAAAAACACTTTTTACATCATTCCGATTCGGTTTTTTGGTCATGTATGCACTTGCGTTTTCCAAGATAAAGTCGATCTCCTTTTCAAGTGCAATAGGTTCCTCAAGGGTTTCGTCTATGGGTGTGTCTGTAGTTCCCAAAACGACTTGGCCATTCCACGGAACTGCAAATAGGACCCTCCCGTCCGTAGTGTGGGGCACCATAATGGCATGATTCCCTAGTAAAAATGAGCTATCAATTACCAAGTGTACCCCTTGGGAGGGGCGTATTTTTCTTTTTGCTTTCGGTTGATCCATCTGTATAATATCATCAGAAAAAACACCCGTAGCATTGATGATTACTTTTGCTTTGATGGAACCTTCAGATCCGCTTATCCGATCTTTTACTCGGATTCCGGTCAGTATTTCGTTTTCTTTTTCAACATTGATTACTTCCATGTAGTTTAACAAAACCGCGCTTTCCTGATCAGCAGTTAATGCCAAACTGATTGCCATTCGGGCATCGTCAAATTGCCCGTCATGATAAATAACTCCACCCCGAAGTCCTTCTTGATTTACATTAGGTAGGTATTCAAGGGTTTCTTCTCTACTTAAAATGGTTGAAGGTCCTAAGCCTAGTTTTCCAGCCATCATATCGTAAACTTTAAGACCAATACCATAAAAAGGACTACTCCACCAATCGTAGGAAGGAATCACAAAGCTTAGATCACGAACTAAATGGGGCGCATTTTTTCGCATGATACCGCGCTCCCTTAAGGCTTCCAACACGAGTGAAATATCACCATTCTGAAGGTATCGTACTCCACCGTGAACTAATTTTGTACTTCGAGAGGATGTGCCTTTAGCAAAATCATTTTTTTCTAGAAGAAGGGTTTTAAATCCTCGATTCGCTGCATCAACAGCAATCCCTAATCCAGAAGCACCCCCTCCAATAATTGCAACATCCCATTCTGATGTTTCTTTGAGTTGAGCAAGGTTATGGGTTCTATTCATTCGAGGCGTTGTGATTACTTAATTTTCCTATGCGTTTTTTCCAAAGGGCTATGGTTTTTTCTGTATTTGCATCAGGCTTTGGAGAAAATTGTCGATCTACAGCCCAAATGTTTGCCAAACTTTCAACGGAATCCCAAAAGCCTGTGGCTAAGCCTGCAAAAAAGGCAGCACCTAATGCTGTGGTCTCTGTAGTTTGCGGACGAATTACTTCTGCCTCTAAAAGATCTGCTTGGATTTGCATTAGTAAATTGTTGTTGCTTGCACCCCCGTCAACTTTAAGAGACTTAAATGTTGTCTGGGCGTCTTTTTGCATTTCAATGACAATTTCACGAACTCTTAAAGCAATCGCTTCTAGGGCAGCTCTGGCAATATGTCCTTTGTTTGTCCCTCTGGTAATGCCCAAAATGGATCCCGTAGCATCCGAATCCCAGTAGGGTGCACCCAATCCTGCTAAGGCAGGAATAAAAGTGATTCCTCCATTATTTTCTACAGTTTCAGCTAAAGCTTCTATTTCACTGGCCTCAGTGATTATGCCGAGTTGATCACGAAGCCACTGAACTACAGCACCTGCAATGAATACACTACCCTCGAGGGCATAACTTACTTCACCATTGATTTGGTACCCGATAGTGGTCAACATTTTATTTTTGGAAATAACCGGTTTTGATCCGGTGTTCATAATACAAAAACAACCTGTACCATAAGTGTTTTTCACATCCCCTGGTTCGATACACATCTGACCAAAAAGTGCCGCTTGTTGATCTCCTGCGATTCCAGCAATGGGGATAGGCAAACCGAACCAACTCGTATGTACATCTCCTACTTTTTCAGAAGAGGAGACTACCTTAGGGAGTAAAGCTTTGGGAACTTCAAGAGTTGCTAAAAGCTCGTCGTCCCACTCCAGGGTGTGGATATTAAATAGCAGGGTTCTACTGGCATTCGTTACATCAGTGACATGAACATTTCCCTTAGTCAGATTCCAAATTAACCAACTATCAACAGTTCCAAAGGCTAATTCACCTCTTTCAGCAGCTGCCCTTAATTTTGGATCTTGATCTAAAATCCATTTTATTTTGGTTCCTGAGAAATAAGCATCCAATAGCAGTCCCGTTTTATCATAAAACTGCTTTTCCTTTCCATCATTTTTTAATAAATCACAAATACCTGAGGTCCTTCGGTCTTGCCAAACAATTGCCTTGTGGACGGGTTTCCCTGTTTTTCGATCCCAAATTAGAGTAGTTTCACGTTGATTGGTAATTCCCATGGCATGAATTTGCTCGGGTTGAATTTGAGCACTTTCGATGACCTCATAAATGGCTTTTAATTGGGTTTCCCATATTTCGATCCCATCGTGTTCTACCCAACTTTCTTTTGGGAAATATTGAGTGAATTCATGTTGAGCGATACTTTTTGTAGCCCCTTTATGATCAAAAAGAATGGCACGAGAACTTGTCGTTCCAGCATCAATTGCAAGGATGTATTTTTCCATGGTTACTAGAATCTAAACGATGAATTAGGAAATTAAATTTCCGTCATTATCCCATTGGGCTAAATCATTACGTTTGGACTGATCTACAAATTTAGGCATCCACGATTCGTCATAAGACATGCCGTGGGCTTTGAGAACATCCTCCGGAACACCATCCCAAACATTGGGTTGATTTCCTACATATCCAATTTCTTTAATTCCCGCTTCAGAGGTAAAATACCCTGTCATTACCAAATTTCGTAAAAGGGAAAAAAATTGTACTTCTTGTTTTTGTTCAGTAGTATTCGGGTCATTAAAGGCGATTTGATCCAAAATTTCATGCTGTTGATCTTCCTTACAATTCAGAAAATCCGCACCGTATTTTTTGTTAGAATGACTGTCAATCCACATCAATCCCCCTCGCATTTTGGTTTGAATACTCGGAAAGTCTTTAGCCATAAACTCAATGAATTCCGGCACTTTTGCTTCCTCAATATTCCCTTCTTCATTTGGAGGAAGAATTAAATTGGCTAAACGTCTTATTTTATTAATCTCGTTATTTTCAAAAAATTGTTGCCCCAAGAGTTTTTCGTCATAGGCTTGCTCTTCAGGAGTTCTTCCGTATTGATATTCCCATAATTTTTGTTCGATTGCCGCTTCGGGTTCCGATACGCAACCCTCTAAGGCAAGACCTCCTGCCATACTTCCTAAAAATAATGATCGAATGCTATCTCTTCTGTTCATAATTAAATGTTTTGTTTTTTTAACTCTTGAATAATGAATTCTGATGTTCTCCATGATAATGCCAAAATTGTCCAAGTTGGATTTTTATCCGCCTGAGAAACAAACGGTCCAGCATCCACAATAAATACGTTTTTGGCATCGTGAAGTTGTTCAAATTCATTTACCACTGATTTTTTAGGATCACTTCCCATTCTGGTGGTACCCACTTCATGGATAATTCTCCCTGGGTTTAATAGCCCATAATCTCGATCTGCTCCTGGTTTTTCCCCCAAAACTATACCTCCCATATTTTCAATAATTTCCTCAAAAGTATTGTGCATATGTCGCGCTTGCTTGCGTTCGAAATCGGACCAGGAATAATTGAAACGCAATACAGGAATACCAAATTCATCTACAGTAGTAGGATCAATTTCACAATAGTTTTCCTCTCTTGCGATGGATTCTCCTCTTCCAGACATTCCCATAACAGAACCATAGAACTTTTTCACATCCTCTCGAAGTTGGTTTCCATAACCACCTACTTTCAGACCTAGATATTTGTTGAGGTCGTTGGGATTAAACCCTGAACCATAACTGGGCATTCCTAATCCTCCCCAAACTTCGATATGATATCCTCTTGGGAAGTCAAGTTTTTTGTTGTCCAACCACCAAGGAGAATACAAATGCATTCCTCCTACACCGTCTTCGTTATAGCGCTTACGGTTCATCAATTCAGGTACAAAAGCCATACGATCAGACCCAGTCGAGTCATGAAGGTATTTACCCACCATATTACTGCTGTTCCCCAAACCGTTTGGATGTTGTGGACTTTTAGAGTTTAATAAGATGCGTGCGGTACTACATGCAGATGCCGCAAGGACAACAACCTTTCCGGAAATTCTGTATTCTTTTCGGTCTTCTTTATTAATAAAAAGGACTCCTTTGGCTTTTCCTTCCCCATCGACTTCAACTTCTCGTACCATACTGTTGACGTATAGATCCACTTGTCCTCCCGATTTTTGAGCGGGAAATATCAAACAAGAGCCTGCAGAGAAGTCTCCATAAACTGAACAAGATCGGCTACACTGACTACAATAAAAGCAAATTCCTCTTTCGTTGTTAATTCGTTTTGTTAGAATGGATAACCTTGAAGGAATTACTTTAACCCCTGATTTTTCTGCTCCTTTTTTATAATACAATTCGTGGAGTCTGGGTTTGGGAGCGGGTAAAAAGTACCCGTCGGGTTCGTTGTATATATTTTCCTTACTACCAAATACGCCGATGAGCTGATCTACCTTATCGTAGTAGGGTTTGATATCTTCATAGCTGATTGGCCAATTGTCCCCTAATCCGTCCCGATCTTTCCCTTTAAAATCCCGAGGCCCAAAACGCAGGGAAATTCTTCCCCAGTGGTTGGTTCTTCCTCCAAGCATTCTTGAGCGAAACCAATCGAATTTTGAATTTCCCACTTGAGTATAGGGTTCTCCTTCAATTTCCCATCCTCCATAAGCCATATCAAATTCTCCAAAAGCACGTGTTGTACCAGCACCTCTTCGAGGGGATTCATAAGGCCATTTGAGTTGTGTCTGTTGGGCTGGATTTGCTGGATCAAAAAAGGGTCCGGCTTCAACAACCGCGACCTTTAGTCCAGCATCAGCAAGAATTTTTGTAGCCATACCTCCTCCAGCACCGGAACCGACAATGACAACATCATATTTTTTTTCATTTTCAATTATCTGCATAACTCATTATTTTAAAAGATGGATTTCACGTTAATATTTTGACATTTGTTGTTTTTGTATATCGTATAGGTGAAGCCTGAGTGAATGCTGTATGCACCTAAGACTCCATTTTTATTTGTGGCTAGGTAAGCAACTTGAAAATCAGGTTTTGTTTTTTGTTTTTCAAGAATGCGTTGAATTGCTTCTTCACAGGCTTCCTGAGGACTTTTTCCCTGTCTCATCAATTCAACGATAAGGAAACTTCCAACTGTTTTGATCACTTCTTCACCCAGTCCCGTAGCTACTGCAGCCCCTACAGAATTATCTACAAAAAGTCCTGAACCGATGATGGGGGAATCTCCCACACGTCCTTTCATTTTGTAAGCCAATCCACTGGTTGTGCACGCCCCTGATAAAGCACCCTCTTTATCAACACACAGCATGCCGATGGTATCGTGATTTTCAACATTAATTTCAGGTTGATAATGTCCCTCTTCAAGCCACTTTTGCCATGCCTTTTTGCTTTCCTCAGTTAAAAGATCTTCGGCCTGATAACCTTGACTTATGGCGAATTTTCGTGCTCCCTCACCAGCAAGTATAACATGTGGGGTTTTTTCCATAACCTCCTTGGCTAAAGCGGCAACATGGGTAATATTTTCAACGGCTAAAACTGCTCCACAATTCCCATTGGAATCCATAACACAGGCGTCTAATGAAACATTTCCATCTCGATCTGGCGCACCCCCTTTTCCTACTGTAGAATTGAGGAGATTTGCTTCCTCTACAGCGACTCCTTGGACGGCGGCATCCAAAGCATTCATGCCTTGATCCAATGCTTGGCCAGCCGTTGTTGTGGCTTTTTGGACATTCCAAGTTGCAATTGCAAAAGGAGTAGCGTTCGGATACGGTTTTTGAAGAATCGCCTTCTTTTTCGCGAATAGGGAGGGAGAGACTAGAAGGCTAGAAATTCCTATTGTAGTCCGCTCAATAAATACCTTGCGATTCATAAGCCTACAATTTAGCAACAATTTTCATTTAATGAAAAATTATCCATCAAATGTGATTCTTTTTTTAGTTTTGTTTAATGACATTTGGAAATAGATGATAGTAGAAGTTTGTAGCAGCTCCCTAGAGGGCATCAAAAACGCTTCAAAAGCAGGGGCAGATCGGATTGAATTGTGCTCAGCTTTAGAGTTGGGAGGGGTTACACCCTCAAGAGGTTTTATTGAAGCCGCCGTAGGGTTAACTACCCTCGATATCCACTGTTTAATTCGTCCGCGTGCGGGACATTTCACCTACTCAGAGGATGAAAGTAAGATAATTGAAAAGGATATTATAGCTGCAGCAGAAATCGGGTGTAAAGGAGTGGTACTAGGAGCCTTAACAACAGAGTTTACATTGGATACCAAGCGATTGAAACACTGGAAAAAACTAGCGGACACGATGTACCTCACGTTTCACAGAGCAATGGATGTTGTTGTTGATCCGAAAACGGTGATTAAACAATTAATCGATCTAGGATTTAACTGCATTCTTTCCTCAGGACAAGAGGAAAAGGCAATGGATGGACTTCACAATTTAAACGAATGGCGAGAGGACTTTGGAAAGGATATCCTAATCATGCCAGGGAGTGGAATTAACAAGACAAATTGTGAAGTTTTTAAAGCATCGGGCTTTTCAGCTTTGCATCTCTCGGGATCAAAACCTCAAACCCTAATCCCAATTCCTACAGGTGTAAACAACACCATTTCTTTTTTGCACCAACCCTTAAGTGTAAGTGATCGCCAAACGATACACGAAGTTGTGTTAAAAGTAAAATCTTAGTTAAACAATATCGCCACACCACCTATGGCGGTAAACAAAAGAATTAGTTTTCTATAGCTGTCATTTTCAATCTTTTTAACAAGAAAAACTCCGGCAACTAAACCTATTATCACAAAAGGGACTAATTGTAGGCTGATTTGTAGGGAAGTTGAATTCATCGTTTCCCAAGTCCAAATATGAAAAGGAACCTTAAACGCGTTGATGATAAAAAACAACCAGGCAGCAGTGCCAATAAAATTATTTTTTGGCAGGCGCATGGCTAAAAAGTAAATATTTGAAAAAGCACCGGCAAGGTTACCGATCATGGTAGTGAATCCTGCAAGAAGACCCATGGAGCTCGCAAAAGTCCAATGAGAGGGGATGGTTTTATCTTTTTTATTTTCCCAATAGTACATCAGTCCTACACTAAACAAAATGATAATTGCCATGCCGTATTTAAACAAACTTTCGGTGATGTATTGTCCCCCAACAACACCAATCAAAACTCCAATGACCATCCAGGGCAACATTTTAATAATGTATTCTTTTTGAACGTGGCGTTTGTAATACGTAATCGCAAAAACATCCCCTACAAGTAAAAGGGGCATTAAAATCCCAGTTGAATTTTTGGCGCCATATACCAAAGCCAAACCTGTGACGATTAAGGATGCAATTCCTTTAATTCCTGATTTAGAAACCCCAAGTAAAAAAGCACAGAAGGCAGCTAAGGAAAAATTTAAAATACCAACTTCAAGCAATGGGTGAATTTTAAAAGTGAAGCACGAATATAGTATTAATTTCTAGCTCAGCCTTTGATATGATTCCAAAGCTGTACTTTTGAATATAAAATTATTTTTTTGAATACCACTTTTTATAAGGCCGTTCGATACATGTTGTTAAGCACACTCTCATTTGCTTTCATGAACGCTATGGTCAAATATTTAACCGACTATCCAACCTTAGAGATTGTCTTTTTTAGAGCCATTGGCTCATTGGTTATTAGTTTTAGTTACCTTAAATGGATGGGCATCCCTCAATGGGGAAATCAAAAGAAGTTAATGATCTTTAGGAGCCTCGTTGGGGTTACTTCCATGATTTTATTTTTTTGGGGAATCCATTACATAACCGTGGGTAGTGCGGTGACTTTACGTTATGTTTCCCCAATTTTTGCAGGAGTTTTAGCAGTATTCTATTTAAAAGAAACCATCAAGCCTTTACAATGGCTGTTCTTTATCATGGCTTTTTTAGGTGTGTATCTGATCAAAAACTTTGATGCCTCCAATTCTAATTTTGGTGTGTTTTTAGTCCTTTTAGCTGCATTTTTTTCTGCAATTGTTTACATACTGATTAGTAAAATTGGCAAAGGAGATCACCCGGTCGTAGTCGTACATTATTTTATGCTAATTGCTACTGTAGTTGGGGGCATTGGATGTTTCTTTTTTTGGAAAACCCCCAGTTTAAATGATTTGTTTCTGTTATTAAGTTTGGGTGTATTTGGTTTTTATGGGCAATTGTTTATGACTAAAGCATTTCAAAATGCGGAGGCACATATGGTCGCCCCTTTTAAGTATGTGGAAGTTATTTTTACTCTATTTTTTGGGGTTTTCGTTCTCTATGAAACCTATGATTTTTATCATTTGATAGGAACGTTTTTAGTGGTGTTCTCACTAATTCTGAACGTGTTGTACAAATCCCGCCTCAACAACAAAATAAAAAAAGCCACCTAAGTGGTGGCTTGTAAATGATTTCACTAAGTTGGTTTATTTAGACCATTCTTCAATCGCTTTTTCATTCAATCGCACATAGTCTTGATTTCCAGCCTCAATCGCTAGTTTTAATGAAGTTTGTGAAGCAGCAATTGCAGCTTCATTTTCATTTAGAGCATGAAGGATGAGAGCTTGTTGGCGATACATCCAGTATTTTCCGCTATCCATCTCGATGGCTTTTGAAATCCAATCTTTTGCTTTTTTCAAATCACGTCCTGTTTCTCTGTAATAAATTGCTGCACTGTAATAATCCTGTGCTTTGGGTTCTCCTTGCATCGTTTTTTCAATCGAAGCCATGGTTTTAGAATCTGTTGGGACTTCCAATTTTAAAGAGGTTTGCGTTTTCTCCCATCTAAAGTTGAGCTGAGCACCGTTTTGATCTAAATCGTCTATCGAAATGGTAAAACTTTCAACAGGGTTCTCAAGTGTAGTTGTTGGTATTTCGGCAACTGCAGCAACTGCTTTAGGATCCCATTCTCCAGGAAGACCACCGTTATCGGTTTTGGTGTAAAAGAATACTTCCCACATGGAAACGCCTGGTCTGATAAAAATAGCATATTTTCCTGCTTCTAACTTTTGTCCACCGAGCACAACAGCATCACTAAATTCGATGGTGGTATTGGCATTTGCTCCTGCTCTCCACATTTCGCCGTAGGGAACCAATTCACCCATAATTACTCTGTTGCGTAGGGCAGGTCGGGAATAGTTGATGGTCACATCAGTCAGTCCAACGACTTGTTCAATTTTTGAAAAAGGACTCGGTTGAGGTGTCTGAATTTGTCCAAAACTAAATCCGCAGATTAGAATTGTAAATAAATAAATTTTTTTCATTGTTTTTTTTTCAAATATATTCTTTTTGTTCATTAATCCCCCTAAAACAAAAGGCTTCCCAAACTATTTTAACATGTTAAAAAGTTTTGTTTAATTAATTTCAAATATTATTAAACATATTTTGTATTTTTGAAAAAAAAGTCGTGAAATTATATCGTTTAGAAACTGTTCAAAACCTCCCCATTTCTTCAGAACAAGCCTGGGATTTTCTTTCAGATCCAAAAAACTTAAAAACGATCACTCCCGATTATATGGGATTTAAAATTCTGAGCGGCGAGGCATCAAAGATGTATGCTGGACAAATTATTCAATATATCGTAACCCCTTTGTTAAACATTCCGGTGAAATGGGTAACTGAAATTACGCATGTGGAAGAAGGAAAATATTTTGTGGACGAACAGCGATTTGGACCCTATGCATTATGGCATCATAAACATTTTATAAAACCCATTAAAAATGGAGTTGAAATGATCGATATCGTCGATTACAAAATCCCATTCGGTATAATAGGTCAATGGGTACACCCAATACTCGTGGCGCCTAAACTAAAAGAAATTTTTGAATACCGAAAAACAGCATTAATCAATCTTTTTGGAAACTACGAATCATGATAGAAAATAAATCCATACTAATCGTTGGTGGTAGTTCAGGAATAGGGCTGGCTTTAGCGACTCAGTTAGCATCAAAAAACAAGGTCTTTGTCGCGAGTCGCTCTAGCGAGGCTATACAACATTTGGATGTTGAGCATATCGTTTATGATGCTACTCAAGACGAATTGGATACCAGTAAACTTCCTGAAGTACTTCACGGTTTTGTTTACTGTCCTGGGAGTATCAATTTAAGACCGTTTAAAGGGATGAAACTAGAAGCTTTTCAATCTGATTTTGAAATTAACGTAATTGGAGCTGTACGATCTCTGAAAGCAGTATTGGGGCATTTGAACGCAAGTGGGAATGCTGCAGTGGTATTATACAGTACCGTTGCTGTCCAAACGGGAATGCCCTTTCATAGTTCAGTTGCTGCGTCTAAAGGAGCTATCGAGGGTTTGACACGATCTCTTGCAGCAGAATTTGCTCCGCACATTCGTGTAAATGCAATAGCCCCCTCATTAGTAGATACTCCTTTGGCATCCAAATTTTTGAATAATGAGGTCAAAATGGAAAAAGCTAACGAGCGTCATCCTTTGGGTAGAGTTGGAAATGCAAATGAGATTGCTCAAGCTACAGCTTTTCTTCTTGGTGAAGAAAGCAGTTGGATGACGGGTAGAATATTACAATTGGACGGAGGAATAGGAAACTTGAAAACATAAAATGGAGAAGTATACCATTTTTTGGTTTCGAAGAGATTTAAGAGTTGAGGATAATCACGGATTTTTTAGAGCCTTGTCCGGTAAAAATAAAGTGATTCCAATTTTTATTTTCGATGAGAGGATATTAAAAAAACTACCAAAAAGTGACGCTCGATTAGAGTATATAACAGTAGCCTTGGGTACCATAGATAGTGCTATGAAGAGGAACAGATGCGGACTTGGAATGTATCACGGTACCCCAGAGGCTATTTTTAAAAAAATCATTGAAACGTGGCCTATTGAAAAGGTTGTATGTAATGAAGATTACGAACCTTATGCTCGAGAACGAGACACAGCGATTGCTACGCTACTTCAAACATACAACATCCCTTTTGAAACCTATAAGGACCAAGTTATTTTTGCTAAGGATGAAATTGTTAAGGACGATGGAACACCCTACCGTGTGTACACCCCTTATTCTAAAAGATGGTTGCATAATTTTTTTGAGAATACAGTTTCTGCATACCCCTCAGAGGAGCATTTAGATCGGTTGGCTTCCATAGAACAGCCACAACTGAATTTGGGTGATTTGGGATTTAAACCTTCCAAAGTACCTTCTCCTAAACCTATTTTTAACGACGAAATTATTCGTTCTTATGAAGATACTCGTAATTTCCCAGCAATAGACCAGACCAGTAAAACCGGAACTGCACTGCGTTTTGGCACGCTAAGTGTACGAGCCATGGTTCTAAAATCTGCAGCAGTTGAAAATCCTACCTTTTTAAAAGAATTGATTTGGAGAGAATTTTTTATGCAAATTCTATGGCATTTTCCCCATACTAAAAACGATAGTTTCAAACCTCAATACGACCGAATCGAATGGAGGAATGACCCAGAGGAATATGAAAAATGGTGTCAAGGCAATACGGGCTATCCTCTGGTAGATGCGGGTATGCGACAGCTCAATCAAACTGGATTTATGCATAATCGAGTCCGCATGTTGGTTGGAAGTTTTTTATGTAAACATTTGTTGATCGATTGGCGATTGGGAGAAGCCTACTTTGCAGAAAAGTTATTGGACTATGAAATGTCGAGTAATGTCGGGAATTGGCAATGGGTTGCAGGTTGTGGAGTAGATGCGGCTCCTTATTTTAGGATCTTTAATCCTACAGAGCAGATTAAGAAATTTGATAAAGACCATAGCTATATCCAAAAGTGGGTGCCCGAATACCAGGAGCTTACCTATCCTCAGCCTATTGTAGATCATAAATTTGCTAGGGAACGTTGTTTAAATACCTACAAAGCAGCATTAAATGCCTAAGCGCATAGAAAAAAAGAATCTACCTCAAAAGGTATGTCCTACCTGTGATCGCCCTTTTAGTTGGAGGAAAAAATGGGAAAAGGTTTGGGATGAAGTCAAATATTGTAGTCAACGTTGTAAAAATGACAAATCAAAATAAAGAACAGATTAAAAATCCTAGTGTATTGGTTTGGTTGAGGAATGATCTTAGGGTAACCGACCAACACTCTTTTATCTCAGCGACAACCTCCGGAGCAAACGTTTTCGCCTATTACAGTTTTGATCCGAAACATTACGGTAATACGAAATGGGGATTTCCAAAAACAGAGGCTTTTAGAGCACAGTTTTTAATCGAAACAATTACCGAACTTCAACAAAGTCTAGAAGCTTTAAACATCACGTTAATCGTGGAACAAGGTAACCCTGCAGAAGGCCTCCCCAAATGGATTGAACAATTGAATATCAAAACGATTTATTTTCAAAAAGAATGGACGAAAGAAGAACGTGAGGTAGAAGCCCAACTTAGAGAGGCGATCCCTGCTGAGGTCAAATTTCAATCTCATTACGATCAATTTTTGTTTCATCCTGATGACCTTCCTTTTAAGATTTCTGCACTTCCAGAAGTATTTACTCAATTCAGGAAAGTATGTGAAAAACATAGTCACGTTCGAATTCAACAACAAAATTGTACTCCTTTACCTAAAGAAAATGTACTCCAGCAAAAATTTAAAATTCCTACGCTAAAGGATTTGGGCATAGACAAAAAAATTGCGCATCCCAATTCTGCTTTTCCTTTTAAAGGTGGAAATCTTGAGGCTAAGCAGCGACTCAATCACTATTTTTGGGACTCCAAAAAACTATCATTTTACAAACAAACCAGAAACGGTTTGATTGGAAAGGATTACAGTTCTAAATTCTCTGCATGGTTAGCAAATGGCTCCTTATCTCCTCGACAGATTTATTGGGAAATTATTGCCTATGAAAAACAAATTATAAAGAACCAATCCACCTACTGGCTAATTTTTGAATTGCTTTGGCGAGACTACTTCAAGTATATTTCGCTCAAACATCAAGACCGTATTTTTTATCTAGAGGGAATTTTACAAAAGAAGTACCATTGGGAGAACGATATCGAAAAAGTGAATGCTTGGATAGATGGAAAAACTCAAGAACCATTCGTGAATGCAAACATGATAGAATTAAAAAAAACAGGATGGATGAGTAATCGGGGTAGACAAAATGTGGCATCTTATTTTGCGAAAGAATTACTACTTGATTGGCGTATAGGAGCAGCCTATTTTGAGTCCATGTTAGTGGATTATGACGTCCATAGCAATTATGGGAATTGGATGTATGTAGCTGGTGTAGGAAATGATCCTCGAGACCGAAAATTTAACGTTCGTTTGCAGGCAGAACGATATGATGAAGCGGGAAAATTTCAGAGAATGTGGAATCAAAAAACTCTTTTTGAATGACCTTAAAACTCATTTTAGGGGATCAACTTAATCTTCAGCACCCTTGGTTTGAACAAGTCGATGAGAAGGTTGTATTTGTATTGATGGAAATGCGTCAGGAAACGGACTATGTTCCCCACCACATACAAAAAGTTGTGGCTTTTTTTGGAGCGATGCGCAATTTTAATGAAGCCTTGCTCTCCAGAGGCCATCGAACCCATTATTTGACTTTAAATGATAAGGAGAATACACAACGTCTTGAGGGTAATTTAAGCCTTCTTTTAGCGCACTATTCGGCAGATAAATTTTCTTACCAAGAACCAGATGAATACCGACTAGATTTGCAGCTAAAAGATTTTTGTAATACACTTTCCATTCCGTTCTCCATGGAGGACAGTTGTCATTTCATGACTTCTCGAACGGAGTTAGCAACATTTTTTGAAGGTAAAAAACAATTTATACTTGAGTTTTTCTATCGCTACATGCGCAGAAAATATAATCTTTTGATGAGGTTTGACCAACCCGAAGGAGGGCAGTGGAATTTTGATAAAAACAATCGGAATAAATGGAAAGGTACTCCACCTATTCCGCCCGCCTATCTTCCCGATGGAAAAAATTTAATGGCTTTAAAAGAAGCAATAGAAAAAGCAGGAGTAAAAACCATAGGATCCCTTAATGAAGAGGAGTTTCGCTATCCCCTTTCTAGGGAAGAGGCTTTGAAGCAATTGGATTATTTTTGTACCCATTTGCTAGTTCATTTTGGCGACTATCAAGATGCCTTACATACAGATGAGGTCAATCTTTTTCACTCTAGAATTTCCTTTGCATTAAATGTAAAAATGATTCACCCATTGGAGGTTGTCGAAACAGTAATCGCCTACTATCGAAAAAATCAAAAGGAGATAGCCCTCTCACAGGTAGAGGGCTTTGTTAGACAAATACTTGGTTGGAGGGAGTATATGCGCGGAATTTATTGGAAAGAAATGCCCGAATACGCCAAAACAAATGTGCTTGAGAACACCAACCCCCTTCCCAGCTTTTATTGGACAGGAAAGACAAAAATGAATTGTTTGCACCAAAGCATTACGAACTCCTTGGAACATGCCTACGCACATCACATTCAGCGGTTAATGATCACAGGAAATTTTGCATTGCTTGCTCAAATTCACCCCGATGCAGTCGATGAATGGTATTTAGGAATTTATGCTGATGCAATTCAATGGGTACAGATCACGAATACAAGAGGAATGAGCCAGTGGGCTGACGGAGGTATTGTAGCTACAAAACCCTATGTTTCGGCTGCAGCCTATATTCATAAAATGAGTAATTATTGTGACCGCTGTACTTATGATAAGAAAAAGCGAGTAGGGGAGGATGCTTGCCCATTTAACAGTCTTTACTGGAATTTTCTGGATGACAAAAAGCAGTATTTTGCCAAGAACAATCGTATGGCAATGATGCTTCGACTTTTAGAAAAAATCCAGGTGGACGATTTGGTTCAGATTAAGGAACGAGCCTCGCAAATTTTAAAGAATCCTGATGCCTACTGATCACATTCCAATAGGGTTAGTTTGGTTAAAGCGTGATTTAAGATTACACGATCATGCAGCACTTTATCTTGCCTCCCAGCAGCATAAAAACATTTTGATGCTTTATGTAGTGGAGGATTCACTTCAGCAGGAATCGCATTTTAGCGAGCGTCATTTGGATTTTATCAAGCAATCAATTGCTGACATGAATCGGCAATTGAAAAACTTAAACACCAAAGTTTTTGTCGTTCAAGGTGAGGTTTTAGACATTTTTGAACAATTGCAAAACACCTTTCGCATTGAAGCCTTGTATTCCCATCTAGAAACAGGAATTGGGTTGACATTTACTCGAGATAAAGCTGTAAAAAAGTGGTGTATAGAACGAAGGATTTCATGGAACGAATACAGGCAACAAGGAGTTTTTCGTGGGTTAAAAAGTCGTAAGAAATGGTTGCAATATTGGACCGACCATATGAATGCGTCTCTTTATCCCTTTCCAAAAGAAAAAAAATGGATCAACGCAAATCTATTGGATAAACTTTACAGAGAATTCAAGGAAGTGTCTTTGGAAACAACCCCATCAAACCGCATTCAACCGGGTGGCGAAACCAACGCCCATCGGTACTTAAATTCCTTTTTTAATGGACGCTACATAAATTATCAAAAGCATATTTCCAAACCCGATCTAGCTCGTAAAAGTTGTAGCCGTTTATCTCCCTATTTGGCTTTTGGAAATCTTTCTATGCGTCAGGTTCTTCAAAGAACAGAAGAGGAGAAAGAATCAGGAAAAAAAGGTTTTGGAATTCGTGCTTTTGAATCCAGACTTCGATGGCAGTCGCATTTTATTCAAAAATTTGAGATGGAGTGTCAAATGGAATTCGAAAGCGTAAATAAAGGCTATCACCGTTTGATAAAACCTCTAAATAATGAAGTTGTATTAGCATGGGAAAAAGGTCAAACTGGAATTCCTATGGTAGATGCAGCGATGCGATGTTTGGTCTCCACGGGCTATTTAAATTTTAGAATGAGGGCACTTGTCGTTTCCTTTTTTGTTCATCAACTTTGGCAACCCTGGCAGGCATGTTCTGGATTTTTAGCAAGACAGTTTCTTGATTTTGAGCCAGGAATACACTTTCCTCAGCTACAGATGCAAGCGGGTGAAACGGGGATAAACACCTTGCGGATTTATAATCCTGTAAAAAATGGTCTGGAACACGACCCTATGGGACTTTTCACCAAACAGTGGCTTCCTGAACTTCGCGATCTTCCCATTGAATTAATTCATACACCCTGGGAAATCACTCCTTTCGAGGAAGGGCTTTACAATTTTAATTTAAAAAGAGATTATTTCGTTCCCATTGTAGATCTAGATCAAAGTCGTAAAAAAGCATCTTCAATTTTATGGGAGATGCAAAAAGATCCCTTAGTGAGGCAAGAAAGTAAACGTATCTTGGGAAAACATACTGTTCCTAGAAGAAAAAAAGAAATAGTTTAATGAAAAATATAAAAACCTTATCTGAAATAGAAATTGATCGAATTATTGAGATGGCTTGGGAAGATCGTACCCCCTTTGATGCCATTTTAGTTCAATTTAATTTAAAAGAGCAAGAAGTTATTTCTTTGATGCGGCGTGAAATGAAACCGACAAGTTTTAAAATGTGGAGAGCACGGGTTCAAGGTAGGGCGACAAAGCATCAAAAAAAGCGAGCTGAAGACACCCAAACCTTTCGATGTTCAAGACAAAAAGGAATCAGTAACAATAAAATATCGAAGCGTTAAATCAATAACTAATTTCCACATTCATCCCCACATTAGCGGAGCCAATCTTAGACCAACTGCCCTGACTCACCTCACGTGCAATCAGTGGAGAGCCGAAAAATCCACCTGAAAAGAAGAGTTTGCCTGGGCCCAAATCTTCAATCCATTCAATCGAAACAAAAAAATCTTCATCAATAACGAGATCATAGGGAGTTAAATCTTTGGTGACAATTCCAGAGCTCACCTCGGTTTCAATGATGATATTTTCCTTCAATAATGTTGTGGTAGGCATTCCATCTTCAACAGAATAAAAATTGAGACGAAAACGGATTTTACCGTAATCATTTTCCACAATAGAAATAGCAAACTTTTTAAGAATCATGGGTCGTTTTCTTTTTGAAACAACAAAGCCCATTTCATTGCCGAGTCTATTTGTGCTAAAAGCGGCGTAAAGTAATTTAGACGTAGTCTTATTCCCCAAAATTTTTGTTTGAAATTCGGTTCTCTTAGTAGTGAGCACGATTTCATCTAGAGCAGTAGTTTCCTCTTCCAAAGGAACGGTAAAGAGGTGTTCGTTTAAGAAATTTTCAACCACATAGGTTTTGGTTTTGAAACCAATCATAGAAAAGCGTAGAAGTGCTTGTTGGTGTAATGATGGATCAATTTCAAATTCAAAAAAACCCTCTTCATCCGATACGGTACCTTGGTTCTGATTGACTAATCCAATATTGACATAAGGAAGAGGTTCTTGAGTGGCGGCATCAACTACTTGTCCAACAATATTGGTTTGACCTAGATTGGGAAGCGTATAGAAGAATACAAGGAGTAGGTATAAAAGAGGTTTGGGCATTAGTTTAAGTTCTACATTTTTCTACGTTCAATTTGCGCTCCGAGTTTTTGAAGTCTCGGAACGATGTTTTCATAACCTCGATCAATTTGTTCAATATTATGGATAATACTGGTTCCTTGTGCCGATAAGGCAGCAATTAGTAAGGAAACCCCCGCTCGGATGTCAGGAGAGGTCAGTATGGCTGAATTTAATTGAGATTCAAAGTTTTGGCCGATCACGGTAGCTCGATGTGGGTCACACAAAATAATTTTGGCTCCCATATCGATTAGTTTATCTACAAAAAACAAGCGACTTTCAAACATTTTTTGATGTATTAAGACACTCCCACGTGCTTGGGTAGCAATCACCAAAACGATACTCAACAGATCAGGGGTAAAACCTGGCCACGGAGCGTCTGAAATAGTGAGTATGGAACCATCAATATAATTCTGAATTTCATACCCATGTGTATGTGCTGGGATATAGATGTCGTCTCCCTTCTTTTCAATGGTTATTCCTAATTTTCTAAACACATTTGGCATTTGGCCCAAAAATTCCCAACGAACATTTTTAATCGTAATTTCACTTTTGGTCATGGCAGCCAAACCAATCCAGCTTCCAATTTCGATCATATCAGGAAGTAGGGTATGGGTTGTTCCTTGAAGTGATTTTACCCCTTGAATGGTTAAAAGGTTCGACCCGATGCCTTTAATATCAGCTCCCATCCGATTGAGCATTGAACAAAGTTGTTGTAGGTAAGGCTCGCAGGCTGCATTGTAAAGGGTGGTTTTTCCTTTAGCTAAAACGGCAGCCATAAGGATATTTGCGGTTCCAGTTACCGATGCTTCATCGAGTAAGAGATCGGCCCCGATCAACTCTTTTGCTTCAACACTGTAAAAATAATCTTCTTTGTTGTAGTTGAATGTAGCCCCGAGTTTAATTAATCCCTCAAAATGGGTATCCAATCGTCTTCTTCCGATTTTATCTCCACCCGGACGGGGAATACTGCCTTTTCCAAATCGAGCAAGCATGGGACCAACAAGCATGATCGACCCTCTTAAACCTTTACCATCGATTTTGAATTGATTGGAATTGAGGTAATCGAGATTGATGTTATCCGATTGGAATTCATAGCTTCCTTGTCCTTTTTGGGATACACGTACCCCTAAGTTTTTTAATAAAAGAATCAGTTTGTTGACATCAACAATGTCTGGGATGTTGTGGATTGTAATGGGCTCAGAGGTGAGGAGTACTGCACATAAAATTTGTAAGGCCTCATTTTTTGCTCCTTGAGGAGTGATGGATCCTTTAAGTTGTTTGCCTCCTTCAATAACAAATGATTCCATAAAGGCTAATAGCGTTTGCGTTTGTGATTTCGACTTTTTGTAGGGATGTTACTTTTCGGTCCATTTCCATTTTTGGATTTAAATTTAAGCAATTCTGAAGATTCACTCAAGGGGAGTTGGGCTGCAGATACTTTGAGTTTGCCATTAGAAAGCTCATCCAAATGATCTAAAATCACAGCATCATCAACGGTGTCTTTATTCCAGTTTAAAAAACTTTTTTTCATGTGGTTAGCAATTGTAAAAACAAGTACTTCCTTGAGTTCATTTTCCTCCCAATTTATGGCAACATCAATCATTCGTTTGATATTATTGCCATAAAAACGATATTTTGGATGGTTTTGGGGATACGCCAACTTATCTGGTTTTGCTTCTAAAATTTCCTTTTCAGGTTTTTCATAGGGGGACTCTACATCAATATCAAAGTTTGCCATGATAAAAAATTGATCCCAAAGTTTGTGTTGAAAATCAGGAACATCGCGTAAGTGAGGGTTGAGGTTTCCCATGACGCCTATAATTGCGTTTGCTTTTTTATTGCGTTCTTCGATGTTGGTTTCCGCTTTTGCTTGCTCAATCATCAAGTGAATGTGCCTTCCGTATTCTGGAATAATAAGTTGCTTGCGCTTGGTGTTATACTGCAAGGTTTCCATAAAAAATAGTTGCTATAGTTGTGGTGAGGTAAATAATGTTTGCAAATTAATAAATTCTTATCAATTCTCAGGGTTTTTGTGGAATTAGAGTGTAATGATCCCTTCCAGGGTACTGGCCTTTTTATAGATATGAATCACCTTATCGGGAGACTCCATCTTGACAGTGACACTCAGACTGGTAAAGGTGTTTTTAGAAGATTTTTTTTCAGAAAATTGGGCTTCCCAATTGTCAAAGAGTACTTTGAGGGCCCCAAGGTTATCCGATTCCGACTTAATAATAAACTTAAATAGATAGATTCCAGGCCAGTCCTGTGACTCGAGTAGTTGGTCATAAAATCGTGAATAAAAATCGTCAGACTTCGGTTGGGATTGAGCCAAGGCGTATACTTTTGTATAAAGATAAGGGTTTTATATTTTTGAGGGTACTTTATGAAAAAAAAAAGAATCGTAATCACTGGGGGACCAGGCGCTGGTAAAACATCATTAATTGATGAATTATGCACCAAGGGTTATCGAACCCATGCTGAGTATTCTAGGTCTTTGATCCAAAAAGCTCAAAGTGAAGGAACCTTGAATTATTTTTTGTCTCATCCTCAAGAGTTTAGCGAAGCCCTTTTTGAGGGAAGAAAGCACCAATACCATAATATCCCTACAAATCTTGAAGTTCACGATTCACCCTATGTATTTTTTGACCGTGGGATACACGATATCTATGCCTATCTCAAGGCCATCAATCAGCATTCAGAAACTTGGTATCAGCGAATGATTGAATTTCAATACGATCTCGTTTTTTTACTTGAACCTTGGCAAGACATTTATACTCAGGATGAACACCGTAAGGAGAGCTTTCAGGAAGCGGAGCGTTATTTTTCAGAAATCCATCACGTCTACAGAGAACAGCATCAGGTAATACTTGTGCCCAAAGAGAGCATCGCATTAAGGACAGCGTTTATAGAAAATTATCTCAGGGATTATGAACGCTAACGAACTTTTAAAATTTTATTGGGGGCACGATTCCTTTCGACCGCTACAGAAGGAAATTATCAAGGCTGTACTTGACCAAAAAGATACTCTGGCGCTTCTCCCTACTGGAGGAGGAAAGTCTTATTGTTATCAAATTCCTGCATTAATGCAAGAAGGTTTTGCCTTGATAATTTCTCCTCTAATTGCTCTTATGGAAGATCAAGTAAACAACCTAAAAGAAAAGGGAATTAGAGCCTTATATTTTGAGTCCGATCCTCAAGGACTTAAGCTTTCACAACAAATAGAAAATGCGATCAACGGTCGTTTTAAAGTAGTTTATGTTTCTCCAGAACGTTTATTGAATCCTGCTTTTATCAATCAAATAAAACATGCTAAAATCTCATTAATTGCTGTCGATGAAGCCCATTGTATTTCTGAATGGGGTCACGATTTTAGACCTGCTTACCGAAAAATCAATGTATTGCGCACTTTTTTTCCACATACTCCTCTTTTGGCCCTAACAGCCTCCGCAACGCCAGAAGTGAAAAAGGATATCGTAACACATCTTCAACTCCGTTCTCCAGAGATTTTCCAGCATTCCTTTAAACGCGAAAACATCAGTTATCAACTTTGGGAAAATGAAGATAAGTTTCAAACGACTCTTCAATTGTTAAATCACTTTAAGGGGAGTAGTATAATTTATTGTAATTCAAGAAAACAAACGGAGTATTTGGCAGATTTTCTCCAAAAAAACAATCACAAAGCAACCTTTTTTCATGGTGGGATGCTTCCTTCGGAGAAAAAAGAAAAGCTGGAAGCATGGCAGCAAGGGAAGCAGTTACATATGGTTGCTACTACTGCCTTTGGAATGGGAATTGATAAAGCCGATGTGCGAACGGTGATCCATACCAATCTTCCGGAAAGTATTGAGAATTATTATCAAGAAACAGGGCGTGCTGGAAGAGATGGGAAAAAGTCACAAACTTTTTTACTTTATCAACCAGGGGACTGTAGTGAATTAGAAAGGAGAACCCTTGATCAATTACCTGAAAGAGATGAGATTAAGGAAATTTATAAGGAGCTCTGCAATACTTTTCAAATTGCCTATGGAGAAGGTCAGGAGACTACCCATGTCTTGAATTTAAATCAATTTTGTCAGCGTTATCAAAGGTCAGAGAAAAAGGTAAAACAAGTTCTGGTTCAACTGGATAAGGCAGGTGTTTTAATGTGGCATGAAGCTAAGTCGAAACAATTGACTATACGAGCAACCTGTAGCACAGAAGTAGCCCGTTCTTTTGTAAATTCAAATCATACTGAAGCAAAAGTAATAGAGTATTTAATGCGTCAGCATCCCTATGTTTTTTCAGAGGAGATTCGTATTTCGATGCAAAATATTTGTTCCCATTTAAAAATCTCTTCCGAGCGGCTTGAAGATTCCCTAATCCAACTCAAACAAAGAGAAATGATTACTTACTCAGGGAGTTCAAATACGCTTTACCTAACGTTTTTACTTCCTCGAGAAGATCAGTACACGCTAGCTCCAGTATTGAAAATGCTGAAGCAATTAAAGGATCAAAAAAATAAAAAAATTGCCGCTTTGATCGATTTTGTTACGGATACAGTGCATTGCAAGCGAAATGCTATCTTAAACTATTTTGGGGAAGACCTCCAAGGAAATTGTGGTCAGTGTTCAGCAAATTCCTGTAAGGCTGGTATAGAGGAATCTCCCAATTTGGAAGCAGATTTGAAAAGGCTTTTACAAACCCAACCCTATTCCATCACCGAACTAAAGCAAAAGTTGTACTTTGAGCCCAGTACATTACAAAACCTTTTCGCAACTTGGTTGGATCAGCATTTCATTGGGATTAATGATCAGTTTAAATATTATTGGATAAATGAAACAAAATAATTCCCTTCCTAGGGTAGTATTCTTTGGTACACCTGAATTTGCGAGATTTTGTCTAGCGTCTATAGTGAACTATGGTTTTCCAGTAGTTGGAGTCGTTACCGCTCCAGATCGGAAGGCAGGTAGAGGAAAAAAATTAACTAGTTCTGCAGTTAAAGAGTTTGCCCTTCGTAAAAATTTAAGGTTACTTCAACCGACAAACTTAAAAGATCCTGATTTTATGGATCAGTTGCGTCAATTGAATGCAGACCTGTTTGCGGTAGTAGCCTTTAGGATGTTGCCCACAGGGGTATGGAGTATTCCGCCCCTGGGCTGTATCAACCTTCATGCTTCTTTATTGCCAGATTACCGAGGGGCTGCACCCATTAACTGGGTATTGATAAATGGCGAGCAGAAAACAGGAGTCACTACTTTTTTAATAGATGAAGCTATAGATTCTGGTGCGCTTTTAATGCAAAAAACCCAAACGATTGAAACCGAGGATACCTTCGAAACGTTACATGATAAATTATTGAAACTCGGAGCGCCTCTACTCTGTGAAACTCTAAAAAAACTTTCTGAGCATAGTGTAGAAGGGGTACAGCAAGTAGAACTTCAAAATCCAAAAATGGCACCTAAGCTCACCACAGAAAATACGCAGTTGGATTGGGACAGTTCTACAGTCGCACTGGTTAACAAAATTCGAGGTTTAAATCCTTACCCTGGCGCTTGGACATTTTTATACAACAACGGGATACAAAGTAGGGTTAAGTTATTTATCGCAATGGCTTTAAAGGAAAATCACGATTTACCTCCTGGTAAAATACTTATTAGGAATTCAGAAATGTTGATAGCAACCGTAGATGGATTTTTAAATTGTTTAGAAATTCAATTACCCAATAAAAAGCGAATGGCAGTGCGAGCCTTGCTTAATGGATACAGCTTCGATACCGAGGCGAAAATGCTTTAGAGCCTTACCATTATTAACAAAAGCCCCTATTTATCAACAAAAAGCAGTATTTGAGCGGTTTTTCCATTGGTCTTTTGAAAATCCATATAAATTTGTCGAATAACCTTTAAAATTATAATTATGAACAAAACAGAATTGATAGATGCAATGGCAGCTGATGCTGGCATCTCAAAAGCAGCGGCTAAAAAAGCATTAGAGTCTTTCTTAGGAAGTGTTGGTGGATCACTTAAAAAAGGAGGTCGTGTATCTCTAGTTGGATTTGGATCTTGGTCTGTATCTAAAAGAGCAGCTCGTGACGGTAGAAATCCTCAAACAGGAGCTACAATCAAAATTGCAGCAAAAAATGTAGTGAAGTTTAAAGCAGGTGCTGAATTATCTTCTTCTGTAAACTAAATCAACCCTACAGTATTAATAAAAGCTCCCATGTGGAGCTTTTTTTTATATCTTAGAATACCTATGGAAGCAGGCAACTTTCTTATTGCATCTCCTACGATTATTGGAGATTATAACTTTCAACGATCTGGAGTTATACTTGTAGACCACAAGTCTACAGGATCTATTGGTTTTATCGTAAATAAGCCCTTAGAATACACTTTAGATGAGCTTGTGGAAAATGTGAATCGTTCTTTTCCCCTCTATTACGGTGGCCCTGTGGAACAAGACAATTTATTTTTTATCCATCAACTTGGTGCTCTTATTGCAGATAGTATTCAAATCAATGAAAATCTGTTTTGGAGTGGTGATTTTGATCAAGTTATGGAATTGGTAAATGCGGGTAGAATCAGTTTTGATCAAATTCGCTTCTTTTTAGGATATAGCGGGTGGGGAGAAGGTCAGCTTGAGGCAGAACTGAAGGAAGAAGCATGGATTTTAAAAGACACTATTGATCCTGAGGAATGGATGCGGACTTCAAATGAGGAATTTTGGAAAAATCAAATGGTTGCTTTGGGAGGAAAATACCTAATTTGGTCTAATGCTCCTGAAAATCCAATGTCCAATTAACCCATGTAAGAAAGAAAGCTTTCAAATAAAACTTGTGATCTAATGGATTGGAAGTTTGTTTTTCGATAACTGGTAACGGCTTGTCCTCCACGAGTAATAGAGAGCACCATTACTTCTTCGGATTTTTGCAATTCAAAAGGATTGAGGTTTTGTTCTAACAATTGGTATTCAGCACTTTTATACTTTTTCGTCCAATCATTAAAAGCCGTTCTAATAGCAAAATCTTGACATCCGGAAGCTAAACTTGGGGTTAGAATTTTATCTCCCTGAAAACAATACAAACTCCCTTCTAGGGTTTCTACTAGATTTTTATCGTTGTTCAAAAGCACGCAATCGTCTAAGCCATTTTCTTTCGCATAACTTCTTGCGATGGTAAACAGGGTTTGATTTGTGCTTGAAAGATTGGAAAGTGAATGGGCTGCGATACCAACTTCTTTAAATAAATCCAACGTATAGGGCTTTTGAACCGAATGGAAATGCATTCGATCTTGAGCATTTAAGGAAATAATAAATGCAATTGAGTCGTCTAATGGGAAAAATTGAAAACGAATGACGACACTTTCAGGAGCTTGTAAGGACGCTTTAACCAAGGTAGTGATTTGCGTTGCCAAAAAGTCCATGGTGTATTCCATGGGTATTGCAAACCGATGTCTTCTAAGAGAGGAGATGATTCGGAAATAATGTTGTTCCCAAAAGAGAATGGAATTATCCTGAAATCGAAGTAGTTCTGAAATTGAAAAGCGGGTATGAAGCTGTTCAGTAAAAGAAGGTGGGATTTCGGAGTAGTGTTCAACGAGTGAACCGTTACAATTAATCATGAGGAAGTTTAGCTAGCACCTAAAACCTGTTTTAAATCTAAAACAAGGTTGTCCCAAAGCATTTTGGATTCTTCAAGTTCGTCTTCTTCTGCAAAATCGGTGATGATAAGAGAGACGTCTTTGGTGATTTCATCTACCATAATTTTAAACTCAAAAAAATAGTCGTCGGAATCATTTTCATCATCTACCCACTGGAATCGAACCTTTTCATTGTTTTTTTTCTGAAGCAGTAATGCTTCTTCTTCTGAGTCATCCCAAATAAAAGTAAACAATTCTCCCCTAGAGTTTACATTATCTGCAAACCACTCGGAGAGCCCGGAAGGGGTAGAGAGATACTGAAAAAGTAGTTGGGGTGAGGCGTGAAAATCGTATTCTATTGTAAAACTTTTTTTAATACTCATGGTTATTTTATAAGTACCCAATATATTGAAAAAACCCTAAGGACCACATTTATTTTAAATTATTTTCAAAAGGTTGTTCGTAGCCGATTATGTTTTTATATTTGCGCACTGAAATGGCGAGGTAGCTCAGCCGGTTAGAGCGTCGGATTCATAACCCGGAGGTCGGGAGTTCGAGTCTCCCCCTCGCTACAAGAAAGGTCTTCATCTGAAGGCCTTTTTTTATTGGGCTTAGCCGCTAATACATAAGGTGAAAAGACTATACCATCTGACTATTAATAATCACTAAATATATAGAAACTGACACTAAATTGACAGTAAAATGACCAAAATCTGTCAGTAAATACTGTCAGTTTTCCCCAAAAAATTCCAACCAAAAACTTTCAAATTAGACCCCCGTCCCTAAAATTAAATCCACTTTTATTTTAGAGCCGCTAGTGTGATATGATAGTATAACCTGACACCTCTAAACCTATAGCCTTTGAAAGTGGCCTCAAGAAAAGTAAGCTTATATTTTCCTTACGAATTTATAAATTGCCCAATTGCCCCGCGATATAGCCCGTACTCCATGCCGCTTGAAAATTATAGCCTCCTGTCACTCCATCTATATCCAGTACCTCTCCAGCAAAATAAAGTCCTTGAGCCTCTTTACTTTCAAGTGTCTTTAGATGTATAGATTCTAAAGATACCCCACCACAGGTCACAAATTCTTCTTTAAAAGTTGTTTTCCCTGAGACCTTGTAGGTGTCATGGGTGAGCAATTCAATTAGTCGTCGAGCATTTTTATATCCCAATTCATTCCATCGTTTCTCAATAGAAAGATTTGATTTCTCTAACAAAAATTGCCAAAGTCTCTGAGGTAAGGGAAACCCTTTTTGATTAACAATCGTTTTTAAAGGGTGTTGAAGTATAATTTTTTGTAATTGTTGAAATAAATCTTGTGTATTCCGTTCATTGAGCCAATTCACTTCTATTTCAAAGTGATAATTGGTTTCAGCCAACTGTCGTGCTCCATGTGAAGAAGCCACAAGAACTGCAGGTCCACTAAAACCCCAATGCGTAATGAGTAAGGGACCTGTGGATTCAATCCCTTGTCCCTTTATTTTTACAACGGCATGCTCTACTACCAAACCCGTCAATTCAGTAATCGGTTCTTTGGGAAGATTGAATGTAAACAAGGAAGGAACCGGTGTTTTTATTTCATGGCCTAAATCTTTCAGCCACTTAAATCCTTGTTCCTTTGGGCTTCCTCCGCTCGCTACGATGACAGCTTCAAAAGCAATTGGGGATTCTGTATGCTTAAAATACAACAACCACTGATCTCTATTTTTTTCAAGATGTGCTACAGCAGTTTGGTAATGTATGCTGATCCCTAATTTCTCTGCTTCGCTGAGCAGACAATCGATGATGCTTTGAGAATTATTAGACACAGGAAATACCCTGCCATCGGCCTCAGTTTTTAATGCAACCCCCCGATTTTCAAACCACTCATAAGTGTCTTGCGTAGTAAATCGATAGAATATATTTTTTAATTTTTTCCCTCCTCTTGGGTAGGCTTTGATTAAACTGTTGAGATCCTTTGTGCTGTTCGTCACATTGCATCGACCTCCTCCTGAAATTTTCACTTTAGCAAGCACTTTGTCTGTTTTTTCAAAAAGACTTACTCGATACTGAGGATGATGTTTTTTTACAGAAAGTGCTGCAAAAAAGCCAGCAGCTCCACCACCTATTACAGCGATATGTTTTTTCATATTTAGCTACTAAAATTAGTATTCCTCTGCGGAGGGGATCTTTTGGTTCTCTTTAAAAATAAATTGAAATAAAAATCCGAGAAAAACGGTGAAAATTGCTCCAATTACATTTAGCCATAAGAAACTAACAATCTCTAGGGTAAACAAAACAAGGATAAAAAGTTCTGAAACAATAGCTGCCCAAAAAGCGGCTTTCCCTTTAATTTTTTTGATAAAAATGGCGATTAGAAATACCCCTAAAATGGTTCCGTAAAAAACCGATCCGACAATATTAACCAATTGAATGAGGTTTTCAAAAAGACTCCCTACACTGGCAAATAGAATAGCAACTATTCCCCAAAGCAAAGTAAACGCCTTAGAGGCACTCACATAGTGCATGGGGGATTGGCCCCCGTAATTTCTTTGATACAGGTCCACAGTGGTAGTCGCTGCCAATGCATTAAGTTCGGATGCGGTAGAGCTCATAGCAGCTGAAAAGATAACGGCTAATAACAATCCAATAAGTCCAGAGGGGAGGTATTTTAAAATAAAACTAATAAAGACGTAATCTTTATCGTTCACCTCTTGGTCGGGGGCTGCTTTGGCAATCAAAGTTTTCGCTTGATTCCGTTGAAGCAGATTCTGCTCAGTGAGGGAATGGAGATCCCAATTTTGCTGAATGAGTGCATTTTTGATTTGACCTTGTATCCTTAAATTCTCTTCCTCTAGAGCAATAAAATTAGCTCCTTCCGAGGATGCTTTTACGGCGGCTACTGCCTTGGGATTGAAATGGAGTGGGGCGGGTTCAAATTGATAAAAAACAAAAACCATTACTCCGACCAAAAGTATAAAAAACTGCATGGGAACTTTTAAAATGCCGTTCATGATTAATCCCTTCTGACTCTCCTTAACTGATTTACCCGAAAGATATCGTTGAACTTGTGATTGATCAGTTCCGAAATAGGAGAGGGCTAAAAATAACCCACCCGTAAGACCACTCCAAAAGGTATATCGATTATTTAAATCGATACTAAAATCGATAACATTGAGTTTTCCGGCATGACCAGCAATTTTAAGAGCTTCGGTGAATCCTATTCCCTCTGGAAATCGCTTAATTATAAATCCAAATGCTAAAAACATACCAAGAAATATGATAAACATTTGTTGTTTTTGAGTAACATTTACCGCTTTGGTTCCTCCAATCATAGTGTAGGAAATAACTAATAATCCTACAAGAACAACAAGAATCTTCAAATCCCATCCCAACACAACACTCAGAATAATTGAGGGAGCGTAAATGGTAATTCCTGCCGCCAAACCTCTTTGAACTAAAAAAAGGATCGCAGTAAGGGTACGCACTTTTAAATTAAAACGCTTTTCTAAAAATTCGTAGGCAGTGTAAACTTTTAGTCGGTGATAAACCGGTATAAAAAAGAGGCAGATCAAAAGCATAGCAAAGGGTAGCCCAAAGTAAAATTGGACAAAACCCATGCCGTCATGATAAGCTTGTCCTGGGGTAGATAAAAAGGTTATGGCACTGGCTTGTGTGGCCATTACGGAGAGTCCCACAGTCCACCAGCGGGCTTCATTTCCTCCTTTTAGGTATTCATTAATATTTTTGTGGCTGTTATTTTTCCAAACTCCATAAAGGACAATAAAGGTTAATGTGGCAATCAATATGATCCAATCGAGTAGCTCCATTAACTATAAAATTGCATGAATAAATAAAACAAAATCCAATAGGCGATATTGGAACCGATCAGAACAATATAGGTGCTCTTTTTCATTTTCCGTAGGAAATTAAATTGGCAAAAAGCCGATATGCCCCAGAAACTCCAGCAGGGAGTTCTCTAAAAAAGCTCAAACCTGTAAAAATAAATTTACCTTTCCCGTAATCGGCGACTAATAAACTTCCATTTTTAGGACTTTCTCCTTGATCGTTCATGGAGAGTAATGGAGTGAATTGGGAATCCCAGCGATCTGAAAAATACAATCCTCTTTCCTGAATCCAGCCCTCAAAATCTGATTTGGTTATTCTGTTCGGTTTATTTAAAATGGGATGTTGTGGATATAGAAACTGAACTTCTGAGGTTTCATCCGTTACACGGTCTTGTGAAAACCTCAAGGGATAAGGAGCGACCCTCGAGGCGTCCAGTCCTCTGCTGGTGTTGTATTGAACGATTACTGTTCCCCCTTGTTCAACATACTCCCACAAGATTTTGTTTTTAAATGCCAAGTCCTTTTCAACGTTAAATGCTCGAATTCCAACTACTAAGCTTGGAAAAGGGGTAATTTTTTCTAAACGCAATTCTTCGACACTAAATTCGGTAACCTCCATGCCTATGCTGCGTAGGCTTTGTGCAACTTTATCACCAGCTCCTTTTAAATAGGCAACTTTATTAACTTTTGTTTCAAATTCAATCTTAACTCCTTTGGATTCGTTTGGAGTTAATAGGTACTGTTTTGAAATATGTGGATACTCTATTTCTGTCAATTTCATTTGATAGCGCACTTCATTTTCTGTTACCGAAGCAAAAAAGTTAGCATTAGCTGTTCCTTGAGGTGGGCTTACTTCAAAAATATAATCTGCAGAAGCACCTTTTGCTAAATCGGATACCGCTTGATTTTCTGGAGAGACCTTCCAACCTCCGGGAACGTGAAGTTGAACAATTGCATTATTTAATTTGGCATGAGCTTGAACTTGAACCCGAATTTTTTTTGGTGCATCACTTTCAAATAAATAGAGATCGTTACTCAATTGTGTAGTGACTTTGGGAAGTAATTGAAAATTTTCGACAACCTCACCGTCAACCCGATCCGTCATTCTGAAGGTAAAGGGAACGGGTAGGGTGATTTTTACTCCTTGGATGTCAAAATGAAAATCGGACTTTATAGGATTAGGAGTTTCGGGGAGTCCTTTAAGATCGGGATTCGAAACGGAAAAATTCCCTAAAGTTCCTTTTTCAAGCAACCAATAGGGTGTTGTTTTTTCTTCAGGCAAAACAAACACTTGATTTTGCTCCCAACTACTGTTTGATGCTAAAGGTTGGTTGACCTCCATCTGGATGGCTCCTGAAATTTTTTCTAATTTAATTGGGATTGGACTGGGATTGATTGCCTTCAGAGTAGCGGTCAATTGATTTCCAGAAACTCCTAGGGGTTCACGACTGTTGAATTGCATTCTCAACCCAAGACAGTTCTTTATAATGGATGTTAATTCCTCGAGTTTAATTTTTTTCCAATAAGGATCTTTTAATTTGAGGAGTTCTTGATAAATCTCAGTTAATGCTTTGACATTGTTGTAAGGTTCTTGAAAGTCAAATTGCAATATAAGTTGAGCAGTCATTCTTTCTAACAAAGCTCCATCAGGCAATCGATTCCAACTCGTATCTAGACCTGAAAAAGGATCGTTATTTTGGGGTTTGTCTCCATTTATCAATTCTAAATATTCAATTTGACTTCCCAATTCAGGAGCACTACCAAACCCTTGAGATTTGTGTTGACTTCTACTAAGAGCTGCAACTTCTGCATTGGAACGCCCTAACAAAAAATCGGTTGGATTACTCTCTATGGCAATCATATTTGATTTATCCGCTGCATCAAAACGTTCTTGACTCCCATAGGCCCACCAGGACGTATTATAAAATTGTCTTTTGGGTTGCCAAAGCGAAACATAATTCAGTTGTTCTGGGAAAGCCTTGGGATCATTGGCGAGATGAAAGGCTTCTTCACTGAGTAAAGCCGAGCTGGTATGGTGTCCATGCGTACTGCCTGGTGTTCGGTGATCAAACCGATGGATGATGATATCCGGTTTCAGTTGTCGAATCCGAAATACAATTTGTGAGAGAACCTCGTTTTTGTCCCAAATGTTCAGAGTTTCCTCTGGATTTTTTGAGTAACCAAAATCAATTGCAGTAGTAAAAAATTGTTGTCCCCCGTCGATTTTCCTTGCTTCTAAAAGTTCTTGTGTTCGTATTAAGCCAAGATTTTCTTTTAATTCGGTTCCAATTAAATTTTGCCCCCCATCTCCACGAGTCATTGAGAGGTAGGCGGTTCGGGCATTGTAATGGTTAGAGAATAAAGAGATTAGTCGAGTATTTTCATCATCAGGATGAGCGGCAACATACAATACTGAGCTGAGTGTATTGAACTTTTTGAGTTGCTTGTATATTTCTACACTAGATTGAGACTGTCCAAACTGTATCCAAAATAGGAAAAGATAGAGAACTGTTTTTTGCATCGTCATTATTTTAATCCAAGCGAATCTCTGTAGTTTTCCTCACCCAAATGATTCAATTTCCAATAGGGTAATTTCATTTTCCGAATTCGTATTGCTGTTGTGGTTTTGGTAGAGTCGGTAGTGTCAAATTCTTGCCAACCGATAATCTCGTAGGGAAAGTTTTTTTCAAACTTGATGTCCAATTTCCGATTCAATTCTGGATAATTCAATTCATACCGGTTAAATTGATCCGATACGTTTAAAATTGCACTTGCTTCATAAAGTTTCAAGGGTTTGTGAGCTAGTCGGATGTATTCAAAAGCAGGGAGCAGTAATAAAGACCCTTGAGGGAGGGTAGAGGGAGAAGTTCTGATCCAGTGCCAAAGTTCGCCCTCTGTTAATGCATTCTGTAGGTTTACTTTTTGATCTGCTTCTCCTTCGAAATATGAATGACTGCTGATGCTTAGGTTGTTTTTTTTGTTCAGTTGCATAAAAGCTTGTCCACACCATTCTTGCACAGAAGTTGTAATTTTAGCAAGCGGATCTTTTTCTCCCAAATAGCTAAATGAGCTGTTCATGATGGAATAGGGATAAATCCCAGTAACGAAATTTTTTGTTCGATTGAGTTTTAAAACAGTTTTTGATATTTCAGATTTTTGATTTGCTTTGACTTGCTCGTTGACAAGAAAATCTTCTGTTACATAAATTAAAACGGCCTCCCCTTCACGAGGATCACCATAGCGAGACTGAATAAGTTTATAACTGCTGATTTCGGCTGTTCCATCAAACCAATAGGCCTTAAAGTCTGAACTTAGTTCTTCAGCTTCATCATTATAATACTCTGAGGTAGAAGGTTGACATCCTGCAACTACGAATAAGAAAAAACAGAAAAAATATTTCATGAGATAAGAATTTCCATTTGAGGATATATTAAGCATGAAGGTATTGGATTTTTTATAATCATTTTCCATTCTTCATAATTTCTTCGATTTTTTTAAAGACTTGAGCAACAGGCAGACCGATGATGTTGGTATAGCTTCCTTTAATGTGGTTGATGTACCTCATGCCAAAAGCATCTTGGATTCCATAGGCTCCTGCTTTATCCATCGGAGAGCCAGTTGCAACATAGTCTGCAATTGCTTCTGGATTTATGGCAGTAAAACTGACCTCTGAAACACAATGAATGCATTCCCATTTATTTTTTTGCAAAAATCCTACAGCCGTAATTACCTGATGGATGCTGTTTGAAAGGTTTGAAAGCATGCGCTCCGCATCTTTTCTATTTTTGGGCTTACCTAAACATTGGTTCTTATGCCATACGATGGTATCAGCGGTGATAACCAACTGATTTTCTCGAATAATTTTTTCAAAAGGGCTGGCTTTAAGTTTTACTAAATATTCAGCAATGGATTCGCGTTTCAGGTCTTCGGGGAAAACCTCTTCAACAGGGATTACTCTTTGAGTAAAGGATAACCCCATTTGTTCAAAGAAGGCAATTCTTCGAGGTGAACCCGTTGCTAATATGATTTCCAAGCTTTGGTTAGTCATTTTTTTTAGTCTTTTGCAGCACCAATATCTAGGGTCCATTTCCCCTGAACCCGAAGAACTTGTTCAATAATTTCTCTGACGCATCCTTCTCCCCCTTTTTTATGTGAAATATAATCCGCGATAGCTTTTACGTCCGGGACCGCATCCGCAGGACAACAGCCGACCCCCACTTTTTCCATAACGGCAATGTCGGGAATATCATCTCCAATGTATAAAATTTCATCAGGATGAAGCGCGTAATTATCAAGAAGGTCTTGATAAGCCTCAATTTTGTGATGAGCCCCTAAATAAATATCAAAAACACCAAGTTCTTTAAATCGCTGACGTACTCCTTCATTTGTTCCCCCCGAAATAATAGCAATTTTATAGCCTTTTATTAATGCACATTTCATCGCATAGCCGTCTTTCGTGTCAAAGGACCGTAAAAGCTCACCCTCTGTGGTGATCATAAATTTCCCGTCTGTTAACACACCATCAACATCAAAAATAAAGGTTTTGATTTTTGGCAATAAGCTTTTATAGTTTTTCATTTCCATAGTGCTTTTGTATTGATAAAGTAAAGTCTTGATAAAGTTTTTTTAATTCTGAATTGTCAATGATTTCTAAATGTTCAGTTATCGTTTTATGATCCCTTCGAATTGCGGGTCCGGTTTGTGCCTTTTCAGGTGAAAGGCTATTAAGTTTATCTACTGTTTCTGACAGTAAAGGTCTCAGTATGTCAAAAGAAAGCTGGTTCGCTTCACAGATTTGTGCTGCGTGAGTAAAAAGGTGATTGGTAAAATTATTTACCAAAACTGCGGCGAGGTGGAGGGTCTTTCGTTGGGTTGAATCAAGGGGGAGGGCTCTTGCTTTGAGCAAGGAAGCGAATTGATTTAAAAATTTTAAATCCTCTGGATTTGATGCCTCTATACCAATGGGAAGATTTAAAAAATCCACAACTCTATCTGAGCTAAAAGTCTGTAAAGGATAAAAAACGCCTCTTCTCTTCTGAGCACTTAAAGCGGTTAAACTTGTTCCGCCAGAGGTATGGACCACAAAAGCATCGGCAGAAAGTAATTTGGAAACGTTAGGGATAGACTCATCGTTGATTGCTAAGAGGTAGAGGTCTGCCTTTTTGAGTGAATTTGTCGATGTAATAATCTCTATGCCTTCTGAAGTTAGTTCTTTATTAGCTGAACGATCCAACCACTGAACGAGTTCTATCGTAGGACATTTTATAAATTCATTATAAAGTTGAGTTCCGAGCTTACCGGCGCCGATTAAAGTAAGTTTCATATGCAGCGTAAAAATAAGAAAACCTTGGGGAGAAGGCATGATAAATCCAAAAATTGAAATGAAAAATAGGAGGAGGTTAAATGGATTCGATTGAAAAAATTAAATCCCAAGGCAAATTGATTGAAAATTATTTAAATTTAACATACCAAATCTTACCCTATGAAACTTTACAAAGCAATAGAACGATTCTATTTAGGAAAATTCTACTTAGTAGTCCCAGCCTCCATCATTATTTTAAGCTGTATTGGCTCCTTGGCAGTTTACTATATTACTAAGAAAGGAATGTCTGTTGTGAATTTCACACAAATGTTACTTTGCGTACTTGGTTCGATGGCTTATCTAACGACAGTTTTAGGTCAGTCCCCCAGAAAAACCACCTTTCAATTCTTCGTTTTTGGACTTGTTCTTGAAGTGGTTATGTTAGTGTTAAATTTACTTTTTTAAACTCCCAATAGCTTTTTTTATTCCTCTGACAAACTGTATCTTTACCGCTTGATAGATGCTGTATCGATGAAAGAACGATTAAAAAATGCTTTATTTTCCACCCGTTTAACTGCTGTCTTATTTTTATTGTATCCAACGGCTATGGCTTTTGGAACATTTATTGAAAGCTGGTACAGTACCGATACTGCGAAAATCTGGATCTACAATGCTTGGTGGTTCGAATTGCTGATGGTTTTAATGGCCGTTAATTTTTTTGGAAACATTTTTAAATACCGTTTGCTTCGAAAAGAAAAATGGGCCGTTTTAGCCTTACACCTTTCTTTTCTTCTCATTTTATTTGGCGCTTTTGTTACACGGTATTTTGGTTTTGAGGGAGTCATGCCTATTCGTGAGGGAGTGACTGAAAATCAATTTTTATCTGAAAAAACGTATTTGACTGTATTTGTTGACGGAGATATGAATGGTGAACCAAGAAGAAAAAAACTTCAAGGAGATTTATTACTATCTGAGCATGTAAACAATACGTTTAATTGGAAAAATGATTTTAACGGACAAGAATTTTCGATCCGTTATGTTGATTTTTTAGAAAATGCAACGGAAGGTTTGGTCCTAGATGAAACGGGAGAACGTTATCTCAAAATCGTTGAGGCTGGTGATGGAAACCGACATGATCATTATTTAAAAGAAGGGGAACTGGTAAACATACACAACATCCTTTTTTCCTTAAACAAAGAACAAGAAGGAGCGATCAACATCAAATTAGAAGATGGACTGTATACCATAGATTCTCCATTTTCAGGTCAGTTTATGAGAATGGCAGATCAGTTTCAGGGGAGTTTAGAGGCCAATACAGAATCCCCGCTTCAGTTACGATCGTTATATACACTTCCCAATTTTCAATTTGTGATCCCAGAACCTGCTTTGAGGGGTTCTTTTGATATCGTAAAAGCGGATACTCAAGGAGAAGGTGTTCAAAATGCATTGAGAATTGAAGTGTCTTCAAAAGGAGAAGAAGAAGTCATTACCCTTTTGGGGGGAAAAGGCGTTACGAATGAGCCTAAAAAAGTTAATGTTGGAGGTTTGGAATTTTATTTACAGTTTGGATCATTACCGATTGAACTCCCCTTTGCTATCCGATTGAATGACTTTATTGCAGAAAAATATCCAGGAACTGAAAAAAGTTACGCCTCGTTTATGAGCAGAATCACTGTGGAAGATGATGAGGCTTTTGATTATGATATTTACATGAACCATGTATTGGATTATAAAGGATATCGATTTTTTCAAGCCTCTTTTAATCCAGATGAAAAAGGAACCATACTTTCTGTAAATCACGATTGGTGGGGTACTTGGCTGACCTATGCTGGATATATGTTATTGTACTTAAGTATGATTGGTATTTTCTTTATCGGAAAAACCAGATTTAAAGACTTGTCAACAAGTCTAGATAAAATCAATTTGAAAAAAAAGACTTTAACAATTTTACTGCTGTTGTTGTCATTCGCTCCGTTTCCAAGTGCTGCACAAGAACACACCCATGCACAAAAGACCTCCCTAGATTTTGATTCGATTATTCAAGCAGATGCTTTTTCATTAGCGCATGCTGAAAAATTTGGTTCCCTAATTATTCAAGATGCTGGTGGTCGGATGAAGCCTGCAAATACTTTTTCCTCTGAGATTCTCCGTAAGGTGAGTAAATCGGATACTTACAAAGGGCTTAATTCCGATCAGGTATTGCTCTCCATAATGAATAATCCCGCAGTGTGGTATAACGTCCCCATGGTTTATTTAAAGCGAGGGAATGACAGCTTGAGAAAACTATTGAGTAGGGGAGCAAAAGATAAGTTTGCTCCTTTACTATCTTTTTTTGATACCGAAGGGAATTACAAAATAGCTCCGCAATTGGAGGCTGCCTATCGTGCTGCAGTCCCGAATCAGTTTCAGAAAGACTTTATCGAGATCGATAAACGAGTAAATTTATTGTATTCTGCTTTGGAGGGAAAAATCATGCGGATATTTCCAATTCCAAACGATCCCAATAATAAATGGATTTCATATCCTGAATTGATTGAGGCTAACTTTACTGGAAAAGATTCGTTGTATGTGAAAAACATATTGCCATTGTATTTCCAATCACTTCGTTTAGCTCAGCAAGATAAAGATTACGAACAAGCGGATAATTTATTGGAAAGTATTCACGGTTTTCAGAAAAAGTTTGGCAGTGAAGTATTGCCATCAGAAGACAAAATCAAAGCTGAAATACAATACAATAAGTATGACATTTTTAAGAAATTATACAGTTGGTATATCTATGCAGGGACTTTATTTTTTATAGTATTAATTGTTCAAATATTTAATTCTAACAGATTGATATCAATCCTTGTAAGTGGATTTAAAATCTTGATGCTCCTTCTCTTTATTATGCATACAACAGGTTTAGTAGCCCGTTGGTATATTTCGGGACATGCGCCTTGGAGTGATGCTTACGAATCGATGATTTATGTGGCTTGGGCAACTCAATTCTTTGGTTTGGTATTTGGCAGAAAATCTACTCTTACCATGGCTTCTACGGCTTTTGTAGCAGGGATGATTTTGATGATCGCGCATTGGAATTGGATGGATCCAGCTATTGCCAATTTGCAGCCAGTACTCGATAGTTATTGGTTGATGATTCACGTAGCGGTAATTGTAGGAAGTTATGGTCCGTTTGCATTGGGGATGATTATTGGGGTCGTATCGCTGTTATTAATGATAATCGCATCTACAAAAAACCAGAAGAAAATAAAACTACAAATAAAGGAGTTAACCATCATCAATGAACTCGCGCTTACTGTTGGTTTAATCATGCTTACCATTGGGAATTTTCTCGGGGGCATGTGGGCGAATGAAAGTTGGGGACGTTATTGGGGTTGGGATCCAAAAGAGACTTGGGCACTTATAAGTATCATGGTTTATGCTTTTGTAATACATATGCGATTGATTCCTGGACTCCGAGGGCTTTGGATTTTTAATCTAATGAGTGTTATCGCTTTTGCCAGTATTTTGATGACTTATTTTGGAGTTAATTTTTATCTTGTTGGATTGCATTCTTATGCTAGTGGGGATAAAATTATCACACCGAATTTTGTTTACTATGCCGTAGTAATTATTTTTCTACTTGGTCTGGCTTCCTACTTTAGATCAAAAAAATATGAATTGTAAGTTCTGGTATAGTATATGTGATTGACTTCTAAAAAAACAAACCCTATGAAACTAAAATATCTTATCGGCTTATTCGCACTCTCTTTTGTAATAGTTTCTTGTGGAAAAGAAGCAAAAGTGGAAACTCCTGAAGAGAAAGAAGTCTGGAGTGATTATGATTTTAATGACTATGATTATACTTTTCAAATAGATTGCTTTTGTACCGAAGAGTATAGAGAACCAAAGCGCATTGAAGTACGTGACAATAAAGTTTTTACTGTTGCTGGAACTCCGATAGGGGAAGTGGAAAACTCTACGGTATTCAGAACCATTGACGGATTGTTTGAATTTATTGAAGAGCAGCGCAAATTAAATCCTGCTGTTGAAGAGATTGAATACGATCCAACGTATGGATTCCCTACCTCAATATTTTTTGATATCAGTGAATTGATTGCTGATGAAGAAATTAGATACTCAATATCGGATTTTAAAGCATATTGACACAATATTATAATTTATGAATCAACAAATTCAGTCTAAAAAAAAAATAAAAAACCACTGGTTGATCTATTCAATCAGTGGTATGTTACTTTTGGGTCTAGGCCTATCTTTGCTTGGGGAAGCCATTATTTTTAAGTCTCAAAATGACTTCAATTGGTTTTATTGGGGCACGGGTGCTTTGGCAACCTTTAATGCAGGCATCGGCCTCATTGGAGAAGCCATTGTTTTGAAAGTGAAATTAGAAGCTTAGGGATTCCTTTTTTATTTAAATGAAGTAACGAAATCCTCTTCGCTACTTCCTTTTTGGATTTCGATAAAAGATTTTTCGATAATTTCATTAACATCTTCGGTAGGAAATCCGAGACCAATCACAAGGCGCTTTAGTAAATTTCTCTCTGCATCATCAGCAATATGATCTGCAAAAACCATTCGAGAAAGATCGAATAGCCTTTCCAATCTTCTTTCTCGGGTAGCAGGGGGATTGATGGGATAAGCATCCAGATTGGCTTTTATTTTGGCGACTTCGCTTTCTTCAATATCTAAATTAATGGCAGTTCGGTTAATAAAAGCTTCTTCTTCTTCTGAAATGATTCCATCAGAAAGCGCAATGCGAACTATAGCTGCAAAATGATCTCTATTTCTTTCTCTGAAGGCGGGAGAATACAATTGTGAAAAGGACATAATCTTTAAATTTAGCCAAAGATAAAAAATGGAATTGGCAAAGGGTTTTATTTTTGAGTGTAATTTTGGTTAAAATCTGCAAAAGGATGAAGTCGATTAAAGTTTTAAAAAATCGTTCTGATATTGGAGCTGGCACACGGGGTTCAGACATGGGTATAGACGCTCTAGAAATAGCCGCAATAAATTTGGGGAGTGATTTTTTTAACCGTTATCCCTTTGAAGACCTCCCCACTCATAATGAGACTGTTTATAATAAAGATCAAAACAGTACCGCCAAACGTATCAATTTCGTAGCGAAACAATGTGAACGTGTTAAAAATGCTACAGTAAAAGTGTTGCAAGAAGGGTTTCTCCCATTAATACTATCAGGGGATCACTCCTCAGCTCTTGGTTCACTTGCCGGGATTCAATGTGCTTTTCCTGAGCAAACGATTGGAGCGGTTTGGATAGATGCACATGCCGATTTGCATTCTCCTTTTAGTACTCCTTCAGGAAATGTACATGGGATGCCTTTGGCGGCAGCATTGGCTATTGATAATATTGAATATAAAAGAAATGACGTAAGTGATCTAGCCCGATCGGATTGGGAGCGACTCAAAAACATGGGAACCGTTTGTCCAATTCTAAAATCACAACATTTGATTTATTTTGGTGTGCGTGATATCGAAGAAGAGGAAAAAGAGATCATGAGCTTAAATCAAATTAAAAATTATCCCGTACACGAAATTAGATATCGCAGTTTAACTGCATGTGTAAACGAGGCCCTAGTTCAGCTAAAGGACGTAGATTTAATCTATATTTCTTTTGATGTCGATGCATTGGATTGTGATTTAATCTCTCGTGGAACTGGGACTCCAGTGCCTAAAGGATTCGATCCTGTGGAGGTTATCGATTTAATTAAAGGAATTCAAGCCTCTGGGAAAGTAGTCGCATTGGAAGTGTGTGAAATCAATCCCCTTTTGGACGAGAAAGGCAACCGTATGGCTGAAACGGCTTTTGAAATTATTCAAACCCTTTTGGATTCTTATTAAAGACCAAATAG
>JAFMCA010000040.1 GCA_017858055.1 Flavobacteriaceae bacterium
AAACAAAATCTGACGAGCGTAACGAAGAAGGTCTCTTCAATACGTTTAAAGAAAACTTCCCTATTACCGATACTCGAAACCAATTCGTGCTCGAGTTCCTCGATTATTTTGTTGACCCGCCTCGTTACTCTATCCAAGAGTGTATTGAAAGAGGGCTAACGTACTCTGTGCCCTTAAAAGCACGACTTAAATTGTATTGTACTGATCCAGAGCATGAGGATTTTGAAACTATTGTACAAGATGTCTTTTTAGGAACGATTCCTTATATGACACCCAGCGGTACTTTCGTTATTAACGGAGCCGAACGTATCGTAGTTTCTCAATTGCACCGTTCACCAGGGGTCTTCTTTGGTCAGTCATTTCACGCCAACGGGACAAAATTGTACTCCGCTCGTGTCATTCCATTTAAAGGATCTTGGATCGAATTCGCAACAGACATTAACAGTGTGATGTACGCCTATATCGATCGTAAGAAAAAATTACCTGTTACCACACTTTTCAGAGCTATCGGATTCGAACACGATCGGGATATCTTGGAAATATTTGATTTAGCAGAAGAAGTCAAAGTATCTAAAACTGGACTTAAAAAGATTTTAGGAAGAAAATTAGCGGCACGTGTACTCAAAACATGGCACGAGGATTTTGTAGATGAAGACACGGGAGAAGTGATCTCCATAGAGCGAAATGAGATTCTCATCGATCGGGATACCGTTATCGAAAAAGAACACATTGACGAGATTTTAGATGCAGGTGTAAAAGCCATTCTACTTCATAAAGTAGATGCTCATATGTCGGATTACGCGATCATTTACAACACCTTACAGAAAGATCCTACCAACTCGGAAAAGGAAGCCGTAGAGCATATCTATCGTCAATTGCGTAATGCAGAACCACCAGATGAGGATACTGCAAGAGGGATTATCGACAAGTTATTTTTCTCTGACCAGCGATACAATCTCGGTGAAGTGGGTCGTTATCGAATGAACAAAAAGTTGGGCTTGAATGTCGAGATGGACAAACAAGTATTGACCAAACAAGATATCATTACCATCATCAAGTATTTGATTGAATTGATTAACTCAAAAGCAGAGATTGATGACATTGATCACCTTTCTAACAGACGTGTACGAACTGTAGGGGAACAATTGTCTTCTCAGTTTGGTGTGGGATTAGCCCGTATGGCAAGAACCATCAGAGAGCGAATGAATGTTCGAGACAATGAAGTGTTTACGCCAATTGATTTGATCAATGCCAAAACCTTGTCCTCTGTGATCAACAGCTTCTTTGGAACCAACCAGTTGTCTCAGTTTATGGATCAAACCAATCCGCTTGCTGAAATTACGCACAAACGTAGACTTTCTGCACTAGGACCTGGAGGTCTTTCCCGTGAACGAGCAGGATTTGAGGTACGTGACGTACACTACACCCACTACGGAAGGTTATGTCCTATTGAAACTCCTGAAGGACCCAACATTGGACTAATTTCTTCTTTGAGTGTTTATGCAAAAGTGAACAACTTAGGCTTTATAGAAACACCCTACCGTAAAGTTGAAAATGGAAACATCAACTTAAAAGAAACCATCTACCTCAGTGCAGAGGAGGAAGAAAATCAGCTGATTGCTCAAGCCAATATTGGTTATGACAAATCAGGAAAAATTACAGATGAGAAAGTAATTGCACGAGATCAAGCAGATTTCCCACTAGTTACACCAGACCTAGTAAATTATACTGATGTAGCACCCAATCAAATTGCCTCCATTTCAGCTTCATTAATTCCTTTCTTGGAACACGATGATGCGAACCGTGCGTTGATGGGATCAAACATGATGCGTCAAGCAGTACCCTTATTGAGACCTGAATCTCCGATTGTAGGTACTGGTTTGGAAAAGCAAGTGGCTTCAGATTCAAGAGTTTTAATCAATGCTGAAAACGACGGTGTCGTTGAATATGTAGATGCAAACCGAATTGAAATTCGTTACGACTTCTCTGAAAAGGATGAATTGATCAGCTTTGACGGAAATTTAAAGTCGTACAACCTTATTAAGTTTAGAAAGACCAACCAAGGAACCTGTATCAACCTTAAACCAATTGTTAGAAAAGGAGATCGAGTTACCAAAGGACAAGTCTTGTGTCAAGGGTATGCTACCGAAGCTGGTGAATTGGCTTTAGGACGTAACATGAAAGTAGCCTTTATGCCTTGGAAAGGGTATAACTTTGAGGATGCTATTGTGATATCAGAACGTGTAGTTCGAGAAGATATTTTTACTTCTATCCACATCGATGAATATTCACTTGATGTCCGAGATACCAAATTAGGTTCTGAAGAATTGACCAATGACATTCCTAACGTGAGTGAAGAAGCTACGAAGGATTTGGACGAAAACGGGATGATCCGTATTGGTGCAGAGGTAAATTCTGGAGATATCTTGATTGGAAAAATAACCCCTAAAGGAGAATCCGATCCAACCCCTGAGGAAAAACTTTTACGTGCCATTTTTGGTGACAAAGCAGGAGATGTAAAAGATGCTTCCTTAAAAGCACCACCATCCTTACAAGGAGTGGTTATCGATAAAAAACTCTTTACGCGCTCTGTAAAAGATAAACGCAAAAGAAATCAAGATAAACTCGAACTAGACGCTCTTGAGAAACAGTTCGACGAAAAGTTTGAAGCCTTGAAAACAGTATTGGTAGAAAAACTATTTGTCATTGTCAATGGAAAAACCTGTCAAGGGGTACAAAACGATTTGGGAGAAGAAGTGCTTCCTAAAGGGAAAAAGTTTACTCTCAAAATGTTGTCCTCTGTAGAAGACTATACTCACCTTACCAAAGGATCTTGGACTACTACTAAAGAAACAAATGACCTGATTGCTGATTTGATTCACAATTACAAAATCAAAGAAAACGATCTTCAAGGAGCTTTACGTCGTGAGAAATTTACGATCAGTGTAGGGGATGAACTTCCAGCAGGAATTAAGAAACTTGCTAAAGTTTACATCGCTAAAAAACGTAAACTGAAAGTAGGAGATAAAATGGCAGGACGTCACGGAAATAAGGGTATCGTAGCCCGTATTGTTCGTGAAGAAGAAATGCCTTTCCTGGAAGATGGAACTCCGGTAGATATCGTATTGAATCCACTTGGGGTACCTTCTCGTATGAATATTGGACAGATCTATGAAACCGTATTGGGATGGGCTGGTCAAAACTTGGGTGAAAAATACTCGACCCCGATTTTTGATGGAGCAACTATTGATCAAATCAATGCGTTGACAGAAAAAGCCAACGTTCCTTTATACGGGCACTCGTATTTATACGACGGAGGAACAGGAGAGCGTTTTGATCAACCAGCAACTGTTGGAGTAATTTATATGCTGAAACTCGGACACATGGTCGATGACAAAATGCACTCAAGATCGATTGGACCGTACTCTTTGATTACGCAACAACCCCTCGGTGGTAAAGCACAATTTGGAGGACAGCGATTTGGAGAGATGGAAGTATGGGCACTTGAGGCTTATGGTGCTTCGAGTACTCTACAAGAAATTCTGACCATCAAATCTGATGACGTGATTGGTAGAGCCAAGACCTATGAAGCCATAGTAAAAGGCGATACTTTACCTGAACCTGGCTTGCCAGAATCCTTTAACGTACTCATGCATGAGCTGAAGGGATTAGGATTAGACATTCGATTGGAAGAATAACACATTATAACAAGACAGTTAGTCATGGCAAGAAATAACGAAATTATTACTCAAAAAAAATTCAATAAGATTGCTATTGGGTTGGCATCTCCAGAAATTATTCTTGGAAACTCTCGTGGAGAGGTGCTCAAGCCCGAAACAATCAATTACCGTACACACAAACCAGAGCGTGATGGGCTTTTTTGTGAGCGTATTTTTGGTCCTGTAAAGGATTATGAATGTGCTTGTGGAAAATACAAAAGAATCCGATACAAAGGGATTGTTTGTGATCGTTGTGGTGTAGAGGTTACCGAGAAGAAAGTGAGACGCGACCGTGTAGGTCACATTAACTTAGTTGTGCCTGTAGCACATATTTGGTATTTCCGTTCACTTCCGAATAAGATCGGTTATATTTTAGGCTTACCGTCTAAGAAATTAGACATGATTATCTATTACGAGCGTTATGTAGTGATTCAAGCTGGGATTGCTAAAAACGAGGAAGGAGAGCCATTACAACCATTGGATTTCTTAACTGAAGAAGAATATTTGAACGTTCTTGAGCAAATCCCACCAGAAAATCAATACAAAGAAGACAGTGATCCTGATAAGTTCATTGCCAAAATGGGAGCAGAGTGTTTGATCGAACTTCTTTCTCGAATTGATCTTCAAGCTTTGTCTTATGAATTACGTCATAAAGCAAATAACGAGACTTCAAAACAACGTAAAACAGAAGCGCTAAAAAGACTTCAAGTCGTTGAAGCATTTCGTGAAGCAAATGAACGTGGCGAAAACCTACCCGAATGGATGATCATGAAGGTCATTCCTGTAATTCCACCGGAATTACGTCCTTTGGTACCCTTAGACGGAGGTCGATTTGCTACTTCAGACTTAAATGATTTATACCGTAGAGTAATCATCAGAAACAACCGTTTGAAACGTTTGGTTGAGATTAAAGCTCCAGAGGTAATTTTGAGAAATGAGAAGCGAATGTTACAAGAATCTGTAGATTCTTTATTTGACAACACTCGAAAGTCTTCAGCAGTAAAAACGGATTCCAACAGACCGTTAAAATCCCTTTCGGATTCCTTAAAAGGAAAGCAAGGTCGATTCCGCCAGAACTTGCTCGGTAAGCGAGTAGATTATTCAGCACGATCGGTTATCGTTGTTGGACCTGAATTAAAATTATTTGAATGTGGACTTCCGAAAGGAATGGCTGCGGAACTCTACAAACCTTTTATTATTCGAAAGATTATTGAAAGGGGAATTGTAAAAACAGTAAAGTCTGCCAAAAAAATCATTGACAGAAAAGAGCCTGTCGTTTGGGACATACTAGAAAACGTATTGAAAGGACACCCTGTATTATTAAACCGTGCCCCTACCTTACACCGTCTAGGAATTCAAGCGTTCCAACCCAAATTAATTGAAGGAAAAGCCATTCAATTACACCCTTTGGTTTGTACTGCCTTTAATGCCGATTTTGATGGAGACCAGATGGCGGTTCACTTGCCATTGGGACCGGAAGCCATACTAGAATGTCAGCTTTTGATGTTGGCTTCACACAACATACTAAACCCTGCAAACGGATCTCCTATTACAGTTCCCTCTCAGGACATGGTACTTGGGTTATACTACATGACCAAAGCGAGAAAATCAACCCCAAAACATAAAGTTAAAGGGGAAGGCTTGATTTTTTATTCCTCAGAAGAAGTACATATTGCTTTAAACGAAAAGCGCGTTGAACTCAATGCGATGATTAAAATTAGAGCTAAAGACTTCAATGAAGATGGAGAATTGGTTTATAAAATCATTGAGACTACAGTAGGACGAGTATTGTTTAACGAGGTTGTTCCTGAAGCTGCAGGATATTTCAATGTAGTTCTAACTAAGAAAAACTTACGTGAAATTATTGGAGACATTCTAAAAGTTACCAGTGTTCCTGAAACAGCTGATTTTTTAGATAAGATTAAATCCATGGGTTATGGTTTTGCATTTAAAGGAGGTCTCTCCTTTAGTTTAGGGGATATTATTATTCCACCTGAAAAACAAGACATGATAGAGGAGGCCAATGTACAGGTAGATGGAGTAATCGGGAACTACAATATGGGACTGATTACCAATAACGAACGTTACAATCAGGTGATTGACATCTGGACTTCAACCAATGCGAAATTGACTGAATTAGCAATGACGCGAATTAGTGAAGATCAGCAAGGGTTTAACTCTGTATTCATGATGTTGGATTCAGGGGCACGAGGATCAAAAGAACAAATCCGTCAGTTGACAGGGATGCGTGGTCTGATGGCGAAGCCGAAAAAATCGAATATTGGAGGAGGTGAAATTATCGAAAACCCAATTCTTTCCAACTTTAAGGAAGGGCTTTCAATTCTTGAATACTTTATCTCTACGCACGGAGCTCGAAAAGGTCTTGCAGATACCGCATTAAAAACAGCAGATGCAGGATACCTAACTCGACGACTCCACGATGTCTCTCAAGACGTTATCGTCAACATTGAAGACTGTGAAACCTTACGTGGGGTAGAAGTTTCTCCTTTAAAGAAAAACGAAGATATTGTAGAATCCCTCGGAGAACGAATTTTAGGACGTGTTGCCTTACATGATATCATAGATCCACGATCAAACGAAATCATCGTAGAAGCGGGTCAAGAAATCCAAGATAGTGAAGTTACTCGAATTGAGAACGCTCCGATCGAATCGGTAGAAGTACGTTCACCACTGACTTGTGCTGCACAATACGGGATCTGTGCCAAATGTTATGGACGAAACCTTGCTACGGGTAAAATGGTACAACGAGGAGAAGCTGTTGGGGTAATTGCCGCACAATCCATTGGTGAACCTGGAACTCAGTTGACCCTGAGAACTTTCCACGTAGGTGGGGTAGCAGGTAACATTTCTGAGGAAAACAAATTGCTCGCTAAATTTGATGGGGTAGCAGAAATTGAAGATCTCAAAACGGTTCAAGGAAAAGATTCTGAAGGAAATGACGCGGAAATCGTAATCTCAAGAACATCTGAGATTAAAATCTTAGATGCTAAAACGAAAAGTGTTTTAAGCACAAACAACATTCCTTACGGTTCTTCCCTTCATATTAAGGATGGAGCTAAACTGAAAAAAGATGCTGTAATCTGTAAGTGGGATCCATTTAACGGAGTTATCGTATCAGAATTTACTGGTAAGATTGTATTTGAAAACATTGAACAAGGGTTAACATATCAAGTTGAGATTGACGAGCAAACAGGTTTCCAAGAAAAAGTAATTTCTGAATCTAGAAATAAAAAGCTTATTCCCACCTTATCTATCGCGGATAAAAAAGGAAACATTTTGAGATCGTACAACTTACCGGTAGGGGCTCACCTTATCGTTAACGAAGGAGATCAGATTCAAGAAGGAAAAGTATTGGTGAAAATTCCACGTAAATCTGCAAAATCTGGAGATATTACGGGAGGTTTACCTCGTGTAACTGAATTATTCGAAGCACGAAATCCATCCAATCCAGCAGTAGTTTCTGAAATTGATGGGGTAGTATCTTTTGGAAAAATTAAAAGAGGAAATCGCGAGATTATTGTAGAATCCAAATTTGGTGATATCAAAAAATACTTGGTAAAATTATCCAATCAGATTCTAGTACAAGAAAATGACTTTGTAAAAGCAGGAATGCCTTTATCGGATGGTTCTACGACTCCAGCGGATATTCTCAAAATCAAAGGACCCTCTGCAGTACAGCAATATTTAGTAAACGAAATTCAAGAAGTTTATCGTTTACAAGGGGTAAAAATCAATGACAAACACTTTGAAGTAGTCGTTCGTCAGATGATGCGCAAAGTTCGAGTTATGGATCCAGGAGATACGATTTTCTTAGAAAATCAATTGGTATTCCGATACGACTTTATTCAAGAAAATGACAACCTATACGGCATGAAAATTGTTGAAGAGGTTGGGGATTCTGAAAATTTAAAGCAAGGACAAATCGTATCCTCACGCCAACTTCGAGACGAAAACTCATTGCTTAAAAGAGAAGCGAAGCAATTGGTAGTTGCACGTGATGCAGCACCTGCCACAGCTACTCCTGAATTGCAAGGGATCACCCGAGCTTCCTTACAAACCAAGTCCTTTATCTCAGCGGCGTCTTTCCAAGAAACCACGAAGGTATTGAATGAGGCTGCGGTAAGTGGTAAAGTGGACTTATTGGAAGGATTGAAAGAAAATGTAATTGTAGGACATAAAATACCTGCCGGTACAGGGTTAAGGGTTTACAATGACATCATCGTAGGTTCGAAAGATGAGTATAAAAGTCTCTTGATTGACAAAGAAGAAGAAATAACATTCTAATTCTATGAGTGATAAAAATGCCCCCAAAGAAAAGCAATTGAATATTGCTATAGATGAAAATGTAGCCGATGGTGTTTATTCAAATTTAGCCATCATCAACCATTCTACATCGGAGTTTATTGTAGATTTTATCACGGTCATGCCAGGCGCACCGAAAGCACGTGTGAAGTCTCGAGTCATTCTGACTCCAGAGCACGTCAAGCGCTTTCATAAAGCATTAGGAGAAAATATCCAGCGTTATGAAAACGTAAACGGTGTAATAGAAACCCATGAAGCTCCACCGATCCCGCTAAATTTTGGACCGGCTGGTGAAGCATAAACATTAAAAAAACCTCCTTTTGGAGGTTTTTTTATGTACTGATTTATTTGCGGTTCCCTTCAGAAAATTAAAAAACTTAAAACTCTGAAGTAAAATGAAATTTTAAGCTTTTGTATTGATCTTGTGCCATTTGTAAGGAAAAGGCTGAGTCGGCTAGAAAAACGAGTTGGCCTCTTTTGTCTTGGGCTAAAAACTTTTGTTTGATTCGCGTAAACTCTTTGAATTCCGTGCTTTTTTCATCAGCTTCAATCCAGCAGGCTTTGTGAACGTTGAGGTTTTCATAAGTACATTGAGCGCTGTATTCATGGAGAAGTCGGTATTGGATGACTTCAAACTGTAGGGCTCCAACAGTACCGATTACTTTCCGCCCGTTTAAGTTCAGAGTAAACAATTGAGCAACTCCTTCATCCATCAACTGATCGATTCCTTTAGCCAGTTGTTTGGCTTTCATGGGATCGTTGTTGTTGATATATCGAAAATGTTCTGGTGAAAAGCTAGGAATACCCTTAAAATGAAGTTGCTCTCCTCCTGTTAGGGTATCTCCAATTTTAAAATTTCCAGTATCGTGAAGCCCTACAATATCTCCAGGATAGGAAATGTCCACAATTTCTTTTCGTTCAGCAAAAAAAGTGTTGGGAGAGGAAAACTTCATTTTTTTGTTTAAACGTACATGCAGATAGGGCATGTTTCGTTCAAAAGTACCTGATACCACTTTGACAAATGCGAGACGGTCGCGGTGGTTGGGATCCATATTGGCGTGGATCTTAAATACAAATCCGCTAAACTGTTTTTCTTTGGGGTCAATCAGGCGTTCTTCTGATGTTTTTGCCAATGGTTCAGGAGCGATTTCAATAAAACAGTTTAGCAGTTCTTCAACGCCAAAATTATTCAAAGCAGATCCAAATAAGACCGGCTGAAGATTTCCCGAAAGATAGCTCTTGCGATCAAAAGGGGGATAGACTCCATCGATCAGTTCCAATTCCTCTCTTAGCGTTGCCAAAGCTTTTATCCCTAAAGTAGTGGCTAATTGCGGATCATTCAAGTCTGTAAATTTGGTTTTTTTTCCAACGGTTTGTTTTTGTTCTTCTAAAAACAATTGAATATTTCGTTCCCAAATATTGTAAATTCCTTTGAAATCATAGCCCATCCCAATGGGTAGGGAAAGTGGGGTGACATGCAATCCCAGTTTTTGTTCTACCTCGTCGAGGAGGTCGAAGGCGTCTTTACCCTCACGGTCTAATTTGTTGATGAACACGATCATCGGAATTTTACGCATTCGGCAGACCTCCACCAGTTTTTCGGTTTGTTCCTCAACCCCTTTTGCTACGTCGATCACTACGATCACGCTATCCACAGCGGTAAGGGTACGGAAAGTATCTTCAGCAAAATCTTTATGTCCAGGAGTATCTAGGATATTGATTTTTTTTTCTTTGTAAAGAAAAGCCAACACGGAAGTTGCTACAGAAATTCCCCTTTGGCGTTCAATTTCCATAAAGTCACTCGTAGCCGTTTTTTTTATCTTATTTGATTTTACAGCTCCTGCCTCTTGAATGGCTCCCCCGAAAAGAAGTAGTTTTTCCGTTAAAGTGGTTTTCCCTGCATCGGGGTGTGAGATGATCCCAAAAGTTCTTCTCCGTTTGATTTCGTCTAAAAATCCCATTCCATCAAATTTTAGCAAAAGTATTCAATTAATGTACGACCGGAAAACCCTAGGGAATAGGTTTTTGAAAAAAATATGGGTAATTTTGGAAGGCATGAAAGAAGAAGAAGTTATATTGGTAGATGTAGAGGATAACCCTATTGGGACTTTACCTAAAATGGAAGCTCATGAAAAAGGAGTTTTACATCGTGCCTTTTCCGTATTTATTTTGAATAACAAAGGAGAACTGATGCTCCAACAGCGCGCCTACCATAAATACCACTCACCCGGCTTGTGGACAAACACGTGTTGTAGTCATCAGCGTGAAGGGGAGGAAAATGTGGAAGCTGGAATGAGACGATTGGAAGAGGAAATGGGATTTTGTGTTCCATTAAAAGAACTGTTCAGTTTTATATACAAAGCTCCCTTTGATAATGGTTTGACCGAGCACGAATTGGATCATGTGCTTTTGGGCCATTATGAGGAAGCTCCTCAGTTAAATGAAGAAGAAGTTGCCCATTGGAAATGGATGGGGCTTTCTGATATTGAAGCTGCAATTGAGCAATCTCCCGAAGAATATACGGTTTGGTTCAAAATAATATTTGACCGATTTTTTAAACACATCAAAGCGACCACATGAAAGTAATTGTAAGTAGAAAAGCACATTTTAATGCGGCTCATCGCTTGTATAGAAAAGATTGGACAGATGCCAAAAACGAAGCTATTTTTGGTAAATGTGCAAACCCCTATTACCACGGGCACAATTATGAACTTATCGTTCACGTAAAAGGCAGTATTGATCCTCAAACGGGATATGTTATGGACATGAAACTGCTTAAGGATTTGATCAAAGCCGAGGTAGAGGACCGAATGGATCACAAAAATTTAAATGAAGAAGTCCCTGAATTCAGTGATTTAATTCCAACTGCAGAAAATATGGCTGTAGTCATTTACAATTTACTAAAACCTCATTTAAATAAAGATCACGAACTTTCCGTTACTTTGTACGAAACTCCAAGAAACTACGTTACCTTTGAAGGATAATTAGACTAAGAGTACATCAAAATAAAATTCATTCAACTTTTTTAAACTATATATTAAATTAATATTTATATTGGTTCAACATATTTACACTAATGGCAAGCATCAAACAACTAAAGAAAGACATCAACAACGATATAGGCTCTATAATAGAAGACATTTACCTCTGGGAATTATCGAATCCCAATGCAGATTTATCTATGAGCGAACAACTAATTGAAGAAGCAATACAGGTATTTGACGAATTAATTCAAAAAATAAATTCGGTATCTGCAAAAGATAATTTAAAGAAGCATTTTGCTGCAATACAGGAGGAGCGAAAAAAAATGATCCACTCCCTACTAAAAAAGTCAGCAGATCTCTAGTTTTCCGAAGCTCTTCGTTCTTCAAGGTATAGAGTAAACTGTTCACCATATTTTGACGCACGTACTTCGGGGGTCATTTTTACAGCGATAGAATCTAACAGCGCTAAATTAGCATCATAAACTTGGGTTAATGCCAAATAGGGGGCAATGTTTTGATCCGTATTGGTTGCCGCGAAATTTATGGTGTATAAATACCTTCTTTTGAGTAGCCTGTTGATCTGATTTTCAATCGAATCTGCCCGCTGAGAATTTTGAGCCATTTGCGCTTCGTAGAATGATTTCATTAACTCCAGATTTTGGTCGTTAAACTTTCGTTTGAAAGACAGATATTCTTGAAGTAACTCCTGATTTTTAGATCCCGTAATTTTAGCACTGCTTTCAAAAGTTTTGAGGAGGGTGCTAATTTCAATTTGTCCCTTTTCACCAAAAAATAGGATGCGATCATTAAGACTGTCGCCATCTTCTTTATCCAAAAAAAGATAAAAAACTTCTGCGGTTTCAATTGGAGTTTTAAATTCAAACGTAGGGGTTCCCTCTACAAGAGTTGAATCTACGTTAATCAATAAGGAATCTTGAAATTTTTGAAGGTACAGCATCCCTTTTCGCAAACCCTCCACTCGGCCTTTAACGATCATAAGGTTAGAGTCTACGGATGTTTTAGGAGCTTGCTCGCAATACATGAGGAGGAAGCTAAAAAGCAAAAGGAGATAGGGTTTAATTCGAAAAGAAGTCATATTTAGATGTTTAACCAGTATGTAAATTTGAGGTTAAAACTACGATATCTTGGCGAGAAATTATCTGTACTGATGTAATTATCATTATAGACGAGGAATAAATCAGAGAGGGGAGCGAAGCGCCACTGAAGTCTAGAATTGACCCCCAGGTTTTCTCCCTGAGAATTGTACTGAACAAACGTGGTCCAAAAAAGTGTTTTGGTAAAGGTGAAATCAAGTTTAGGACTAACGAGCCAAATGTTTTTGGAGGGATAAGGATCAGGAAGTTTGATCGCATTGAAGTTGACAATCATACTGGCGTTAAAAATGGGTTGTTTCCGCCATTTAAGTTCGTTTTCTATAGAGAATTTAGTACCGTTGTAAAAAGAACCGTATCGAAGCTCAGTATTGAAGTTAAAGGATTTTCGCTGGTCTGAACGATAAGCCAATTCGAATTCGGAAAAGTTGTAGGCAGTATTTCCAGGGAGCGCAAAAGCATCGTCACTACGTGTAGGGTCAAATTCATCAAATAGAAATTCGTAGCGATTGGTAAATCGTAAACTTAAACTGGTATTATCCAAGTACCGTTTTCGAATACTGGAAATCAACCAACGTTCTGTGAGCTGATAGGCTTTTGTAGGATCAAAGATTAAAAAGCTGCGTTGACTAAATTCGTAACTGTTGACATTCGGGTTTTTGGGGTAAATTCTGTAGGTATATTCAGGGGAGAGCTTTAAAAAACCAGTCCGTCTAAAAAATCCGAGGTCTGATCTAAAATCCTCACCTCCATGAATGACTTCCATACCCAATTGCTGCTCACGGGTGTTGTACTGTAGTATTCCCCCAGCAATTACATCGTCCTCTGTTAGCCCCTCTGTAAAAGATTTGTGTAAAAACGCTCGTCCAGTCCATTTACTGTCAGTGGATGCCAAATTGTATTCCAATCCAGTCACACTATTTTTTCGCTCTTCTTCACTGATGAACTCATAGTCGTCTGTAGTTCTTCTGTCGATGTAAAAAAAGGCAACGTTGGAGCGATCAAAAACTTTTTGTCGCAGGGTAAAAACAGTATTCAGGTTGGAGGGGATTTCATTTTTTACATCGGCTTCTGTGAGTATGTTCAAAAATCCTACTCGCAAATTGGAATTGAGTTTCCCGCTCAATCGTCCCCCTGCAATGATTTTGTTCTCGATGGTGTTTCCTTCTAAATCTTCAGCAACACCAATCCGCCTAGAAAAGAAAGGGATGACATCTCTTTCGGCACCGAAGTCTTTAAACAAATCGTCATTTTGGGTAAAAAATTGTCTTTTTTCTGGTAAAGAAATTGCAAATCGAGTCAAATTCACAACTTGATCATCAACTTCTACTTGAGAAAAGTCAGGGTTAAAGGTCAGATCGAGATTAAGTGCATTTCCAATCGGAATTTTTGCATCCCCACCTACAGCAACAGAACGATTTTTGTTGTCATTAGCAAAATCATTAAATGCAGCACCACTGAGGTAGGGAATCAACGAAATGGGGTTTCGAGCTTTTTTTAGAGGAGTTTCAAAAATCATTTTCCCCATAAATGCGAGGTTGCCAATCGTTTGGTTTTGAGGAGTTTGAATCCAGATACTGTGTTCGTTTCCTTGCGTATTTCTTCGGTAAATATTAAAGCGCCAGGAGGGATTTTTATTGTCGTAAAACAAAGAGGTAAAAGGAATTTTGAATTCCGCTGTATAAGTGGTTTCTGTAATTGTAGTTTCTACATTCCATTTGGTATCCCAAGCGGTGTTTCTACTGGTCCGGAAGTCTTGATTCCCCCCAGAAATTAATCCGTCGGCTTTAAGACCAAGGGGGTTAGTGGCAAAGGAAAACGCATTGGTAGCATCGTTAAAAGTATCGAAAAGGAGG
>JAFMCA010000041.1 GCA_017858055.1 Flavobacteriaceae bacterium
AGGTTGAAGTAGCCAACAACACAACCTATTACTGGAAAATAATCGCAGTTGATGCCAATGGAAACCAATCCAGTTCTGGGGTCTATGCTTTTAGAACAAACTAGGTTTACAAATTAACGTTGTATTGCTTTTTCTATCAAAGCTTTGGTTTTTACTACCCCTTCACTTCTTGGGATTACATTCCCGAAATATTCAACCCCAGCAAACTCAAGCTGAGGAGCCTTTTTCAAGACCTCAAACATGCGTTGGTAACTTAGGGATGTTTCCTCACCGTCCTTGTTAAAGTCCTCCGATTTTGCACTCACAGCTCGAATATAAGGGCTTAATAATTCAATGCCTTTATAAGGATCAGGATAAAATGTGTCTGGATTTCGCTCTAAAGTCCAATTGGTAAAGTCACCGAGGATACCAACGTTTTTGAGGTTTACCGCTTCCATTAGAGCGATCATCCAATCTGGGTCAGAGGAATAGCCATTGTGGTTTTCAATAAGCAGATCCAATCCTTTGTCAGCGGCATAATTTCCAAGTTCTTGGACTCCTTCTATTGCATAATTAAGCTTTTCTTGATGAGGAATTGAAATGTGCTCACCGCAAACATTACGCAGGGCTTTGCATCCTAATTTTTGAGCAACATCAACCCAGGACTTATATATCTTCAATGCCTGTTTTCTTTTTAGAGGATTAGCGTCACCGATATCTCCAACCCCTCCTGTGAGCATAACAGCACTTTGAACATTTGCTTCTACCATACGTTGGTTCATTTTTTCAATGTCCTGATCTTGAAGTTGCGGTGGAAAATGAAACATTTCATGATCGATATATTGAAAGCCGAGAGATTTCGCGAGTAAAGGATAGTCAAACACATTAATGCCTTGTGGATCATCACCTCCGTATCCAGTTCGCATTAGGGACCACGGGGTAACGCTAATTTTTAGATTTTCGAATGATTTTTCTAGAGAAATTAAGGGAAAAGTATGAACTGCTACGACACCCAATGCAGAGGTTTTGATAAAGGATTTTCTGTTCATTTTTTTATTTTTTTAAAATTACTCAATATTAAAAGAATATTATAATTTAGTATATCCTTGTTTAAGGCATAAAAAGCGGTGCATTAAGCTCCGTGTAGTTGAATTTATAAGAGATTTGAAAAACAGAGTATAATATTTATTTAAAATAATATGGATTCCAATAAACCCTTAATGGATTTGGACGATTGGGAAGACGATTTATTAAAACGCTACCCAGAACCACATCAAAAACAAAAAGAAGATTACAGAAACTATGTGGACTCTCCTCGAGATGCTCTAGTTCGAGAGTTTTATAGGATCAACCATCAGTTTCAGTCGTATGACTTTGTAGTTGCTAAACAAGAAGAGTTTTTGGGTCTAAACAAACGGAAAATGTCCGTATGGGATGCCCTAGATTACCTCAATACTTTAGTAGATGACAGCGATCCAGATATCGAATTGGATCAATTACAACATTTGTTACAAACCGCAGAAGCCATTCGTCGTGATGGACACCCAGATTGGTTTGTGTTGACAGGGCTTATCCATGATCTTGGAAAAGTTTTGTGTCTCTATGGCGAGCCACAATGGGCAGTAGTCGGCGATACGTATCCTGTGGGTTGTCAGTTTTCAAGTAAAATTGTTTATTCAGAATTTTTCGATCAAAACCCTGATTTTTCTGATGAAAGATATAAGACCAAATTAGGAGTTTACACTGAAAATTGTGGGTTGGATCAAGTTAAAATGAGCTGGGGTCATGATGAATACCTCTACCATGTAATGAAGGATTATTTACCTAAACCGGCTCTCTATATGATTCGCTATCATTCGTTTTATGCACAACATCGTGAAGATGCGTATGCACATTTAATGAATAAAGAAGATCGGGAGAATTTTGAATGGGTTAAAAAGTTTAATCCTTACGACTTATACTCTAAAGTTCCTGTTCCACCAGATGCCAAAGCCTTACGACCTTATTATGAAGATTTGATCGCTAAGTATTTACCAAATCAATTGCTTTTTTAGTAAAGATCGGAAAGGATGAACGTTGAGCAAGGATGATTAAATTTGGGATTGTTGGATTAGGAAGAATAGGGCAGGTACACCTTCAAAATATCCAACAGTATATTCCCGATGCTCAAATAGTAGCCGCTTGCAGTGGTTCAGAACAAAGTTTAAGTTTTGCTGCCTCCGCGGGAGTCAAAGCTCTGTATACTTCTTTTGAAAAGATGCTCAAGGAAACCTCCTTGGATGCAGTTATTATCGCTTCTCCTACTGCATTACATTTTGAACATCTCCAATTGGCAATAGCTGCAGGGGTACATATTTTTTGTGAAAAACCAATCGATTTAACACTAACGAACGTACTCCAAATCAAAGATCTAGTTGAAGAATCTGGGATTAAGTTTGCACTTGGATTTAACAGACGCTATGATCCCAATATTTTAAAAATTAAGCGCGCTTTGGAGGAAAATCGTCTGGGAGTAGTTCAAACATTACGACTCATCAGCAGGGATCCAGGACCCCCACCGATGGAGTATATCAAAACTTCAGGAGGCTTGTTTTTAGATATGGCTATTCATGATTTTGACTTAGCCAGATATCTCATGGGCAGTGAGGTTACTGAAATTTATACTACTGCAACAATCTATGGAGAGCTGCCCCTTGAAACAGTTGGGGATGTGGATACTGCAGTCAGTATTTTAAAATTTGAAAATGGCAGTTTGGCTACTGTAGAAAACAGTAGAAACAGTACTTATGGCTACGACCAACGGGTGGAAGTTTTTGGATCCAAGGGGTTGATGGCTACAAAAAATAAAGCGGAGGATACGGTCTATTCAGCGGATGATCAAGGATTTCATTCGACGAAGCCCTTAAAGTTTTTTATTGAACGCTATAAAGAATCCTATCTTAATATACTGGAACGTTTTGTGCAATGCATCAAGAACAACTCCAAACCTGAAGTGACCCAATACGATGGGCTTCAATCACTTCTTATTAGTCTTGCAGCTAAAAAGTCACAAATAGAAAACAGAACAGTAGCACTTTCAGAAATCAACTAACCCTATGTTTACTTTCACAACTTTTCTCGCTTATACCTTATTTGTAGCCCTATATGCCTGGTATCGTTTAAGAAAGGAAAAGCTCGGATCTCAAGAGGGTTATTTTCTGGGAGGAAGAAGTTTGACAGGAGTAGTTATTGCGGGCTCCATGTTGCTTACGAATATATCTACTGAGCATCTTATCGGCATGAATGGCTCCTCCTATAAAAACGGTTTTGTTGTCATTGGTTGGGAAGTTACCTCTGCATTAGCACTCATTTTAGCTGCCGTTTATTTTATTCCCAAATATTTAAAAATGGGTTTAACAACCATTCCACAATATTTAGAAAATCGGTTTGATGGTGTTTTAAGATCCTATGTAGCTTTCTTTTTGATGATTTCTTTTGTAGTAACCCTGCTACCCATCGTTTTATACACGGGAGCAATCAATTTAGAAAGCATTTTTAATATCTCCGAACTATTGCAGGTTACCAAAGAGGAGGCCCTGCTAATCACGGTCATTGCTGTAGGATTAATAGGATCTTTATACGCTATTTTAGGGGGGTTAAAGGCAGTTGCTTTTTCAGACACTATCAATGGGTATGGTCTTTTGATTGGTGGAATTGCGGTTCCTTTTTTAGCCTTATTGAGTATAGGAGATGGAAATCCACTTGAGGGGTTGTCTAAAGTATATGAACATGCCCCAAAGAAATTCAATGTAATTGGTGAGCGGGATTCCGTATTACCTTTTGAAGTCTTGTTTACCGGGTTGATTGTGAATCAAGTTTATTTTTGGTGTATGAATCAAACCATTATTCAACGGGCTTTGGGAGCTAAGAATTTAAAAGAGGCACAAAAAGGATTATTATTTACGGGCCTACTGAAAATACTTATCCCCTTAGTTATTATATTCCCGGGGGTTATCGGGTTTTATTATTTTGGAGATACCCTTTATGGTAATCAAGACATGATCTATCCTGAGCTTATAAAAAAAGTATTACCCGCCAGTTTTGTCGGTCTTTTTGCAGCTATTGTCATGGGAGCAGTATTGAGTACTTTTAATAGTGTGCTGAACAGCTCTGCTACCATTTTCAGTTTTGATTTGTACAAAAGACATTTAAACCCAGAAGCTTCGGACAAAAAACTTGTATTTGTTGGAAAATTAACCTCGAGTGTTTTAGCTTTATTTGCCATTATGGCTGCACCATTTGTTGCTAAAGCACCCGAAGGATTATACCAAATGCTACAACAACTCAACGGAATCTTTTTTATTCCCATTGCCTCGATAATGTTAGCTGGATTTTTTACAAAACACATTTCTGCCTTGGCAGCCAAGGTTGCTTTGTTTGTTGGGCTAAGTTTTTATTTGTTAACCACTTTTGTTTTTGATACGGGCATCCATTTTGTTCACATTTGGGGAATAGAGTTTCTACTCAACTTGGCATTGATGTTTTGGATTTCTTATTATTACCCCAATAAAAATCAATTTCAAATTAAGGATTTAAAATTGGTAAAGATGGAGCAATGGAAATACACAAAACCTTTTTCAATTTTTCTTTTTGTGGTTACTTTGATCATCTACATCACCATGGGATCCTTTGATCACTAATTTTTTAAAACAAAGAATCTTTCCCTAAGGGTTTTGAATTTATTTGCGGTTTACTTTTCAGCTTCCGTATTGAAATCCGATTAACTTTTCTATTTTTACGTATGCCATTAGTTATCATTACCCTCGGAATTCTTTTTTTATTCGTATTAATTTTAGTAGTTCGCTTAAACGCATTTATTGCGTTTATTTTAGTTGGTCTTTCCATTGGAATAGGTCAAGGGATGGAATTGAATTCTATTGTCCAATCCATAGAGAAGGGGATCGGCAATACCCTTGGGTTTTTAGTAATGATACTTGGTCTTGGGGCTATGTTGGGGAAATTGGTAGCCGATAGCGGTGCTGCACAAAAAATCACCAATGGACTCATTCAACTTTTTGGTGTAAAAAATATAAGAGCAGCAGTCATGCTTACAGGTTTTATCGTTGGAGTTACCATGTTTTATTCTGTAGGGTTTGTGATTTTAGTGCCTCTCGTATTCACCGTGGCAGCTGCTACAGGATTATCTCTGATATCAATAGCCTTACCCATGTTAGCTGCTTTGTCTGTTACACACGGTTTTCTACCCCCCCATCCGGCACCAAGTGCTCTAGCGGTGATGTTTGAAGCAGACATGGGGAAAACACTAATTTATGGAGTTCTTGTTGCTATTCCTGCAATTTTGATTTCCGGTCCTGTATTGACCAAATTGATCCCAAAAGTAGAAGCAAAACCATTAAAAGAGTTTATGACCACCAAGGTTTTTTCTGAAGAGGAATTGCCAAGTTTTTCTACGAGTATAGTGACTGCACTTTTACCAGTCCTACTGATTGCTTTTTCAACATTGACGCTAACATTTCTTCCGTTGGAGGGGGTTTGGATTTCTATTATAAAATTCATAGGTAACCCAGTCATTGCTTTGTTACTTTCTGTTCTCGTTGGAACCTATACTTTGGGAATTGCAAGAGGTTTACCAATGGACGGTGTAATGAAAATATATGCTAAAGCGGTTTCGGGAATCACAATGGTACTCTTGATCATTGCTGGCGCAGGCTCGTTAAAACAAATTTTAATTGATAGTGGAGTGAGTGAATACATTGGTAATTTATTGCAAATTACTTCCCTGTCTCCTCTAGTTATTGGATGGTTAATTGCAACTTTAATACGATTTTCAGTAGGATCGGCAACGGTAGCTGGATTAACTACTGCCGGTATCGTATTGCCTTTAGTTCAATCTACTGGAGTAAGTCCCGAGCTGATGGTTTTAGCTATCGGATCAGGAAGTTTAATGCTTTCTCACGTTAATGACAGTGGTTTTTGGCTTTTTAAAGAATACTTTAACCTCAATATTAAAGAGACTTTATCTACCTGGACCGTGATGGAAACCTCCATCGGAATCAGCGGTTTATTGGGAGTTTTACTTTTAAATCAATTTATATAATCATGAAATCACTTTTCGAACGGATACAAGAATTGGGCTTAGTATTGCCACCAGCTCCTAAGCCAGTTGGTGTATACCGACCCCTTTTAGTGGTAGGGAATTATCTTTATGTATCGGGTCAAGGACCTATACAAAACGACGGTAGTTTAATTACAGGTAAGGTAGGAGGAACCCTGAATCGAGAACAAGCCAAACTAGCGGCACGTCAAGTTGGGCTGACCATGCTTTCCACACTTGTTACGCACATGGATTCGATTCACCGAATCAAACGTGTGGTTAAGGTTTTAGGAATGATCAACGCAACACCAGAATTTGAAGATCACCCCTATGTGATCAATGGTTTTAGCGAACTGATGGCTGAAGTTTTTGGAGAAGAACTCGGAATTGGCGTAAGAAGCGCTGTAGGGATGTCTCTCCCACAAAACATTGCCGTTGAAATAGAAGCTCATTTTTTAATAGAGAGTGAATAGAGTATGATCATTGAGGATTTTAAAGTTGAACATGAAGACCAATTGCTCACTCCAGGTCTTTTAGTCTATCCCAAGCGCATTCAGCAAAATATTGATTCAATGATTCGAATTGCAGGTGGAGTGGAACGTTTGATTCCGCATGTAAAAACACATAAAATGTCCGCAGTGATTAAACTGCAACTTCAAGCCGGTATCCGAAAGTTTAAATGCGCCACACTTGCTGAAATGAAATTGCTGCTTGAGTGTGGGGTAGATCAAATTGTATTAGCACACCAACCCACTCGTGAGAAAGCCCAGCAGTTTTTAAAATGGCAAAGGGAATATCCTCATTGTGTATGTTCAACTTTGGTAGATAATGAGGATTCGCTTCAGCTTTACTCCGAATTAGCCACGCAAACAGGAAGTTCATTTAATTTATGGATCGATATCAATAACGGGATGAATCGTACGGGTATAGTTCCTCAGAAAGCGTTTGAACTCTATAAGGCGCTTTCGCTTAATCCTGATTTTACTTTTTTTGGATTGCATGTCTACGATGGTCATATTCGTCCAAAAGATATAGAGGAGCGCATTGCCCAATGTCATGCCGACTATCGGCCTGTCGATGACTTGTGTAAGCAAATTGAAAACGCAAGTGGAGTAATGCCAAAACGTATAACTGGGGGATCACCTAGTTTTTATCCCCATTCTTTAAATGAAACCACTTATCTAAGTCCAGGAACTACATTACTTTGGGATTTGGGATACAAAAACATTTGGAAAGAATCTCCTTTTCTAAATGCTGCCATTTTGATTACTCGTCTGATTAGTAAACCTGAAACCAACCATTTTTGTTTTGATCTGGGGCATAAAGCAGTGGCTTCAGAAATGCCCTTGCCCCGTGTGTTAATTCTGGGAATGGAAGAGGCAGTTCATAAAAGTCAGAGTGAGGAACATCTGGTTGTCATTTATGAAAAACCCAACAATTTTAAAGTTGGAGATTTATTTTATGCATTACCATATCATATTTGCCCTACGGTAGCTAAATACAACAGGGTTTATACAATAGAAGAAGGAAAGCATACTGGGTATTGGGAGGTTGAAGCTAGAGCGTATCAAATTGAATTGAGCAAATGAAATTTTTATTCGATGCACATTTAGATTTATCCATGAATGCTCTGGAATGGAATAGAGATTTTAGACAAGAAATTTCTATGATCCGGAGCCTTGAGCAAGGAATGACTGACCTGCCGGATCGGGAAAAAGGAGTCGTTTCTTTTCCTGCTATGCGTGAAGGAAACATCGGCTTGTGTGTTGCTACTTTGATCGCACGCTATGTCAAACCTAAAAATAAACTTCCCGGATGGAACTCTCCAGAACAAGCATGGGCTCAAACTCAAGGACAATTGGCTTGGTATCGAGCAATGGAAGAAGGTCAGCATCTAATTCAAATCAAAACTCCACAGGATTTAACACAGCATTTAAGTCGGTGGGAAGAAAACGCTGTAAAAACCCCAATCGGTTATGTACTTAGCTTGGAAGGAGCAGATTCCATCATTTCTATGGATCATTTACATCGAATGCATGGGGAGGGACTTCGAGCCATCGGTCCTGCACATTATGGCCCTGGAACCTATGCTTTTGGAACAGATTCCTCTGGAAGTATTGGTGTTCAAGGAAAAGCGTTATTAAAAGAAATTAGTGCACTTCAACTCATTCTCGATGCAACTCATTTGTGTGATCAAAGCTTTTGGGAAGCCATGGAGATGTATGAGGGTCCTGTATGGGCGAGCCACAGTAATGTTCGTACATGGGTACCCAACGAGCGACAGTTTAACGACGAACAAATTAAGATCTTACTAAGTCGGGGGGCGGTAATCGGAATGGCATTTGATGCTTGGATGATGCTTCCTAATTGGAAACGGGGGAGTACGGATCCAAAATCCAGCGGATTGAATCTAGAAACCATCGTTGATCACATCGATCATATTTGTCAATTGGCAGGAAATTCAAATCATGTTATGATAGGATCCGATTTGGATGGAGGTTTTGGAAAAGAGCAATGTCCTTACGATCTCGAGACTATCGCAGACCTTCAAAAACTCGACGGGATACTTTTAAAAAGGGGCTATAAGGAGGAGGATATCGAAAAAATATTTTCAAAAAACGGGATTCATTTTTTATTAAAAAATCTTTCCTAAGTCAAAACAACTTTCAATTTACTTCCTCCAGCAGTGAAGTGAGATTCTTTTGATTTTTCTATATTTGGAAGATACTTCACAACGATTATCAAACTCCAACTTATGAAATTCCTTAGCAACCCCTTTTTAATTTTCCTACTCGGTTTAACCTCATTAACAGCACAACGATCCTATGAGGCTGTTGCAAGGTCAATTGGCATAAGCAGTATGGATGAGTTTAGAGAATTTCTTTCCCTTCCTAATGATGCGTCAAATCCTGATCAAATCACTGCGAATATTTCTTGGGTAAAAGCTCAGCTTCAAGCGTTAGATTTTGAAGTAAATATGCTAGAAACATCTTCTTTGCCACTACTGCTAGCAAACCTAAAGGTCAAAAAAGGAACACCGACAATTGCTTTGTACATGCATTTGGATGGTCAGGCTGTCGACGGATCTCAATGGAATCAAGAAAATCCGTATCAGGCAGTTTTAAAAGTCAAGAGAGATGCAGCGTATGAGGAGATAAGTTGGGATAAATTGCAAGGAAATGCCATAGAGGATTATCGGATTTTTGCACGTTCCAGCGCCGATGACAAGGGACCTTTTGTCATGTTGTTAACCGCATTGAAATATCTGAAAAGTGAAAGAAAGGATCCTGCATTTAACTTAAAATTGATATTGGATTTTGAGGAGGAGCAAAGTTCACCGGGATTACCCGTAGCAGTTAAAAAATACAAGGATCAGCTGCTTGCAGATCTTTTATTAATTTTAGATGGTCCAGTTCATTCCTCAGGAAAACCCACTCTCGTTTTTGGAAATCGTGGGATTGCTACTCTGACACTTACGACTTTCGGCCCATTGATGCCTCAACATAGTGGACATTACGGAAATTACCTTCCCAATCCTGCATTAGATTTATCAAAGATATTGGCGTCAATGAAAGACGATCAAGGTCGAGTTGTAATTCCAGGTTTTTATGAGGGTATAGTTTTAGACGCAGCAGCAAAAAAAATTCTAGAAGGCGTACCAGCAGAAGAAAAAGCAATTAAAGAGCGTACCCAAACCAAAAGAAATGATTTAGTAGGGAATACCTATCAAGAATCCATTCAATATCCTTCTTTAAATATTCGAGGAATGCAAAGCGGTTGGATAGGCAAAGATGCCCGAACCATAATACCGGCTACCGCCACGGCAGAAATGGATATCCGTTTGGTACTAGAAAGCGACCCCTATAAATTAATTGAAGGTGTGAAGCAGCATCTTATTGGAATGGGTTATACCGTTTTGGACCATGAGCCCAATAGGGAAGAACGGATGAGTTTGGATCGGATAATTCAGATGAACTCCAAAGTAGCTTATCCTGCCTTTAGAACATCTACCGAATCCAAAGAAGGGATTTGGCTGAATCAACTTTTGTCGGAGTATTATAAGGAGTCTCCAGTAATCATCCGAACCAGTGGTGGTTCCGTTCCGATCTCTCCCTTTGTTTCTGAATTAGGGGTGCCAGCTATAGGTTTGCCCACGGTTAATTTGGACAACAATCAGCACAGTCCCAATGAAAATTTGCGTGTGGGTAATTATTTTACAGGAATCGAAAGCTTTTTGGCTTTATTGACTACAAAATTCTAAAGAGTCGAAATTTATTTTCCGTTAAACCAAATCATAATAAATACCACGATTACAACTACGAAAATGGATATAGAGATATCTTTCCAATCGAAAGTAGCTCTAGAAATTTTCTTTTCCTCAGCCGTAATTGTTCCAAAGGTAAGATTGACTACTTTTTCGTCAGCTTGTTTCTCTGTAGCTAGACTTACCCCAATTAGGGTTAGGATACAGAACAGGAAAAACCATGCTCCAAAGGTGAGGTAATTCATCGTACCCAAGTTGAATAAAATACTCCCTGGGGTGAATGAATCGCTCATAATTTCTAAAAAAATCCTGCCAAATCCGATAATAAAACCAGCAATAAGGGTGATGTAGGCTCCTTGAGCATTGATTCGTTTGTGTGCAATTCCCATCACGAAAACAGCGGCTATGGGAGGTGCAATATAAGTTTGGACGGATTGAAGGTATTCGTAAAGAACACCGGAAATATTGCTCATAATGGGAATCCACAAAATACCAATCAATACAACAACTAAGGTTGCAATCTGTCCCGTTTGTACTAATTTTTTTTCGGGAGTTTCTGGACGAAGTTTTTTGTAAATGTCAACTGTAAACAGAGTAGAAACGGAGTTAAAAACTGAAGCAAGGGAACTCATCAATGCAGCGAGTAAACCTGCTGCAACCAATCCACGCAGTCCAGCGGGTAAAAGATTACTCATCAGAACGGGAAAAGCCTCATCTGGACTGTCCCAATGTAATTCACCTCTCATTTTTAAGGTCAAAGCGATTACTCCAGGAATCAAAAACAAAAAAACAGGTAAGAGTTTCATTAGTGCTCCAAAAATTGTCCCTCTTCGACCTTCTTTAATGTTTTTGGCAGTAAGTGTACGCTGAACGATATATTGGTCGGTACACCAATACCAAATACCGACTATTGTACTTGAAATAAAAAGGGAAGGCCATGGAAAATCTGGATCTGTTGCTGGTCTCCACATGTTAAGGTATTCAGGAGTTACGGTGGCTTTCATACTCTCCCAACCACCAACTCGATCAAGTCCAATATAAGTCAATACACCTGCACCAACGATCAAAACGAGTGCTTGTAAGGTTTCTGTATAAACTACCGCACGCATTCCACCTAGAACAGTGTATAATCCAGTAAGGATGACGGTAGCTATGGCACCAGTCCAAAAATCAATTCCCAAAAGCGCAGAAACGACAATACCTCCTGCATAAATTGTCACCGAGATTTTGGTAAGTACATAGGCTACAATAGAAAACACTGACAAGATCCATCGAAGCCTGGAATCAAAACGTTTTTCTAAAAATTCAGGCATAGTAAATACCCCTGCACGTTGGTAAAATGGCAAAAACACCCAACCTAATATCAGTACAATCCAAGCGTGAATTTCATAAATTAGCATGGGTAATTTATCACTTGCCCCTGCACCTGCAAGACCGACAACGTGTTCAGAGCCAATGTTGGACGCAAAAATTGAAGCTCCAACAACAAACCACCCTACATTTCTACCGGCTAAAAAGTAATCTTCCGTGTTGTTTTTTTTGTTTTTGATTACCCAAATAGCAATTCCAGCGAGTAATGTGAAATAAACAGCGATGGAAATCCAATCTAATGATTCTAATGTTTGCATAATTTAATATAAGTTCAGAACTGAAATTAGCTCTATTTATTAGTGAATTTAAATATTGTTTTCGAGGTATACGTTTCTTCGGGCTGAACTACTACTGATGGAAAACGCTCTTCATTTGGTGAGTTTGGATAGTGTTGTGTTTCCAAACAGAAACCAGCACGTTTAGCGTAAAACCCATCAGAATTTTTCATGGGATGTGAGCCGTCCAAAAAATTTCCAGAATAAAATTGTAGGGCTGGTTCATCAGTTTGAACTTCCAATTGTATCCCTGAAGTCGGATGTGATACGATAGCTGCAGTTCGCATTCCTATTTCGGGATGATTCAAAACCCAACAATGGTCATACCCCAATCCATTTTTTAATTGAACATCCTCTTTTTCAATATCTCTTCCTATTGTTTTCGGTTGTGTGAAATCAAAAGGGGTATTCGTAACATCGGCGACAATCCCAGTAGGAATAAGGGTTTCATCTACGGGTAAATAGCCAGAGGCGTTGAGTTGGAGGATATGATCTAAAATGTCTTTTCCTCCAGACAAATTAAAATAGGAATGTTGTGTTAAGTTCACAACTGTTGTTTTGTCCGTATTGGCGAGATAGTGAATTTCTAGTGCATTCTCAGAGGTTAGTGTATACAAGACTTCAACGCTTAGGTTTCCGGGATATCCTTCTTCCATATCTTTACTCAAATAGGTGAGTTTCAGGGAAACTTTGTCTTCTTGTTCAAGGGGTTCAGCGGTCCAAACGACTTTATCAAAGCCTTTCGTCCCTCCATGCAAGTGATTGTTTCCATTGTTTTGAACTAAAGTGTATTCAGTACCTTCAAGGCTGAATTTTCCATTGGCAATACGATTTCCATAGCGACCGATGAGTGCACCAAAATAGGGGCTGCTTTTTTCGTAATCACTGAGTTGATCATAACCCAGAACTACATCTTGTAATTTCCCAGCTCGATTAGGAACTTCCAAAGAAGTGATGATTCCTCCATAGGTCAATATTTGAACTCGCATACCTCCCGAATTTACAAGGGTGTAGCGTTCAACATCCCTTCCGTCTTGAGTGGTGCCAAAGGATTCTTTTTCTATCATGGCTTTTTGTGTTTCAGGAGTTTTACAAGCAATCAGGCTTGTGAAACTGATTAAGATTAATAATGTTTTTTTCATCATTTGATTTGTTCGGTTTTTATTTTTCATAATGGCGTTCATTTGCTGCCATCGTTTCTTTAAAATTTCGAATTTGAGTGGATGCATCAATGAGCAATAATTCCACGTTGGTCATTTCTGCAAAATCCTCGAGGATTTCTGTGTTTAAAGCTTGACTAAATACAGTGTGATGCGAACCTCCAGCCAAAATCCAAGCAGTGGTAGCGACTTCCAAATTGGGTTTACAATCCCACAACACCCTGGCTACAGGAAGCTTAGGCAATGCCTCGGGTATGCGAACAGCAGTAACTTCATTAAGAATAAACCGAAAACGATTTCCAAGATCCACTAAAGCTAAATTTAAACCCTCTCCTGGAGGAGCGTTAAAAACCAATCGAACAGGATCTTCTTTACCACCAATACCCAAGGGGTGAATTTCACAGGTCGGTTTTTCCTCAGCTATAGAAGGGCAAATTTCAAGCATATGAGAACCTAAAACCAGGGATTTGTTTTCCCCAAAATGATAGGTGTAATCTTCCATAAAAGAGGTCCCCTTTTTTAAACCTGTAGACATTACTTTTAGTACCCGGGTCATCGCTGCGGTTTTCCAATCTCCTTCTCCTCCAAAG
>JAFMCA010000066.1 GCA_017858055.1 Flavobacteriaceae bacterium
TGGAGGAAGCTTTTGAATTATTGACAGCTAAAAATGACATCAATAATTGGAAAAATTATCTCATAGTGGCTAATTCCGTTTTCCCCACGGGAGATTCTTTATTAATTACTCGAGCTCAGCAGGCTATAGAGACGTTTCCAAATAATGCTGAAATCATAAGTTTAGCACGTATGGTGGAATTGGGTCAGGACCGCATTAATCTTGCAGGCGCCTATTCCAATGCAGGACTAGAGCTTTTTAATGCGGGAGACTATCAAAATGCTGCTACGCAATTTGCCTTGGCATTAGCAAACAACCCCTATGAATATTCCTATTACGAAAATGCGGCAACGTCAAATTATCTCATTGGGAAGTACGAGGAGGCCATCACTCAGATCGATCAGGTGATCAATACCATGAATCCGAATAACGGTAAATGTGAATTTATTAAGGCCATTATTTATATTCGGATGGGCGACCCAATTGGAGCCTGCCCCTATATTGAAATCGCTGTTCAGAAGGGGTATCCGCAAGCCCAAGCTTCCTTGGATCAATACTGTAAAAACCCTTAATTGCGCGGGATTCAGGAAAACATTTTATTGAACAATAGGCGGGATTCCTTTTCTTTTTAAAATGGACTAAAACGAATAGGTTTGGTTTTTACTAATCAAGCCTTTTATAACTTTTTATTTGATACGCACTCAAACAAATTTTTAAAATAAAGTTTGAAATTTACTTTTTAATAAGTACTTTTGGTACTTGATAAGTAATTAATTAAAAATGTTTGTGTCATCAGTTGTCAGTATTAATCAAGATTTCTTTAAAGATGTCCAACCGATTCTGACAATTGATGCCTGCGTTAAACGATGAAATGGTTCGTACTCTATACTAAACCTCAATTTGAGATAAAAGTGGCTGCTGCCCTTGAAACCATTGGCATTCGTGCTTATTGTCCTGTCTATACCGAATTAAAACAGTATTCGGATCGAAAGAAAAAAATAAGTAAACCTTTACTCCGTTCCTATGTTATGGTTAAAATCGATGACCATGATCGCGAAAAGGTTTTTGCTGTAACGGGCGTGGTGCGTTATGTATTTTGGTTAGGGAAGCCCGCCATCGTTCGTGAAGAAGAAATTGATCTCATGGAAAAAAACCTTGCGGGTACCTATGAAAGTATTCAGGTAACCGCCCTCAAAAAAGGGACTCTATATACCATTTCTGAGGGACCTTTTAAAGGACAGTCTGGTAAGGTAGTCCATTTAGATCACAATAAAATGCAATTAGAACTTCCCAGTTTGGGAATGCTTGTGACCCTTAAAACGGCCTAAAAGTTCTAATAAAAACGGTTTTAATGTTCGCTGTTTCACAGGGACAGACAGGGCGGAGCCGTAAAATAAATGAACCAAAAAATTTGATGTTAGGAGAACTCATTACATCCAAAACAAGACTTCGGCTTTTAATAAAATTCTTTATTTCTCAAGCCAATCGAGGGTATTTGAATGGTTTGGCCACGGAGATGGGGGAATCCACCAATTCTATTCGAAAAGAACTCAATCACCTCCAGGGGGCGGGTTATTTAGAAAAAGTAAAGGTGGATAATAAGGTGGAATACAAAGCCAATACGAATCACCCCCTTTTTGATGTATTACAAAAAGTGGTATTAAAACATTTGGGACTGGAAGATGTTGTCGATACCGTATTGGAACGAATGGGTGATGTTGAACAAATAATTTTGGTAGGTGATTATGCTAAGGGGAAGGATTCGGGATTAATAGAAGTGTTTTTGATTGGTCAAGGATTAAACATGGATTATATTGCCCAATTAGAGGATAAGATTGAAAAGATTATCAAACGTAGGGTGAGTTTTTATCTTGCCTCAAAGTTTTTGGCCGACAGAGACCATATTGTTTTATTTAATTCCAAAGAAAAATGATTTCCATAGAAAGTGAACAGCGCCCTTGGGGACGTTTTTTTGTGCTTCATGATGAGCCAACCTACAAATTAAAACGGATTGAAGTGGATCCGGGGGGACGTTTGTCTTACCAGTACCATCACAAGCGCTCCGAAGCTTGGACTCTAGTAGAAGGATTGGGGACCATTACTTTAGATGGATCTGTAAAGGATTATGCTGCAGGGGAAACGGTCTTAATCCCACAAGGCGTAAAGCATCGTATAGAAAATAAAGGCACTCAGAAAGTGGTCTTTATCGAGGTCCAAACGGGAAGTTATTTTGGAGAAGACGATATTGTAAGAATTGAAGACGATTATCATAGAGCCTAAATGAAAACAAAAGTCATCATCGTCTCGGGATATTTTAATCCATTACATAAAGGGCACTTGGAGCTCTTTGAAAAAGCGAAAGCTGTTGGGGATGAGCTCTGGGTCATTGTGAATAGTGACTTACAACGAGCGCTTAAAGGGAGTAAAGAATTTATGGATGAAAACGAAAGGCTGACTATTGTTCGAGCCATTAGATATGTAGATAAAGCACTTATTTCCATAGACACGGATAAAACCCAGTGTGCAACCTTGACCCATTTGGCAGATAATTACGATAAAGACTTT
>JAFMCA010000067.1 GCA_017858055.1 Flavobacteriaceae bacterium
GATTCAACAATAACTTTCCTTTTTTTACTTGCTGTTTTAGCCATAATGACAAACTATTATTTAGTTGCTTTCTTTTTATTCGCTACTGTTTTACGTTTTCCTTTACGTGTACGCGAGTTGTTTTTTGTTCGTTGTCCTCGTAATGGAAGTCCCGCTCTGTGGCGAATCCCTCTATAACATCCAATATCCATCAAACGTTTGATATTGAGTTGCACTTCAGAACGCAATTCCCCTTCAATTTTAAAGGAACCTACAGCTTCACGGATACGACCTGTTTCGTCGTCTGTCCAGTCAGAAACTTTTTTGTTTTCGTCTACTTGGGCTGTTTCCAAAATAGATTGTGCACGACTTTTACCAATACCGAAAATATAGGTAAGGGCAATAACGCCTCTTTTTTGCTTGGGAATGTCTACTCCTGATATTCTAGCCATAATTAACCTTGTCTTTGTTTGAATCTAGGATTTTTTTTATTGATTACGTACAAACGTCCATTTCGTCGTACGATTTTGCAGTCTGCACTGCGTTTTTTTATTGATGCTCTTACTTTCATAACGATGAATTATTTTTTAAAATCTAAAAGTGATCCTTGCTTTTGATAAGTCGTAAGGACTCATTTCTAGTTTGACTTTATCTCCTGGCAAGAGCTTGATATAGTGCAGTCGCATTTTCCCTGAAATATGAGCAGTAACCACATGCCCATTTTCAAGCTCTACGCGGAACATCGCATTTGATAATGCTTCGATTATTGTTCCTTCCTGTTCTATTGCTGCTTGCTTTGCCATAAATTAGTTTGTTCCTCTTCTTGTTTTACCCGTTTTCATTAAACCGTCGTAATGTCTATTTAGTAGGTATGAATTGACTTGTTGAATGGTATCAATAGCAACCCCCACCATAATCAGTAAAGATGTTCCTCCGTAGAAGAGAGCCCACCCTTGCTGAATCCCTATGAGTTTTACAACGAGTGCTGGAAATATCGCTATCCCTGCTAAAAATAATGATCCAGGGAAAGTGATGTGTGACATTACCGTATCGAGGTATTCTGAGGTTTCGTTTCCGGGACGTATGCCTGGGACAAAACCGCCACTGCGTTTTAAATCGTCCGACATTTTATTAGTAGGAACAGTAATCGCAGTATAGAAATAGGTGAATACAATGATCAATACTGCAAACAATAAGTTGTACCAAAGTCCAAATATGTCTGAAAAGTTGGTTTGCATCCACTGCCCTGCATCAGAATCGCCCAAGGCGCCTCCTATGTAAGCAGGGGCAAACATAATTGCCTGAGCAAAAATAATGGGCATTACACCAGATGCGTTAAGTTTTAAAGGAATGTACTGTCTAGAACCGTAAACGGACCGATCAGAAGTTGCCCCTCCAGCTTGTCTTCTTGCATATTGCACTGGGATTCTGCGAACAGCAAGTGTTAAAAGTATGGACAATAAAATTATAACAATCCAAAGAACCAATTCGATTAAGATCAACATGAGTCCTCCATTATTTTCGGATACTCTGGATATAAATTCTTGAGTAAAAGCAAGAGGCAAATTTGCTATAATCCCAACCATAATCAATAAGGAGATACCATTACCAATTCCTTTGTCTGTAATTTTCTCTCCCAACCACATTGCAAAGATGGTTCCCGTTACTAAAATAATCACTGAGGAGATTATAAATAAAGGACCTTTCCCGAGTATAAAAGCACTTTCAGGAACACCTAATGCACTTAAACCATAGAGGTAAGCTGGTGCTTGTACAATACAAATTAGGATGGTTAACCAACGTGTTATTTGATTTATTTTTTTTCTTCCGCTTTCCCCTTCTTTCTGTAATTTTTGAAGATAAGGAACTGCTATTCCCATCAATTGAACTACAATGGAAGCAGAGATGTAGGGCATGATCCCTAATGCAAAAATCGATGCATTTGCAAATGCTCCCCCGGTAAACGCATTAAGAATACCTAAAAGACCTCCTCCGTCCGTTCTACTACTCAATGCAGCTAACTGAACAGGATCTATCCCAGGTAATACGACTTGTGCACCAAGACGGTATACCAATAACATCCCAAGAGTCAAAAGCACGCGGTCTTTGAGCTCTTCGATTTTGTAAATGTTATAAAGGGTTTCTAATACTTTTTTCATTGGGGGTATTTTATAAGATTACAGTTTCTCCACCTGCAGCTTCGATGGCTGCTTTCGCAGTAGCTGAAAATTTATGGGCAGAAACTTTAATAGGACTGTCGAGTTTACCTCTTCCTAAAACTTTGACCCTATCGTTTTTGTGAATCAAACGCAATTCGACCATAGTTTCAAAGTTGAGTTCCTTTTTAATCTTTTTGTCTGTTAAAAGTTCTTGAAGAGTATCAAGGTTAACTGCTTTGTATTCAATTCTGTTGATATTTTTAAAACCAAACTTAGGAACTCTTCTTTGAAGAGGCATTTGCCCTCCTTCAAATCCAATTTTCTTTGAATAACCTGAACGTGACTTTGCACCTTTATGTCCTC
>JAFMCA010000016.1 GCA_017858055.1 Flavobacteriaceae bacterium
GACCAAAATTAATGATAATTTTAAGGATGCATCAAGAATTTTTACCTATTTATCCGAATGTGAAGACGAGTCAAAGGCATATGTTTCTGATTTCATTGGTAGGGGGGATTCTTCTATTTCTTTTTCCCTTTAGTTTTCATAGTTTATCTGCACAGAATAAACCCTTTGTGGTGGTTCTCGATGCCGGTCATGGAGGCCATGATTCGGGAAACCGAGGGAACGGGTATTCAGAGAAAAATATTGCACTGAATATCGTTTTGAAAATTGGAGCCCAGCTGGAGAAAATCCCTGATGTAAAAGTTATTTACACTCGAAAAAAAGATGTTTTTGTTGAATTAATTCAGCGTGCTAACATTGCAAATCAAGCAGATGCAGATCTTTTTGTTTCCATTCATTGCGATGCGTTTACATCTTCTAAAGCTTTTGGAGCAGGCACTTTTGTGCTGGGGCTTCATGCCAATGAGCGTAATTTTCAAATTGCTCAAAAAGAAAACTCGGTAATCTTTTTGGAAGAAAATTACGAACAAAATTACGAGGGTTTTGATCCTAACGATCCAGAGTCCGTGATCAGTTTAATTTTAATGCAAGAAACCTACTTGGATCAGAGTATTGTAGCTGCCAATACCATTCAAAATAGTTTTGTAAACAATTTAAATCGCAAAGACAGAACCGTAAAACAAGCAGGATTTGTCGTTTTGAAATATACCTACATGCCCAGTGTACTTGTCGAAACCGGTTTTTTAACCAACAGTTCGGAAGGAGCATTTTTAAATTCAACTAAAGGACAAAATCAAATGGCAGAAGCCATTTCTAAAGCAATTCTTAATTATAAGAAGGAACTTGCCGCCAGTGTTCAAAAGGTTCAAATCCTTCCTCAAGATCAACAACCGGTCAGTCAATCAACTCAAGCAAGTTCTGAACTCATTTTTAAAGTTCAAATTGCAGCCAGTAAAAATGAAATTGAAACTAAACCCTACAATTTTAAGGGGTTATCTCCAATAACTCGTGAAAAAAGTGGCTCCCTTTATCGTTATTATTTCAATCAGTCTTCCAGTTATGAGGAATCCAAAGCGCATTTAGATAAAGCAAAATCAAAAGGGTATTCCAACGCCTTTATTGTAGCCTATATTGGGGATAAAAAAATAACAATTAGCGAGGCACTACGTCTCCTAAAATGATGCTCTTCTGAAAATAATTCCTAAATTTGTGATGCATCATAAAACACACAATTTTGATACTATCTCGTGAAGTAAAAACAGCCATTTTCATTCTAGGTTGTGTTGCAATTTTCATCTTTGGATACGGTTTTCTTAAAGGAACCTCGCTACTGGATAATAGCACCCAGGCTTATGCCTTGTACGAAGACGTTGAAGGTCTGGTCTTGGGAGCAAATGTAACCATCAATGGAATGAAAGTGGGAAAAATAAATTCGATTGATTTTGATGAGAATTATGACAAAATTAAAGTCGGATTTACCCTGAGAAACGACCTCTCTTTTTCAAAGAATAGTACTGCAGAACTCTATGAAGCAGGACTTATTGGAGGAAAAGCAATTGCGATTATAACTGTATATGACGATTCCAATCAAGTCCAGGACGGCGATATTTTACCCTCACAAATCAAACCCGGTCTTACCGAATTGGTGAACAGACAAATTGCCCCTTTACAAAGTAAAATTGAAGGACTGTTGACCTCTGCCGATTCTCTATTTGCAGGAGTGTCCAATGTGCTTAATTACGAAACTCAAAACAACCTAAAAATTACCCTTGAGAACTTGACTAAAAGCATTCAAAACGTCTCTGAATTGACAAACAGCATGAATCGCATTGTGGATAGAAATGAAAAAAATTTCAACGGAACTATGAATTATCTGCAAGCCACCACAAAAAATTTAAGTCAATTGACCGATTCTTTAAATCAAATGCCTTTAAATGCGACCATAAATAGCCTGGCTGAAACAGCAGAGGACTTCAGCTTATTAATCTCAAGGCTTGAATCTGGAGAAGGTACAGCTGGAAAATTGTTAAATGACGATCAGTTGTACACGAAACTTTTGGGTTCTTCAGAAGCTCTAGAGGCCCTGCTGAATGATTTGAAAGCAAATCCCAAAAAATACGTTCACTTTTCAATTTTCGGAAGAAAAGAAACGGTTGCTCCTGAGAAAAATTAAACCTGATGAGCTATTTACCAAATTTTATTTTTCTGATTTTAATAATCGTAGGAGGAGGGATTTTTCTTCGTAACATACTGCGAATAAAGCGAAATATAAATTTAGGAAAAGCTGTAGATCGTTCTGATAAAACCGCCCTAAGGTGGAAACAAATGTTACGAATCGCATTGGGTCAATCCAAGATGGGTTCAAAACCTATTGCAGCTATACTTCACCTTATTGTGTATGTGGGCTTTATCATTATCAATATTGAACTGCTTGAAATTATACTCGACGGACTTTTGGGAACCCATCGCTTATTTGCACCGTATTTAGGGAATCTATATCATATTCTTATTGGGACTTTTGAAATTCTTGCCCTTTTGGTTATTGTCGCTGTGGTTGTTTTTTGGATCCGAAGAAATGGTATCCGAATCAAGCGCTTTTGGAAAGCGGAAATGAAAGGCTGGCCCAAACTAGATGCAGACCTTATTTTGTATTTCGAAGTGGTTCTGATGATGTTATTTTTATCGATGAATGCTACAGATTATTTGTTACAGCAACAAGAATCACATTATATCCAAGCAGGTAGTTTTCCAGTCTCTAAGTTTCTACGTCCTTTATTTGAAGGATTCTCTTTTAACAGTTTACTGCTCCTAGAACGTAGTTTTTGGTGGGCTCATATCACTGGAATTTTAGTTTTTTTAAACTATTTGTATTATTCTAAACACCTACACATCCTCTTAGCTTTTCCCAATACTTTTTTTGCAAAATTGGTTCCTAATGGGAAATTTGAAGTTGATGAACACATCAAAAAAGAGGTATTAATGATGCTGTATCCTGATCGAGTGGTCTCTGAGACTTCTTCAGCCGTACCCTCCAAGTTTGGAGCAAGTGATGTTTTTGATTTGAATTGGACACAATTGATGAATGCCTACAGTTGTACCGAATGCGGAAGGTGTACCGAGGCATGTCCAGCCAATAGAACAGGAAAAAAGCTGTCCCCAAGGAAAATCATGATGGATACTCGAGATCGTTTGACAGAAGTGGGGGAGAATTTGAATAAAAACAAAGGGGTCTTTCAAAACGACGAAAAACAATTATTACATGACTATATTAGCGCCGAAGAACTATGGGCCTGTACCTCTTGTAATGCTTGTGTTGAAGTTTGTCCAATAGCGATTGATCCGTTGTCAATCATCATGGATATGCGTCAATATCTTGTTATGGAACAATCGGCAGCACCCCAGTTACTCAACTCGATGATGAGCAATATAGAAAACAATGGTGCCCCATGGCCTTTTAGTAATCAAGATCGTTTGCAATGGGCAAACGAGCAATTAAATTAATATAAATTATGCAACGAGACGAAGCAGAAAGTTATCTACACAGAAAAGTTGAATCAGGAGAATTGGTTAGCCCAGTGCTTCCCGAAGGAATTAAAAATTACCTCATCGATATTGATGGAACGATCTGCGATGACATTCCCAACGAAGAACCAGAACGAATGGCTACCGCCAAATTATATCCTGATGCTTTGGAGACCCTAAACAAGTGGTATGATGAAGGACATTTGATATGCTTCTTTACTTCCCGTTTAGAATCACATCGTAAAGTAACCGAAACCTGGTTGAAAGATAATGGGTTTAAATACCACAGTTTACTTATGGGAAAACCTCGAGGAGGGAATTATCATTGGATAGACAATCATTTGGTGAAAGCAACTCGATACAATGGTAAATTCACTGACTTGATTGAAAAAGAAATTACCATCGAAGTCTTTGATGATGGGAAATCACAATCCTAAACAATGAAATTAAACGTCCCTACTTTAGCCTCTCTTAAAGAACAAGGTCAAAAACCCGATGTGGTTTTTTGGGTGGGTTGTGCTGGGAGTTTTGATGACCGTGCTAAAAAGATTACAAAAGCGTTTGTAAAAATTTTAAATCACACCAATACCTCTTTTGCTGTTTTAGGGACAGAGGAAAGTTGTACTGGAGATCCTGCTAAAAGAGCTGGGAATGAGTTTTTATTTCAAATGCAAGCACTTCAAAATATCGAGACCTTGAATCGATATGACGTTACTAAAATTGTGACTACATGTCCACATTGTTTTAACACGCTCAAGAATGAATACCCTGAATTGGGAGGGAAGTATGAAGTCTTGCATCATACCCAGTTTTTGAAAACACTCATAAAAGAAGGAAAACTAAAAGTAGAGGGCGGAACCTATAAAGGAAAGCGAATAACTTTTCACGATCCTTGTTATTTGGGAAGAGCAAATTCAGTTTTTGAAGCACCTAGAGACTTAATTCAAAAGCTTGATGCAGAACTTGTTGAAATGAAATCATGTAGAGCAAAAGGACTTTGTTGTGGTGCAGGTGGAGCTCAAATGTTTAAAGATGCAGAAACTGGTGAAAAAGAAATTAATGTTGAAAGAACTGCAGAGGCTATAGAAACAAAGGCTGAAATTATAGCAGCAGCGTGTCCCTTTTGCACTACCATGATGACAGATGGGATTAAACATCACAAGCAAGAAGAGCGAGTAAAAGTGATGGATGTAGCCGAATTAATTGCAAATGCCAAGGATTTATGATCGTTCCTTTTGAAACTTTACCTCCAGAATCTAGAATTTGGGTTTACCAATCCAACCGTTCCTTCAGAGAGGAAGAACTTCTCCTGATTCAAGAAGGGTTAACTCAATTCCTCAACCAATGGACAGCTCATAATCAAGCTTTAGAAGCGGCTTTCGATCTGCCCTATAATCGTTTTATTATCTTAGGCTTGAATCAAGAAAAAACCCATGCTAGCGGTTGTTCCATTGATGCATCGGTTCGATTTATTCAGCAGTTGGAAACTCAATTTGGCATCCTTCTTTTGGATAAAATGAATGTCACTTTTAAACAAGGTGATTTTTTTGCCTATAAGAGTCTTGAGGAATTTAAAAAAATGGCCAAGGAAAAAGCGATAACAAAATCAACGGTAGTTTTTAATAATCTAGTAGATACCGTAGAAGCCTACCAAAATTTTTGGGAAGTTCCCGCTGAAGAAAGCTGGCATAATCGATTTTTTAAATAATTCAATTTAACCCCAAAACAATGAAATTTATTCAAGCATTACTGGTCTTTTGTTGCTTTTTGACTTTCGGTCAAACACCCGATCCACTTTTAGTTCCTCCATCAGAACAAGCGGCTCAAATGAAATGGGTTGATAGTGTATATGCTTCTTTGGATCTAAAAGAAAAGGTAGCGCAGTTGTTTATGCCCATGGTATTTACCGAAAGGGACAGTGCCCATTTCTATCAATCCTTAGATCTAATAACAAAACATAAAATTGGAGGAATTGTTTTTTCACTTGGTGGTCCTGTAGGAGAAAGCCATTGGTTGAATCGATTTCAAGCAGCCTCAAAAACTCCATTACTTGTAGCGATGGATGCAGAATGGGGAGTTGCCATGCGTTTAGATTCTGTACAAGCTTTTCCATGGCCCATGACATTAGGAGCGGTGAAGGATACTGTGCTGTTGCGTAAAATTGGAAAACGCATGGGGGAACAGGAAAAGCGCTTAGGAATTCACTACAGCTTTAGTCCGGTATTGGACATTAATACCAATCCAAAAAATCCGATTATCGGAAATCGCTCTTACGGGGCTTCAAAAAACCGTGTTATCCGTCAAGCTATGGCGATGATGAAAGGGCATCACGACAGTGGTATACTTACCTCGGGGAAACATTTTCCAGGACACGGGGATACCGCACAAGATTCTCATAAGACGCTTCCAACGGTTTCCTTTGCAACAGAACGTATCGATACCGTGGAATTAGCACCTTATCGAGAATTGATTAAACATGGTTTATCCTCGGTAATGGTGGCACATTTGAACGTACCAGCCCTTACCCAAGAAGGTTTGCCCACTTCACTTTCCAAAGAAGTGATCCAAGGAATTTTAAAAAAAGAACTCCAATTTCAAGGATTGATAGCGACAGATGCTTTGAATATGAAAGGGGTTTCGGAGTATTCCAAAGTAAAAAACATTGATTTATCTGCCTTTCTAGCTGGAAATGATTTATTGTTGATTTCAAACGATATCCCAGGGGGTATTGACGCCATAGCAGCAGCCTATGTCAAGGGAGATGTAAGTGAGGAACGACTGTCGCATTCTGTTAAAAAAGTTCTCAAAGCAAAGTACAAAGTGGGTTTAGCAGCCTACCGACCCGTAGATACCGCTCATCTTATTGAAGACCTCAATACTCCACAGGATACGGCTCTTTATACGGAGGCTATGGGAAAAGCCCTTACTTTACTTAAAAACGAGAACGGTTTGCTCCCTATTAAAGGAACAGGAAAAATTGGTCATATTGCTTTGGGGGATGCTCCAAGCAGTCCATTCGAAGACCAGCTAAAACATTACCAAAAACTGAGAACGTTCACCCAAATCAATGCAAAGAATGTCATTGAAAAGACTGCAGGTATTGATACGCTGATTGTAAGTTTTCATCGGTCGAACGACAATCCCTGGAAAGCAGCTGATTTTAGTAATGAGGAAATACAAATCATCCGCAAGCTCGCACAAACCAAAACTATTCTTCTGGATGTTTTTGTCAAACCCTATGCCTTGAAGGCTTTAGAGGGAATCGAAGGGATCGATGCCGTATTATTAAGTTATCAGAATAGCGAAAGTGCACAACAACTAAGTGCAGATGCCTTATTTGGAGCACAAGACCTTAGCGGAAGACTGCCTGTCAATGTTTCTGAAAGCATACAGGAAGGGGCAGGGATGGATCTTTTGGGCAACTTTCGTCTTGGATTTTCAGCCCCAGCAGGAGTAGGGATTAATAGTGTAAAACTAAATGAAATCGATAAGCTTGCAGTTCAAGCTATAGATTCAATGATGACCCCAGGGATGCAAATCGTTGGGGTAAGGAAAGGAAAAATATTTTACCAAAAGAATTTTGGATTTCATACCTACGACAAACAACAGCCAGTGAAATCAAGCGATTTGTATGATTTGGCTTCCCTAACCAAAATATTAGCCACCTTACCTTTGGTGATGCAGGCCGTGGAGGAAGGTTCATTGACACTAGAAACTACTGTAGCGGAACTCTTACCGGAATGGAAAGATTCAAATAAAGCAGATCTTACCTTAAGAGCCATGATGTCTCATTTTTCTAGATTGTGGCCATGGATTCCTTTTTACAAAGAAACCTTAAATAGTAAGGGATATCCAAAAAATGGGATGTATCAAAACACTCCCTCTTCAAAATATAATTTGGTTGTGGCAAAAGACTTGTATTTAAAATCAGATTTTGAAAAAGAGATGTACGCTCAGATTAAAGAAAGTGAATTGATTGACACCCTACAATATGCTTATTCCGATTTACCTTATTACATTTTAAAAAAGTATTTTGAAAGAACTTCTGCCAAAAAATTCGATGCTTTGGTTCAGGAAAAGGTTTTGGATCCTCTGGGTCTTCAAAGAATAGGATATAAACCACTTCAAAGCTTTAGTGCGGAAGAAATTGTACCCTCGGAAGTAGACACCTATTTTCGTCATCAAGAATTGGACGGTTACGTGCACGATATGGGTGCTGCCATGCAAGATGGAGTTGGGGGACATGCGGGTTTGTTTGGTAATGCGGAGGCCGTTGCTGCGATAATGCAACTGTATTTAAACAATGGGAAGTATCATGGAAAACAACTCCTAGACCCTGAGGTGATTCAGAGGTTTAATGTTTGCACGTATTGTGAACAAGGCAACCGAAGAGGAATAGGATTTGACAAACCCCAAATTGAAGGCCATCATCAATCCACTTGCGGGTGTGTTTCCATGAAAAGTTTTGGTCATTCAGGCTATACAGGAACCTATGCTTGGGCAGATCCTGAGGAAGAAATGATAATTGTTATCTTAGCCAACAGAACCTATCCTAACGATGACTTTACATACAGTAGAAGTAATATAAGAACACGTCTCCAAGAGCTTTTTTATAAAGCCATCATTAATTAAAAAGAAGAATTTGAATATAGCAATCGTTTGTTATCCAACATTTGGCGGTAGTGGTGTCGTCGCAACAGAGTTAGGAATTGCTTTGTCTACTAAAGGACATGAAATCCATTTCATTACCTATCACCAACCCGTACGATTAGAGGCCTTACGCCATCCCAATATTCATTTTCACGAGGTGAATGTGCCGGACTATCCCTTATTTAAATACCAGCCCTACGAGCTGGCTTTATCGAGCCGTCTTCTTGAAGTTGTTAAACTTCATCATGTGGATGTTTTGCATGTTCATTATGCCATCCCGCATGCTTATGCTGCCTATATGGCAAAAAAAATGTTGGAAGATGAAGGAATACACATTCCTATAGTAACCACTCTGCATGGTACAGACATCACTTTGGTTGGGAGTCACCCTTTTTATAGGGCAGCTGTTACGTTTAGTATCAATCATTCCGATCGAGTTACAGCTGTGTCCGAGAGTCTAAAACAAGATACATTGCGTCTTTTCGAAATCAAAACCCAAATCGATGTGATTCCAAATTTTATTGATGTAGATAAAATTGAAATGGCTGGAATGCCCTGTGAACGCAGTTTACTTGCCACTAAAGAGGAAAAAATACTCACCCACATCAGTAATTTTAGACCCCTTAAACGGATTATGGATGTCCTCCATATTTTTGAAAAAGTAGCCGCTCAGGTGCCTTGTAAATTGATGATGGTAGGAGAAGGTCCTGAAAAGATGAAAGCGGTTCAATACGTTGAAGCAAAGGGATTGGAGGACCGTGTTTTGTTTCTAGGGAACAGTAATGAAATAGATAAAATTCTTTGTTTCTCAGATTTGTTTTTACTCCCCTCAGAACAAGAGAGTTTTGGACTTTCTGCACTAGAGGCTATGGCTCACGGAGTTCCTGTTATTTCCTCAGATGCCGGTGGAATCTCAGAAGTTAATAAAAACGGTTTTTCAGGGTATTTATCCCCAATTGGTGATATCGCTACGATGTCGGAAAACGCTATAAAATTGCTTCTCGATAAAGAACTCCACAGCAAGTTTAAAAAGCAAGCTAAAGCTCAGGCAAGTTTGTTTTCTCTTCAAAAGATAATCGGCAAGTATGAAGCGATCTATTCTGACGCCATTGCTTCTATTCAATACTAATAGGATCTATTTATTGCGGATTGTAAATTTCCTTTGCAGTAGCGTAAACTTCTTCTTTGTTTAAAGTCATTTTCTTTGTTTTAAAAGCTGCATAGAGCTCCATTTGATCTCCATAATGGGGTGAATCAGGATGGTCCGAACTGCCGTATGATATTACTGTTTCTATTTCAGGACCCTTGGGGGTAAATTTGACCAATTCAATATAGGATTCCCCACTCACAACTTTTACTTTGCCCTCTTTATAGGGTCTGGCGGCCATTGCGGTAATTACGTCTGGCAAACCAAAGATTGGAATTTCCTTAGAACCTCGAACAAGTTTTTGATACTCCCCTAGAGGTACTTCAATTCGATTAAAATGTTCTAACAAATACGATTTAGTAGTAGTTAAAGCCTTGACAAGTGTAACGGCTGGAAATATTTTAGGCTCAGGTAGGGTTCTGTAGAGGGGTCTGAGTTGATCGTAAAAAACAGCAAAAATACCCGCCCCGACAGACTTTGCATCTGCTTTACGATCCCATTTTTGAAGTAGATAAATTAGCTCACTGATTTCAGGATAAGCACTCGCATCCAGCTTATCTAAATAGTTGATATTCATCCAATTAAAAGCATAGGGTTTGGGATATTGCCGGTCGTATTTGATGGTTTTGAAATCCTCATAACTGAGCTTTGGATATTGATCAATTTGTTGTTTTAATCGAGTAGAGCGGTTGTTGTCATAGGTTTCAAAGCCCATATCTTTAGAAAATCGCTTTTCTTCAGGGTTGTCTAAGGTATCGCTGGATCGAAAAGGCGTATGGTTTGCATTGTAAATATACCCTGAATTGGGCTGTAGCACTTGGGGCAGCTCTTCAATATCGTAGGTGGTTGTCCACAATGTTTTTTTCGTATTTCCAGGAACGACCCCCTCCCAAGAATACCCTTGGTTTCGTTTAGGTATTAAACCATTGGAGATATAAAAAATGGTATCGTTTTTATCGGCATAGCCAATATTATATCCTGGAAGAGCCTTCATTTTTAAGGCACGATAAAACTCCGTAAAGTTGGTTGCTTTATTCATTCTCCACCATTGTTCCAAAGCTCTAATTTCAAATAGGGCAGGAGTACGAACTGCATACATTCCAGTCTTGCTTTTTAGTGTAGGCCCATAGATACTTTGATAAAAAGTTTTTTTAATTGGAATCTTAACACCCAAAACACGAAATTCTAGGTTTGCTTTTTGTGGGATTAAATCAAGGTATTCTCCATCTACTTTGTATTTGAGTTTCTCTTTTGGATGCATTTCAAGTGCGAAAACATCGGTTTTGTCCGGTTGATTTACCGTATGCGCCCACGCAAGATTTTCGTTTGCTCCTATCAAGATGTTTGGACTTCCTGCAAAAAGCGCTCCTAAAATATTGGTTCCCTCTTCACTGCACAAATGCGCTTCATACCACGAAACAGGACCGTCTAGAGGTTGGTGGGTATTGATAGCAAGAAAGGTATTCCCATCTGTGGTTTTTTTGCTGTTAAAAGCAAAAGTATTGGATCCTCTGGGTGTTTCTTCCATACTGAAGTCGTAATCCAATTGATTTTGGTTAATCCTTTGAACCCATTGATCTCCTTTGGAAGAAATAAAGAGCTGAAGCTGGGCATAACGAATCATTTGTTTGGGACTGATGGGGAATAATTCATCGTATAAAACTTCCTTTGCATGTGTAGCTGCATATTGGTTTAAACCAGCGGCATAGCCTTCGATGATTTTTTTATAGTCAGGATGAATGTCAGCGGAATAACGAGAATTAAAAAGGGCTTCTGAACCGATGAACTGGGCGAGAAAATCAGCTCCCAAACCTTTATTGCCAAGATGTTTTGTCAACAGATTATTTCCAGCGAGATAGCCGAGTTGTATCGTCTCAAAATCATCTTCTGCATGCGCCCATGCCAGACCATAGGCTACGGCAGCATCTGTTGGAGCATAAATATGGGGTACACCGTAGGAATCACGAACAATGTCTATCGTCTTTGGATTTACTTGAGCATACACTATCCCAACGAAGAATACAATGAAAAGCAAACTGAATTTTTTCTTCACAATTTTTTTTATTCGCAATATAATTAAACTTTAGTTGAGGCAATAGGTTTGATTTTTTTTGAAAAAGTAGGATACAGGACGTTAGGGGGGATTTTTTTATATTCAAACTTGAGATCGAACAAAAAATAAGTAAATTGAACCCTCAAAAAAAATCCAATATGAAAACCAATATTTTAATCGCTTTAGCATTCCTTAATGTTATTCGTCTTAGTGCTCAAGAGTCTCTATTTAACGGGAAAGACTTGACGGGTTGGACGATTCATGGAACTGAATTGTGGTATGTGGAAGACGGATTGCTGGTTTGCGAAAGCGGACCCGACAAAGCATATGGCTATCTTTCTACCAACAAATATTACGACGATTTTGAATTGACACTTGAATTTAAGCAAGAAGCCAATGGAAATAGTGGTGTCTTTATTCGTTCTACTGTAGAGGGAACCAAAGTAAGCGGATGGCAAGTTGAAGTTGCCCCTCCTGGAAGTGACACTGGGGGAGTGTATGAATCTTATGGTAGGGGATGGCTAATTAAACCTGCAAAAGAAAAAGATGCTGCTTTAAAAATGGGAGATTGGAATCAAATGAAAATCCGTGTAGTGGGGGATAAAATTACCACTTGGTTAAATGGGACTGAAATGATCGAACTCGAAGATGAAAAAATTGGCCAAGGAAAAGGTTCTGTTGCACTTCAAATTCACGATGGTGGGGGAATAAAAGTTCGTTGGAGAAACCTTCAATTGACCGCTTTATAAATCAATTTCCTCAATTGCTTTGGCAAGTTTAAAGTCTTTTTGACTTAAACTTGCTGTATCGTGAGTAGTTAATACTAGATCAAGTTTGCAGTAATCAATTTGCATCAGGGGATGGTGTTGGTGTTCTGTGGCAATTTTTGCGACTGCATTAACAAATTCCATCGTCTTTTCATAACTCCTAAATTCAAAGTGAATTCGAATTTCTTGGTCATGGATTTCCCAAGCATACGTTAGCTGACTCCGTTGTTCTTGAATTTCTTTTGCAGTCAAAGAAGTTGATTTAACTATAGAAAATTCCAGTTAGAATACGATATCCGAGATAGATTCCTGTTATTGACCAAATCCACCATCTATTTTTAACATACCATTCCATAGTTTCTATATTAATTGTCTTCACAGGCTCCTTCTTCAAAACGAAGAACACCGTTTGTAGTAGCAACACAGTCGTTGGAGTAGGTGTTTCCATCGCATCCGCAGACAGGGGCATAAATTAAATAACACGGAGCTTCCAGATCAATTTTAGTCTCGTCAATACACATTTCTTCTTTTTCCTCCTCTTTATCTTTGGAACAAGAAAATGAAATTAATGCTATTGCAAATAAGCTTAGCGTATAAATTTTTGATTTTTGAGCGATTAGCATAGGTTTAAATTGACAATTTTGATAACGATTTTACAGCATCGATAAAGACATCTAATTCAGAAGTTGTAGTGAACACATTTGGAGTAATTCTACAACCATGAACGTTAGCATAATCAATTGCTACGGTAAAGATACCGTATTTCTCATAAAGGAGTTGAGCCATTTTAGAGGGACTTATATTTTTGAGCCCCACATTTCCTATACCACAACTTCGATGACGTTCAAAAGGGGTGTTGATTAGGATATTTTCCTGATTTTTTAAAGCATTTTGCCAGTATTCTTTGAGGAAACGAAGTCTCTTTTCTTTACGCTCAATTCCCATCCAAGATAAATATTCTAGGGCATCAACTATAGTGATATCTGTTGCAACTGGATGCGTTCCAGTGTGACTTAAACGTTTGATTTTTGAGGGATCTTGTTCCTCATCAGCAAGTAGAGGCCAAATTTTAGGGATGTGTTCAGGTTTTACATAAAGAAGACCTGCTCCAAGAGGAGTAGCGAGCCATTTGTGTAAACTCGACCCATAATAATCACAATTGAGCTCCTCTATTGAAAAATCAAAATGTCCGATACAGTGAGCTCCATCAACCAATACTTCTACTCCATATCGATGCGCCATTGCACAGATTTTTCTGATTGGCAAAATTTGCCCAGTGATGTTGATCATATGGCAAACCATAATCATTCTGGTTTTAGAAGTAATTTGTGATTCGTAGAGGGATACAATTTCCTCATCGTCTATAGGGTGATTGGGAACAGAAACTTTTGTAACAGCCACCTTATAACGCTTCGCAATTTGCTCAAACATATCTTGCATTGCCCCGTAATCCTGTAGGGCATGAATTGCATGATCTCCTTTTTTCCAGGGATAGCCACTAATAATGAGATCTAAAGATTCGGTGGTGTTTCTAGTTATTACTAAGCTTTTACTGTCACAACCTGTAAAGGAGGCAAGTTGGGCAGTAATGATATTTTTATCCTCAAAACGATTGTAACGCATATAAAAGGAGCCCTCTAAGTTCACCCGCTCAAGGTGTTTAAAGTATTTGGAAAGAGTGGGTTTTGGAGTTATGTTGTAATACCCGCTTTCTAAATTGATAAAATCAGGATGAAGATTGTAGTGACTTCTGACTACTTGCCAAAATTCGTCTTCATGAAGAGTTTCTTTAGGAAGTTCTATATTTTCCTGTACAGAAGTCGAATCAAAATTCAATATTGGACTTAGGCCCATTAATCCCAAGTTTTTTATAAAACTCCTCTTTTTCATCTTGATTATTTAAATAATTTTTTTTCCAAACAAAACGCCGTGGAAATTGGATTAAGTCATTCTAATTTAATGATTTAAATTGAATTTAATAGGAGAGGTAATTTAGAAAAGAATAGCAGTAAAAAACCGCTTGGTTAGAAGCGGTTTAAAAAAAAACAAATTGGTTTATGAAAGTTTCATTTCTAAAACATTTCTAAAAATAAATAAAAATATAGTAAGTTGCAAAACGCAAAGTCTTTTTTTTGAAAAATTAACTGCTTTTAGACTTCAGCAGTTTCCATATTTTGTAGGATTGTATGCATACGATTACAATATTGAGAAAGATAATGGAAGGTGCAGCCGCCAGAACACCGTAAAGAAACCAACAAAAAGCTCCTATTAGGTTTACAGTCCGAAGCCGGATCATGTCGTTGATAAGGAACGATGAGATCACGATGGTCGTCGCTATCCATCCAATAATTTCGAGTGTATTCATCCGCGTAAAAGTAAACAATAAATGGATTGAACTACAGAACTAATTTTTAGTCTTTATTTTTATTTTGGAATATTCTTGAAAACGGAGAATTGTTTGTATGATGAGTTTAATTCTGAATAAAGGGGTGTTATTTTCCAATACAAAACTTCCCGAAAATAGTTCCCAAAATATCTTTATCGACTTCAATTGCTCCTGTAATTTCTGAAAGGGCTAGAAGAGCATCTTTTAAATCTAATGCAAGTAAATCCCCCGATAAATTGGTATTTAATCCTTGCTGAACAGATTGAATTGCGCTTAATGCTCTTATCATGGCATCGTAATGTCTGCTATTGGAGACGACAACTGAACTTGAATTTTTCATTTCGTTGACCTCCCATTCCAACTGTCCCTTAAGGGATCTGATAGAATTCTCCTCAAAACAACTGATCGCTGTCAAGGCATGAGTATAGGTTCCCCTGAGTTCGTTCATGACTTGAGTGTTAAAATCATTTTCAAAAAATCCACCGTATTGATCAATTTTAGTTTCCACTAATAGGATAGTCAACTGGTCGTGATGCAAGGATTTCACTGCCTCAATGACTTCTTCGGGGGTTGAATCCTTTCGGTCAAACAAGTACAATAGAATTTTGGCATTGGCAATCTTTTCTTTGGCGCGATTAATTCCTATAGACTCAATTTTATCGGAAGTTTCACGCAAACCCGCGGTGTCTATGAATCGGTATTTGATGCCATTAATCACCAGGGTATCCTCTATGGCATCTCGTGTGGTTCCGGCAATGTCAGAAACGATGGCCTTTTCCTCATTAAATAAAGCATTGAGCAAAGAGGATTTCCCGGCATTTGGTTTTCCAGCGATTGCTACAGGTACCCCTTCTTTAAGCACATTTCCATAGGCAAAAGAATCTGCTAATATTTTTAATTTTGATTGTAAATCTATGAGGAGTTTTTCTAATTCTGTTCGGTTAGCAAATTCAACATCCTCCTCAGAAAAATCAAGTTCCAACTCAATTAAGGCTGTGAAATCGATTAATTTTTGACGTAATTTCTCAATTTCTGATGAAAATCCACCTCTCATTTGTTTCATAGCGACTTCATGAGCTGCCTGAGATTCGGAGGCAATTAAGTCGGCCACAGCTTCCGCTTGACTTAAGTCGATTTTTGCATTCAGAAATGCTCTGAGTGTAAATTCTCCTGGTTGTGCAGATCTACATCCTTGTCGTATAAAAAGTTGAATAATTTCTTGTTGTATATAAAGGCTTCCATGGCATGAAATTTCGACCACATCTTCTCCAGTATAAGATTGAGGATTTCTAAAAAGGGATACAAGAACCTCGTCAATGACTCTTGAGCCTTCCAGAAGATGACCTAAGTGAATGGTATGTGTATTTTGACTTTCTAAGGTTTTGGCATGAATGGATTTAAAACACGCATCGACCATAGGTATGGACTTAGGCCCAGAAAGTCTAATAACAGCAATAGCTCCCGCTCCAGAAGGCGTTGCTAAGGCAATAATCGTATCGTTTTGATGCAAGGTCTATTTTTTACGAAATTATTAATATTACTTCAAATGGGAGAGGGGATTATTCAACCGTTTTAATAAAAGTTGCTCTCTTTTTGTGTTGCCTGTTGTCATAATTTTTCCATAATTTTTGTATGGCAGTGTTTTCCTCCAATTCGGGATTGGTTTCTACGATTTGTATGTTCCGTTTATTAAACAAACGCTGCATTTCGTAAAAAATAATGGCGGTAATTCCTTTATTCTGGTATTCCGGATGAACTCCTATTAAATAGAAAGAAGCGCGATTGTTTTTTCGAAGTGCCTTTAGTAAATGATAAAAATTGTACCAAGTTATTTTCCCTTTGATTTTTTGAAGTGCAGTGGCAAAGGAGGGCATGGTTATGGAAAAAGCGATCAGATTATTCTTAGAATCTACGATACATTTGATGAAATCGGGATGTATAAATTTAAAGTAACGCGTTTTATAGTGTTCAATTTGATAGTCCTGAATGGGGACATAGGTTTGAAGTTTATTATAGGTTTTATCCAGTAATTCAAACATTTGATCCACATAGGGGAGAATGTCGTTTTTACTCTTGAACTGAAGCAACTGAAGCTGATAACGATCCATGACCACCTTTGAAAAACGTTTGACTTTTTCTGGAGAGGAATCAAAATCGGAGATTTTAATTTCATACTCAACCCATTTGGCATTAATTGTAAAGCCTAAAGCCTCTAAATGTTTTCTGTAATACGGCGCATTGTACAAAGTTATCATCGTATTTCGCTCTTCAAAACCATCGATTAGCAAACCCGCTTTATCGAGATTCGAAAAGCCTACAGGTCCTTCGATTATTTCTAATTGATGTGTTTTTCCAAAAGCATTCACTTTTTCAAGTAAAATTTTAGAGACTTCTACATCATCAATTACGTCATACCAGCCAAAACGAACCTTACTTTTTCCTACTTTTTTTACTTCAATCCAGTTGACCATTGCAGCGATTCGCCCTACAATTTTAGTTCCTCGGTAGGCGAGAAAAAATTGGGCATCAGCATTCTGATAAACAGGATTTACTTTAGGATTCATGGTGTCAATTTCCTCATTGATCAGTGGAGGAACCCAATACAAATTGTCTTTGTACAAATCAAACGGAAATCGGGCGAAAGCTTGAAAGTCTTCAGGGCTGTTGACGACCTTTATGTGAAGTTTTTCGTTCATGATCAATTCCTTTTGGCTTTGCGACTTCTTTTCATTTCTCCTTTGGAGTTTCCTTTCAGCGCTTTTTTGAGTTGTCGTTCCTGAGATTTGCTTTCTTTTTGTTGAATTTCCTCCGCAGAGATGAAATCCTTGTGGAAGTCGAGTCGGTAAGACGCCCCAGCATTGACAAAAATCAAATTTGGTGTGTTTTTTAGAGAAGAACCCAAGGTTGCTTCAATTTGTAAATTGTCATTCCAAAGGTAGGCAGCTCCTAATCGAAAATATTTGTCTCGATATAAATCACTCCTTTCAGCTTGGTGTTCCAAATAAACTGACCACAAGGGGTCCAAGGTGTGTGTTAACGTTAGTATGTAGTTTATTTGTGGATAGTCAGAAAGATAGCGATCATAAGTGAAATTCGTTACAAATACCCAGGTCCCTAAAAAATGGGATTGGGTAGCTAGGGTCCCTTTCATGGAAACGGGGCCTTCTTCATCAGGTTGAATCCCCAAGTTTTGAAAAAATATTGGGCGATATAACTTACCAAAAACATTGCTGTAAGGGAAGGGATTGTTTTTTTCAAAATTAATATTTGTCCCTAAAGTAATTGAAACGGCAGGGATAAGTTCACGAAGTTTAAAACCGTTATTTGCTTTCCAACTATACACATTAGTTGTCCTTTCTTTTTTAAAAGGATCGTAAATGAGGTATTTCAAACCGATAAAATTTTGGAGAAATCCTTTGGTGGTGTAGGATTTTGGCTGACTGTACAATTTCGAATTTAGGTTTCCATAAAGGTATTGACCTTCATAGGTCAATTCTAAAGTTTCACTAAGAAATCCCCAACGAAGTCCTAAAAAACCACTTCCTCCGCGAAACGTTGAATTGTTATATCCAGCGTGATTGTAATTTCTAAATTCAGCACCTGCTTCAGCTTGGACAACGTTTTTACCCACTGCAAAAGCACCTATGGAAGCACCAGGTCGGTTGGAATTGATTTGATCCGTGTATTGCGCGCTGCTGTAAAAAGCAGAAAAAAAGAATAGAAAAACGGACCACCGATTAATCATGCTGCAAATATAAGTGAGATTTATGTCAAATTTGGAGCATCGATACATTATTGAATGATTATTTTTCGACGGTACGAATGAAATGGTTAATTTTGAAATCAAACCACAGTTTTGGGCGCACTTTTCAAATTTATATTACTTTTTTTAGGGGGAATTTACCTCCTTCGGTTGATTTCACCTTTCTTGTTTAAGCTGATGATTTCCAGTTTCATCAAAAAAACACATGCTGAAGCGCAAAAAAACGCTCCGCCACAAACTCCCGAAAAGAAAAAATCACCCGCAGACTCTATGGGTGAATATATCGATTATGAAGAATTGGATTGATTCTTTTTTAAAGAGTAAAGGACCCTTTCACCTTCTGATTATCCTTGGATTTACGATGGTGTCTCTACTTTTTTATTACCCATTGCTCTCTGGAAAAATTCAGCTCCAATCCGATATCAGACAATATGAAGGAATGTCTAGGCAGCTCAAAGACTATCGTGCTGAAACAGGAAAAGAGACCTATTGGATCGACAATGCCTTCGGAGGAATGCCAACCTATCAACTTGGCGCGAATTATCCTGGAGATTTTCTGAACCCTGTGTACAGTTTTTTTAGGATACTCCCTCGACCTGCTCACATCCTCTTTTTGTATTTATTGGGAGCCTATTTATTATTACTCATCCTCAAACTTCCATGGCATTCCGCCTTATTCGGAGCATTAGCATTTGGTTTTTCAACTTATTTGTTGATTATTCTACAAGTGGGGCACAATACAAAGGCGCTTGCAATTAGTTTTTTTCCTTTTGTTTTAGCTGGTGTGGTGTTGCTATTTCGAAAACACTATTTTTGGGGATTTCTCCTGTCCAGTCTGGCCTTGGGGATGCAAATTCGCGCCAATCATTATCAAATGACCTATTACCTCTTGCTATTCTTAGGTGTATTTGTGGTGGTATGGGGATTTAAAGCTTATAAAGAGAAATTAGGAAAATCCTATTGTATTGCGTTGGGCTTACTTTTTCTATCTGGAATAGTGGCTTTGGGATTTAATGCCACCCCTTTACTTGCCACAGCAGAGTACGCAAAATTTAGTACACGAGGAAAAAGCGAACTTCGTTTAGAAGCCGACGGAAGTCCTAAAGCTCAAACAGACGGTTTGGATTATGCGTATATAACAGAATACAGTTATGGAATATTTGAAAGTTTAAACCTCATTGCGCCTAGAATTCAGGGTGGAGGATCAAGCGAAAATCTAGGGGAGAAGCACGGAGTATATGAATTTCTCCTGAGTAAAGGTGTTCGTCCTGCTCAAGCAAGATCCTTTTCGGAAAATGTACCCACTTATTGGGGCTCACAGCCCATTTTGGAGGCACCGGCATACATTGGCATTAGCGTATTCTTTTTTGCCCTTTTGGGGTTCTTTTATATTCGTTCACCAATACGAAATGCATTGGCAATAGGAAGCATCGTTTCCCTTGTGCTTTCTTGGGGTAAAAACTTTGCTTTTGTAACACAACTTTTTATCGACTACGTTCCCTTTTATAATAAGTTTAGAGCGGTTTCCTCAATACAGGTTATCTTAGAGCTCTGTTTCCCAATTTTGGCTGCCTTGGGGGTACATTGGGCAATTACCAAACAGCACAAATTTGATTTAAAAAAATTCGCTAAAATTACTCTTGCACCTGTGCTCGTTATGGTGCTACTTTTCCTATTTGGAGGCACTTTTTCTTTTGTTGGTGTTAACGATGCCTATTTCACAGAGCTGTATGGAGCTGAATTGGTGGAGGTAATTCGGTCAGCACGAAAATCTATTTTTCAGGAAGATGTTCTTAGGGCGATCGCTTTTCTACTCATATTGACCGGTATTGTAATCTGGTATCAAATCAAAAATGCAAATAAAAATCTTGTTTTAGGTCTTCTTTTCACTTTGTTACTTGTGGATCTAGTGGGCATTTCAACCCGTTATATCCATCGGGAGGCGTTTGTTTTTCCCTCTCAAGCTTCCATCCCTTTTCAAGCTACCGGGGGAGACTTAGCCATTCAGCAGGACAGCACACGGTATCGTGTTTATGAACCACAATTGGGACTTACTGGAGCAAGAACGGCTTATTTCCACAACACTTTGGGTGGCTACCACGGTGCTAAACCCAGACGTTTTGAAGAGCTATTCGAATATTACAACACACACCAAATAACTGAAGTGTTGGATTTTTTGAATGTTAAATACGTTTTGGTAGCAGATGAAGACAATAATGGACTGCAACCCTTATCCAATCCCAATGCACTTGGAAATGCATGGGCAATCGAAGAACTCAAGCGGGTTCCAACAGCAGATGCCCTTTTAGAAGAACTTAAAACCACAAATTTCAAAAAGCAGGCCGTAGTGCTTGATGAAAGTTTACCCAAGGAGTATCCCTTGCAATATACACGAGATTCGTTACTGACGATTAGCCTCAATGCGAAGGCACCGGATCACTTGGAATACCAAATTGAGAGTGAGAAAGAGCAATTTGTGGTTTTTTCTGAAATGTACTATCCCAAAGGCTGGACTGCAACTGTTAATGGACAGATCGAGCCGATTATCAATGTAAACTACGTACTCCGAGGACTTCGTGTGCCCGAAGGGAAGGTGAAGGTCGTGTTTAAGTTTGACCCACCTGTAGTAGCTTTAGGAACAAAACTCCGTTGGGCAAGTTTATTTGTATTTCTTCTGAGTTTATTTAGTTTGTATTTCGTTTCTTCACCGAAGCAAATTAAGACCGCTTAAACCTATGGGAATCATTGCCAAACAGTCGGTTTATAATGTAGTGAGTATCGGCTTTGCTTTTATCATAGGAGCAGCCAACATGGTTTATCTCTACCCAAACTATCCTGGTAAAGAATTTCAAGGATTAATCATAGCGGTTTTAGCCAATTCAAATTTGATTCAACCCTTTTTATCCTTTGGGGTGCAACACACCCTCATAAAATATTTTAGTGATGCCAAATCGCAAGTTGAACGTGACCGTTTGTTATGGTTTGTGTTGCTTTTCCCCTTACTCATAATAGTGCTGATCGTCCCGTTGTATGGTTTGTATAATGTCAAAATACTTGAATTTCTCTCTGGCAATAGTGAAACGGTTGGGCGTTTTCCGTTTTTAATTCTAGCTATAGCTATTTCTACTGCATATTTCGAAATATTTTTTAGTTGGCTACGTGTCAATTTGCAATCGGTATTTGGAAATTTTTTAAAAGAAGTTTACCCCAGACTGTTGACGTTTATATTGTTAATCAGTTATGCGTTTTTATGGATTGATATGGATGCCTTTATCAATTATATGATTTTGGGGTACTATTTACGTTTGCTAATCATAGCAGTTTATAGTTTTTATATCTACCTACCTAGTTTTCAGCTCAAGTTACCCTCAAATATCATGGACTTGCTTCGGTATAGTGCCTTGATCTTTCTATCGGGTGCAGCCGCGAGTTTTATTCTGGACATTGACAAGTCTATGATTTACGCGATTACCAATAAAGAAAACGTAGCGTTTTATGCAGTTGCACTCTATATTGCCTCTGTGGTAGAAGCTCCAGGTAGAGCGATGTTTCAAATTACTAGCCCGCTTGTAGCAGAGGCCTTAAATAGGGACGACCACCCCCGTTTGGAAAGTCTTTTGAAAAAGAGTAGTTCCAATCTGATGGTGGTATGTGGATTGGCTTTTTTGATAATTAATTTAAATCTAGTCGATTTTTATCAACTGATCAATCAAGACGGGTATGCTTCTGCGATAAGTGTTGTCGTTATTGTATCCTTAGGAAAATTTTTCAGTATGTCCGTTGGATGTTTAAATAACATTATCAGTAATTCTAAATACTATTCTTATGTATTTTGGTTTTCTGTAAGCTCTGCTTTACTAGCCGTCGTGTTAAATTATTATTTCATCAAAGCCTATGGAATTGTTGGAGCTGCAGTTGCTACACTTATTGTGATTGTCTTTATAAACGGATGTAAAATCATCTTGATTTATGCGGTATATAAAATCCAACCGTACAATAAAAAATCCCTTAGTATTGTTCTCAGTCTCTTTGTAATTTATGGAATCATATATTTTATCCCCTCGATATTGAATCCAGTACTTTCCATTGGAATTCGAAGTTTTTTAATTCTCCTGTTGTTTGGGATTCCGTTTTATTTTTTTCGTTGGTCTGCGGATATCGAAAGTTTACTTAATCGATTCAAAGGACGTTTCTGATTGCCAGAAACCCAATTACAGCTTCAGTTTTTTAGCTAAATATCTTCCTGTATGCGAATGGCTTAAAGAAGCGATGTACTCAGGAGTTCCCTGTCCTACGAGATGTCCTCCGGATTCACCGGCCTCAGGACCAAGATCGATAAGATGATCGGCACACTTTATCAAATCGAGGTTGTGTTCTACCACAACGATACTGTGTCCTCTTTCTATAAGGGCATTAAAGGAAGCAATCAGCTTTCGAATATCATGAAAGTGGAGACCTGTGGTGGGTTCATCAAAGATAAAGAGCACTTTTTCTTTGGTAGTGCCTTGACTGATAAAAGAAGCCAATTTGATCCGTTGTGCTTCCCCACCCGAAAGGGTAGCAGAGGACTGTCCCAAGGTAACATAGCCCAATCCAACATCTTGGAGTGGTTGAAGTTTTTGGTTGATTTTTTTTTCTTGATGTTTTTCGAAAAAAGCAATTGCACTATCTACCGTCATATCTAGCAGCTGATCTATGGAAACCTCATTAAATTTCACTTCTAGAACTTCTTTTTTAAAGCGTTTTCCTTTGCAGTGCTCGCATTCAAGAACCACATCAGCCATAAATTGCATTTCTATGGTTATTGTTCCTTCTCCTTTACAGTGGTCACATCTTCCACCATCCACATTAAAGGAAAAGTGCTTGGGAAGATAGCCTCTGTGCTTGGAAAGTTTGTTTGAAGCATATAACGCTCTAATTTCATCATAAGCTTTGATATAAGTAACGGGATTCGATCTTGAGGAACGTCCTATTGGATTTTGATCCACAAATTCGACGCTTTTTAGGGTGTGTAAATCACCTTCTAAACTTGTAAATGCACCTGGTTTTTCACTGTAGATTTCAAAGGAACGCAGTAAGGCAGGATAAAGTATTTTTTTAACTAAGCTGGTTTTGCCACTGCCCGAAACTCCACTGACAACAGTGAGACACCCTAACGGAATTTCAATATCTATATTTTTTAGGTTATGTTCTCTAGCCCCTTTTAAAACAATTTTTTTCTTGCTTTTCCGTCTTTTTTCGGGAAGAGCGATTTCCATTTCTCCCCTAAGGTAATTTGCAGTTAGCCCTTTGCTTTTTAGTATTTGTTTGAAAGTACCCTCTGCGACAATTTCACCCCCAAAGGTCCCTGCTTCTGGACCGATATCGACAATATGATCTGCAGCTTGCATAATGTCCTCATCGTGTTCGACTACGATTACCGTATTTCCTAGATCTCGAAGTTCTTTAAGCACTTCGATTAATTTTTCGTTATCTCTTGAGTGTAGACCAATAGAAGGCTCATCCAAGATATACATTGACCCAACTAAACTGCTTCCAAGTGAGGTTGCTAACTGAATTCTCTGGGACTCTCCCCCGGATAAGGTGTTGGAACGCCTATTTAAGGTCAAATACCCTAAACCGACCTCTTGGACAAAACTCAATCGACTGTTAATTTCTTTTAAAAGCCTACTCGCAACTTCCGTATCATAAGGATTGAGCTTAAGATTTTTAAAAAAGACTGCCAATTCATCTATAGAAATTTGAAGCAGATCGGGTAAGTTTTTGGATCCTACTTTAACAAATTGTGCAGCTTCCTTAAGTCGAGACCCTTTACAAAGGACACAGGAGGTTTTTCCTCGATAACGAGAGAGTAATACTCGGTTTTGAATTTTATAATTTTTAGCTTCTATTTTCTTAAAAAAATCATGAATCCCTGTAAAATAAGAGTTTCCATTCCAGAGCAAGTCTTTTTGTTCACTGCTTAATTCAAAATAAGGTTTGTGAATAGGAAAATCAAAACGGAAGGCCTGATCGACAAGTTTAGAATAAAATTTTCGCATCCCTGTACCTTTCCAAGGGACAATAGCGTGATCATAGATGGAAAGACTGGTATCCGGAATGACGAGTTCGGGATCAATTCCAATAACATCTCCAAAGCCTTCACAACTAGGACAAGCCCCGAGTGGATTGTTAAAGCTAAATAAGTGAACAGTGGGTTGGGCAAATGCCATTCCGTCCAATTCAAATTTATTGGAAAACTCAACTCGCTTTTGATCACTAAGTCGCAGTAAGGAACAACATCCTTTTCCTTCATAAAACGCCATATCTATGGCATCAGCTACCCGATTATAAAAATCTTCTTCATGACGAACAACAAGTCGGTCGATTACCAAATCAAAATCTCCTTTGGGAGAAACCGTTGTATTGTCTAGAGGAAGGGTATTTCCTTCATGAAAAATTCGTGCAAACCCTTGTTGAACAAATATATTTAGCTTTTCCTTAGTGGTTCTATCCTTATCTTTTTTAATTGGGGCGAGCAAAAGGAGCTTTTCTCCTTCTGTAAATGTTTTTATTGTGTTGACCACATCGCTAACGGTGTCTTTGCGAACCTCTTGATTAGAAATAGGAGAAAAGGTTCTTCCTATTCGGGCATACAGCAGCTTCATGTAATCGTAAATCTCGGTTCGAGTTCCTACGGTAGATCTTGGATTGGAGGTGTTGACTTTTTGTTCTACTGCTATAGCAGGAGCCAAACCTTTTATGAAATCAACTTTAGGCTTGTTTAGACGCCCCATAAATTGACGGGCATAGGAGGAGAGGCTTTCTACATAGCGCCGCTGACCTTCTGCATAAAGGGTGTCAAAAGCAAGAGAAGACTTCCCAGAACCCGACAAGCCGGTCATTACCGTCAGCTTGTTTCGAGGGATGACAAGGTCCACATGCTTTAAGTTGTGCAAATGAGCTCCCTTGATGATGATGTTGTTTTTCGGATCGTAATCCAAAATATTTTTCATAGCGCTTAAAAAGGGTGCAATTTACGATTTTAAACTGTGATAAAGGGTTCATTTATACTCTCAAAAAGGAGGGGGGATCTCATTTACTTTTTGATTAAACACCATTAAAAAAAACTGAGATAATTTGGAATAAATTAAAAATGTTTATATTTGGAAATCTAAAATGATGCCTATAGAATAAAATTACTTAAAGAATTTTCGATTTTTTAACGGTCATTGACCAAGTAATTTTATTTATGAAAACGACATCAGCTTTATCTTCCGACTCTCTTTTAGTTCAACACTATCTTTCTGGTTCAGAAATCGCATTAGAACAACTTATTAATCGTCATCAGGCACGAATATTTAATTTTATTAATTCGAAAGTACAGGATCACGATAATGCAGAAGATATTTTTCAAGACACTTTTATTAAGGTCATAAAGACGCTTAAAAACGGTAAATACAATGAGGAAGGGAAATTTCTTCCATGGGTAATGCGCATCGCTCACAATTTGGTTATTGATTTTTTCAGAAAAAGTAACCGAATGCCGATGAATTACAGCACAGAGGATTACGACATTTTTCAATTTATTTCAGACAGTACCCCCAATGCAGAAGTAGGCTTTATTCAAGATCAGGTGGTAACGGATCTACAGAAATTAATTGAAGAACTTCCTGAAGATCAAAAAGAAGTTTTGATTATGCGGTTGTATCGGGATATGAGTTTTAAGGAAATAGCAGAAAACACTAACGTGAGTATTAATACTGCCCTTGGAAGAATGCGCTATGCCATTATCAATCTTCGAAAACTAATCAGTGATAATCAGATTGTATTGAGTGTTTAACAATTTTTGAGTGTTTTTGTCGTTTAAAGAGTATTATTACTTTTCTATGGCAAAAAACGACACTTCGAAAACCACGTTGAATACCGTTACTGACTTACCTCGTCCCTTCGTTATTTCGCGAATTTTAGCTTTTTCTAGAGCTTATAAGAAGCAGAAAAACGAACTCCCCTCGTTGGAATTACTGCGAAACTAGGCTATTTGAATTGAGCTTTTAACACCGACTTCCTCCCAATCGTTTGGGTGATAATATCCTTTTCGATATTCCAGCCCCTTGCTGGACTGTATTCTCTTCCGTACCAAATAATTTGTAAATGGAGATCATTCCATTTTTCTCGAGGAAAAAGTCTTTTGGCATCTCGTTCAGTTTGTACAACATTTTTACCATTGGTAAACCCCCAACGGTACATCAAACGATGAATATGCGTATCGACAGGGAATGCCGGAACACCGAACGCTTGGGACATTACAACACTGGCAGTTTTATGCCCAACCGCTGGTAGCGCTTCTAAAGCCTCAAAGTCTTTTGGCACTTTCCCTTGATGTTTTTCAATTAAGATTTTTGACAAACCATAGATCCCCTTGGACTTCATCGGTGATAAACCAACAGGTCGAATAATATCACGGATTTCTTCGACTGTAAGCTTAACCATTTCAGTAGGGGTAGAGGCTCTAGCGAATAGGATGGGGGTAATTTTGTTGACCCGTACATCTGTGCTCTGAGCCGATAGTAGCACAGCGATAAGCAAGGTATAGGGATCTTTATGGTCCAAAGGGATTGGAATTTCGGGGTAGAGTTTCTCTAGGGTGTTTATAGTGAATGCTACTTTTTCCTTTTTTGTCATGTAGATTATTTATCTTCGAAAATACAAAATGCTATGAATTATGAATACTTTAAAAGTAGGGGATAAAGTCCCCCCATTTACCGTTAGCGATCATTTAGGAGTCGCTCAATCATTAGAAACGTATTTAGGGTCCAAAGTAGTCGTTTTCTTTTATCCAAAAGCGAATACACCAGGCTGTACCGCAGAGGCGTGTGATTTAAGAGATCATTATGCAGAATTAAAACAAGCTGGCTATGTCCTTTTAGGAGTAAGTGCGGATACGGAAAAAGCACAAAAGAGTTTTGCGGATAAATTCGATTTCCCCTTTCCATTACTAGCCGATACAGATCGAGTGGTCATTGATGCCTTTGGAGTTTGGGGTCCAAAAAAGTTTATGGGTAAGGAATACGAGGGTATCCACAGAATTACCTTTGTTATAGATGAGCAAGGAGTGGTAGAGCGCGTCATTGATAAGGTAAAAACTAAAGAGCACGCGGCTCAGATTTTAGAATAGCTACTTTTTTTCAATCAAAATCGACTTCATTTCATCATTTCAGTACCTTACCAAAAGCTTTATTTAGTACATTTTGGCCATCGATATGATCAGAGCAACAATTCCGATCACCACATAGGCACCAACAAAGACAATGGTTAGAATTCCCGTGAATTTCCAATAGGACTTTTGGAATTTAAAACTTTGATTTAAAAGGTTATTATCCTTCATTTTTAAGACTTGTTTTAAGCGAGTTGAAAAGCGGTAGAGGTAGGAATAAAGCACAAAACAACCTATTGCAATCACCAAATAGATCACGGAAATCCATGTAGGGTTAATAAATTCGTTGGTTTGTTCAAAGGGGACAAATACGTTGAGAATAGTGCCAATTAAAATACTAAACAGCAACAAGATTCCACTAATTACAAATCCAAAAATTGATAAGAAATGGGTCCATTTTTGGGTTTCTTATAAGTACCCGATTGCTTGGTCATTGATTTGAAATTCTGTGTTCATAAGATGGGGTTTTTGAGTGAATGTTAATTACACCCCAAGACCAACGCAACTAAAAAAACGCTAACGGTTATTGAACAGATCGAGGGCTGTTGCATAAAATTATAAAAAAACACGAAATAATCAAGGGTTCAAAGTTTTTGTTCCTTCATAACCAAACATTTCATTTTTCTTTATCATTTCAGCGATTCCTTGAGGGAGGTCATCTTCCCAGCCGTCTTCATTTACCTTAATTTTTCTTAGGATTTCTCTCGAAAAAATATTTAAAAGGTTTTCTTCAAAGTCAAAGATATCTACGATTTTACCATTGTATTTAAAGAATTTATAAAAATCTTTCATACGAGGGTGAAGTTTAAGGTTATTGCTGTCAATAATCTTTCCTGATTTCTCATCCCTCATGGGGTAGAGATATACTTTGAGGTTGTTATAAAACATCTTTCCAAAGGCTTCCAATATCCCTCCACTTAGATCTTGATAATACTGTTCATCAAAAATCTCAACGAAATTATTGACCCCCATCGCAAGACCGACTTGTTTTTTGGTATAGTGAGAGAAATAATCCACTAAACGATAATATTCTTTAAAATTTGAAATCATAACGGTATGACCCAAAGAGCAGAGTAGCTTAGCTCGATCCATAAAGTCTTCTTCGTCGATTTCACCCTGAGCTCTAAGGTTAGAAAGCGTGATTTCAAAAATAACTTCGGTTTTACTTACATCGACATTTTGCTCTTTGGTAAAAATCTCATAGGATTTTTCAAGCATATCAATGTTGACCTTAGTTACAGGCCGAAAACTTCCTCTAAGTGCAAGGATATTTTTTTTGTACAAAATCCTTGCTGGGAGTATATTATTTCCTTCTGGATCAAACATAACGGCTTCTGTCATGCCATTACGAATGAGTTGAAGGCTCATTAAACGATTATCCACCGATTTGAATTGTGGACCAGAAAAGTTGATGGTATCAATTTCTATAGCATCGGTATCAATATTATCATAGAGGTAACGCAAAAGTTTCTTAGGATCATCGTGTTTGTAAAAAGCTCCGTAAACTAAATTGACACCCATGAATCCCAGGGCTTCTTGCTGAAGTCGAGCCTCTGTTTGGTGAAATCGAACATGAAGTACAATCTGATTATAAGCACCTTCAGGCTCGGTCTGGAAGCGAATCCCCATCCATCCGTGCCCTTTGAATTTTTTAGCAAAATCAATGGTCGCTACCGTGTTTGCGAGAGTAAAGAACATTTTATTTGGCTGTTCTTTTTTAGGGATCCGTTTTTTTAAGAGTCGCATTTCATGCGACATCATTTTGTCCAGGCGGGTTTCTGTTACATACCTTCCATCGGCTTCTTCACCATAAATGGTATCACTAAAATTCTTATCGTAAGCACTAATTGTTTTTGCAATGGTTCCTGAGGATCCACCCACTTTAAAAAAGTGACGAGCCACTTCTTGTCCTGCTCCAATTTCGGCAAATGTTCCGTAGATGTACTTATTTAAATTTATTCGAAGCGCTTTGGCTTCTATGGAAGGTTTGTTGTCGAAACCTTGATCTCCTAAAATTGTAATACTCATTCTTGAAAATGTTCCCTCAAAAATACAAAGTTCCATGATACCTAAAAAGCAAATCAGTACCTTTGTTTTAAATGTTAACAATCCATTTTTTAGGCACTGGCACATCTCAGGGAGTTCCTGTAATCGGAAGTTCCCATCCAGTTTGTTTGAGTACAAACCCAAAAGATAAGCGACTTCGAGTGTCTGTATTAATACAGTGGGGAGACACCAATTTAGTCATCGATTGCGGTCCCGATTTCAGACAACAAATGCTTCGTGTTAATTGCGCACATTTGGACGGAATTTTATTTACCCATGAACATGCAGACCATACAGCTGGGTTAGACGATATTCGCCCCTATTTTTTTCGTCAGGGGGATATACCCATATATGCCACTCAACATGTTTTAGATAATTTATCGAATCGATTCGATTATATTTTTGTTAATGAAAATAAATACCCAGGCGCTCCTAACGTTCAACAGCATCAAATAGATGCCCATACCCCTTTTGTTTTGGATGGGATGACCGTTATTCCCGTCGAGGTCTACCACAATACCCTTCCCGTTCTGGGTTTCCGTATCCTAAACTTTTGTTATTTGACGGATGTAAAAACGATAAGTACTGGTGAACTAAAAAAGCTCCACGATTTGGATGTTTTGGTTTTGAGTGCATTACGTATTGAACCCCATTCAAATCATTTAAACTTGGAAGAAGCCTTAAGTTTGATCCGTTTGATTAATCCAAAAAGGGCTTATTTGACACATATCAGTCACCTCATGGGCTTTCATGACGAGGTGAGCAAGAACCTTCCTAAAAATGTTTTTTTAGCCTACGACACCCTAACCGTCACCTCCAATTAAAACTATGAAATTCAAAATTGTACTCTATCTCTTTTTTTTTGTTTGTATTATTCTGTTCTTTCAATTGATCAATACCAACAAAATATTAAATCATCAGGATCGATTAATTCAAAGCCAAAACAGTTTGCAAATCCGCTTAAAGGATTCTTTAGCTGAGCTAAACCAATCTCTTTCAGTTCAAAAATATTTCACCTGGGAAACAGATGAAGCGGCATTCCCATTTAAAGAGTCGATTGAGAATGAATTGATGCAATATAACAGTCCAAAAGAGTTAAATACTTTGATTAAAGATCTTCCTAAAGGAGAACGTTTTCTAATTGACCGGGTACAGTTTGTGAATGCGGAATGGATACTGATAGGTTTTAAGGGGATTGAACACTGGGGACAAGCCTTTCTGACTTATGAAAAAACTACAAAGGGGGTTCAATTTAACGCTATAAAAACTATTGTAATGCCCCTATAGATTGGTCTTCTCGATCCAAGCTACAAATTGTTTGAAATTATCTTGAGAGACTGTATGTCCATCCTCAAACTCATGATAGCTGATAGTTTCATACTTTTTGCTCAATGGCAGGATCGTATTTCTTGGCTGGCTGATTGGTATAACTTGGTCGTAAATTCCATGACTTGCATAGGCTAAAAAAGTTGGAGCTTCATTGGTATTTACACTTTCGTGGAGTAAGCCACTTAAGGCGATAATTCTTCTAATTTTATGAGGATATTGGAAAGCGATTGCCCAACTCAATATGGCTCCCTGACTAAATCCTAATAAACTGATGTCTTCTGTTTCTAGATGATGCAAGCGGGTCAATTCCTCAAGGGTTTCAACAATCAAATGAACTGCTGCCCAAGCGTCTTCCAGTTCAGAGGAAACCCCACCAGAAGGATCCATTTGCAACGGATACCAAGCATAGCTATTTGGTCCAAGGGCTAAAGGAGCTTGTAAGGCTATAATCGTATGATTTTTGGGTAGATAAGGTGCAAAACTGAATAAATCATCTGCATGACTGCCATAACCATGGATTAAAAATAGTGCTGGATTTTTTTCTTTGGTGGAATTTACGGCATGCTGGATGCGATATTCAAGCATAGTTGAATTAAGAATTAAGTTGTATCGAATTTCCTCTCAGGCAACCATAAACGTTCCCTTTTACCGTACTACCTAGAAACAGAGAGTTTTTTGAAGAGGAATAGATTTGTTCTTTTGTGAATTTTTTATTTCCCTTTGGACTGAAGCAGGTTAGGTCTGCTGGTGTTCCGATTTGGAAACCTGAATCTTGAATTTTAAAAATGGATTTTCCTCGGGTTAAAAAAGCAATGGTTTTATCCAAGGGGAAATAATTCAAGAGAATTCCAAAGGCAGCTTCCAATCCTATACTTCCCTCTTTAGAGTGAACAAATTCTAAATCTTTGATTTCTGGATTCAAGGGCTGATGTAAACTTGTTACCGCATCAATCGTACCATCTAAGAGTCCCTCTCGAAGGGCGCGTTGATCTTTTAAAGAGCGTAAGGGTGGAATAATCTTAAAGGCTGAGTCAAAATCCATTAAATTTTCTTCAGATGCGTGAAGATGAGCAATGGAGACGGCACAACTGACTTTCAAGCCTTTTTTCTTGGCGGCACGAATTAGGTCAACACTAGCTGCAGCGGAAATGTAGGGAATATGCATTCTTCCCTGGGTGTATTCTAAAAGCTGAAGGTCTCTGGCTAAAGTGACCGTTTCGGCAATATGAGGAATTCCTTTAAGCCCTAAATGGGTGCTTACTACACCTTCGTGCATTTGACCGTTAGTATTTAAAGTCCCGTCTAAGGGATAAGCTTGAATTAGACCATCAAAACTCTTAACGTAGTCTAATGCTATGCGTAAGAGATTCGGGTTTTTCATGACTTGATTAAAATCACCGAAAGCTACCGCGCCAGCTTGATGCATTTCATATAAAGGGGCCATGTTTGAGCCTGCAGAAACTTCAGAAAGCGAAGCGCTAATATGAAGGGAGGTGGTGTTCTTTTCACTTTTTTGAAGAAGATGACTTACGTCCGTAAAGGAATCCAGTACGGGTTGGGTATCGGGATTCAGTACGATATGAGTAAAGCCACTTTTAGCAGCGGTAAGTAATCCGTTGGCTAATGTTTCTCGTTCTTCGTAACCAGGTTCTCCAAAGGAAACACAGGGATCAAACCAACCTGAAGAGAGGTGAAGGTCTTCCAATTCAACTACAGTTGCCTCCGATTCTTCAATGAAATTATCAATTTGGGTAAGGATACCATCGACAACCAATACGTCCTTTTGTTGATTGTGAAAAGGACTCTTTTCATGAATTAAGGTTGCGTTTTTAAAGAGTATCTTCATGTAGTTCTGATCCATGCAAAAGTAAAAACAATTTTGAAATTAAAGGTCAGCTGGGAGAGACTTATTCATTAAGTGGAAGAATCGAAAAATGAAAGGTGTCATTTGTTGATTTTTGAGCCAAGACATTCAGACCGTCCTCACTGACTTGAAGAACTCTCGGATAACCTCCAGTGGTTTGAGCATCTCGCATAAGCACGATCAAGTTCCCATTTGGAGTACATTGAACCGTACCGGGAAGAACTGGTGAAGTCCACATAGAAGGAAGGCTGCATTTAAGTTTTTCTTTAAGAATATAGGCCATTCTAGAATTATGAACCGATAGGGTAAAACCGCTTTCATGAAGATGTTTTTGGGTTTCAGCGTCAAGGAGATTAAACTCAGGACCTTTATAAACCTTAATTTCTTTTGTATCAGAGTAAGAATTTTCGAGATGAACACGTGCTCCTTTTTTTTGAATAAATCTGGAGGAATTGTAGGGGATGAGCTTGTTTTTAGTGATCACCGTCTCGGAAGTGATTCCCTTGCATTGACTTTGACTTCCAAGAACCACAGGGGCTTGGATTCCTCCTGCAACTGCCATATAGGTTCTGCAGCCCTTGTGAGCGTTACCCATTTGCAAAAGGTCTTTTTCTTGAACGTGAACAGGTACATTGTTTTCTATTGGAATGCCGTTGATTTTGGGTTCCATATAGGCGCCACATAAAACTAGGGTAGTTTCTTGGTGAAATCGAAATTGGGGTCCTTTAAAGCTCATTTCAAGTACAGCACTGTTGGAAGGGTTGTTCAATAATTTATTTGCCCAATGCATAGCATTTTTATCCATAGCACCGCCAATGGGCACACCCCAGGATTGCAAACCGAATCTACCCTCGTCTTGGATAGAAGTGTATAGCCCGGGATGGAGTACCTCAATCATACAGACTTTATTTTATAGGTTTTTGAGGCGATGCCCTTCTCAATGGATTTGTATTCCGATTTTGTAATGGGATAAAATTCAATTTGATCTCCGGCTTGAGCAAAACAGGGACTCTTCTTAGAAGGTTGAAAAAGTGGATAAGGAGTTCTTCCAATGATGTGCCATCCTCCAGGACTTTCCTGTGGATATATTCCTGTTTGTTGTCCCCCAATTCCGATACTGCCCGGGGAAACTTTGGGTGAGGGTTTGGACTTTCTAGGAATGTTCAAAATTTTTGGAAGTCCATCGAGATAGAGGAATCCAGGAAGAAATCCAATAAAATAGACTAGATAGCAAACACTATGGTGAGTTTTAACGAGTTCTTTTACACTCATTTGTAGTTTTTGTGCGGAAACTTCTAGGTCAATGCCAAATTCTTTTCCATAATAAACTGGAATTTTCCAAAGTTTCCCTTTTTGAATTTCAAAGGGAGGGATATTCTCATAAAGTGATTGTAGGATTTCTTTGAATTTGGAGGGGGAGTTTATTTTATTTTTATAAAAAACCATCAGTGAACAATACCCTTGGGTAATTTGAATGACATCCTCTGAATGGAGTAAAATTTCTTTTTTAAAGGCGATAAGTAAACACAAAAGAGCTTCGCTGGGTTCTGAATCCCATTCCAAAAGCACCACTTGGGGTTGCATTAAATAAAAGCGAAAAGCCAATTTAGGCATCATGGATTGAAGTGTTGCTTTCTTGAAATTTTTCCAAGACAAATTTGAGGTTTTGTGATGCATTTGGATGATCTCCATGCACACAAATGGTGTCTGATTTAACAGAAATCCATTGGTTGCTGATGGTTTTAATGCGTTGGTGCACCACCAAATTATAAAAACGTTCGTTTAATTGAGCTGTTGATTGAAGTATAGCCCCTTGCTGATTTCTGGGAACGAGGAGTCCATCGTCCTGATAGGCCCGATCTAAAAAAGTTTCTTCCCAGATTTCAAAGCCTTTATTTTCTGCGATTTTACCGAATAGACTTCCAGGAGCTGTTATAAAAACAACTGAGGGACAAAGGGATTTAGCTGCGGCAATTAGTGTTTTAGCAACTTTACGATCCCTGGAGCTGTCGTGATAAAGTGCCCCATGGGGCTTGATATGATGCAGTTTATTTGAATTTAGTTCCCTTAAAAGTGCAATTAATTGATTTTCAATGCTTTTCTGGAGTTCTTTAGGCGTTAATTTTAGTGAACGTCTCCCAAAATATTCACGGTCGGGATAGGAGGGATGAGCCCCTATTCGAACCTGATAAGTTTGTGCAAGTTGAATGGTTTTTTGCATCTCCTCAGGACTTCCTGCATGAGCTCCACAGGCAATATTACAGGCTTGGATAAGGGGCATAAGACTTTGATCGTCACCTATTGCCTCTCCGACATCTGCATTTATAGTGTATTTTATGTTCATCAAAAAAGTTGAAATACTGATCCTAGTGATCGCACACTTAAAAATAAGGAAATAATCACAATTCCTAAGCCCAAAAGAGTTTGTAAAAGGGTGTATTTGAATTCCCCCAAAACACTTTCCTTATTCATAATCCACAGTAAAGTGGCAGCGATAATTGGCAATAAAATACCATTAGCAATTTGAGCAAATTGAATGATGAGAATGAATTTTAACTCTGTAGAGGCGAGGAGGGTTCCAATAAAAATGACGAACGCCCAGCTTCTTCGAAACCTTTTCGATTTTAAGTCGGCTTTCCATCCAAAACAGCCACAAACTACATAGGCTGCAGCTAAAGGGGCGGTAATGGAACTCGTTATTCCAGCGGCAAAGAGACCTATGGACAATAAAAATTTTGAAGCCTCCCCAAAAACAGGAGCCAATCCTAATGCCAAATCAGCAGCATTGTTGATTTCCATTACCTCCACACCCGCAGCAGTGACAATGACACTCATGGAAATTATCCCGCCTAAAATTAAGGCGATAACCATATCTTTTAAAGCAAAGGGCAATGCTGCTTTCGAGGACCATTTTTCTCTAACTAATTCTGTGTGTAAAAATAAATTGTAAGGAACAATAGTTGTTCCTACTAATCCAATAATACTTAGCAAACTTCCTTTAGGAGTAGAAAAACGAAAAAGACCAGAAAAAAGTTGGGAAACCGAGGGACCGGTTGCAAAAGCTGTAATTAAAAAAGAGAGACTCATCAGAATAACTAGAAAAACGAGACTTCGTTCCAGTGCTTTATAGGTTCCGATCCAGAGTAAAAATGCAGCGCTAAATCCAATAAACAAGGGCAGAATCTTAAGCTTAAAAAAAGAAGTTTTCCATATCAAGGACCCCGTAAGAGTTTCTATACCCAAAGCCGCACCACTAATATTTCCAGCTTCATAGGCCGTATTTCCGATCAGTATAGCACTAAAAATAAGGATAAGAATGAATTTCTGTATCCAAGGAGTTTTTATTTCACTTCGAAGGACATCAATAATGCTTTTTTGACCGATCAGGCCAATTCGTACAGCCATCCCTTGAAGCACAATAGCAGCAGCGATAGACAATAAGATGGCCCACAATAAATCAAACTCATAGCGAACACCTACCAAAGTACAAAGCGTAACTGTACCCGGACCTATAAAAGCCGCGGCGACTAAGGGACCAGGACCGATGTTTTTAAATAGGTTTTTAAACATTAGTTGGATTTCAGTTAAAGGTAGTTTTCTAATCGGAGCTTTACAAGTGTTGTGAAGCCTTCCAAATTATTTCATTCCTTCAAAAACTCCAAGGCCAAAAAGCGCAAAATCATATTTGACAGGATCCTTAGGATCCAATTTTCTTAAATTGGTATCTAATTCAAGAACGGCTTTTTGGTCGTTTTGTTTTCGTTTTAAGAGGCCTAAGCTCCGGGCAACATTTCCGCTGTGAACATCCAAAGGGCAGGAGAGTTGGGCACTGGAAAGCGTTTTCCAAATCCCAAAATCAACATGATTTTTTGAACTTCTAACCATCCAGCGAAGAAACATATTAATGCGTTTCGCAGCAGAACCCCGTAAGGGATCTGCAACATGTTTTTGAGTTCGCTTTTCATGGTCCATTTCAAAAAAAAGGTTCCTAAAGTTATGGATGTTTTGCTCCAATCGCTCCTCAAGGGGTATTTTTGAAAAGGAAGCCTCCAGCCCTCCGTGAACGAGGTATAGTTGTTTTAATGCTTTGATGAAAAAACGCAAATCATTTCCGTTAAATGTTCGGTGAACAAAAGAATCCAATGCTTTTAAATCGGCTTCACGGTGATCGAGAACAAAGTGGTAGGGGTCATTTTCCATCAAGCTCATCATGCGTTGACCACTTTTAATAATGCTTTTCCGATTTCCCCAGGCGATGGAGGCCACAAGAAAAGCTGAAATTTCAACATCTTCTTTTTTTTTAAAAGTATGCGGAATTTGAATGGGATCGTCCTCAAGAAAACGAATATTCTCGTAGGTCGATGCCTTGTAATTTAAAAAATCTTCAAGTTCTATTGCGTTCACGGCTTGATTTCTCCATCGATGATACGGATGCTTCGATCAGCTCTTTTGGCGAGATCCGTATTGTGCGTAACGATAACAAAACTACAGTGTTGTTCTTCTCGTAATTCGAAAAATAAATCATGAAGCTGATCCGCATTTTCAGAATCCAAGTTCCCACTAGGTTCGTCCGCAAAAATAATTTTTGGATTATTTATTAAAGCCCTGGCAACAGCCACACGTTGTTGCTCTCCTCCTGAGAGCTGGGTGGGTTTGTGTGTTGCTCTTTTTTCTATTCCTAAGCGTTTTAAAAGCCCCATTGCCTTTTCCTCCGCTTCTGCAGCCGCTGTTTGTCCTATCCATGTGGGTAAACAGATGTTTTCCAAAGCGGTAAACTCAGGTAAAAGTTCATGAAATTGGAAGATAAATCCCATATTTTGATTTCTGAATTGAGACAAGGCCTTATCGTTGAGTTGGGTAGTGTCTGTTCCGTTTAAATAAATATGACTGTTTGGACTGGGATTGGGACGATCTAAAGTCCCTAATATATGAAGTAGGGTTGTTTTACCCGCTCCAGAGGGACCTACTATGGTTACAATTTCGTTGGCTTCTATTTCAAGATCAATGGCATTTAAGACCTTTAAGTCCCCAAAGTTTTTAGAAATCTGAACAGCTTTTAATAATGGTTTCATGTGCAGCTTCAAATTTAATTCTTTTTATTTTCATCCTTTTATACAAATTCAAGAGATTCAACAAATGTTTAGTATCCCTACAGAATATTGGATTATCTCCGTATTTAGCTTCAACAAAATTGGATTAAACCAGTCGTATTGCTATATTTGTTTAACTATATAAAATTAAAGTTGATCAAAACTATTTATTTAGCGGGTGGTTGTTTTTGGTGTACAGAGGCTGTATTTAAAGAAATTAAAGGAGTAGTTGAGGTTATTCCTGGATACATCGATGGAACGATCAAAAATCCAGCCTATCGAGAGGTTTGTACAGGAAGAACGGGACATACAGAGGCAATTTCTGTTCGCTATGACACTACACAAGTACAACTTACCGATTTACTCTTAATCTTTTTCAATACTCATGATCCGACAACGCTCAACCGTCAAGGAAACGATATAGGTACTCAATATCGATCAGGGATTTATTATACAGAGGACGAACAAAAAGGAATTGCTCAATTCGTAATCGACCAACTGGAAACGGAAGCTGTTTTTGACCAAAAGATTGTAACTGAAATAAAAGAAGCCACACCCTTTTACGAGGCTGAAGCCGAGCATCACGATTATTATAATCAAAACAAAGAGCAGCCCTATTGCGTCTATAGTATCCATCCAAAGATGGAGAAGCTAAAACACTATTTTTCTAATTATTTAAACACAGCTTATGAACGATAATTTCGACATAGAAACCTTTCCAATTTCAGATGAGATCAAAAAAAATTACGAAGACATCATTCATCTATTGGGTGAAGATAAACTTCGTGAAGGGTTGCTCAAAACTCCGGAACGAGCTGCCAAAGCGATGAAATTTCTGACCGAAGGGTATGAACAAGATCCCAAGCAAATTCTTCAGAGCGCTATGTTTGAGGAGACCTATAATGAAATGGTCATTGTTAAAGATATCGAATTGTATTCCTTATGTGAACATCATATGTTGCCGTTTTTTGGAAAGGCTCATATTGCTTATATACCCAACGGGCATATCGTAGGACTGAGCAAAATTCCGCGAGTTGTTGATGTTTTCGCTCGACGACTACAAGTGCAAGAACGCCTAACAGAACAAATCTTGGATTGTATCAACGACACGCTTCAGCCCAATGGGGTTGCCGTGGTTATTGAGGCTTCTCACATGTGTATGATGATGCGTGGGGTTCAAAAACAAAACTCCAACACAACCACATCAGGATTTAGAGGAGCTTTTAAGGATACAGATACTCGAAATGAATTTTTAAAATTGATTAGCTCAAGATTATCTTAATCCTGCTCCTTAAAAAACCGTTTTAATCCCATACGGCTGAGGATCTTTTTTTCAAAATTCCAAAAAAATCGGAATTGTAAAAACAAGGTGCCAAAAAATAAAAGTAAAACTTGGTAAACCGGGAATACAATTAAAATGCGGATAATCCAATATAGAAATTTACCTCCTATGATATTTTGGAAGGTATCGGGGTAAAGATGAAAAAAATTGAGAATTGGTTTTGCAACACGTACACTCATGGACCCCGTAATTCCAAAAACAATGAAAATCACTACCAATTGAAAATTAGAAGTGATTTTCCATTTATTCTTTAAACGATCAAAATACAAATTTGCTTATTTAAGTAAGGTTGCGATTTGACTTGCAAGTTCTTCCCCAATGCGATCTTGTGCCTCTAATGTTGCTGCTCCGATATGAGGAGTTAACGATATTTTATCGTGCATAAGCAACTTAATTTCGGGCTTCGGTTCATTTTCAAAAGTATCTAGAGCAGCAAAGGAAAGCTGACCAGAATCTAGGGCATTTATCAGCGCGACCTCGTCAACAACACCCCCACGAGCTGCATTGACCAGTACTGCACCTTTCTTCATTTTGGCTAGTGCCGCATGATCGATGACGTATTCCTTTTGTGCAGGAACGTGCAGACTAATAAAGTCTGATTCTGAAAGGACGCTATCCATATCTTGAGTTACGATTTCTTCTGAAACGGAAGCACCAGAATACAAAGAAACGGTAACAGTAGCTTTGTCGATAAACTTATCTGTTGCGATCACCTTCATCCCCACTCCTAGACCGATTTTAGCAACTTCTTGTCCAATTCGACCGAAACCGATAATACCTAAGGTTTTTCCTCTTAATTCGACTCCATTAGCATAAGCCTTTTTCAAACCTTTGAAGTTTGTTTCTCCCTCTAAAGGCATGTTTCGATTCGAATCATACAGGAAACGAACTCCTCCGTATAAATGAGCAAAAACCAATTCTGCAACGGAAGCTGAGGAAGATGCAGGGGTGTTAATTACATGCAACCCTTTTGATTTAGCGTATTCTACATCTATATTGTCCATTCCAACACCACCTCGACCAATAAGTTTTAAATTAGGACAGCGATCAATTAATTCTTTTCTAGCAGTAGTGGCACTCCGAACAAGTAAGCCAGAAATATTGTTTGAATTGATGTAATCTGCCAATTGTTCTTGAGCTACGTTAACCGTAATAATTTCAAAACCACTTGCGGTTAGGGCATCAATTCCAGATTGAGAAATTCCATCGTTAGCTAATATTTTCATTTTCTATATATTTAATTTTTTGATCACTTATTGTTGTTCCTCTAGGATTTGCATACAATTCACTAAAGTCTCTACACTTTCAATCGATAGTGCATTATACATTGAGGCTCTGTAGCCACCAACAGATCGGTGACCTTTCAAACCACTGATTCCAGCAGCTTCACAAAGAGCATCGAATGCTGCTGTAAGATTGGGATCTTTTAAATTGAACGTAGCGTTCATATCACTTCGGTCTTCTTTGTTGGCAAACCCTACGAATAGGGAGTTGCGATCAATTTCACCGTAAAGCAAGGTGGCTTTGATTGCATTTTTTTCTCCTAAAGCGGCTATACCTCCTTGAGCATCAATCCAACGCAAGGTGAGCATGGATGTATATACTGCAAACACAGGTGGGGTATTGAACATGCTTTCACCGTCAATATGCACTTGATAGCTCAACATCGAAGGAATCACACGACTTACTTTCCCAAGTAAAGAATCTTTGATGATTACAAGGGTGGTACCTGCAGGGCCCATATTTTTTTGAGCTCCAGCATAAAAAAGATCAAATTTTGAATAGTCCAAAGCTCTTGAGAAAATATCTGAACTCATGTCTGCAACCAAAGGGACACTGGTTTGTGGAATGTCTTTGTACTGTGTTCCAAAAATGGTATTGTTGGTTGTTAAATGAAGGTAATCTAAATCTGTGGGGATGTCATACCCTTTTGGGATATAGTTGTAATTCTGATCTTTGGAACTGGCTATTTCGAGGACTTCACCAAAAAGCTTTGCTTCTTTCATGGCCTTGTTCGACCAAGTTCCTGTGTTGAGGTAACCTGCCTTTTTTTCTAATAAATTATATGCTGTCATCAAAAACTGAAGACTTGCTCCCCCTTGAAGGAATATTGCTTTATAGCCTTTATTTTCTAAACCGGTCAATTTTAATGCTAATGCACAAGCTTCATCCATAATTTGAATAAAGGCTTTACTGCGATGCGAGATTTCAATTAAAGAGAGTTTAGAAGAATCGAGTTCTTTTACTGCCTCTGCGGCTTGTAGCATTACTTCTTGTGGTAGAATAGAAGGTCCTGCACTAAAGTTGTGGAGTTTCATAGCCAATTTTGAAGAATTATTTCAATTTTTAAAATGCAAATATTGTGATTCCCCGATAAATTCTAGGGTATTTACAAGTGTTTTTTTTTGTGGAGTTGTTAACAGTAAGTAAAGCAAATACAAATAAGAGTAGAAGACAAGGATTTTCAATTTGTAAAAACTATCCAGGAACAGTTTACAAGGACTCTAAAAATGCGAGTGTATCGATGCCGTCGGCATAGTCGTTTAACTCAGGTTGTTGTGCTTTTCCAAATGGGATTGCATTGGGAATACTCCTGTTGGAGACGATGCATTGAATTTGTTCGGATTTTTCCTGGAGTTCTTTTGTTAAGTCCTCTATATTTTGATAATATTCGTAGTGAAGACAAGCAATGGGTGCACTAAACGAGGGGTCTTTTTTGAGCATAAAAAATCCATTTTCTAGAAAATCAAATTCACTCATTAAAAACACCGCTTTATTGTAGTCATAGTTGTTGGCATATTTGGCGTGTTGAATGACTTCTGCATGAGGATAAAGCCCTCCAAAAAGAAGGTCCAAATCAAAGCTTTCGGGAAGGTAAACTTTTGAAACGTTACGACATCCCAATCCAAAATATTGCATAATATCATTTCCTAAGTTTAAGAAATCCTCTTTGCTTTCTGTTCCCTCCAGCACGGCGACACCATTTCTGTTTTTTCTAATGATATGTGGGTAAGTACCAAAATAATGTTCAAAATATCGACCTGAATTATTTGATCCTGTGGCAATAACTGCGTCGAATTTTTTAAAGGGTTCTGTTGTGTATTGAAAACAGGTTTCTCCTGATTCCTGCTCTAAAAACTGAGTCATGAAGGGGAGGAGGTAAGTGTCTTTGGAGGCACATTTTACTATTGCGTGATGACCACTGAGCCAAACACAAATTAAATCATGAAAGCCTACCATTGGAATATTCCCCGCCAAGATGATCGCAACTTGTTTTGGTCGGGTTTTGGAGGTTATAGTATAGGCGTTCAGCCATTGAACGATTCGGTTTTCAATTAAGGCATTCCCCCAGTCTTTTATCGCTTTATGGACAGTCTCTTGAGTAAACCAAGAATTGGCAATTTTAGCTTTCGCAATAGCCTCAATTAGGGGTTGGTATTTTTTTTCTTCACCGTTAAAATGACGCAAATAATCACCGAGTTTGATAAGGGCTTCAAGGTGTTTTAAGTTTGACGTCATTTCTTTGTTCAGTATAGTGGAAGGTCTTATTTTTGCACAAATGTAAGGAAAGAAAAACTGCTATGGCTATAATCATTACTGACGAATGTATCAATTGCGGAGCCTGTGAACCAGAATGCCCCAACACTGCGATTTACGAAGGCGCAGAGGATTGGCGATATCAAGATGGCACCTCACTCACTGGTGAAGTTGTTTTACCCAATGGCAAACAGGTCAATGCAGAGATTTTTCAAGAGCCTGTTTCTGATGAATACTACTTCATAGTTCCTGATAAATGTACCGAATGCAAAGGATTTCATGAGGAACCTCAATGTGCTGCAGTTTGTCCTGTTGATTGTTGTGTGCCGGATGAAAACCACGTAGAGTCCGAAGAAACCTTACTTAGCAAACAACGATTTATGCATTCAAAAGATTGAGAATTTCTGGGCTTCTCCAATTGATCAATTGAATGTTATTTTCCTCTAGCTTCCTTTTGCAATGGGCACTACTAAAATACGTCGCGTCCTGAGCTCGCCATTCATCGCCAAAATTTGGATGATCTATAGTTATTTGTTGCATTTCAGCGCTAGCTAAAGCCGGATGAATCAATAAAATCGAAATTCCATCCCCTAAAGAGTCCAACAGGCGATCATAAAATTGAGGTAGTCCACCATTTTCAAATTCCTGGTAAGATGCCATAAAAACATTTTCGATACACCCTTTTTCAGGGACTCTAAAGTTACTGGGAGATTCTCCAGTATAGGAAATGAGACTTTTGCTGAGTAATATAGGCAAATGGTATTCTTTTCCCAGTTCAATATATAAATCAATCAGATCTTGTCGAATACCCAAGGTGTACATGTGCGAATCCAGATGTGTTGGTTTTAGCCCTAAAGACAGGGCAAAGTCAATTTGATTTTTTAATTCCTTGCGAACCTCTTCAATTTTTGCGGAATCTCGAATAGGCTCTCGTTTTCCATAAAAATAGCCATTGGGATCAACAAGAGAAGGAATTTCTGTAGCTGGAGAACAAGGTCGGAACGGGTAGGTTTTCCACTCCCCAGTAAGTGTAAGATGAATACCGTAATCAACCTCTGGATGTTGGAGACAAAATTGAGCCATTTCATAAAACCACGGACAAGGAACCATTAGGCTTACTGAGGAGATGGAGCCTTCCAAAAGACCTATTTGAGTGGCTTTATTTTCAGACCATGCCATGCCAGCATCGTCTGCATGAATAATTAAATATTTATTTTTCATACGACTAAATCTAGTAATCTTTTTTGTTTCGTAAATTCAAATGTAAAAGAAAGATTACTTTTGCCGAAAATTATTCATTATGAGAGCAGGAATTGTAGGTTTACCCAACGTTGGAAAATCAACCTTGTTTAATTGTCTTTCCAATGCCAAGGCTCAAAGCGCAAATTTTCCTTTTTGCACGATAGAACCCAATATCGGAGTGGTAAACGTTCCAGATTCCAGATTAGAAAAATTGGAAGAATTAGTCAAGCCAGAGCGAGTAGTTCCTGCTACTGTTGAAATCGTTGATATTGCTGGTTTAGTGAAAGGCGCGAGTAAAGGAGAGGGTTTAGGAAATCAATTTTTAGCCAATATCCGTGAAACAGACGCAATTTTACATGTTTTGCGATGTTTTGATAACGACAATATTGTCCATGTGGACGGATCAGTAGATCCCATAAGAGATAAAGAAACAATTGATATAGAACTTCAATTGAAAGACCTAGAAACGGTCGAGAAGAAATTAGAAAAAGTAAGCCGTGCTGCACGTACAGGAAATAAAGAGGCCGCAAAAGAAAAAGAGATATTAGACAACTTGAAGTTGGCCCTTGAGCAAGCCAAAAACGTGAGAAGCCTGGAGTTCAAACAAGAAGATCGGAATCAATTTATTAAGCCATTGCAGTTGATAACTGACAAACCCGTACTTTATGTTTGCAATGTGGATGAAGGTGCAGCAAAAACAGGAAATGCCTATGTTGAAAAAGTCAAAACCTTTGTTGCTGACGAAGCAGCAGGATTGTTAATTCTTGCAGTAAGTATAGAGGCAGACATCAATGAATTAGATAGTTTTGAAGAACGCAAACTATTTTTAGAGGACTTAGGACTTGAAGAAGCAGGAGCAGCAAAATTGATTCGCGCGGCCTATAAGCTTCTCAATCAGCAAACGTATTTCACTGCTGGAGAAAAAGAAGTTCGTGCTTGGACGGTCCCTGTAGGTGCAACAGCACCCCAAGCTGCTGGCGTGATTCATACGGATTTTGAAAAAGGTTTCATTCGGGCAGAAGTCATTAGTTACGATCATTATGTAGAATACGGTTCCGAAGCCAAAGTAAAAGAAGTTGGAAAAATGCGTGTAGAGGGCAAGGAATATATCGTACACGATGGGGATGTAATGCATTTTCGATTTAACGTATAGTTCAGGCAAAGGGGATCCCTATGAATTTCATAAGATTTCAATCCCTCATTCTAGTTTCAGCAGGGATAGCTATCCTTCTGGACAGCATAAATTCCATTGGATTTTTACTTTTCAAACCCCTTACTAGTTTTTTAATTCTTTTCCTCCCTATTCTATTCAAAGCTCCCTCTGAAAAAGCTTATGCAAAGCCTATTGTCATAGGTTTACTGTTTTGTCTTTTGGGGGATACCTTTTTGCTTTTTGAATCGTATTTCGTTTTTGGATTAAGTGCTTTTTTGATAGGGCATTTGTTTTTTCTGTTTGCTTTTGTAAAAAAGCAGGGATGGCATAAAAATCTTATTCTTGGACTTTTATTAGTAATCGTTGCAGCTTCCCTTTGTGTGTTGATTCAAAAGAAGTTGAACGAACTTTTGCTTCCTGTCGTGCTCTACATGACGGTTATTGTTTTGATGAGTTGGCAGGGTTGGGGACTTGCGTTAAATTCAAAAACGAAAAACCTCAAGAATATAGGCGTTGGAGTATCGCTGTTTATGGTATCAGACACGCTATTGGCAATTAATAAATTTTATGTTCCTATTCCTTTCTCAGGAATATTCATTTTGGGAGCTTATTGGGGTGCAATTTATTTGATTGCCAAGTCCACGACTTCTTTGCCCTAATGCAAAAACTTTGGATCAGCTCGGGTCAGTCCATTCAATCCCCTTACTTTTGCAGCTTAATTTAAAAAAACTGCGTTTGAAACCTTTTCAACTCATTGACAAATCTACAGGTGGAAGCCTAAAAAACGACATTTTATCTGGAATTACTGTTGCCCTAGCACTAGTGCCTGAGGCAGTTGCTTTTGCTTTCGTAGCAGGAGTTTCTCCTATCGTTGGTCTATACGGTGCTTTTATGATGGGTTTGATTACTTCTATATTTGGGGGAAGACCAGGAATGATTTCAGGGGCAACAGGGGCCATGGCCGTAGTCATGGTTCATTTGGTTCAGCAAGGAAACACCTTGGGGGGATCAGAAAGTATGGGTTTACAATATTTGTTCATTACCCTGATTCTTGCTGGAGTTTTTCAAATATTAGCAGGTATTTTTCGCTTGGGGAAATTTGTTCGTATGATCCCGCATCCTGTTATGATGGGATTTGTAAATGGTCTGGCAATCGTTATTTTCACTTCTCAGTTAGGTATGTTTAAGAGGCAAGGAGAATGGCTGGAGGGAAATCCTTTGTATGTGATGATAGGACTGGTTCTAACTACGATGTTTATCATTTACGTTTTACCACGATTCACTAATAAAATTCCTGCTGCTTTAACTGCCATCGTCGTTGTTTCCGTGATTGTGATTTTTGGTGGAGTGGAAACCGAGACCGTTCGATCTTTTATTCAATCCAACGGAGGAGATGGTATTCAAGCAGGTTTGCCCATGTTTCACTTCCCTACAGTAGCGTTTACTCTAGAAACCTTTCAATTTATCTTACCCTATGCCTTTATCTTGGCGGCAATTGGATTAATTGAGTCGTTAATGACCTTATATCTCATAGACGAACTTACCGACTCTCACGGCAATGGAAATCGGGAATGCATTGCCCAAGGAGCTGCAAATACAATCAACGGTTTCTTTGGAGGGATGGGAGGCTGTGCAATGATCGGCCAGAGCATTATTAACATCAAATCTGGGGGTAGAGGAAGACTATCTGGAATAACTGCAGCGCTTGCCTTACTCGGCTTTATTTTGTTTGGCTCCAATTTAATTGAACAGGTTCCCATTGCTGCACTGGTAGGGGTGATGTTCATGGTTGTAATCGGGACCTTTGCCTGGAGTACCTTTAAAGTGGTTAATAAAGTACCGAAACCTGATGTTATTGTGATCTTAATCGTGACGGTTCTTACCGTGATTTTCGATCTTGCGGTTGCTGTTTTGTCTGGAGTAATCGTTTCGTCCTTGGTATTTGCATGGGAAAACGCAAAGCGTATTCGGGCTCGAAAATACGTGGACGAATTTGGGGTAAAACATTACGAAATCTTCGGTCCGCTCTTTTTTGGATGTATTGAATTATTCAACACAAAATTCGATGTGCAGAACGATCCAGAGGAAGTCATCATCGACTTTAAAGAATCGAGGATTGTTGATCAGTCGGCGATAGAGTGTATCAATAAACTGACGGAACGCTACCTTAAAAACGGTAAAAACATACATTTGAGACATCTTTCTCCTGATTGTGTAAAATTAATCAAGAAAGCAGAGAAAATCTGTGTCGTTAATGTTTTGGAAGACCCCGATTACTTTGTTGCTATCGATAACTTTCGACAAGCTCAAAATGCGTTAAACTAATAAAGCAAATAACAAGTAGTTAAGGAAGTAGCTCCTGCTTTAAAAATTCAATTTCTTGCTCTGAAAATGGTGTTTTATCTGTTCGATACACATCGTGAAACCAAATTTTTGGTATGGAATCAAAGGGTGTATTCCAAGAAGACCAGGGAAATATGGTGTTCGTTTTTCCAGATACAAATCCCCAGTTGATCGCATGAATTTGATTTTCCTTTAAAATGGGAAGGATCTTTTCAAATGTACTGCCATTTGTTCGAGCCATATATTCGGTACACAACAGCGGACGGTTGTATTTTTTGAGTTCTACAATTTTCTCTTTGACGATTTCAGGTTCATCATAGGCATGAAAGGAAATCACATCGGAGTTTTCCACCATAAATCGTTCAAGCGGTCGTAAAGCCCCTGGAGTACCCCACAATTTGTGGTTTCCTTGCCATAAACCAACCGTTAGCGGTTGGGAAGGATTTACTTCTCGTGCCCATCGCATTACTTTTTTTAGTAGGGAAAAGGCAAAGGTGTATTTGTCTTTTATTTCAATTTCTGCCCGTCCTGGTTGATTTGCAACATTGTCGGGTTCGTTGTACAAATCCCAAGCAACAACACGTGTATCGTTCGCAAAACGACCCATCACGCCTTTTATGTAATTTTTCAGCTCATGATGACGTAAAGAATCCCCTAAAATTGCAGCTCCAGGAGCTTGCACCCAGCCCGAATTATGAACAAAAGGAATAGGGTCGGGTTGCGTTCCTAGTTTAGGAATTGGATGCCATACATCGTCTAAAAGAACAAGCATTGTTTTGATGTTGTGTTTGTTTGCCAACGTTAGAAATTCATCTACACGACTCAAAAAACCCAAAGAATCTTGATCCCACAATAAATTGTGTAGGTAAACTCGATGTATTTTCATTCCCAATTCTGCCGACCATGCCAATTCACGGTCAATAGTTTCCCTGTCAAAGGTTGATTCTTGAAAAAATTCCAATTGGTTAATTGCAGTACTTGGATTGAAATTCGCTCCTGCCATCCAGCCCTGTTCTTTTTGCCATTCCCAGGCTTTAGCTTCCGACCAACGGGTTCCAATAGGGTCTGGTTTTTGACATTGAGTGAAAATTAGGGCGAATAAGGAAATATATACTACGGTTCTCATGAGTATGAAATTTTATAAAGTTAAATCGCTATGGAATCATGAACAATAACTCGTTCCCACAGGTGAGCTGCTTCCTCGATGAACAAATTGTGAGTTGGATCGGTTTGATACGTGTTTTGTGCCTCCAAATCAGGAAAACTCATTGTATAACAATAGGTAAACGAATTATCAACCACCTCTCTCTTCTCCGAAGCGGCAGGACATCCGAGATGATTTGCAATAGCTTGAGGGTTGGTCTGGATGAGCTTTTTGATTGCAGTTTCAAACTGAGATCGGTGCTGTTTGTTGTCCGGTTCTTTAAGCCAAAAGAAAACCACGTGTAATAAAGGTCCTGTAGTGTTTTGAATAGAAGGAGATTCCATTAGAATTGTTGTTGATTAATAAAAAAGGGTTTGTTTCAAAGGGATGTATTTGTAACTGCTCTAAAATATAACTTTTTAACAAAAAAAAATCCAGAATTGTTGATTTCTTGAACATGAAATCCATCTTGTTTCCAAATGCAATAAGTATTTTAGCTGAAGATACCATGGAACAACCAACAACCTATACCGAAGACAATATTCGTTCTCTTGATTGGAAGGAGCACATCCGAATGCGTCCTGGGATGTATATTGGAAAATTGGGAGATGGATCCTCACCAGATGATGGTATTTATATACTTCTTAAGGAAGTACTCGACAACTGTATCGATGAATATGTAATGGGTGCAGGAAAAACCATTGAAATTACCATCAAAGAAAATGTGGTTCGCGTTCGAGATTTTGGACGTGGAATTCCCTTAGGGAAAGTGGTTGATGTTGTTTCTAAAATGAATACCGGTGGGAAATACGATTCCAGAGCCTTCAAGAAATCGGTAGGCTTGAATGGGGTCGGAACCAAAGCAGTAAACGCCCTTTCGTCTAGCTTTATTGTTGAATCTACTCGAGATAAACAAAGCAAAAAAGCAACCTTCAACTTTGGCGACCTTGTAGAGGATTCTCCTGTTCAAGAATCTTCAAGACGTAGAGGTACAAAAGTGGAGTTTATTCCTGATGTCACCATCTTCAAAAACTATAAATACCGTTTGGAGTATGTGGAACGCATGATTAAGAATTACGTATATCTTAATCCAGGTTTGACCATAGAACTTAACGGGGAAAAATTCTTTTCTGAAAACGGGTTAAAAGACTTACTTACGGACTATACCAATCCCTCCGACCTGCTGTATCCAATCATCCATATTAAAGGAGAGGATATTGAAGTGGCATTAACCCACAGTAAAACGCAATACAGTGAAGAATACCAGTCATTTGTTAACGGACAACACACAACCCAAGGAGGAACGCATCAATCTGCATTTAGAGAAGGACTTGTAAAAACCATAAGAGATCATTTTGGTAAAAATTACGAAGCATCGGACATTCGGAAATCTGTTATTTCAGCGGTTAGTATTAAGGTTATGGAGCCTGTCTTTGAATCGCAGACCAAAACTAAATTGGGATCGACAGAGATGGGTGACGGATTGCCATCTGTCCGCACCTATATCATTGATTTTTTATGCACCCAGTTAGATAATTATTTACACAAAAATCCTCAGGTTGCAGAGAGTATTCAGAAAAAAATCATTCAGGCTGAGCGAGAGCGAAAGGAACTTTCGGGGATAAGAAAGTTAGCTCGGGAACGTGCAAAAAAAGCAAGCCTACACAATAAAAAATTGCGTGATTGTAGAGTACATCTTCACGATCTCAAAAAGGATCGAAGACTGGACTCAACTTTATTCATTACCGAGGGAGATTCCGCAAGTGGTTCTATTACCAAATCTAGGGATGTAAATACCCAAGCCGTGTTTAGCCTCAGAGGGAAGCCCCTCAACAGTTATGGCATGTCCAAGAAGATTGTTTACGAAAATGAGGAGTTTAATTTGCTACAAGCCGCATTAAATATCGAGGATGGTTTGGAAGAATTAAGGTACAATAACATAGTTATTGCCACAGATGCTGATGTAGATGGTATGCACATACGGCTTTTGCTGATTACTTTCTTTTTGCAGTTTTTTCCTGAATTGATCAAGGAAGGACATTTGTATATTCTTCAAACCCCCCTTTTTAGGGTACGAGACAAAAAGCAAACTTTTTATTGCTACAGTGAGCAAGAACGTCGTGAAGCCATACAAAAATTGAACGGAAAACCTGAAATAACCCGTTTTAAGGGGCTAGGGGAGATCTCTCCGGATGAATTTAAATATTTTATCGGGGAAGACATTCGATTGGATCCTGTAATGTTGGATAAAACCACAACCATCGATCAACTTTTGGAGTTTTACATGGGAAAAAACACCCCAGACCGACAGAACTTCATCATTGAAAATTTAAAAGTTGAATTGGATTTGTTGGAGGAAGCTGCAGAGGTGTAATAGATGAGGTAAAGGTGTTGTTCGTAACAAATTCTTTCCTTTTGCTTTGGTACTAAAAAAAAGACTTCTCAACGTCAATTTGTTAATTTCTTCATTGTTTTTTCCGATGCATTCTTAGGTCGATATAGTAAATTAGCTGCTTTATGGAAGAATTCAAAGATTCAAGCATATCGGAAGATACTTCAGGGGACTCGTTAGTTCGTGTCACGGGCATGTACAAGGACTGGTTCTTGGATTATGCTTCTTATGTAATTTTAGAGCGAGCAGTACCCGCCATTGAAGACGGACTAAAACCCGTACAACGCAGGATCTTGCATTCCATGAAAGATTTAGATGATGGTCGTTACAATAAAGTAGCGAATATTGTAGGTCATACGATGCAATACCACCCGCATGGAGATGCTAGTATCGGGGACGCCATGGTTCAAATCGGCCAAAAAGAACTCCTCATCGATATGCAGGGGAACTGGGGGAATATCCTGACTGGGGATCGTGCGGCAGCCTC
>JAFMCA010000042.1 GCA_017858055.1 Flavobacteriaceae bacterium
AATGGATTTCCATAGCCTTACCCACAGCTTCAGCAGTTTTTTTACCTCTCGATAAGGCGTAAATTGAGGGTCCTGACCCGGATATTCCACTTCCTAATGCACCTGCATTCAATGCAGCCTGTCGTACTTCGTTAAATTTAGGAATGAGCATAGACCTATAAGGCTCAATGACTTTATCTTCCATGCTTCTGGAGAGTAGGTCGTAATCTTCTGTATATAATGCACTTACAAATGCACCTAAATTCCCCCATTGCTCTACGGCTTTGTTAAGTGGGATGGTAGCTTTTAATATGGCTCTTGAATGAAGGGTTTTCAATTCTATTCGCGGATGAATTACCGTTGCAACCAATTCCTTGGGATTAGGAAGCTTAATGACATCTAAAGTGGCATTACTTCTCACTAAGGTAAATCCCCCTAAGAGTACAGGAGCAAGATTATCGGCATGAGCTGCGCCACTTGCAAGGGCTTCACCGGCCATTGCAAAGCGGATAAGTTCATTACGTGTGTATGGAGCTCCTAAAAGTTCATTGATGCCAAAAACAGCACCCGCTGCACTGGCAGCACTACTTCCAATTCCACTTCCTGGTTTTATTTTTTTGTCAATATCAATTCGAAATCCCTCTTTACAGCCAATTTCATTGACTAGGGCAAGACCCGCAACACTAGCTACATTTTCTAAAGGGTCTGTGGGGAGTTTTTGTCCCGTCACAGTTCCTATGGTCACACCAGGGGAAGAAGTCTTAGAAATTCGCATAAAATCTCCAACACTATCGAGGCAAAAGCCTAGTACATCAAATCCACAAGAAACATTTGCTACGCTGGCTGGAGAAAAAATATTAATTTCATTCATGCTTTTTATCCTTTGCCAATTCGTATGATATCCCCAAAAATCCCTCCTGCGGTAACTTCTGCACCTGCACCTGCACCCTTTACGATTAAAGGTTGATTTTTATAGCGGTTGGTGTAAAACAAAATAATGTTGTCACTACCTTCTAGATTGTAAAAATCATGTGAGGGGTCAATCTCTTGAAGCCCTACGCTAGCTTTACCGTTTTCTAATTGAGCAACATATTTTAGGCGACAATTTTTTTCAGAAGCTTTTGCTAAAAGGGTTTGAAAATGAGATTCGTGTTTTTCAAGGGCTTTAAAAAAAGCTTCATTGTTCTTAGTGTCTAAAACTTCTTGAGGTAAAAACGATTTGTTATCAATAGAGGCTAATTCTTCCTCAAAACCGCTTTCCCTTGCCAAAATAAGGATTTTACGTGCTACGTCCACACCGCTTAGATCAATTTTTGGATCAGGTTCTGTATAGCCCTCCTTTTGGGCAGCCTGAACAATACTTGCAAAAGTAGTCGAGGAAGTGAAATTGTTAAAAATAAAATTCAAACTTCCAGAGAGGATGGCTTGAATTTTATGAATGACATCCCCAGAGGCAATTAGATTGTTTAGCGTGTCAATAACTGGCAAACCAGCACCGACATTCGTTTCAAAAAGAAAAGGAGTGCCAAATTTACGAGCAGTTCTTTTTAATTCTTTGTAGTTGGAAAGTGAACTTGCACAAGCAATTTTATTACAGGTTACAACTCCAATATTGTGTTCTAAATAGCGATTGTATTCACCAGCAATTTCCTCGTTAGCTGTGTTGTCAACAAAGATGCTGTTTCTGAGATTTAGGGATTTGATATGATTAAAAAAAGATTCCCGATCAGAAGTCTGTTTACTTTGATCCAATAACTCCCTCCAGTTTTCAAGATCTAAAGGAACATCACTCAATAACATTTTTCTAGAATTAGCAAGCGCAATGACACGAACCTTTAAACGAAGGTGTTCCAAAAGATAGGCTTGTTGTTGATTGATTTGTTCCAACAACTTACCCCCCACATTACCAACTCCTGTAATAAAAAGATTGAGTTCTTTTGTTTGTGTTTCAAAAAAGCATTCGTGAATGGAGTTAAGTGCTTTTTGAGTGTTTCTTTCATCAATAATAATGGAAATATTACGTTCTGAAGCTCCCTGAGCTATTGCGCGAATATTGATGTTATTGGAACCTAAACTACTGAACAACTTCCCGCTAATTCCTTGGTGTTTTTTCATGTTGTCCCCAACCACAGCAATGTTGGTCATATTCATTTCAACAAGTGCGGGTTCGACTCTTGAAAGACTGATTTCAAATTCAAATTCAGTATCAATAGCTTTTTTTGCATCCTTAGCATCTTCAGAGCGGAGTCCAATACAGATGGAATGTTCCGAGGAGGCTTGAGTAATCATGATGATGTTGATTTTCTTTTTTGATAAGCATTCGAATAAACGTTTCGAAAACCCAGGAATTCCGATCATTCCACTTCCTTCAAGATTGATCAACGCAACATTTTCAATATGACTAACCCCTTTCACCACCGTGCCATTTCCACCTTCTGAAGTTCCTTTTTTATTGATTTTTGTTCCTTGAGCAGCAGCGTCAAAGGTGTTTTTTATAAGGATGGGAATTTCTTTTTCTACCAGGGGTTGAAGCGTAGGAGGGAAGATTACTTTTGCTCCAAAATGAGAGAGTTCCATAGCTTCGTTATACGATAAAAAAGGAATGGGTAAAGCTTGAGAGACTAAGTTGGGATGAGCTGTGTACATCCCACTCACATCCGTCCAGATTTCTAGAATACTTGCATCAATGTAATTGGCGATCAAAGCCGCTGTATAATCCGATCCACCTCGTCCTAAATTTGTAATTTCCTCGTTTTCGTCCGTTGCAATAAATCCAGGAAGTAAGATAACTTCGGCAGTTTCTTTGTTAAAAAAGTCCTTACATGCCTGCTCACTTTTGGTTTGATTGATCACCTCTCTGTCGTTAACTTCATGCGTGTATAAGAGCTCTCTGGCGTCCTTGAATACGACATCTTGATTGGCATACTTTAGAATTTGAAAGATAATTTTACTAGAGAGAATTTCACCATAACTAGACACTTTTGCCAAACTTTTTGGAGTGAGTTCTTGTAAGGTAAAGAGGGACTCTAATAATTCTTCTAAATTATTGAGTTGTGTTTTTAAAAAGCTAATGATTTCACTCTGATGGGTGACAGGAATAAAATGTTGTATGGGGTTAAGATGCCTTTCTTCAAGGATTGGAAGACTGTTTTTAAAAGTCGAATCACCTCTACTGGCTTTTTCAGCCATATCAATAAGAATATTGGTAATTCCACCCAAAGCTGAAACAACAACCACTTGTTTGGTTGCATTGGATTTTTTAATGATTTCTATAACATGAGAGATGCTCTTAGAATCTGCGACAGAGGTACCACCAAATTTTAAAACTTTCATAAGTTAATTTTCGCGCCTACTATTTTGAATCTCTTATAGATTCGTTTTTAAACAGCGCAAAAATACCACTATTTATGCTGTGGGAAAAACAATTTTGAAATAAAAAATAGGACCGTCATCTGACGAGTTTCAAATGCAATTCAGTGTCAAAAAAGCAAGTATTCTATTTTGCTTTTTCAGTATGCTGATTGATCTCCAGCTCTAATGCATCCTTAGCCTCATTGACGTTGACAAGGATTTGATCTCCTTCTTTAACGGTGCTATTTACCACATGTTCAGCAATCAAATCTTCAACGTGTTTTTGAATGGCTCTATTGAGAGGTCTTGCTCCGTATTTGCTGTCAAACCCTTTTTCAGAGATAAAATCTTTGGCAGAATCGGTGATGTTTATTTGATATCCAAGTTTTTCAATTCGAGTAATTAATCCTTTCAGTTCGATATCAACAATCTTCCGAATATCGTGCTGTTCAAGGGCATTAAAAATCACAATATCATCAATCCGATTCAAGAATTCTGGAGAGAACGTTTTTTTCAATTCCTTTTCAATAACGCCCTTTTCAATATCCGAAGACTGTGCTTTTTGAGAAGCAGTTTCAAAACCTAATCCCCTACCAAAATCTTTCACTTGACGAGCTCCGATATTGGAGGTCATGATGATGATGGTGTTTTGAAAGTTGATTTTTCTTCCCAGACTGTCGGTTAAAAATCCGTCATCAAGTACCTGAAGCATCATGTTAAAAATATCGGGATGTGCTTTTTCTACTTCATCAAGAAGTATAACCGAATAGGGGCGTTGGCGAACTTTTTCACTCAACTGTCCACCTTCTTCATAGCCAACATACCCTGGAGGTGCTCCAATAAGTCTAGAAATGGCAAATTTTTCCATGTATTCACTCATGTCAATTCGAATCAAATTTTCTTCAGATTCAAAAATTTCAGAGGCTAGAATTTTAGCAAGCTGAGTTTTTCCTACACCCGTTTGACCCAAGAATATAAAGGATCCAATGGGTTTGTTGGGAGATTTTAGACCAGCTCTGTTCCTTTGTATGGCTTTTACTACTTTTTCTATAGCATCCTTTTGTCCGATTAATTTTCCACCGATAACTTCAGCGAGCTTGGAGAGTTTGTTCTTTTCAGACTTAACAATTTTATTTACCGGAATATTGGTCATCATTGAAACCACATCCGCAATATCGTTTTCATTTACTGTAACTCGATTCAATTTTGAATCTTCTTGCCAACGTTCTTGAGCCTCAATGAGAGCACGTTCGACACGTTTTTCGTCGTCTCTTAATTTGGCTGCTTCTTCGTATTTTTGTTTTTTAACCACAGAATTTTTCAGCTCGCGAACTTCATCCAATTGAGCTTCTAAATCGATAACCTCCTGAGGTACGCTCATATTGTTGATATGGACACGAGACCCCGCTTCGTCTAAGGCATCTATGGCCTTGTCTGGGAGAAAGCGATTGGACATATAACGATCGGTCAATTCCACACAGGCTTTGAGTGCTTCATGTGTATAATTTACATTGTGGTGATTCTCATAACGCTCTTTGATGTTGACCAGGATTTCAAGGGTTTCTTCAGGATTGGTTTGTTCTACCAATACTTTTTGAAATCTTCGTTCTAAAGCACCGTCTTTTTCTATATGTTGGCGATATTCATCTAAGGTGGTAGCACCAATACATTGAATTTCCCCTCTTGCTAAAGCAGGTTTGAACATATTGGAAGCATCCAGACTACCTGTTGCCCCACCAGCACCAACTATGGTGTGAATTTCATCGATAAAAAGGATGATGTCGTCGTTTTTTTCCAATTCATTCATTACGGCTTTCATGCGCTCTTCAAACTGACCTCTGTATTTGGTTCCTGCAACCAAACTAGCTAAATCAAGGGTAATAACTCTTTTGTTATAAAGCACCCGGGAAACCCGTTTTTGTACAATTCGCAATGCAAGTCCTTCAGCTATGGCGGATTTACCTACTCCAGGCTCTCCAATGAGCAGGGGATTATTCTTTTTTCTTCGACTTAAAATTTGAGAAACCCGCTCAATTTCTTTTTCACGACCTACAACAGGATCGAGTTTATCTTGTTCTGCAAGGGCAGTAACATCCCTTCCAAAGTTATCCAATACAGGAGTTTTTGTTTTTTTAGAACCTTTAGATTCAGAAGTTGGAATAAAAGGATTCTCTTTTCCTTCCCCTTCGTTTTCTTTTTCATCTGAAAAAGAAGCAGAGGTGGGTAATTCGTCGTAGGCATCGGCATCGTTAGCAAGCATAAGTTTGAATTGCTCTTTAACGATATCGTAATCGATGTTGAGTTGGGTAAGAAGTTTGGTCGTGGGGTCGTTTTCGTTTCTTAAGATGCAGAGAAGCAAATGAACCGTATTAATCAATTCGCTTTGAAAAAGCTTAGCTTCTAAAAAAGTTGTTTTAAGAGCACGTTCCGCTTGACGCGTGAGATGTAAATTCTTTTTCTCGTTGGCTTCATGAGGGTTTTCTAGGGTTGCTGGATTGAGAATTTCAATTTTTCTTCTCAACTCTTCTAGGTTCACTTCGATAGCATTTAAAATTGCGATGGCTTTACCCCCTCCGTCTCGAAGTATTCCAAGCATCAAGTGCTCGGTACCAATACAGTTATGGCCCAAACGCAGGGCTTCTTCCTTACTAAAGGCAATCACATCTTTTACGCGGGGTGAAAAATTATCATCCATAACTTATTTTTTTATTTGTTTGAGCAAAAAACAGACCAGAGTTCCCTACACAATGCTAATAGACAAAAAAATATCAAGATTTCAAAAATTGAAGCCTTATTATTTATAACAAATTTGCAATGCTCAGCTGTTAATAATTTTGTGAATTCTACAGGTAAATAAGAACGATTTTGCAGGTCGTTTCCGTATTTTAGCTTTTGTTAAAATTAAACTATGAACGAAGCAGATAAAGTCATCCCGATTAATATCGAGGATGAAATGAAATCAGCCTATATTGATTATTCCATGTCTGTCATTGTGTCACGTGCCTTGCCTGATGTTCGTGACGGACTAAAGCCAGTCCACAGACGTGTGCTTTTTGGAATGCATGAACTGGGTATCCGATCCAATACAGCACATAAAAAATCAGCGCGTATCGTTGGTGAAGTTTTAGGGAAATACCATCCTCATGGGGATAGTTCCGTTTACGATACCATGGTCCGTATGGCTCAATCTTGGAGCTTGCGCTATTTGCTAGTTGATGGTCAAGGAAACTTTGGCTCAGTAGATGGAGACAGCCCAGCAGCGATGCGATATACGGAGGCTCGTATGCAAAAAATCTCTGAGGATTTGATGGCGGATATCGACAAGGAAACCGTTGATCTTCAGCTTAATTTTGACGATACATTAAAAGAGCCTACGGTATTACCGACACGTGTTCCCAATTTACTAATCAACGGCGCATCAGGAATTGCTGTGGGAATGGCGACCAACATGCCTCCTCACAATTTAACTGAAGTTGTCGACGGAACCATTCAGTATATTGAAAACAACGATATTTCAATTGAAGAATTGATCAAAACCATAAAAGCACCCGATTTCCCAACAGGAGGAACAATATATGGTTACGAAGGAGTGCGGGAAGCTTTTCTGACAGGTAGAGGTCGTGTAGTAATTCGAGCAAAAGCCAATATTGAAGAAGTTAATGGAAGAGAGTGCATTATCGTTACTGAAATTCCCTACCAAGTCAATAAAGCCGAAATGATTCGAAAGACTGCGGAGTTGGTAAATGACAAAAAACTGGATGGAATTAGCTCCATACGGGATGAATCCGATAGAAACGGAATGCGTATCGTTTACATTTTAAAACGCGATGCAATTCCAAATATCGTACTTAACAAGCTTTATAAATACACCTCATTGCAATCTTCGTTCAGCGTCAATAACATTGCGCTGGTAAACGGAAGACCTCAAATGTTGAACCTCAAGGAGATGATTCACTATTTTGTTGAGCACCGGCACGATGTGGTGGTTCGTAGGACAAAATATGAATTGAGAAAAGCGGAAGAACGAGCTCATATATTAGAAGGACTCATTATTGCTTCAGACAATATTGACGAAGTAATTGCGATCATCCGTGGGTCAGAAAGTCCGGATGCTGCTCGAGAAAATTTAATCAAACGTTTTGAGCTTTCGGAGATCCAGTCCAAAGCGATTGTAGAAATGCGTTTGCGCCAATTAACTGGCTTAGAGCAGGACAAACTTCGATCTGAATTTGATGAACTTGTTAAAACGATTGCAGATCTCAAAGACATTCTAGAGAAGAAAGAGCGTAGAATGGAGATTATCAAAATGGAGTTGGTTGAAGTTCGTGAAAAGTATGGGGATAAACGAAGATCAAACATTGAATATGCAGGCGGGGATTTGAGTATAGAAGATATGATTCCTGACGAAAATGTAGTCATTACCATTTCTCATGCAGGATATATTAAAAGGACTCCTTTAGCAGAATACAAGACACAACATCGAGGAGGGGTAGGGCAAAAAGCGTCCACAACAAGAGACGAAGACTTTTTACAAGATCTTTTTGTAGGTACCAATCATCAATACATGTTGTTTTTTACTCAGAAAGGGAAATGTTTTTGGATGCGGGTCTATGAAATTCCTGAAGGTTCCAAAACAGCGAAAGGACGTGCGATACAGAATTTGATCAATATTGAGCAAGATGACAAGATCCAAGCTTTTATTTGTACTCAGGACCTGAAGGATGAGGAATACATCAACAGTCATTATGTCATCATGGCTACCAAAAAAGGACAGGTAAAGAAAACTTCTTTGGAACAATATTCAAGACCTCGTGCAAATGGTATTAATGCAATTAGTATCCGTGAGGATGATGAGCTGCTGGAGGCAAAACTGACCAATGGCAACAGTCATGTTATTTTGGCTGTTAAATCAGGTAAAGCCATTCGTTTTGAAGAAAGTAAAACGCGACCTATGGGTAGGGGAGCTTCTGGCGTTCGCGGAATAACCCTTGCTGACGCTTCAGATGAAGTGGTGGGAATGGTTTCTGTAAATGATATGGATGCACACATATTGGTTGTGTCTGAAAACGGATATGGGAAGCGTTCCGACCTGGAGGACTACAGAATCACCAACAGGGGAGGAAAAGGAGTAAAAACCATTTCAATTACTGAAAAAACTGGTAAATTAGTTGCCATCAAAACAGTCAATGATCAGGATGATCTTATGATTATCAATAAATCAGGTATTGCTATTCGGATGGAAATTGCTACCCTCAGGGTGATGGGTAGAGCAACTCAAGGAGTGCGCTTAATTAATCTAAAAGGGAATGACACCATTGCTGCTGTTGCAAAAGTAATGAAGGATGACGAAACTATCGAAGATGTAGCTGATCTGGATGTAAACGATGGCACTATAATTGAATAACTAATAAAAAGAAACCTTTATAATTGAACAATGAAAACACTACTACCCTTATTTTTTATTTTATTCCTGACACTAACTTACGGTCAGAAAAAAGAAATCAAAAAGGCAATCAAATTATTTGAAACTGGAGATGTCCAAGGAGCTTCAGCTACACTTGAATCCAGCGCTGCTCTTTTTGAAATTGCAGACGAAAAAGTACTGAGTCAAAAAACTTTTTTAGAAGGAAGAATTGAACAAGCGAACAAAAACTTTCAAGCTGCTTTTGACAAATACATGGACTACAAAAGTGCTGTAGGATCGGATGCCATATTGGAAACGCAGCTACAAAGCTTGTCTGCTGATGCCGTAAATAGTGCCATAGAGGACAATGAGCTTAAAAACTATCTGGAAGCAGCAAACAAATTATACCTCTCTTACAAAATCAATCCTGAAGTAAATGTGGACTATTTGTACTATGCAGCATCAAGTGCAGTCAACGGAGGGGAGTATGCGTTGGCATTGAAATATTATAATGAGTTAAAAGAAATTCATTACGAAGGAATTACAACTAAGTATTTTGCAAAGTCAGCAGAATCGGGTGAGGAAGTCGAACTTTCTGAAAGTGAGTACGCAATTTATCAGAAAACAAAAGATTATTCTGATTTTAGAGAAGAAGCCACCGAATCTAAATTCCCTGAAATCGTAAAAAACATTGCGTTAATCTATGCAGAACTTGGAGATAACAATAAGGCAATGGAAGCTGTGAAAGAGGCACGTGCCGAAAATCCTAAAGATTTAAATTTGATTTTAACTGAAGCCAACTTATACATTCAGCTAAATGAAAATAATCGTTTTGAGGAGCTCATGAAAGAAGCTATCGAACAAGATCCAAACAATGCAACACTTTATTTTAATTTGGGTGTGGTCAATTACCAAAATGGGAAAAAGGAGGAAGCAAAATCGTATTATGAAAAAACGATAGAGATTGATCCAAATTTTGAATCGGGTTATCTTAACTTGGTTTCACTCATTTTGGATGGGGAAGCAGCTCTAGTTGAGGAAATGAATGGTTTAGGAAATTCGAGAGCAGACAATGCACGCTATGATGTTTTGAAAAAAAGCAGAGAAGACATTTATAAAGAATGCGTACCGATTTTGGAATCCCTGATCGGGATCAATAAAAACGAAGAAGCAATCAAGACTCTCATGAATATATACGGTACTCTAGGCGATAACGACGGTTTCATGAAAATGAAGGCTTTAATCGAGTAAAGTTTGAATTTTAAATGAATCAAAAAACCCTCTTTTCAGAGGGTTTTTTTTTATACGATTTTTTTGATAATTCTCAGCTTATGACTGTGTTTTTGAGTTTCAAAATTGTAGATACCCGTTTGATCAATACGGTCTATTCGAACCTTTCCATGAGCATGAATAATGTAGTGGTTTTCTAATAAAATCCCAACGTGAACAATATTGCCTTCGCGATCATCAAAAAACGCAAGATCACCCGCTTCACTTTCGTCGATAAAACTTAGCGTTTCTCCCAGATGAACCTGTTGGGATGCATCTCTAGGGAGGGAATAGCCATTCATCTTATAAATCATTTGAACCAAACCTGAGCAATCGATTCCCAGAGGGGTTTTGCCACCCCATAAGTAGGGTGCGTTAAGGTAGAGGGAAGCCGTTTTTATCAAATTGGTTTTATCCTGAGTCCCTTTTACTGCTTTACCTTTAAAGGTCTGATTCAGCATGGTAGCTGCAGCAACATTACTACCCATTACAACAGTGGTCAACGAATGATCCTCAGCTTCAATATAGTCAACTAATTGAGTACAGTACTTGGCGTTAGGACCCGAGATGTTTTCTGCTTCATTTTGAGAAATGATCCGCATTTGCTTTTTATCGATCCATCCAGAATAGTTGTCATGAAGGGTAGTGATTTGAAGCCAATCCTTTTTTTCAGAATTTATTTTAAAACAATCTCCATAAAGCAACTGGGATACCAATTCACTCTTGTGGCTGTTTTCTTCACGTATTGGTACAATACTTAAATGACAAATGCCGTACTTCAAAATTATATTTTAGAGTGAATAAAATAACTTGTTAGTTACAAAAGTAGGAATTTTAAAGCCAGTTTGAGGTCATCCCCATTAAAAATAGCCAAGATGAGAATTAGTTTATGTAGTTTTGAAACAAAAGATATTTTTTGAAATCACTTTGGAATTTTATCGTTGCACAGCAAGGGCTTTTGTATAAATCAGTACTGATTTTATCAAGCTCAATTTGCCTGTTGTATCTCTTCCCTCTGGGTGGCCAATTCAAATATGAATTTCAAAAAGGACGTATTTGGCAATACCCTTCCTATTACGCTCCTTTTGATTTCTCCATACTTAAATCTCCTTCCGAAATCGAAGCAGACAAAACCGCCGTTTTACGAAGTTTAAAGCCCTATTTAAGAAGTGATTTAGAGCTCAAGCAAAAGGTTTTAAATCAATATCCTGGAGCTTTTAGGGTACATTTTTCAGAAGAAACGGATCCTCTGGTATTGGATAGCCTGTATGAATTTGGCAAGACCTTACTTGGAGAGATATATACTTATGGAGTTTTACCGCCCAACTACATCCATCAAGGTAATCGAGAGATCTTATTAATTCAAGGAAAGATTGAGATTCCCTTGCCTATAGAGGCTTTATTCCGTCCAGATAACCTATCGGAATACCTTACAAAAATTCTTCCTGAGTCCATGCCAAAAAGGCTTGCAGAGAATTATAAAGATCTTTTTTTTGAATTGATTACTCCCAATATAAATTCGGATAAACTTTTTAATCAGCGGGCTCAAGAAGAAGTGTTACAAAATCTTTCCTTGTCCAGAGGGGGAATTGCGACAGGCGATTTAATTATCGCTGAAGGGCAAGTGGTAAACGAAACCAATTACGAAGTATTGAGTTCACTCCGTAATGAATTTTCCTTACGTCAAGGAGATCAAAACTCTTTTTGGGTCATTTTTGGATATTCCATTCTTATTCTTTTAACCTTTACCTTGTTACTCCTCTTTCTGCATACGTACCGAATTCAGATCTACGAGAACAATAGAAAACTGACGTTTATATTTTTTAATATTTTAATCATCATTATCGCTGTAACACTGGTTATCAGCTATGACACAGCCTATATCTTTGCCGTTCCTATATGTATCTTGCCTTTAATCATCAAAGCTTTTTTTGACGCTCGATTAGGACTTTTTACCCATGTCCTCACGGTCTTATTGATTGGATTTATTGTTCCAAATAGTTTTGAGTTTGTATTTATTCAAATTATGGCTGGGATCATTACTATACAAACCATCGCCCAATTGTATCGCAGGGCGAACCTCTTTATTTCTGTAGGTCAAATTGTTTTGGTGTATGGGATTGGGTATATAGCCTTTACTACTATTCAAGAGGGAAGTTTGATTCAAATTGACTTAACCCCTTTGGCTTTATTTCTGCTTAACGGTTTGTTGATGCTATTTGTCCAGCCCTTAATTTACATTTACGAAAAAGTTTTTGGTTTAGTTTCCGATGTTTCCTTATTGGAATTATCGGATACCAATACAAGTCTCTTAAAGACGTTAGCCGAGAAGGCTCCAGGCACCTTTCATCATTCGTTACAAGTTGCAAATCTAGCCGAAGCTGCCGCAATAGAAATTAGTGCCAACGCATTACTTATTCGAGTAGGTGCATTGTATCACGACATTGGAAAATTAGAAAACCCATCGTATTTTTCTGAAAATCAAGTGGGAACCTACTCACCACATGAAGAACTTTCCCCCAAACAAAGTGCAGAGATTATCATTAATCACGTAACAAAAGGAATTGAAATCGCTCAAAAAAACAAACTTCCAGACCGAATCATCGATTTTATACGAACCCATCACGGTACTTCAACTGTGTATTATTTTTACAAAAAGCAATTGGAACTAGATACTGAAACTCAAGCTTCTGATTTTGAGTACCCTGGACCTAAACCATTCTCAAAAGAGACCGCAATTTTGATGATGGCGGATGCTGTAGAGGCCGCTTCAAAAAGTCTGAAAAATCCGGACATCAATCAATTGGAGCATTTTATAGGGGATATAATTGAAGGAAAAATGAAAGCATTTCAATTTAATAACTCTAACATTACTTTATCTGAAATAGAGTCTGTAAAAAAGGTACTTTTTAAAAAATTAATCAACGTTTATCAACTGCGGATTGAGTACCCTAAATAATGTAAAAAAAGATTGCATTCTTTTTATCTATGCAGTACTTTTGTGCACTTTGTTTCCGGAGAGGTGCCAGAGTGGTAATGGAGCAGATTGCTAATCTGTCGACGGGTAACCGTCGCCAGGGTTCGAGTCCCTGTCTCTCCGCTCTACAGTCCTGAAAGCCTAGTGTTTTCGGGACTTCTTTTTTTCAGTTGCCTGCAGAGTTGCCTTTTCTATTTCTAACAACACCGATTTTCACTATTCAAATTTAGTCGTTTTTTTATTGAGTATCTTTGAGTATTCAAATAAAATTCATTCCAATTCACAGTATTTAATAACCAGCAAGGGCATGGACCACCTTAATCTATGCTATTGCATAAACTTAAGAGA
>JAFMCA010000017.1 GCA_017858055.1 Flavobacteriaceae bacterium
GGTCGCCAACCTTTTCGTGCATCGGGAATAAAATAATTTCCTCGAATGAAAGCCGCAATTTTTTCAAACAAGGATTGAGTTGCCACTACTCCCTGAGGAATTCCCTTATTTGAAGAAGCTGAACGTATTCTGGAATACCACCTCAACGGCTCTCGAGTAGAGGTTCGTAGGGTGGGGATATCTTCAACTTCAGAGACTAGGCTGGAATCTAGGACGGGATAAGAAGCTTTTTTTTTGTCAACGGTGAGCACATAAGGTTGCCATCCTAAGGCCTTGAGGTGTTTTGCAAAGTACATCCATCGTTGTACTCCCGAACCTCCTGAAGGTGGCCAGTAATAGGAAATAATAAGAATTTTATTAGCTCGTGCTTTCACGCGGATTTTTTGCCTTCCATAAAGGTACGGAAGAACAGGCTTCGCCGTAAAACAAACTTTTTGCTACAGGTTGCAATCTTCGGATCAGCTGAACATAAGCATCTTTAGGAATGCTGGGATCGGAACAGCCTTTAATCATAAGAGGTTTGTCTCTGAAAGAGGCCAGCTCTAATTCTGCAATTTTTTTTGAGAACAAATGGCGTTCTAGATCTTCCAAAGTACCCAGTACAATCTCTTTTGCGAAAGGTGCTAAATGACTCGTAACCAAAAGAACTGCCCATGCCGGTAAAATGGCGTCAGTAGAACAGTTAACAGCAATGTAGTGATCTTTATAGGCAGACCAATTTTCTTGATTGAGTAATTCTCGAAAAGGTTTTTCTCTTAAAATTAGTCCCTCATCCAACCATTGAGAAAGATCGATTAGGGTACGTTGACCCTCAGGAATCCAATCCTCTAAATCTATATTAATTAGGGGACTTTTAGCAACCTTATTTACGATTGTTTCTTCCATCTTTTATAACATTCCCAGTTCAAGCTTGGCTTCTTCACTCATCAAGTCTTGAGTCCAAGGAGGGTCAAAAGTGATTTCTACCTCTGCGCTTTTTACCTCATCTAGCGATTTTACTTTCTCCTCAACTTCCATGGGTAAAGACTCTGCAACAGGGCAATTTGGAGTAGTTAAGGTCATCAAAACTTTAACTTCCATGTCCTCGTTGACAAACACATCGTAGATCAATCCCAATTCGTAAATATCGACTGGGATTTCTGGATCGTAAATGGTTTTTAAAACATTGACAATTTTTTCGCCCAAGGCTCCAGTATCTTTAGTTTCTGACATTTTTTCTAGTTCAGTTGCGTTTGAAATGCCACTGCGTACATTTTGATTTGTTTAATCATTGAAACCAAACCGTTGGCACGTGTGGGTGATAAATGCTCTTTTAATCCAATTTTATCGATAAAATCAGTATCCGCTTCCAAAATTGCTTTGGGATTTTGATTGGAAAAAACCCGAATTAGAATCGCTATAATTCCTTTTGTAATTATGGCATCACTATCCGCAGTAAAAACCAACTGATCTCCTTCAAGGGAAGCGTGAACCCAAACCCTACTTTGGCAGCCTTTAATGATATTGTCATCGGTTTTGTGTTCCGCTGCGATCAGAGGAAGTGATTTACCTAGATCGATCATGTGCTCATAGCGTTGTGTCCAATCTTCAAAAAGGGAAAACTCCTCAATAACCTCCTGCTGTCTCTCTACAATGCTTTCCATACTCAAAATTAAAAATTTTATTGTAACATTTCAACAGCCTTTCGGACACCAATCACAAGCCGATCTATTTCTTGTTTGGTATTGTAAAAGGCAAACGATGCTCTAACCGTACCAGGGATTTGGTAAAAATCCATAATAGGTTGAGCACAGTGATGCCCTGTACGGACTGCAATTCCCATTTGATCTAAAATACTCCCGATATCATAGGGATGTATTTTACCAACATTAAATGAAATTACTGCTGTTTTTTTAGGGGCTTCTCCAAAAATTTTTAAACCCGGAATTTGAATTAGTTCTTTAGTAGCATACTCTAGCAATTCCGCCTCATAGGTCGCAATTGCCTCAAATCCGATGCTATTCATATAATCTAGTGCTGCACCAAAGGCGATTCCACCAGCGATGTTAGGAGTACCCGCTTCAAATTTATGTGGTAAATCTGCATAGGTCGTTTTTTCGAAAGTAACTGTAGCGATCATTTCTCCTCCTCCCTGATAGGGTGGAAGTTTATTTAATAAAGATTCTTTTCCGTAAAGCATTCCAACTCCTGTTGGTCCACACAATTTGTGAGCAGATGTTACATAATAGTCCACATCCAGTTGTTGAACATCCGGTTTGATATGTGGACAGGCTTGTGCACCATCTATCAAAACCTCCGCACCTACAGCATGGGATTTTGAAATAATTTCTTCAATGGGGTTTAGGGTTCCTAAGGCATTAGAAACGTGATTGACAAATACCAATCGTGTTTTTGAATTCAATAAACTCTCAAAAGCATTCATGTCCAAAGTCCCTTGCGGAGTCATTGGGATGACTTTTAAAAAGGCCCCTGTTCGTTCGCAAAGCATTTGCCAAGGGACAATATTCGAATGATGCTCTAAGGCGGAAACAAGTAGCTCATCTCCTTCTTCTAGCAAACGAGTATAGCCTGAAGCTATAAGATTGATGCTCTCTGTCGTCCCTGCGGTAAGGATGATTTCATGAGCGTGAGCGGCATTAAAATGCTTTTGTACAGTCCTCCGAGCTTGTTCATAAGCATCGGTAGCTTCCTGGCTTAATTTATGGACCCCACGGTGTATATTGGCATTTAGTCGGGAATAATAATCGACGATGACCTCGATAACTTGGCGCGGCGTTTGCGACGTTGCAGCATTATCAAAATAAACCAAATCCTGACCATTGACTTTACGTGAAAGAATGGGAAAGTCTGCTCGAATTTTATTTACATCAAACATCTACAATTCAAATCCTAGGTTAACACCAAGCTTTTTTGCAATCTGACCGTTGATTCGTTTTTTTAGGGAGGGAAGTTGTACACTTTCCAATACATTATTGGCAAAAGCATATGTCATTAGTGCCTTGGCTTCCTTTTTGGGAATCCCTCGGGATCGGAGGTAGAAAAGGGCTTCTTCATCCAGTTGTCCTATAGTACAACCGTGAGAACATTTTACATCGTCCGCAAAAATTTCAAGCTGTGGCTTGGTGTTTACGGTAGCTTTGTCATCCAAAAGGATATTGTTGTTTTGCTGGAAAGCATTAGTCTTTTGAGCAATTTTATCTACTAATATCTGACCGTTAAAGACCCCCTCAGAACGTTCTGAAAAGATGCCTTTGTAATCTTGGTGACTTTCACAATTCGGTTGGGCATGATGTACGAGTGTAGTGTGATCTACATGCTGCTTTTCATGTAAAATGGTAACCCCTTTTAGCGTAGATAGGATATGCTCCCCTTTATGGAAAAAACGCAAATTGTTTCGCGTCAATTTTCCCCCTAAGGAGAATGTATGCACGCTGGCATGACTTTTTTGCTCTTGAACAATATAGGTGTTGTCTATTAGCGATGCCGAAAGAAGATCGTTTTGAAGTTTATAGTAATCCAAAAATGCATCTTGATGAACATAGATTTCCGTAACACAGTTTGTGACCACAGGATGCTCTTTCAAACTTTGGTGGCGTTCGATGATTTGAACATGGGCGTTTTGATCAACCACAATTAAATTTCGAGGTTGTAACCAAAGTGCATTTTCGTTACCTGAAGAAAAATGAATGATTTCAATAGGCTTTTCAGCCACAACACTTTTAGGAATGTAAATGTACGCCCCTTCCTTTGCATACGAAGTATTCAAGGCGGTAAGACTATCATCCTCTGGAGCAATTTTATTGAAATACGTGTTGATTAACTCTTTGTATTTTGGTTTTGATAAGGCTGCTGACATTAAGCATACATCCAAGCCGTCATGTGTAGTATTTGATAAAAAGGGACTGTATACCCCGTCAATGAAGATTACTTTATAGGTATCCGTATCGTAGAGGAAGTATTTTTTGACATCGTTGACATGAATACTATTTTCAGATCTTGGATACAAAGCATAATCTTTTTGGAGTAAGGCGTCCAAAGAAGTGTATTTCCATGCCTCTTCTTTTTTGGATGGAAATCCTTTCTCTTCAAAAACTTTAAGCGCTGCAGCACGAACTTGGTGAACGCTATCATTTAAATTGAAGTCCTCTTCAAAAGCGAGATGTGAAGAAATCAGTTTTTCTTTAAACTCCATGAGATGCCAATTCTTTAATCCAGTCGTATCCTTTCGCTTCTAATTCGTGAGCCAACTCCTTGGTGCCTGATTTTACAATCTTACCATCAAAAAGTACATGAACAAAATCCGGAACTATGTAATCCAGTAAACGCTGATAGTGTGTAATTACAATTATGGCGTTGTCCTTGCTTTTTAGTTTGTTGACTCCATTTGCCACAATTTTTAAGGCATCAATGTCAAGTCCTGAATCCGTTTCATCCAGTATCGAGAGCGAAGGTTCTAACATGGCCATCTGAAATATTTCGTTCCGTTTTTTTTCACCACCTGAAAATCCTTCATTGAGGGAACGTGACAAAAACTTGGAATCTATATCCAACATTTTAGCCTTTTCTCTAATTTTTTTGAGCAATTCACTCGCAGGCATATCGTCCAAGCCTTTTGCTTTGCGATTGGCATTAATGGCTGTTTTGATAAAATTGGTCACAGATACTCCAGGAATTTCTACCGGATATTGAAAAGAAAGAAAAATCCCTTCATGAGCGCGTTCTTCTGCGTCCAATTCAGCGAGATCTTTACCCTTTAGGAGCATTTTCCCTTTGGTTATTTCGTAATCTTCATTTCCCGCAATGAGAGAGGAAAGTGTACTTTTACCCGAACCATTCGGCCCCATAATAGCGTGAACTTCTCCTGCTTTAACATCCAGATCAATTCCTTTAAGAATAGCTTTACCGTCTACTTCGGCATGTAAATTTTCTATTGTTAACATATATGTTATTTTATCCTACAGATCCCTCTAGGGAAATTTCTAATAATTTTTGTGCCTCTACAGCAAATTCCATTGGAAGCTTGTTCAATACCTCTTTGCTGAAACCATTAACGATTAAGGCAATTGCTTTTTCGGTATCGATTCCTCTTTGATTACAGTAAAAAATTTGATCTTCTCCAATCTTACTGGTTGTGGCTTCGTGTTCTATTTGAGCTGAGTTGTTCTTGGCTTCTATGTAAGGGAAAGTATGCGCTCCGCAGTCGTTACCCATAAGCAAAGAATCACATTGGGAAAAGTTTCGTGCATTTTTTGCACGAGAACCTACTTGTACTAATCCTCGATAACTGTTTTGGGATTTTCCCGCAGAAATTCCCTTTGAAATGATTGTACTTTTGGTGTTTTGACCAAGATGAATCATTTTAGTTCCTGTGTCTGCTTGCTGATAATTATTGGTTACTGCAATCGAATAAAACTCTCCTACAGAGTGATCCCCTTTCAATATACACGAGGGATATTTCCATGTAACTGCAGAGCCCGTTTCTACTTGTGTCCAAGAAATTTTAGAGCGATCATGACAAATTCCGCGTTTTGTTACGAAATTAAATACGCCCCCTTTGCCCTCTTTATCCCCAGGAAACCAGTTCTGTACTGTAGAATATTTTATCTCAGCATCGTCTAAAGCGATCAATTCTACAACTGCTGCATGCAATTGATTTTCGTCTCTTGAAGGTGCGGTACAGCCCTCCAGGTAACTTACATAGCTGTTTTTATCTGCAATAACTAATGTCCTTTCAAATTGCCCTGTTCCCGCTTGGTTAATCCGGAAGTACGTAGATAATTCCATAGGGCAACGAACTCCTTTGGGAATATAACAAAATGATCCGTCGGTAAAGACAGCACTGTTAAGACCTGCATAATAATTATCTGAAGGAGGCACGACGCTTCCCATGTATTTTTTTACTAATTCGGGATGCTCTTTAATCGCCTCTGAAATTGAACAAAAAATAATCCCTTTTTTTGCCAAAGTGTCCTTGAACGTAGTAGCAACAGAAACGGAATCCATCACGATATCCACAGCTACTCCTGAAAGTTTCTTTTGTTCATCTATGGATATTCCCAATTTTTTAAAAGTCTTGAGCAATTCAGGATCAACTTGGTCCAAACTATCGTATTTAGGTTTGGATTTTGGAGCAGAATAGTAGGAGATCGCTTGTAAATCAGGTTTGACATACTGAACATTTGCCCAGTCTGGTTCTTTCATTGCAGACCATGTTTCAAATGCTTTTAACCGCCATTCCGTCATCCACTCGGGTTCGTTTTTCTTTTTGGATATACTTCGTACAACATCTTTATTTAATCCGCTAGGAAATGTATCCGATTCGATATCGGTGTAGAAACCGTATTCGTATTCTTTTGTTTCTAACTCTTTTTTTAGTTCCTCTTCAGTATAAGCCATATTTTGTTCTTTTACAGTGAAAAGCTTTCTCCACAACCACAAGTTCTTTGTGCATTTGGATTGTTAAAAACGAATCCTTTTCCATTCAGTCCCCCTGAAAATTCAAGGGTAGTCCCTATAAGATACAGCAGGCTTTTCTTATCGACCAAAATCTTTACTTGATTATCCTCAAAAAGTTTATCCTCTTCATGAACTTCTCGGTCAAATTTCAAATCATAAGATAAACCTGAACAACCCCCGCTTTTTACACCCACACGAACAAAATCGTTTGAAGGATCAAAGCCTTCCTCACGCATGAGCATCGCAACTTTATCTTTTGCCGTTTCAGCAACTTTTATCATCTAATAAAGAATTATTCTAAATAATATGCAAATATAGCCTATTTCCTTTGATTTACTCGGAAATCCTATTGTTTTAAACTATGCTCGAATTGAGGAATTTAATTCCAAACGGCAATAAAAAGATCTTTTCCTCCCTTAGAATTCTGAAAATCCCCAGAAGTACTTTCGGTGCTTCCGACAACTAAAATTTTGCCATTAGAAAAATTTGAGAGTGCCTCTCCCAGATCCAAGCCATTTCCAACCAGCGTATGACTGCTAAGTACCTCGCCATTTGCAAGAGTATAGACCAGAAGTACATCATTTTTCAAAGTGTATTCTTCCTCTAGGGATAATGCATTCGAGGATTGATGCCCTACGGCAACTAGAGTTCCGTCCTCCCGCTCGACAAGAGCGTTTAAAGTTTCGAAACCTCGGTCTCCAATAGTGACCGTTTTTTTTAGAACCCCCTCAGGGGAAACCCACGCGAATAGAATGTCTGAAGATCCTTTGGGATCTAAAATGTCAAAATCTTGGCTATACGTTTGTCCAGCAATGAGATAATCCCCTGTACTTGTTTCTACTACAGCTTTCGCGGTATCATAACCACTCCCACCAATGGAACGTTCCCATAGTAACTCCCCCGATCTGTTGATTTTTAATACCCAAAAATCATAGCCTCCTTTGGGGTCACTAACATCAACATCCTGACTTTCTGTGGCTCCTACCAATATAAAATCTCCATTTTTAGTTTCGATGGCATCGTAAGATCGATCGTTATTGCTGCCACCGTAATACCTACGCCATTCTAAATTTCCGTCTTTATCTAACTTGTGGCACCAAAATTCTCCCACCCCATGTCTTGAAGATTTGTTCTCCACCTTACCCTCTTGACCTTCTCCTTTAGAGGCTGTAACATCTAAATAACCGTTAAAAAATAATCCCCCATCGGAGGTCGTTATAATGTTGTACGCATGATCGTGTCCTAAAAATCCGAAACTTTTTTGCCATAAAAGCGTTCCTTGAGAATCCGTTCTGATCAACCAATTGTCGTGTTGACCTTGATTCAGAGTCGCATCTCCATCTGCACTCATGCTGTACCCAATCAGGGCATATCCACCATCGGAAAGCTGGACTACATCATGCCCGCGATCATCTTTTGATCCGCCATAAGTTTGAGTCCACTCCAACTGAAAATTTGCGTCAAATTTCATTAAAAAATAATCGCTTCCTGCTCGGTTCTTACCACTAAAATCTCCATCTGTGCTCTCCGTATTACCGATAATAACAAATCCATTGTCCGAAGTCGTCCTAACGCTGTGTGCGATGTCCTCCAAACTTCCCCCAAAAGTTTGAACCCGTTCCCAATTCCCAATAACTGGTGGCAAAAAAGGAAAATCACTAAAATCCGTTTGTGAACAACCCAATAACAAAAAGAATAGAAATGACCTGAAGAGTTGTTTCATTAATCTTGAGAAGCTCGTACTAAAAATAATCCTGATTCAATATCATTTATAGCAATGACCCCGCTTTCAAAAAAGGGATAGACATTCCAAGCCCCGTTAAATTCTGGATTATTATCTGAAGGATAGGTGTCAAAAAACCCTTTTTCTGAAACCTGTTTTTCACCGATCGCGCTAATATCCAGCACACGCAAGCCGGCACGATAACTTGCTAAATAAAAGAGATCCCCTTTGGTGTACCCATTGTGATCTATCGCTTGAACGGTTGAATAATAATTCAAATGAAGCTTGGGGTCAGAAAGATCGGTGATGTCAAAGATACGGGTAGAGGTAGGCGAACCGAAGATTTGTTCATCTAATTCATCCCCCAATAAAAAATAACGATGGTCTTCTGTAAGATACCCTTGATGGGTATATCCTCCATTATCGTAATTTATAGATTTAACTAAAGTTGGATTTTCTTTATTTGTCACATCAAGAATAACGACTTGGTTGTTTGCTCCTCCATCACTATTACTTCCAAAAAAAAGTTCTTTTCCTTTATAGTTCTCATCGGGTCCATTGTAGTTTACAATTTGTGCATCGTGGGTGTAAGATGCATCTGCATATCCCCCTACCACCATGGGATTTTTTGGATCATTAATGTCAATAAATACAGGCCCGCCTTCATAAAGATTGGACCCCACAACATAAGCAAAACCACTGTCCTCATTAATACTGATGTTGTGTGCATTTTTAAAATCAGTGAGGTGTGCGTCTGCGGTAAAGGTCTGTCTTGAAGTAAGCCCTCTTAATTTTGTCAAATCAAAAACCTGCATTCCGTGATCTTGGGCTTCACTCACAATAAAAGCATGGTTTTTGTAAACTTTAATATCCCTCCAAATACTGGGTTTAGATGCAGTGGGTAATTTTCCCAAAAAAATAGGGTTTTCAGGATCTTCAATTGATAGAAATGCAGTTCCGTCATTTAGACCAGAAAGAACGTATTCTATCCCAGTTTCAGGATCTGTCCAGCCCCAATTGTCATTGGCTTCAAAACTTTCAAAATATTCTAACGGTATGTAGGATAACAAATCAAAGTTAGAACAAGGGTATCCTGCCGCAAATCCATCCTCACAGGGAACAAGACCGTTTATGGATTCTTTTTCAAGGGGATTAATAATATCGATTTCAGGGGAATCCTCTAGGAGTACTTCGTCCTCGTTCTCTTCCATTACGGATTTTGAACAACTCATTAATAGAACGATACCAGTAACCATTTTTAAAACTAGGGGCATTACTTTCATATTGACTTTTTTCAAATTTATTAAAGATACATTTCCAAATATTAATTCCACTGTTAAATAATTGTCAATTACTTTTGCATTATGTTTGAAAATAAAAACCAAAGCAAAACAGATCTTTCTTCCCTAGGAGAATTTGCATTAATTGATCATCTTACTTCTACGTTTAGCCTCAAAAATAAATCAAGTCTTCTCGGTATTGGAGACGATGCTGCTGTACTGGACTACTCCAACCAGCAGACCCTAGTAAGTACCGATCTGTTGATTGAAGGAATCCATTTTGACTTGAGCTATATGCCACTAAAGCATTTGGGATATAAAGCCATAATCGTAAACCTTTCAGACCTGTACGCAATGAATGGAACTCCTTCTCAAGTAACCGTTTCTTTAGCTGCATCCAACCGGTTTAGCCTCGAAGCATTGGAAGAATTGTATGCAGGAATTGCCTTAGCTTGTAAAAACTACAATGTGGATCTCATTGGGGGAGATACCTCCAGCAGTACATCGGGACTGATGTTGTCCATCACCGTTTTGGGAACCTCTGACAAAGAACATATTGTAAAGCGTTCTGGAGCTAAAGAGAATGATTTGCTTGTGGTAAGTGGTGATTTGGGTGCTGCCTACACGGGACTTCAAATTTTGGAAAGAGAAAAAGCGGTCTTTTTAGTCAATCCTAACTCCCAGCCCGATCTTACCCCATACAGTTACAGCATTGAACGTCAACTCAAACCTGAAGCGAGAAAAGATATTATCGAATTATTGAAAGAGTTAAAAGTAGTACCTACTTCCATGATCGATATTAGTGATGGCCTATCCTCAGAAATTTTTCACCTGGCAAAAGCATCGGAAGTTGGTTTCCACATTTTCGAAAACAAATTGCCAATGGATCCGGAGGTTAACCTAATTTGTGAAGAATTTAAAATCAATTCTACCACGGCTGTTTTGAATGGAGGAGAAGATTATGAATTGCTTTTTACCATTGCCCAAAAAGACTTTGACAAAATTAAAAATCACCCCCTACTAACTGTGATTGGTCATGTTGTAGAAAAAAATGCGGGTTGTCAACTGATCACCGGCTTGGGTCAACAAATTGAAATGCGTGCTCAAGGCTGGAATTCCTTTAAAAATAACGAAGGTTAACCCAAGGCAACATCTAACGTCATCATAACGATAAAGCCGCCAATAAAGCCGAGTGTCGCAATATCGGTATGTTTATCCTGCTGAGTTTCTGGAATTACCTCTTCAACAACTACAAAAATCATTGCTCCGGCAGCAAAGGCGAGTGCATAAGGTAATAAAGGCGTAAAGAAAGTAACGGCTACAGCGCCGATTACTGCCGCTACCGGTTCTACAATTGCGGAGAGCTGTCCGTACCAAAAACTCTTAAAACGACTTAAACCGTGACGTCTCATGGGCATGGCGACTGCAATTCCTTCAGGAAAATTTTGAATCCCAATTCCGATGGATAATGCTACAGCACCCGAAATGGAAGCTTCAGGAATTCCTGCTGCAACACCACCAAATAGGACACCAATAGCAAGCCCTTCAGGAATGTTGTGTAAGGTAATCGCTAAGGCTAATAATGTAGTTCGATGCCAAGGCGTTTTGATTCCCTCCGTTTCTTTAAAGTTGATATGTACATGAGGTAAAATTTTGTCCAAGCTGAAGATAAACAAGGCGCCCATTCCAAACCCTATGGCTGCAGGAATTACTTTTATAAATCCTTCTCCGGGACTCATCTCAATCCCTGGGGCCAATAAGCTCCAAAAACTTGCTGCAACCATAACGCCCCCCGTAAAGCCTAACATCCCATCAAGCACAATACGGTTCATTGTTTTTACAAAAAAAACAGTAGATGCACCTAATGCAGTAAGTCCCCAAGTAAATAGTGTAGCGTAAAATGCTCCTGCTATGGGACTAATAGATAAAAAAAAGTCAACTATATTTTCCATGCGAGAAGTTAATTATAGCAAAAATAAAGAGTTCCACAGAATATTCTATCAATTCAAGCCGATTTAATTACATTTACAAGGCGTCTATGAAAAAGCAGCATTTTGACTATATCGTTTGTGGAGGAGGAGCTTCTGGCTTATTATTTTTAAAAGCACTAACCGAAGATCCTTTTTTTAACGATGCCACTATTCTCCTGATTGAAAAAGAAACTAAAAATTCCAATGACCGAACTTGGTGCTTTTGGGAAGAAGAACAAGGAGCTTTTGATTCCATAGTTCATAAGGAATGGGGAACCGCTCAATTTTTTTCAAAATCACTTCATCTTGAATTCGATTTAACCCCCCTTCGCTATAAAATGTTACGCTCTCAGCCATTTTATAAAACGATTTATGATCGTGTAAAAAAAACCAAAAACATTAAACTACTCCAAACTCAAATTCTAGATCTCCAATCAAAAGGCGCCGTCACTCAAGTGATTACCTCTGAAGAAACGTATGAATCAACACGGGTTATAACCAGTCTCTATGACCATAATGCCCTTTTCCAGCAAAAAAAATATCCTGTGCTACAACAGCATTTTATGGGATGGTTTATTGAAACACCTAAAGCCTGTTTTGATCCCACAAAAATTCTGTTTATGGATTTCAATATCCCTCAAAATCAGGAAACCCGTTTTTTATATGTTTTGCCTTTTGATGAAACACACGCCTTGTTTGAATACACTTTTTTTTCTGAGAAAGTCTTAGATAAAAAAGTCTATGAAGAAGGCATCGAAGACTATTTAAAGAAAAAAGGAATTGACACCTTTACCCTGATAGAAAAAGAACAAGGCAACATCCCCATGAGTTGCTTCCCTTTTGAACAAGCCAACACCCCTTCCTTACTCCACATAGGAACTGCTGGCGGTTGGACTAAAGCCAGCACTGGATTTACTTTTCTGAACACCAATAGACAGGTTCATCGATTGATCGACTTTTTAAAAAAAGGGAAGCCCTTAAATGAATTTACTGCAAAAAATAGATTTCGCTTTTACGATTTACTTTTTCTCGATGTCTTGAGTAAATACAACTCAAAGGGAAGTGAATTGTTTGAGCGAATGTTTGCTAAAAATGACCCTTTAAGAATCTTTCGCTTTTTAGATGAAAAAACAGCCCTTTGGGAAGACCTATTGATTTTAGCTTCCTTCTCTTTCCAACAAAAAAAGTGGTTTATTTATGCCCTTTTTCGGCGGTTTTTTTAATATTTACGTTCCATTAGATTCTGCCCAAATTTTTTAAAAATAGACTTCCCCTGCGAATCTAATGAAAGGGAATCGAGTTTTTCAAAAGCTGCTTCTGTGTACTGTACTACCAAGGATTGTGTCCTTGTCTTGGCTCCCGAAGATTCAAAAAGTTCTTTAACAGCCTTAATTTTTTCCTCTGCTTTTCCTGAAGATGTCTTTTCTGAAAACCATCTTAAAATTAAATCCTGATCGGCCTTGTTTGCTTGTGACATCGCTTGGTGGTAAAGAATCGTTTTTTTGTTTTCAAGTATATCTCCCCCTACTTGTTTTCCAAAAACTTTAGGGTCACCAAAAGCATCTAAAAAGTCATCTTGTATCTGAAAAGCTGTTCCTAATAAAACACCAAAATCATACAGCCCCTGGGCGTCTTGATTCGAGGCACCCCCAACTGTAGCCCCCATTTTTAAAGCACACCCTACCAAAACAGCTGTTTTTAAACGAATCATTTCCAAATAAGATTCCTGACTGACATGGGATTGTGTCTCAAAATCCATATCGTATTGCTGTCCTTCACAGACCTCGATAGCCGTTTGACTGAGCATTCGAGTTAAACTAGAAAATAGGCTGTCTTCATAGACTTCCAAACTCTGGTAAGCTTGAACCAACATAGCATCCCCAGAGAGAATTCCAGTATTCAAATTCCATTTCTCATGAACCGTTGGGTTCCCCCTTCGCAACGGGGCATCATCCATAATGTCATCATGCATCAAAGTGAAATTATGAAATAATTCAACTGCTAAAGCAGCGGCTAGCCCCCTTTCCACAGGAACATGATAAGCATCAGTAGCCATGAGAGTGAGTATGGGACGAATGCGTTTTCCTCCCAGATGAAGAAGGTACGAAATGGGTTGATACAGACCCGCAGGGGCTTCCTTTTGAACGATAGATTGAAGGTGATCCTGAAACTGTTTCGTATAGTCTAACATGAAAATTGATTTTTGTAAAAATAAGATTTAATCCAATGCTAATAGAAAAAGAAACTTTGGAAACTTTTTTTGTGTATTACGTTTCTTTGTTTAGATTTGCACAAAAAATTGGATGAAGGAGGCTATTGTAGCACAAGCGATTGATCTTTTTTTAAAGTACGGTTTTAAAAGTGTGACCATGGATGAGATTGCTCAGCAGATGAGGATCTCCAAAAAAACCATATACACCTGCTTTTCAAACAAACAAGCTCTTGTAAGAGAAGCTGTGTTCTTTCACTTTAGTTGTGTTTTAAAAAAAATCAAAACCATCTCTCAACAAGCAAAAGATCCAATTATTGAGTTGTATCAACTGAAAAAAGAGTCATTGAAACACATGACCAATGAGCACACTTCTCCTCAATACCAACTTCAAAAATTTTACCCACTTCTTTACGAAGAATTAAGAGTCATCGAATTTGAGTCTTTAAGTGGGATCTTCTATGAAAGCTTGAGAAAAGGGGTTGAGACTGGATTATTTCGCCCAGAAATCAATCTCGACTTTGTTACCCGAATTTTCTTTAACGGGATTAAAGGGGTGTCAGACATCAACTTATTTCCAATTGAAAAATACAAAATGGATGCGCTGTTGATTGATTTTTCAGAATACCATTTGCGCGCTATATGTACCCCCTTAGGAACCGAAAAATTAGAATTCTACAAAAAAGAACTTGACATATGATAACCAAATTCAAAGTACTTTTCCTTTTGGCTTTTGTTCCCCTTGTGTTCAATGCACAAGAACTGCCCGAACGAGTTAGCTTACAAGAAGCTATAACATACGGAAGAGAGAACAACCGACAGATCCTCAATGCCGATCGAGAAATCCAACGAGCCTATAAAGAGCGTTGGAGTGTAATCGCTATAGGTTTGCCTCAAATTAATGCAAATGCGTCCTATCAAAATTTTATTGAACTCCCTACCTCCTTAATTCCCGCCCAATTTTTTGGTGGAAAAGAAGGCGAATTTGCAGAAGTTCAGTTTGGAACTCCCCAAAATATGGTCGCAGGAGCAACACTCAGTCAATTGATTTTTGATGGTTCTTATATTATTGGATTGGAAGCCTCTAAGGTGTATTTGTCGATTTCTGAAAACATCCTTGAAAAAACTGTATTAGAGATTAGAAAAAATATTGTCTCTACGTACAGTTCCATCCTACTAATTCAAGAAAACATAAAGTTCTTAGAAAAGAACAGGGATAATTTAGTTGCAAATCTAGCTGAAATCCAAGCACTTTTCCGAAATGGCTTTGGAGAGGAAGAAAGCGTTGAACAACTGCGCTTGACACTTTCCGGAATCGAAACCCAACTTCGTTATGCTCAGAATACCGAAAAAATAACGCTGAATATGCTGAAATTACTCATGGGATTTCCAACAGAAGCCCCTTTGCAGCTATCCGATTCCCTAGATTCACTTACAACTCAAGGTTTATTTGAAGAAAAAATTGAAGCAAAACCCAATCTTGAAAGTAACATAGACATCAAGATTGCAACCAATAATTTGAAGTCTGAAAGTCTTTTATTCAAATATGAGAAATCCAAAAGTCTTCCTCAATTAACCGCTTTTTTAAATGGAAACTATACAGGGAACAGTGAAACCTTTTCCTTTATTGAATCGAATCAGAAATGGTTTGGAGCTGCACTTTTTGGGATCAATCTTAACGTTCCCATTTTTAGTTCGCTAAAAAGAAGCGCCGATACACAAAAAGCAAAAATTGCCGTAGATCAGGCCAGAACGAGTTTGGAGGAAACACAAGAACGAATAAATATTGAAGTTCAAGCCGCTCAAAACGATTATAGTCTGGCGGTTGAAACTTATTTTACCAACAAAGAAAATTTGGCATTAGCCTCACGCATAGAACAAAAAAATCAATCGAAATATTTTGAAGGACTTGCCAGTTCGTTAGAACTTCGCCAAGCACAGCTGCAGTTGTTCTCAGCTCAAAACAGCTACCTCTCTTCCATTCAAAATGTCATCCAAAAAAAATTGAATCTAGAAACCCTTCTTAACACTTCAGAACAATAAAAACATGAAAAAAGTAATTCTTTTAGTCAGTCTTTCCCTAAGCTTAATCCAATGTGGGCAAAAAAATGAAACCCCATTGAAAGCCGCTAATTTACCAGTGAGTTTAGATGAACTCACGGTTCAAAAAGACCGCTATATTCAGCAAATAAATACCTTGACCTTAGAATTGAATCAGGTCAATTCAGCCATAGAGAAATTAACCGTAAATGAAAAACGTGTACTTGTAAGCGCAATCGCTTTAAAAACATCAGCTTTTGAACATGCAATTGATATTCAAGCCAATATTAAGACACGCCAAAATTTACAACTGTACCCTGAATTAGGCGGAAAGCTGGAAAAGATCATCGTTAAAGAAGGGCAAGAGGTAAAAAAAGGAACACTGCTTGCCGTTATTGATGATGCTGGTTTTCAAGAACAAATTGATCAAATGCAACTTCAATTGGATTTAGCTAAAACTACCTTCGAGAGGACAGCGCGCTTGTGGGAACAAAAAATTGGTTCTGAGATGATGTTTCTCGAAGCAAAAACACGTTATGAAGCACAGAAGAAGCAATTGGACCAAATGAAGAAACAGTTGGCTAAAGCAAAAATATATGCTCCTTTTGATGGCATAATAGACGAAATTTTCGCAAACCAAGGATCCAACGTAGCTCCTGGAATGTCTCCCGTCCTTCGAATAGTTAATTTAAAAAGCATGTATGTGGAGGCTGATGTTCCTGAAAATTATTTGACAGCCATCACTAAAGGAAGTAAGGCTGTTGTAGAAATTCCAGTTTTAAACCTCACTCTGAATACAACTATCCGACAAACAGGAAGTTTTGTCCAACCCAGCAACAGAACTTTTAGAATCGAAGCTCCTCTAGAAAATGCAACTGGTCAAATAAAACCTAACCTCAACGCAAAACTTAGCGTGATCGACTATATCAACCCCAATGCTATTCTGGTTCCTCTGAGAACAATCCGAGAAAATGCTGAAGGAGAAAACTACGTTTTTGTATTAACAGACCCTGAAGGTGATAATAACTATATCGCGAAACAACGTTTTGTAACCCTGGGGAAAACAAAAAATGAAATGATTGAAATTACGGAAGGTATTTCTGAAAATGATTTGCTTGTTGATGAGGGGGTAGGCCTACTTGTCCCGGATCAGAAAGTTAAACGCATTGAGCAATAAACGCCAAACAAAATGAAAACACCCAAGATTAAAGAATTTTTACCCGCTAGCTGGGCCATAGATCACAAAACCGTGATTTATGTTATCATGGCTATCTTTTTCATTTTAGGGGTTAGTTCCTATTTCTCCATGCCTAGAGAAACGTTCCCTGAAATAAATGATACCAAGGTTTTTGTCAGTACGATTTACCCAGGAAATACGGCAGAAGATATTGAACGGTCGATTACAGATCCTTTAGAAGAAGCATTAAAAGGGGTTCCCAATTTAGTGGAGATTCGTTCTACTTCTTCTGAAGATTTTTCAGTGATTGAAATTGAATTTGATGAAAACATCACTATTGACGATGCCAAACAAAAAGCAAAAGATTTGGTAGATGGAATTACTTCTGGTCCCGATTGGCCGGTATTTAATAATGCAAAAGTAGAACCCAATATCTTTGAATTGGATTTTTCAGAACTTCAGCCTATTCTCAATATTAGCTTGCAAGGAGATTATCCGATAGAACAACTCAAGGTTTTTGCTGAAAAAGTTGAGTACCGTATCGAACAATTGCCTCAGATTAAAGAAGTTAATATTCGAGGAATCCAAGTTTTTGAGGTAGAAGTAGCGGTGGACATTTACAAGATGACAGCGGCTAAAGTTTCATTTAACGATATTATAGGCGCCATCTCAAGAGAAAATACTACCATTTCTGGCGGGAACATTGTTAGTGGTGGGCAGCGTAGAAATATTCGGCTCACTGGTGAAATTGAAAATCCCGAAGATTTGGCAACTTTTGTTGTAAAAACTGATAACGGACCTGTCTATCTGGGAGATATAGCAACCATATCCTTTAAAGAAAAGGAAGTGACTTCTTTTGCGCGTTCTTTTGGCAAAAAAGCAGTTTTATTGGACGTGGTAAAACGAGGAGGGAAAAACCTCGTTCAAGCCTCTATGGATATCAAAGAATTGGTTGCAGAAAATGAAACTTTAGGCTTACCCGATGACTTAGAAATTGTAGTTTCTAATGACCAGTCCAACATGACCCTTAACCAAATCAGTGAACTGGTAAACAGTATTATTTTTGGGGTCATCTTAGTAGTAACGGTTTTGATGTTCTTTCTTGGTTTCCGCAATGCCCTCTTTGTAGGATTTGCAATTCCAATGTCGATGTTTATGTCCTTTATGATCATGTCCTTTTTAGGATATACACTCAATACGATGGTGCTTTTCGGACTTGTTATGGGTCTTGGTATGCTCGTTGACAATGGAATCGTAGTTGTAGAAAATGTATATCGTTTGATGGAGAAAGAGGGGATGTCCCGAATTCAAGCAGCAAAAGCAGGGATTGGTGAAATTGCGTATCCGATTATTGTCTCCACCGCCACCACTATAGCAGCCTTTGTTCCGCTAGGAGCTTGGCCTGGTTTGATGGGAGAATTTATGATCTATTTCCCCATTACACTCTCTGTGGTATTGGGATCTTCCCTAATTGTTGCTATTTTCTTTAATTCCATGTTGGTTTCCCAATTCATGGAAATCAGTGATCGTGAAATCAGTACGAAATCCCTTTGGAGATTAACTTTTTTTATGGGTGGTCTTGGAATACTCCTGCTGTTTGGAGGTCCTCAAACCCGGATTTTTGGAAATCTAATGGTTCTGATCCCAGCCCTTTTTTGGTTGTATAAATTTTTTATAAAGAAATGGGCTTTGGCTTTTCAAAATTCATTTTTAATACAAATGGAAAATAGCTATCGCAAATTTTTAAGATTTGCCTTAAGTGGAAAGAAACCTTATCTCTTTTTAGGGGGTACATTTTTTCTACTCTTCTTTTCCTTTGCCCTCATGGGAATTTTCCCGCCCAAAGTAGAGTTTTTCCCAAACAATCAACCACAACAGGTTTTTATTTTTTTAGAATACCCTGAAGGTACAGCAATTGCAAAAACAAACGCTACTACCAAAAAAGTGGAACAAGAAGTTTTATCCGTTTTGAAGCGACCCGAGTTCACTAAAAACGGAGTCAATTTACTTGTTGAGTCTATGGTTGCCCAAGTAGGTGAAGGTGCGGGAAATCCATTTATTGATAATGGAAATACCAACGAACTTCCTCATAAAGGCAAAATTACTTTGACTATGCGTGAATTTAATTTGCGCGAAGGAGTCTCCAGTGAAAGTCTTCGCAAAGCGATACAAGAACAACTCAATGGAAAATTTCCTGGCATCGCTATTTCAGTGGAAAAAGATGCCAAAGGACCACCAGCAGGGTATCCAATCACCATTGAAATTACTGGAGGAGAATACCTGGATTTAATTCTTACTGCAGAGGAAATGAAAGATTTTCTCAATCGAGTAAACATCAGTGGAGTAGAAGAACTTAAAATTGATGTAAATAAAAACAAACCCGGAAGTGAACTCGAAATTGATCGAGAAAAAGCAGGTGAATTGGGTGTTTCAGCTTCACAAGTAGGTCAGCTGCTCCGAACCTCGCTTTTTGGATCAAAAGCGGGAGTGTATAAAAAAAATGGGGATGATTATGACATTAACGTTCGTTTTAATGAAGCAGATCGTTATGATAAAAATGCCTTATTTAATCAAAACATCATCTTTAGAGATCCCGCTAACGGTCAAATTAAAGAAATCCCTGTTGCTGCTTTAGTGACGCAAAAAAACATTACCAGCTTCAACGCCATCAAACACCGAGACCTTAATCGGGTTGTTACTTTATATTCTCCCGTACTTGCGGGTTACAACGCAAACGAAGTAGTCGATCAGGTAAAAAAGGCATTAGAAAACTACAGCCTCCCAGAAGGGATCAACTTTAAGTTTTCAGGAGAAATTGAGGAACAAGAAAAAAATATGGCGTTTTTGACAAATGCTTTATTATCCGCCTTAGGGTTAATTTTATTGCTTTTGGTATTTCAATTTAATTCGATATCAAAACCATTAATCATTCTCTTGTCAATTTTCTTAAGTTTTACTGGAGTTTTCCTTGGCCTGATCGCATTCCAAATGCCTTTTGTCATTTTAATGACCATGATGGGAATTATCGCTTTGGCAGGGATCGTAGTAAATAATGGTGTCGTTTTATTGGATTACACCCAGCTTCTCATCGATCGTAAACACGACCAAGAAGAATTAGAGCCCGACGTATTACTGCCAAAAGATCTCGCTACTTTAGCTATTATTGAAGGAGGAGCTGCACGTTTACGTCCAGTTATCTTGACAGCGATTACTACAGTCCTTGGATTAATCCCACTAGCTATTGGATTAAACATCGACTTCTTCTCCATGTTCTCGGAGTGGAATCCTAAGATTTATATGGGAGGTGATAATGTCATCTTTTGGGGGCCTTTAGCTTGGACTGTTATTTTTGGTTTGACTTTTGCCACTTTCTTGACTTTGATTATCGTACCCGCAACGTTCTCCATCGTTTACTCTATCAAAATTGGTTTGAAGAAGATTTTATAAAGAATTTGAAATCCTAAGGCTTCACCCCTTAGGATTTTTTATTTTTGTCCAACATTATCACAACATGTATAGAACTCATAACTGCGGAGACCTCTCCCTTGATCAATTAAACCAAAACGTAACCCTTTGTGGGTGGGTACAAAAAAATCGTAACAAAGGATTTATCATCTGGATCGATCTACGTGATCGATATGGGATAACTCAGTTGGTCTTTGATGAGGAACGCACGCCTAAGGCAATCTTTGAAAATGCACAAAGCTTAGCAAGGGAGTTTGTAATTCAAGTTCAAGGAACCGTAATTGAACGGGAGTCTAAAAACCCAAACATGACAACAGGAGCGATTGAAGTATTGGTTCATGATTTAAAAATCTTGAACCCCTCTAAAACCCCTCCGTTTACGATTGAAAATGATACGGATGGTGGAGAAGAACTCCGTATGCAATATCGTTATTTAGATATTCGTAGAAATCCTGTAAAAGCAAAGCTCCTTTTCAGACACCGAGTCTCCATGGCTGTTCGAAATTACTTATCTAAAGCTGGCTTTATTGACGTTGAAACGCCTTATTTAATCAAGTCTACGCCCGAAGGTGCCCGAGATTTTGTCGTCCCTTCTCGTATGAATGAAGGGCAATTTTATGCCTTGCCACAATCCCCTCAAACCTTCAAACAACTGCTCATGGTTGGCGGTATGGATCGCTATTTTCAAATTGTAAAATGTTTTCGTGATGAAGACCTTCGAGCCGACCGACAGCCAGAATTTACTCAGATTGACTGTGAAATGGCCTTCGTAGAACAGGAAGATATTCTAAATCAATTTGAGGGGCTTACCCGACATTTACTCAAAGAAATTAAAGGCATTGAGGTGGACACTTTCCCCAGAATTTCCTTTGATGAGGCAATGAAAACCTACGGTAATGACAAGCCTGACATTCGTTTTGGAATGACCTTTTGTGAGCTGAATGAATTGGCTCAAGGAAAAGGTTTTAGTGTTTTTGACAGTCAGGAATTGGTTGTCGGAATTACCGTTCCAGAGGCTGCAGAAATGAGTCGTAAGGAAATTGATGCCTTGATTGAATGGGTTAAACGTCCACAAATAGGAGCCAAAGGACTGGTTTATGTTAAATGCCTTTCGGACGGAAGTTTTAAATCCTCTGTAGACAAGTTTTTTAGCCCTGAGGACTTAGCTGCATGGGCAGGACATTGTAAAGCTCAAGCGGGAGATCTTATTTTAGTATTATCTGGGGATACGAAAACAACACGAACCCAACTCAGTGCACTTCGAATGGAAATGGCAGAACGATTGGGATTGAGAAATCCTGAAGTTTTTGCTCCCCTCTGGGTTACGGATTTTCCATTGTTGGAATGGGATGATGAAAGTAAACGCTATCATGCCATGCATCACCCCTTTACCGCTCCTAAACCAGAACACCTTAATTTATTAAAATCAGACCCTGCTTCGGTGAAAGCCAACGCCTATGATTTAGTATTAAACGGAAATGAAATTGGAGGGGGTTCTATTCGAATTCACAATCAAGAATTACAGTCCCAAATGTTTGATTTACTTGGATTTTCTAAAAAAGAAGCACAAGCACAATTTGGCTTTTTGATGGATGCCTTCCAATACGGTGCTCCACCACATGGAGGAATTGCTTTTGGGTTGGACAGACTCGTTGCTATTTTAGGGGGAGAGGAAACCATTCGTGATTTTATCGCTTTCCCAAAAAACAATTCCGGTAGAGATGTCATGATAGACGCTCCTGCTCCTATAGATGATGCTCAACTCGCAGAATTATCACTCAAAATAACTGCAGCAAAAAAAGAATGAAACTTTTTTTAAGGATCTTTTTCACGGGGATACTGCTAGGTTTGTTTTATGGAATCTATTACAGAACTCAAGTTGATTTTAAAACTGGAGAGCGGATTATTGGATTTACCGTTTTAAGTGCTGCTTTAATCTATCTCCCCTTGTTTCTTTATCATCGCTGGAATGGAAAAAAACTTCAAGACTATACCCTCACGGAAGAAAACTTGAAAAAAATGAGAGAAAACAGGAACGAATACTCCCAAACGAGAAATCACCCATCAAAAAGAAAAAAGAGTTCTTAAAATTCATGATTTCTAGAAACTCGATTTTTCAAAATTCTCACGAAAAGAATTGAAAATCAGTACGATTTAAAAAATAAATGTGTTAAAATTTACAGTTCGTATTATTTTAAGCTTACCTTTGCCCCATAATTTTTAAACAAAAGCATGACTGGTACAGTTAAATTTTTCAATGAAGCCAAAGGATTTGGATTCATTACTAACGATGAGTCCGGAGAGGATGTATTCGTTCACATTTCAGCCTTAGATGGCGTGACCCTTAGAGAAGGGGCGAAAGTAGAGTATGTAGAAGAAGAAGGTAAAAAAGGGAAGCAAGCTTCCAACATCAGCCTATTATAATTTATATATGATTACTGTGATTAGAGCACTTCTTGATGAAGTGCTTTTTTTTTATCCTCTTTTTTGAGCGAAAAAAACATCCAAAAGGAGCTTCGCTTCACTTTCCATAATTCCACTATGAATATGCGTCTTTGGATGCAACTGTATCCCTGCTTGTTGAAAACCCCGATGAGGATCTGAAGCAGCAAAAACAACCCGCTCCAATTGGCTCCATGCTAGCGCGCCAGCACACATTACACAAGGTTCAAGTGTTACGTACAATGTGCATCCACTAAGGTATTTCCCGTTTAAGTAATTTGCAGCTGAAGTAATGGCTTGCATTTCAGCATGTGCAGTAACATCTTTCAGTCGTTCAGTTAAATTATGTGCTCGAGCTATAATCCTTTGCTCAACTACGATAACCGCTCCTACAGGCACTTCTTCAGCATCAAATGCTTTTTGAGCTTCTACCAAAGCTTGTTTCATAAAGTATGCGTCATCCAATTCCATACTCCAAAAATACGAAAACCAAGAGCATTTAATCCCTTTGGGTTTTGCTTACCTTTACGACATGTCAAAAGCATTGTTAGAGAAGATTACAGATCCTTATGTTTTACGAGCTTATCCTCGAGAGGTTTTGCCTGAAGTGGCAACTGCTTTAAGAGAGACGATCATTAACTCTTTAGCAAAAGGAGAGGGCCATTTGGGGTCCAGTTTGGGAACGGTAGAACTCAGTATTGCTCTACATTATGTGTTCAATACCCCAGAAGACCTCTTGCTTTGGGACGTAGGACATCAAGCCTACGGTCATAAAATGCTTACTGGAAGAAGAGAAGATTTTCAAACTTTACGCCAGGAAGGAGGGATTAGTGGTTTTCCTAAACGAGAAGAAAGTCCCTACGATGCATTTGGAACGGGTCATGCAGGAACTACTATCTCTGCCGCTTTAGGAATGGCATTAAGTGCAAAAATTCAAGGCCATCAAAGACATCATATCGCGGTCATAGGCGATGCCTCCATAGCCAATGGAATGGCCTTTGAAGCCTTAAACCATTTGGGAACGACTACTGCTAATGTTTTGGTAATTCTTAACGATAACAGTATGGGCATCGATCCAAGCGTCGGGGCACTTAAAGATTACTTTGATGCCGTTAAAAACGATAAGACTACCCTTTCAAATTTTTTTCAATCACTAAACCTTCCCTATTCAGGTCCAATAGATGGGCATGATATGGATGCGCTTTTGTCTGTATTAGAAACCCATAAAAACCAAAAAGGTCCGCGATTGCTTCACCTCGTCACCTTAAAAGGAAAAGGACTTCCCCTAGCTGAAAACGAACAAATTACCTACCACGCTCCTGGAAAATTTGACCCACTCACTGGCAAATTGAATCCCAAACCAACGAATGATAAAATCAAATATCAGGATATTGTAGGTCAGACGCTTTTAAAACTCGCAAAGGAAAACCCCAAAATAATGGCCATAACTCCTGCCATGCCCACGGGCAGCGGCCTAGTTGCTATGATGGAGGCTTTCCCAGATCGGTGTATTGATGTCGGTATTGCTGAACAACATGCCGTTACTCTTGCTGCAGGGATGGCTACACAAGGTTTGCTTCCCTTTTGTGTAATCTATTCCACTTTTTTACAGCGTTCTTATGATCAAATTATTCACGATGTAGCCCTTCAAAAGCTCCCGGTTGTTTTTTGCATTGACCGTGCAGGTATTGTGGGGCATGATGGTCCCACCCATCATGGGGTTTTTGATATTGCCTTTCTACGGTGCGTCCCTAATCTGATGATAGCTGTTCCACGAGATGCACAAATGCTCCAAAATCTTTTATTTTCGGCACAGGTGGACTTAGAACTCCCGCTAGCTATCCGCTATCCAAGAGGCTTTACGGAGTTAGCTGAATGTTCTAGTCGCTTAGAAAAAATAAAATGGGGCAAAGGAAGTTTGTTAAAAGAGGGAAAACGCTATGCGATTCTGTCGGTTGGTACCATGGCTCAATCCGTCCAAAGAGCTTTTCTAAATTTTGAGGCTGCTGAACTGTTTGCTCACTATGACTTGGGATTTGTAAAACCTTTGGATGAAGATTTATTACACCCTATTTTTCAAACGTATGAACGCCTGATCGTTTATGAAGAAGGCACTCTACTGGGTGGAGCGGGTAGTGCTATTTTGGAATTCGCTGCAACACATAATTATGCCATTCCAATTGACTTAAAAGGAATTCCCGATCAATTTATTTCACACGGGAATCCACAAAAATTACTGCAAAAACTAGGGCTTGATCCCGAGGGGATTCTAGCAAATTTGAAACTTCTCACAAATAAAAACAAGGAATGATTCCCAAAGCCCAATCGTTTTTTATATTTAACCAATGAGCGAACAAAAACGACTTTTCTTACTTGATGCTTATGCTCTAATTTTTAGAGGTTACTATGCATTTATTAAAAATCCAAGAATCAATTCAAAAGGAATGGATACCTCGGCCATTATGGGGTTTACCAATTCCCTACTCGATGTAATCAAACGAGAGCGACCAGATCACTTAGCTGTTTGTTTTGACAAAGGAGGCTCTTCAAGTCGAACGGAACTGTATACCGAATACAAAGCAAATCGAGACGAAACTCCAGAAGCTATCAAAATTGCTGTGCCTTATATTCAGCAAATTCTCCATGCAATGCATATTCCTGTAGTCGAAAAAGCAGGTTTTGAAGCAGATGACATTATTGGAACATTAGCAAAACAGGCAGAAAAGGAAGGGTATAAGGTCTTTATGGTTACTCCTGATAAAGATTTTGCTCAACTCGTTTCAGAAAATATTTTTATGTACCGACCCGCACGGATGGGAAATGGAATCGAAATTTGGGGTATCCCTGAGGTGCAAAATAAATTTGAAGTGGAGCGTCCAGAACAAGTCATTGATTATCTGGGAATGATGGGTGATGCAGTGGATAACATTCCTGGACTTCCTGGTGTTGGGGATAAAACTGCTAAAAAATTTCTCAAAGAATACGGTTCTTTGGAGAAACTTCTGGACAATGCCTCTGAAATAAAAGGAAAACTTGGAGAAAAAATCCTAGCCAGTAAAGAACTTGGAATTTTATCCAAACAACTCGCTACGATACTTTTGGATGTACCCGTAGTCTTCAAAGCAGAGGACTATGAACTCAGTCAACCCGATCCCGTAGCCGTGGGTAACGTCTTTGAAGAATTAGAGTTCAGAAGAATGGCAGAGAATTTTAAAAAAATATTTTCTTCAACCGAACAAATAAGAGAAGCTCCCGCAGAGTTAGTCGTCAAAAAAAAGAGCCCTCAAGAAGGTCAACAATTTGATTTATTTGCTGCTCCCGGAAGTGGGACCGTATCGAACGATCAAGACAAGAGCAAAAAAGATCTAACTACAAAAAAACATTGGTATCAAACAGTAAATAGTCCTTTGTCAAGAGAGCTATTACTCAAAAATTTACTTCAACAAAAAAGTGTTTGCTTTGATACCGAAACCACCTCTTTGGATGCTTTACAAGCAGAGTTAGTCGGAATTGCTTTTTCTTGGGAGGAATCCAAAGGGTTTTACCTTGTATTACCCGAAGATCGAAAACAGACATTGGAAATTCTAAATCCATTTAAATCCTTTTTTGAACATCAGGAGATCGAAAAAATTGGTCACAATCTAAAGTATGATCTCAAAGTTTTAAAAAACTACGATATTTCAGTAAACGCTCCCCTTTTTGACACGATGATTGCACACTATTTGGTTAATCCGGATATGCGCCACAATATGGATGTACTGGCGGAAACGTATTTGGATTACACCCCCCAATCCATAACGGAATTGATTGGAAAAAAAGGAGTGAACCAAGGAAATATGCGGGATGTGCCTATAGAAAAGCAAACGGAATATGCCGTTGAGGACGCAGACATCACTTTCCAACTCAAACACTATTTTCAAAAAGAGATGGAAGCTGCTGAAACCCTTGAACTTTATCAAAAGGTTGAGCTCCCGCTAGTCAAAGTATTAACAGAGATGGAATGCCATGGAATCAATTTAGACGTTCCTTTTTTAGAAACCCTCTCAAAAGGGCTTACGCATGATATTCAAAAACTGGAGGAGGCCATCTTCGATGCTGCTGGGGAAACTTTTAATCTGGCATCCCCGAAACAACTCGGTCCCATCCTTTTTGAAAAGCTCAAATTAGTAGATAAACCGAAAAAAACAAAGACAGGCCAGTACTCAACTGCAGAGGAGGTACTCTCTTATCTAGCTAAAGATCACCCGATTGTTTCAGATATTTTAGACTGGCGTTCTTTAAATAAATTACAAAACACTTACGTAGAAGCACTCCCTAAAGAAATCAATCCGAAAACAGGACGTGTTCACACTATTTACAATCAGGCCGTAGCCGCTACGGGAAGACTAAGCAGCAACAACCCTAACCTACAAAACATACCAATTCGTACACCCAGAGGGCAACAAGTTCGGAAAGCCTTTATCCCAAGAGATGAAAATCATGTCCTTTTAGCTGCGGATTATTCCCAAATCGAATTACGGATTATTGCTGCTTTAAGTGGGGATGAAGGAATGGTTACCGCTTTTCAGAATCAAGAAGACATCCATCAAGCTACTGCAGCAAAAGTATTTGGTGTCCCTATAGAGGAAGTAACAAAAGCACAAAGGAGTAATGCCAAAACCGTAAATTTTGGAATTATATACGGAGTTTCTGCTTTTGGGTTGAGTCAACAAACGGATTTGAATCGAACCGAAGCAAAAGAGCTGATCGATACCTATTACGCAACCTATCCTAAACTTCGTAATTACATTCAGGATCAAGTCGATTTTGCACGTGATCACGGATATGTCACAACCGTATTGGGAAGAAGACGCTATCTTAAGGACATCAATTCACAAAATGCCGTTGTTCGAGGAGCCGCTGAACGTAATGCCGTAAACGCGCCAATTCAGGGAAGCGCTGCAGATATCATAAAATTAGCGATGATTGCCATTCAGAAAAAACTTGATAAAGAACAATGGAATTCTAAAATGTTACTTCAAGTTCATGATGAGTTGGTGTTTGACGTACCCCTAGATGAGGTTGATTCGTTGAAGATTATGGTAAAATCAGAGATGGAGAATGCCTTTTCACTTGCAGTTCCTTTGGTTGTAGATCTCGGAATTGGAAAGAACTGGTTAGAAGCTCATTAACAAAAATCACTTCCTAAAATGGTCGTATTGAAAATTAGAATAAAAAATTTTTTCAAACTCATATATAATTGTACATTTGCAGCCCGTTGAAACAATTTTCAGCGGCTTAAAATAATTATTGTGAATACACTGAGTTATAAAACAATTTCTGCTAACGCTAACACTGTCAACAAAGAATGGGTTGTGATAGACGTTAAAGACCTTCCTCTTGGAAGAGTTTCTGCAATTATTGCAAACTTTTTGCGAGGTAAATACAAAACCAATTTCACCCCTCACGTAGATTGTGGTGACAACGTTGTGGTGATTAATGCTGCTCACGTTACGTTAAGCGGAAACAAATGGGATCAAAAAGAATACATTCGCCATACCGGATTTCCAGGTGGGCAACGTATCCTTAATGCAACTCAATTGCACGCTAAAAAAGATACTCGTTTAGTAGAAAATGCAGTTAGAGGAATGCTTCCAAAAAATAAATTAGGTGCTGACTTATTCAGAAACCTTCGTATTCATGGTGGTGCAGAACACCAACACGATGCGCAAAATCCAAAAGTTATTAATATAAACGATTATCTATAATGGATACAGTTCACACTATTGGCCGAAGAAAGACTTCTGTTGCTCGTATATACGTTAGCGAAGGAAAAGGAGCAATCACGGTTAACAAAAAGAATTACACGGACTATTTCCCAACACCCACTTTACAATACAAAATCCAACAACCATTCATGTTAACCAACACAGAAGGAAGCTACGATTTGAAAGTAACTGTAAAAGGTGGAGGAAGTAATGGTCAGGCAGAAGCTGTGCGTTTAGCTATTGCGAGAGCACTTTGCAACATCAACGAAGAGCATCGTGCTGAGTTAAAACCAGAAGGTTTGTTGACCCGTGATCCACGTATGGTAGAACGTAAAAAATTCGGTCAGAAAAAAGCAAGAAAAAAATTCCAATTCTCCAAACGATAATTGGTACGGTTCTGTATTTGCAGGACAAAGTTCATTCATTTATTACAAACAACCAGTTGCTTAAAACCGCCACGGCGGACATTAGTTTAGCATCTAAACAAATCCAAAGATTTGTTGCTAATCAAAAGGAACGTAAACTAACAAACAATGGCAAAACCACAAGTAAATGACCTGCTCAAGGCAGGCGTCCATTTTGGACACTTAACCCGAAAATGGAATCCAAACATGGCTCCCTACATCTATATGGAGCGTAATGGAATTCACATCATCAACCTTTACAAAACGGCTGCAAAGATTGAAGAAACCAATGAAGCGCTCAAGAAAATTGCTGCTTCAGGAAGAAAAATCCTCTTTGTTGCGACAAAAAAACAAGCAAAAGATATCGTTGCTGAAAAAGCAAAGGGAATCAATATGCCCTATATCACTGAACGCTGGCCTGGTGGAATGTTGACCAACTTTGTCACCATCAGAAAAGCAGTTAAGAAAATGGGATCCATCGATCGTATGAAAAAAGACGGTACGTTTGAAACCCTTTCCAAAAAAGAACGCCTCCAAGTAGACCGTTTAAGAGCTAAACTAGAAAAGAACTTGGGTTCGATCACGGATATGACTCGACTTCCTGGAGCTATTTTTATCGTAGATACTACCCGTGAACACATCGCTGTGCGTGAAGCTCAAAAACTCAAAATTCCAATTTTTGCAATGGTCGATACAAACTCCGACCCGCGAGATGTTGATTTTGTAATCCCTTCTAACGACGATGCTTCAAAATCTATTGAAAAAATATTAAGCCTCGTTACGGAATCTGTTGCTGAAGGGCTTAGTGAAAGAAAGAAAGAAAAAGACGGTGTTTCTGATGACGATGCAGCTGAAATGGAAGCAGCAGCACTACAAGAAGTCGCGGACACAGCAGTGCCTGTAGTTACTGCAGAAGAAAATAACGAAGATGCTCCTGAAGCCGCAACTGAAGGAGAAGAATCTGCTGAATAACTAGCTTAATTAATAAAAAAAAAGAAAAATTGTGAAAATTACTGCATCTGAAGTAAACAAACTCCGCCAATCCACTGGCGCTGGGATGATGGATTGTAAAAAAGCACTTGTTGAAGCCGAAGGTGACTTTGACAAAGCTGTTGAAAATCTTAGAAAGAAAGGTCAAAAAGTAGCTGCAAATAGAGCCGACAGAGACTCTTCCGAAGGAGCTGTTTTAGCAAAAGTTAATGAGGAGAAAACCGCTGGAGTAATTGTTTCCTTAAACTGTGAAACCGACTTTGTAGCGAAAAATGATTCTTATTTAAAATTGGCCAACGCGCTTACTGATCTTGCCCTTCATTTTGAAACTTTAGAGGATTTTTTAGCAGCAGATTTCGAAGGGATCACTGTAGCGGAAAAACTAACTGAACAAACTGGTGTGATTGGAGAAAAAATTGAAATCGGTGGTTTCAAAACACTCAAAGCTCCTTTCGTAGGAAGTTACATTCACGCGGGTAACAAAATCGCTACACTTGTTGGTCTTTCAGGAAGCATAAACGATGCTGAAGAAGTTTCTAAAAATGTGGCAATGCAAGTTGCAGCGATGAATCCTATCGCATTAAACGAAGAAGGAGTTGATGCCACAGTAATCGAAAAAGAAATTGAAATTGCTAAAGAACAACTTCGTCAGGAAGGAAAACCAGAAGCAATGTTGGATAATATTGTAAAAGGTAAAATCAACCGTTTCTACAAAGACAATACTCTTGTAAATCAAGATTATATTAAAGACAACAAAGTTTCCGTTGCCGCCTACGTTAAGTCGGCTGGTGATGTAATCGTCACTGGTTTTGAGCGCGTTGCTTTAGTGTAGATTCACTATCCCTTACCAAATGAAAAGCATCCTTGAAGGATGCTTTTTTTTTACCTTTAGTAGATGATAAAACAAAAATGTCCTTGGTGTTTGGGCGATCCGATTTACGAAAACTATCACGATACCGAATGGGGTGTGCCCGTATTCGATGAGCAAAAGATTTTTGAATTTTTAACTTTAGAAACTTTCCAAGCGGGATTAAGCTGGATTACGGTTTTAAAGAAACGAACTCATTTTTCTGATGCTTTTGATCAATTTGACTATCATAAAATTGCAGAATACGATTTAAAAAAAATTGAAGATTTAAAAGTCAATACTGGAATAATAAGAAACCGATTGAAAATTGAAGCTGCTGTTAATAATGCACAAGCCTTTATCAAAATTCAGGAAAAATATGGAAGCTTTTCTAATTTTATTTGGGACTTTGTGAACGGCAAACCCATCACAAATTCTTTTAAATCAGTGAATGAAATTCCCCCTTTTACTCCTTTAGCACAAAAAATTAGTATTACCCTCAAAAAAGAAGGCTTTAAATTTGTTGGTCCAACGGTACTGTACGCCCATATGCAAGCAACAGGTCTGGTCAATGACCATCTGGTAGATTGTTTCCGATATCGGGAAGTTACTCTTTAAAAAGGCAGATCGTCTTCTACTTCGTTTGCATCTCCCTCAGCAGGTTCAAATGCAGAAGCCGGTGGCATTGGAGGCATGTCTGTTGGAGAAACAGCGCCTTCTGAAACGTCAATACGCCATCCTTGAACGGAATTAAAATATTTTGTTTCCCCTTGAGGGTTCACCCATTCTCTTCCTTTTAAATTGATCCCAATTTTTACCCCTTGACCAACTTGAAAAGCATTGAGAAGATCGCATTTATCTTGAATAAATTCAACTAAAATATGCTGAGGGTATTGTTCCTCAGTGGTTACTACAACCTCTCTTTTACGGAAACCATTTGTCCCATAAGTTTTCGTTTCGTCTATCCATTTTATTTTTCCGACTAATTCCATGTCCTGTTATACTTTGAAACAAAAATAACAAAAGTTTTTAGGGGGGTACTCCCCTTTAACTCATTTTCTTAAATTGATTTATCTTCGTGTCAAAGCTACTTATGAAATTCCCAAGTAACGTTATCGGCAAACTCAAAAACAGCTGGTTACTCTTCGCCTTTGGAATTGTTATTTTGATTTTGTGGAACACCAATGTTTTATTTCGAAATCTAAGCAAAGAAGAGCGAACTAAAATGGAGTTGTGGGCTATGGCTCAGGAAGAATATATTCAAAATCAAGAATTGAATAACTTAACCTTTGAGGTACTTCAGCGGTCAGGACAAAACCCCATGATTCAAGTCGATGCAAACGATAAAATTCTTGAAATGAGAAATATCGATTGGGATGAAACCAAGCAAGATTCTGCAAGTCTTTATCGGATTCTGGAGAAAATCAAAAAAGAAAATCTCCCTATTGTCATCCAATACAAGGATAGCAACGGAACGCTTGTAATTGATCAAAAGCTTTATTATGGAAATTCAGCAACTCTAAAAAAACTTCAATATTACCCTTTAGCCTTATTGCTCATCATTATATTGTTTGGTGCTGTGTTGTATTTTATGTTTAAGACTGCGAAAATTGCTGAACAAAATAGACTTTGGGCTGCCATGTCAAAAGAAACCGCTCACCAAATTGGAACCCCATTGACCTCCATGATTGGTTGGATTACTTTACTCAAAGAAAAGCAACCCGATTCTACCTCCTTAAAAGAAATTGAAAAAGATATCGCTCGGCTAAATTTGATAACAGAACGTTTTTCTAAAGTAGGCTCCATCCCAGAATTACATCCGAATGATCTTGTGGAGTCTATAAAAATCACGGTGGACTACCTCCAAAAAAGAAGCTCTGAACACATTCAGTTTCATTTGCAACTCCCAAATAAACCTATTCTAATTCCTCTCAATCCCCAATTAATTAGTTGGACTATTGAAAACTTGATCAAAAATGGAATCGACGCTATGAAAGGAAAGGGTGTCTTGCATATCCAACTGAAAGAGCACCCGTCTCAAATAGAAGTCCTTATCCAGGATAGTGGTTCAGGAATGAAAAAAGAACTTGCTTCTAAAATTTTTAAACCAGGATTTACCACCAAAACGAGGGGTTGGGGACTTGGTTTATCCCTAGCAAAAAGAATAGTTGAGGATTTTCATTTAGGAAAAATTTCGGTATTGAAAACAGAGATTGGTCAAGGGACTACTTTTCAAATACTCTTAAAAAAAGAGGTTTCAGTCCGGGCTTAGAATAAGCCTTCTAGGGCGTCAGAAATTCGTTTGGCAATAGCCTTCATTTCTTCATCCGCTACGGAGACCTTTTTTTGAAACGTAACATCTTCCATCCCCTCTATAGGAATAAGGTGGACGTGCGCATGAGGAACTTCAAGCCCTATTACGGATAAGGCGATACGCTTGCATGGAACCACTTGCCTGAGTGCTAAAGCTACCTTTCTTGAAAAGGACATCAGCTGAATGTAGTTTTCCTCTTGCAGGTCAAAAAGTTTATCAACGGGGGTTTTAGGAACGCATAAAACATGTCCTTTTGCATTGGGGTTGATGTCCAAAAAAGCAAAGCAATTCGAGTCTTCAGCCACTTTATAGCTTGGAATTTCCCCTGAAATAATTTTGGAAAATAACGTAGCCATTAGCTTCTATTAATAGAAACAATTTCTAAGGCTATCGTACCGTTTGGAACGGAAATCGATGCAATATCACCCACTTTTTTTCCCAATAAGCCCTTCCCAATAGGTGAATCAACAGAAATTTTTCCTGTTTTAAGATCCGCCTCACTCTGAGCTACTAAGGTATATTTCATAATTGCTCCATTGCTTTGGTTTTTTACTTCCACAGTAGAAAGCACCAAGGCTTTAGAATTGTCTAACTCGGCTTCGTTTATAATACGAGCATTTGAAAGGGTATTTTCTAATTTAGCAATTTGCATTTCGAGCATCCCTTGTGCTTCTTTAGCAGCGTCGTACTCTGCATTTTCACTCAGGTCACCTTTATCTCTTGCTTCAGCAATAGCTTGGGACGCTTTTGGGCGTTCTACGTCCTTGAGATGGTTTAACTCTTGACGTAGTTTTTTTAAGCCTTCCTCTGTATAATAAGATACTTTACTCATGATTTCTACGTTTTATATAACAAAAATCCCCCCTAGGGTGGATTATTAATCAAATATACACAATTGAAACACGTCTTAAAAAAAATTGCCACTTTCTCTATACTATGGGGATCCTTCAGTTATTTGGTAGTAAGTTGTGGGAAAACTCCTTTGGAACGCAATCCTTTTTTAGTTGATGTCCGTTTTCAACGAGAGTTTAATCTTTCCCTTCCGTTGTACAGTAGTCTAAATTATGTAGGCGGTAGCCTCCTTGTAGATGGAGTTGGTATCAATGGAGTCATTCTTTTTAATTTAAATGGATCTAGTTTTCTAGCCTGGGAAGCTACCTGCCCGAATCATGTTCCAGAAAGCTGTTCCAAGCTTGCAATTGAAGGCGTCTTAGCGGTATGTAGTTGTGAGGAGTTTCAATACAGTTTAGCTACTGGACAATTACTTAATCCCACAAAGGATTTATCTCCACCGCAAGGTTTGTTATTTTATCAAGTACAGAATTATAATGGTGTTTTGAGTGTATCCAATTAAGGCTATTTTTAAATCATGAATCGAGTACTTTCTTTAACACGTCTTACATCCTCCTGGTTTTTTGGAATGGTACTTTGTTTTCAATTTACCTCAGCACAACTAATGGAACTCGATTTTACCTCAGAAAAAAGGGAGGAGAGTAGTTTTAGAATTCACCTCCTCCGCTCTGGAATAATAGGGGTTAGCAGCTTAAAGCATTTTGATATCACCGCTGAATTATTAAAATTTAGATACGACACCCAAAACGGTATGTATTGGGGCTTGTCGATTTTCGGAACCCGTACTCTTTGGAAAGGGAATAAAAATGAAGCACTCAATACTTTTGATTATTTGATGAATCCCCTTGGCGGAAACATTCATTGGAATCTCTTTTCTAAAATTCCACTCAAACGCACCCAAATACAAAATTCGAATGTTGGATTGAGTTTGGGGTCTAAGTGGATTCAGGGCCCTCCTTTACCCAATAATCAGAATACTAGTTTCTTAGACCACTACCTGCGTTTAGGGTGGGTACATCAGCGCTTGTTAGCTGAAGAGGCTTTAACAAACAGCAGTCTTTATCTCTGGGCTTTCCCTCACCTTCAAATTCATCAGTCCTCTGCAGAAAGCCGCCTCTTATTTTTTAATAATCAGATTGAACCACAGGCATTCGGTTACGGAATGGAAATTGGATTGGAATACAATAGGCAATTGAAAGTGACCCTCCACGGTCAGCAACTCACCAATACAGACCCTCAAGGAGATTTCAATCGCTTTGTAGCCCGACTTGTAGTAGCCTATCAATTTTAAAAACGAACACTGATCCCAGTGAGAAAATGAATCCCCGCTTGGGGGTAATATCCCGCTCCTTCTATTGTTTTAACTTGCCCTGGATTGGAAAAATCATCCTCATAAGTATAAAAATATCCGTTGGACACGTATTTTGAATCAAAAAGGTTATTGATGAGAAGTGACCATTGAACACGCTCTGGTCCATTTTTAGGTTCCCAAGTCCAAACCGCAGAAAGATCGGAAATAAAATAGGCCTCGAGTAAAGAGTTTTCTGAATCAATATTTCCCATGTATTGAGTCCCTACATATTTAGATAGTAGTCCAATTTGAAAACTCGATGACGGCGCATAAATAAATGCATTCCCAGCAATAAAATTTGGAGAAAAAGCCAAGTTGGTGTTTTCTAAGGGAATCAATATGCCGTCTCGTTTAAAATAAAAATCGAGATTTTTATTCGTGCTTAAAGCGAAGTTTGGTTTCCATAACAGCTGATCGAGTAGTTGCCATTGTGCCTCTACCTCCAAACCAATACGCCTACTTTTACCTACGTTTTGCCTTATAGGAGCTCCGACAGCATCTATCGCCCCGGTTAAGACCAACTGATCTTTATACTCCATCCAATATACATTCGCTTGAGCTTGAATTCCCTCTTTTTTAATCCGCCAACCCAACTCAAAATCATTTAGTTTTTCGGGTCGTGGACTTCCGTTTTCATAGTCGGTTCGATTGGGTTCACGTTGCGCTTTTGCATAAGAAAAATACAGCCTCTGAACTTCGTTATAGGAATAGGTAAATCCTGCCTTTGGATTAAAGAATAAAAACTGATCCGATACCGCAAAAACTGAAGGACCGGCAATTTGTCCCGAAACTTCATAATTTATACCTCTGACTTGAAGGTCAATAAAGGCATTCCAATTGGTATTCATTTTTTGTGAAAGTTTTACAAAAGCACTTCCCTCAGTTTTTATTCCTTGATTTTCATAAAAACGATGCTTGGGAGAGACTTCTCCAATTTGTTGCCCCCACAGCAAAACTCCAAAATGATCTCCAACATAACGACTCGCCAATCCTCCAAAGTTTACTGTCGTCTGTTTATCTTGGTAATGTAACCCCAAAGTCAAAACATGATAGCGGTTATCTAACCACTTTTGAGTGCTGTTTTCGGTACTGTTTACTTTCGTCTCGTTTGGTATAAGTTGTAAATATTCATAGGACGTTTCCGAACCAAAACTAATGTTTTGGGAGTACCACAAGTCGTTATACTCCTCATAGAACCCTCTCCCATACGTAGAATTAAGTCCTATAGAAAAGTTCCATTGCCTATTGATTTTTTCGTTCCAGTGCCATTGAAAATGATCTTGAGTGTAATCGTCCACTTGGTTTTCATAAAAGCCATCAGGTGTCCCATTTGCATCAAAGATAGCTCCTGCTGGATTCGATCGTCGATCCGATGCTAAAGTAACTGCATCCAAGCCGTACCAGGATTGATAAGTGATTTCATGACCGCCAAAAAACAAGGTCTTGATCAAGGTATTTTCGTCTTGAAATGTCCCTTGAAAAAAGTATGACTTCAAATTAGAACTGGCTCTGTCCACATATCCGTCCGATTGTATTTGTGATAAACGCCCAGTGAGTGTAAAATTATTTTTTAACAAGCCTGTAGAAAACTGTAAGCTGTTTTTACTTGAATTAAAACTCCCTACACTTGATGAAAACTCGGCAAAAGGGTCAAAGGTATTTGCCGAAGTTTGTAGATTCAAACTCGCACCAAAAGCCGCAGCACCGTTGGTGGAAGTTCCTACCCCTCGTTGTAATTGAATTTGATCTACCGAAGAGGCAAAGTCTGGAAGATTTACCCAAAAAGTGCCTTGGGATTCTGCATCATTATACGGAATTCCGTTTATCGTCACATTGACCCGTGTAGCATCGCTCCCTCTCACACGAAGGCCCGTGTAACCAATTCCTGCACCCGCATCACTCGTCGTGACTACTGCAGGAAGGTAATTTAATAAGATGGGGATGTCTTGCCCTAAATTTCTGGGAGCAAGTTCTTGTTGACTGATGTTGGTAAAGGTAACTGGAGTGTCCAGATTGGCTAGAATTCCGATGAGTTGAACTTCCTCTAGGCTGATAAGAGGCAGAGAGTCCATTGGTTTTTCTGATCGCTCGCTTTGAGCCGTTCCTAAAAGTGTGTAAAGTACGGTAATGAGAAATAATCCATGTGTTTTCATTCGAATGTGTTGATTCAAATAAAAGGGGTGATTATTTTATTATGTTAAACTACGTGATTCAATTTTCCCTTGGCAGCATTACCTGCCCAGGTTCTGTGGGTATAATCTCAGCCTTTTCACGGCACCCCTTTGAGATGTTCGACAAAGGTATGAAAACTTAAAAACTAATCCCGAATTAAATCTACTATTGTTTTTACAGGATGGAAGGTTTCCGAAGGAATTTCAATAAACAAGGTATTCCAGGCGGCCATACCTCCATTCCATAAGCCTGGCCACTCTAATATTTTGATGGTAGCGCTGCCTTCCGTTTTTTCACTTACCATAAAGCGCTTATCGTCTCGAAAGTCGTAAAGAGAAAATTTATCCCCTCGGTGATTGGTAATGCCACAAACCATCATCACAGGATTAAAATGAGTGCTCTGATCAAGAGCAATCTGATGAGACTCTTTATCGGAGTTGAGTTCTACGCCTTCGATAATTTGAAGGCTTTTCCCTCTAGCGTCTTTTTTCCAAAAGGGACCTCCACCTTTTGCTCCTTCCATGGGTATCATTCCACAAATTCTCAAAGGTCTATAAAGGTAGTCGAAGAGAATTTGATGAGGCATTTTCCCTGAATTTTTCAATTCATAATTTGGATCAAAATGATTTTGAATAAATTCTATAATTTCCTCAAAATCCGCTTCGGATTTTAAACTTTCCAAATTCTTTAAATACTGAAACAGTTGATTTTGAATTAGAATTAATTGACCTCCCAAAATTCGCATCCATCGTTCTCCTTCGACATTCTCTTCGCTTAATAAAATGTTATCGATATTTTTAATCCAAATGCAATCTGCATCCAACCGATTTAAGTTTTCTAGTAAGGCACCATGCCCCCCTTTTCTAAAAGCAATTTTTCCTTCATGATCTCTGATCCAGTTGTTTTGACTGTCCAAATAAGGCGTATCCGTTAAACGATGTTGATAGGAATATTCAATTTTGAATTTTTTATTTAGATCCTGAGTTCGTTTCGATCGAAAAGCTGCTTCTGCAGCTTCAAAAGCCGCTCTATTTTCTTTATCTATGGTCAGGTGAATGGGGAGTGCTTTGTATTGATCCCCTAATTCTACAGCTTCTATTAATTGAGCTTCAAAGGCAGTCCACTCCACCCCTTGTTCATCCACAAAAAAAGGAATCAACGCTTTGGGACGTTTAGGATAATCCAACCCGCTTTCCTTGATAACAAGTTCGATAAAAGCATCAAAAAAATCTGCTTCAGTAGCAATTGAGACCGAACCGTCTTGAATAATTTTAGCATATGCTGAAGTGTAAAAAGGAAGTTTTTTTAATTGCGTCAACGCCTTGTTCAGTACACGGCCTTCCTCAGCATTTAGATAAGCTTCAAGACTAAACCCTGAGGTTGATTTGGCTTTTTGATACGCAAAAAAAGGGGCGAACATCCGGCTGGCTGCCCCAGAAGCAGGTACAAACTTCATCCAATTGCGACTCTCTAACGCTCTATAAAAGAGGTCTAAAGCAGTTTTTTCTTCTTCTAAACTTAATTTCTGTATGCCATTCCCCAAAGTAGCGGCCTCGATTTCTCTTTCGATCTCCGTCCCCCGAATTAAAAATTCGTATTGGCGCTGAATCAGTTCAATAGATCGGTTGCTTTTTTGTAACTGTTCAATATCGGCTTCAGTCAAGGTATTCATCCCGAAATTATTTTTTTTAAAACAAAATTAGCTTGTTCCATTCGTGCTTTATGCGTGCCCTTTAGAACTGTAAAAGGGAGGTTGTTTTTTATCAAAAGTGCTTTAAATAACTTGAACATGTCTTCCCTATCGTTGGGTCGATCTCTCAAATCATCGGCTTGCCAAGGTACATCAATATGGGTTAAAAAATAATGGTCGTATTGAAAAGTACGTGCATAGTTCAGAATTCTAGGGTCACAATATCCCTGGAAATGTGATTCGGACCAAACTTGGGTTACCAAAACATTGGTGTCGCAAAAAAGAAAATCCTTTGCGGTTGAAAGCGCTTTATTTTCTGCTTCCATTTGTCCTTTTACAATTTGCAATAGATCATCCTTTGAACAAACCTCGCCCGTAGTATCCCATTTTTTTTGAAGGTAGTCTCGTGCAAATTCGGGAACCCAAGCGGTATGATACGCTTCGGCTAAAGCTTTTGCAAGCGTTGTTTTACCCGTAGATTCTGGCCCATAAATGACGATCCTCAGACAGTCTGACGGTTGCTGTTGTATACTTTCTTCCATTCGATAAAACCAAAGATTGCAATAATCGTAAAGATAAGGTACTGAAAACTTGTCAAGGCAAGACCTTTATACAAATACAAAGGGATAGAAATGACATCCCCAACAATCCAAAAAATCCAGTGGGCAATTTTTCGCCTTGCCATTAACCACATCCCTACAAAAAATAACGCGGTAGTAAAGGTATCAACCGGGGCTGTCCAACTGTTCCACTTGCCAAGTAGCCCATAAACACCTCCCACAAATAACATAGATAGTATAAATAAAAAAACACTCCATTTTTTTTCAGACCGATTCATTCTGTCTATTTGATGCAGTACAACACCTTCTTTTTGTTGGGTCCAAAAAATCCATCCGTAAATACTCATGATAAAATAGTAGGCGTTGATTAAAAAGTCCCCCATCAGTCCCGCTTTCAGGAGCAAATAAACATAGATTGCTGTCGAAATCATTCCCGTGGGATAGACCTCTATTTTGTCTTTTTTTGCAAACCATACGCTTAACAAGCCCATCACTACTGCAATACCTTCTAAGCTGATGTCCGTGATAGAATACTCCTTATAAGGAGCAATAAAAAAATCAAAAATCGGGTTCATACTGACTTCGGTCCCCTTTAACCAATTTTAGGTGTAACATTACAGCGTCTTCTTCATTAAAAGTTTTTTTAATTAAAGGAACTAAAGAAGTCATCACAGCATCAAAATCTCCATAAAGCTGGGTGCTTAATGGGTTTTCAATAATGGTAAAGCCGGTATCTCTCAGGCTTTTTATAAAATTTTTTACCGTTGGAATGTAGGCTTCTTTTAAAGGGGTTAGAGTCAATTCTACAGATATTTTCATAAACTTATTTATGGGTAGCTAGTGTTAAACAATAGTTTTCAAATTTTCTGAAATAAAGTTTGCAAGTTGTGGTCTTTTGGTCATCAAAGATTTCTCCGGTTCCTGTATTGATATCGCTTTGGAAAGGGTGAATACACAATTGTTTTCCAAAATGGATCCCTGGTTTTTTATAAAGTTTGTAGAGTGCTTCTTTCGCAGTCCAAATTTGCGTGAGATAAACGATAGGATCTATAGTCTTAGGGAAAGTAATTTCAGAATGGTGAAGAAATCGAGGACCAATTCGAATAATTTTATCTTGATAGTATTCAATGTCTATCCCCACCTGGATAGGGGAGATCACTACCGCCGCTATATCTTGGGTATGGCTTATGGATATGTACCTCCCATCGGTTAAATAGGGAGCACCACTGGGGTCATACTGATGCGTTTCAGGACGAATCCCTAGGGATTTAAGCAATTGTCTAATGGCTAAATACCCTTTTCTGTGGATACTGCTTTTACGTTGTGCTAGACGGTCTAATGCTTTTGTGGAAAGAGAAAGCCCCTCTGCTAAATCAGCCTCCGTTTCAGTAATGCTCCAGACGACCATTTCCGTTTGCTTTGCGACAGTTTCTCGATGGCATTCAGGCATTTGTTATTGTATAGAAAGGTTGTACTTTTGCTCCTCAAAACAAAGGTACAACTATGGACTCTAAAACAACAAAGTACATCCCTTATAAAGTAAAGGACATTTCTCAAGCTTCATGGGGTAGAAAAGAAATCAACTTAGCTGAAAAAGAAATGCCCGGTTTAATGGCATTAAGAGAAGAATTTGGCCCCTCACAACCACTACAAGGGGCGCGAATTGCTGGCTGTCTGCACATGACCATCCAAACTGCCGTACTAATTGAAACATTGGTAGCCTTAGGCGCTGAGGTTACTTGGAGTTCGTGTAATATATTTTCTACTCAAGACCATGCGGCTGCAGCTATTGCTGAAGCTGGAATTCCAGTATATGCTTGGAAAGGAATGAATGAAGAAGAATTTGACTGGTGCATCGAACAGACTCTCTTTTTTGGAGAAGATCGCAAACCACTTAACATGATTTTAGATGATGGTGGGGATTTAACCAATATGGTTTTTGACCGTTTTCCAGAGTTGATTAAAGAAATTCGTGGACTTTCAGAGGAAACCACTACTGGAGTTCACCGTTTGTATGAGCGAATGAAAAACGGCACCTTACCCATTCCTGCGATCAATGTAAACGACTCGGTGACGAAATCTAAATTTGACAACAAATACGGTTGCAGAGAAAGTGCTGTAGATGCTATTCGTAGAGCTACTGATGTAATGTTGGCTGGTAAACGTGTTGTGGTTTGTGGCTATGGTGATGTTGGAAAAGGTACGGCAGCTTCTTTTAGCGGAGCTGGAGCTATAGTAACCGTTACTGAAATTGATCCTATTTGTGCACTTCAAGCCGCAATGGATGGTTACGAGGTTAAAAAACTTTCTTCCGTTATCGCTAATGCAGACATTGTATGTACTGCTACAGGAAATAAAGACATCCTCAAAAAAGAAGACTTCCTTAAAATGAAGGATAAAGCTATTGTTTGTAACATTGGCCACTTTGACAATGAAATTGATATGGCATGGTTAAATAAAAATTATGGCCATACCAAATCAGAAATTAAACCACAAGTAGATCTATATACCTTGGAGGAGGAAAAACAAATTATTGTTCTCGCTGAAGGGCGTTTGGTCAACTTAGGATGCGCAACAGGTCATCCAAGTTTTGTTATGAGTAATTCGTTTACTAACCAAACCTTAGCTCAACTGGAATTATGGCTACATACCGATCAGTATGAAAATAAGGTTTATATGCTTCCCAAGCACCTCGATGAAAAAGTAGCTGCTTTGCATTTAAGTCATCTCAGTGTGGAATTGGAAACACTTTCAGAAGATCAAGCGAACTACATTGGAGTTGAAGTAAAAGGCCCTTACAAGCCCGATTATTATCGTTACTAAAAACTGCGATTCAGTCATAAAAAAACCCCGCAAATGCGGGGTTTTTTATTTCAATATTTATCCGATTATGCTTCAAAAGGCACAATGGAAACAAAAGACTTGTTGTCTTTTCTTTTAGTAAATTTCACTAAACCATCTACTTTTGCATGCAAGGTATGATCTTTCCCTACATATACATTTTCTCCCGGGTTGTGAGCTGTTCCACGTTGACGAATGATGATGTTCCCTGCGCGTGCAGCTTGACCACCAAAGATTTTAACGCCTAAACGTTTCGATTCTGATTCTCTACCGTTTTTTGAACTCCCTACTCCTTTTTTATGTGCCATGATACAATGGTTTTAAATATTTATTTTGAAAGGGCAGCGATAAGATCTGCTTTTTTCATTGAAGAAATACCTTCAACACCTTTCTTTTTTGCTGCTTCTTTAAGCTCGGCTACAGTTAGTTTGCTGTAATCCGTAGCTTCGGCTTTTTTAACCTCAGGTTTTTTAGCTGCAGGTTTTGCTGCTGCTTTCGTTTCCGTTTTTGAGGGTGCTGCTGCTTCTTTTGCAGGAGCTGCCTTAGGCTTTGCACCAGAAGCTTGGATACTTTCAATAACCAATTCTGTTAAAGCTTGACGGTGACCGTTTTTAACACGGTAGCCTTTTCTTCTTTTTTTCTTAAATACGATGACTTTGTCACCTTTGAGATGACCAACCACTTTTGCTTCTACAGAAGCTCCAGCGATAGCCGGGGCGCCAAGAGTCACTTTCTTTCCATCGTCTAGCAGAAATACTTTATCAAAAGAAACTTTCGCTCCTTCTTGGTCTGCCAAACGGTGTACGAAAAGCTTTTGGTCTTGCACAACTTTAAATTGCTGCCCTGCTATTTCTACTATTGCGTACATTTTCGTTTGTTTTTATGGACGGCAAATATAGCGAATTTTAAAACAAAACAAACATTTTTTCTTTTATTCCTTACCAAGAGCGTACTTTCCAGGACCTGTAAAATAAAGTGTTAAAAATGCAATGAGATAAACAAAGGATTTTTCTTTAGTAGAGAATGGATCTCCATCATGAGCAATGGCAAAAGCGACCAACATCGTTATTATTGGGAAAAGGGAGGCTATTCGTGTTTTCCAACCGATAAGAATTAAAATTGGAGCAATAAATTCTCCAATACTTGCCAAAATAAGGGAGAATGTAGGTCCTATACCAATGGGGTCTCCAAATTCAAAATTTCCTTGAATCACTTTCATGAATTTACCATAACCGTGTGTCATTAACCCTACGGAAAAACCGACACGAAGTAAAAGAAGACCAAAATTAATTGAAGCTGTTTTCATTATTATGGGGTTTAAAATTATAGACCCAAGGTAGTTAATTATTTAAATAAAAATCAATGGTTTTATTCATTCCGCTATCAAACGAAGTGGTTGCTTTCCAACCCAGCTCTTTTTTTATTTTTGAGGCATCTATTGCATAACGAAAATCATGTCCTAAGCGGTCTGTGACAAACTCAATAAGTTGTAATGAACTCCCTTGGGGTCTGTTTAGTTTTTGATCGACTCTATGGATGAGTTCATTAACTAAATCTATATTTTTAAGTTCATTATCTCCGCCGAGGGCATAGGTTTGTCCCGCCTTGCCTTGATGCAAAATAAGATCTATCGCTGCTGCATGATCTTCCACATACAACCAGTCCCGAATATTAGCTCCTTTTCCATAAACGGGTAACGATTTTTCTGCAACAATATTCTTGATCATAAGCGGAATTAATTTTTCTGAATGTTGACCGGGACCAAAATTATTCGAACAATTGGATAAAACCACTGGCAAACCGTAGGTGTGATAATACGCTCTTACCAAATGATCTGAAGAGGCCTTTGATGCCGAATAAGGTGAGCGAGGATCGTAAGGGGTTGCTTCCGTAAAATAACCCTTACTTCCAAGACTTCCAAAAACCTCATCCGTAGAAATATGATAAAACCTTTGATCCTTGGCGTGATTGCCCCAATGCTGTCGAGCGGCTTCCAAAAGATTCAGTGTTCCCTGAATGTTGGTCTGTGCAAATGCAAAAGGGTTTTTTATGGAATTGTCTACATGAGACTCTGCGGCTAGATGAATCACCGCATCAAAATCATATTGAGTAAACAACCCCTTTAAAGCTTCAAAATGATTGATGTCTTCCTTTACAAACTGATAATTGGGTGCGTGATCACAATCGCTTAAAAGGGTTAAATTTGCCGCATAGGTCAACGCATCCAAATTTACGATTTGCGTTTTTGGATAGTGATTTACCATCCGCCTTACCACATGCGAGCCAATAAAACCGGCTCCCCCTGTAATTAATATCGATCTAAATTGTTTCATGACTACGTATTTGTTCTATACAATCCCTTAACCCTAGCTCCCAATTTCGGATAGGTAAAGGTACTATCTTTTCGATTCGACTCGTATCCAATACCGATCTCATAGGCCTTTTCGCTGGAGTAGGATATTCTTTACTCGGTATGGGGTTAACCAAACAGGTTTCTCCACTCAATTCAACGATTCGTTGAGCAAACTCAAACCAATTGGTTGCTGGCCCTTGAGCGAAATGGTAGAGGCTAAAATTAAATAAATCTGGGTGATCCAATAGTCCCAAAACCGTTCGAGCCAAATCAATCCCGTAAGTGGGTTTTCCGACTTGATCATTAACTACATTGATCTCCGTTTTCGATCGAGAAATTGAACGAATTGTTTTAACAAAATTATTCCCAAAAGGGCTAAATAACCATGAGATACGAAAGGTCACATGAGCACAGGGAGCACGACTAAGGATAACTTCGCCTGCATATTTGCTTTCCCCATAGGCATTTATTGGATTAGGGGTATCCGTCTCTAAATAGGCTTTTTCATTCGAGCCATCAAAAATAAAATCGGTAGAAAAATGAATTAATTTTAGACCATTGGCCGTTGCAAAATCGACAAGTTTTTGAACTCCTATCCCATTTATTTTTTGGGCCTCTTCCCTTTCTTTTTCCGCTTGATCTACTTGAGTATAGGCCGCGCAATTGAGGATTCCTTCGAAAGACTGCCTTTCAAAATAAGCAGCTAACGAACTAGGTTGATTGAGGTCAATTTCCGAGCGATTCGCAAAAAAAAGTTGGTGCTGTGAAAACTCACTAGCCACCGACTTAAAACAGTTCCCTAATTGTCCACCAGCCCCAGTAACCAAATACCTAGACATATAAGTTCTGGTTAAAATCAAAAAGGGGCGCTTGGTCCAGTTGGGGGTGTGTTTTATCTTTTTCAGATTGTATCCATTCCTCTGGAGGTATGCGCCAGTCTATTCCCAAGGTAGGATCATCAGGAGCAATACTTCCTTCCCTTTCCGGATGGTAGGGATGATCTACTTTGTAGGTAAAAAGTGAAGTTTCACTCAGGGTAATAAAACCGTGTGCAAATCCCCTAGGGATAAATAACTGCAATTGGTTTTCGGCACTTAACTCTTGACTAAAATGCTTTCCAAAAGTGGGAGAGCCCTTTCTGATATCAACCACCACATCCAAAACAATTCCGTCAAGAACGCCGACCAATTTGGATTGACTGCTTGGAGGCAGTTGATAGTGTAAGCCTCTTAAAACTCCTTTCTTTGAAAAGGTAAGGTTGTCTTGGCAAAAAAAAATTTCCCTACCGGTTGAGGCTCTAAAATCGTTTTGATTGTAGCGTTCTGTAAAACTCCCCCGAGAATCGGTATGGAGTGTTGGCTTTAAAAGCCAGACGTCTTTAAATAAGGTGGGAATAGCGTTCATTAAATAGGTTCGGTTTTCCCAATTTTTAAAAAGTGAGGGAATGTTGTAAAATTAACTAATTTTTTTGTGGAAAAGGAGATCCCCTAAGTAGAGAGGATTTATAGAAGGCTAGCCGTATCGAGCGATCAGGTAATCCCCATAGCTTGAGCCCTTGAGGGTATGGGCGTTTTCGAGGAGTTGAACTTTGGTAATATAACCCTTTTCATAAGCGACTTCTTCCAAACAACCAATCTTTAAGCCTTGACGTTTTTCAATGGTCTCAATAAATTGACTGGCTTCCAAAAGGGATTCATGGGTTCCCGTATCCAGCCAAGCAAAACCCCGATCTAGCGTTTCTACCTTGAGCGTTCCCTTTTCTAAAAAGTATTGGTTTACCGCTGTAATTTCCATTTCTCCCCGAGCGGAAGGCTGAATAGACTTGGCTACTTTAACCACCTCATTAGGATAAAAGTAAAGCCCTACCACCGCTTGATTGCTTTTAGGTTCCTTGGGTTTTTCTTCAATTGCAATAGGTTTCCCTTGTGGATCAAACTCGATCACTCCATAACGCTGAGGGTCTTTGACGGTATAACCGAAAATTGTAGCCAAGGATCCTATTTCAGTTCGTTCTACAACGGATTCCAGCTGTGAAGAAAAATCCAACCCGTAAAAAATATTATCCCCTAAAATCAAACAGACGGGATCTTGTCCGATAAAATCTTCCCCCAAAAGAAAAGCCTCTGCCAAACCTTTCGGTTGAGGCTGTACCTGATATTGTAATGTAATCCCCCATCTGCTTCCATCACCTAACAAACGCTCGTATTGATGAACGTCCTCCGAAGTACTGATTACTAAGACCTGACGAATACCCGCCAACATCAAAACCGATAAGGGATAATATACCATGGGCTTGTCATACACAGGCAAAAGCTGTTTGGACACCCCCAAAGTTACTGGGAAAAGTCTCGATCCAGTGCCGCCGGCAAGGAGAATGGCTTTCATGGGTTAATTTTTTTCAAAGGTAAGAAGGTTTTATTTGTTTAAGACCCTAAAAGTTTTGACTACAGCCCGTAGTTATTTCAAAACTACTCTTTGTTAAGTCCTATATTTATTGACTTTATATGTTATTTAACATATAAAATAACGTATATTTAAATGTAAATTTTAAGCTAAGTTACGTTAGAAAATTTTATTTAAAATGTTAAATGAAATTTGAAGTTAGTTATAATATTCACAAATCATGTGAAAATTACACAATAAAAAATGGGTGATTACAACCATAAAATAGTTGCGAATGGTAGAGATCAAGGGGTATTACTCACTCAGATCTCTAGCTATATAAAACATGCACCTCTAAGAAGACTTAAAAGAAGTGGCTCACTTGGTTTGTCCAATAATTCTATCAGGAATCTAAAACGATTTTATGATTTAATTCAGGAATTTGAATCTGATTTTGGTCAATCGATCATGTTAGATACAATAGATCACATGTTAGTTAATGCGTTTAAAGAATGGCTTTTAACTAAAAAAGAATATTCACTTAATAACGCTGGTCTTCAATTAAAGCTTCTAAAAATGATTTGTAAAGAAGCTGAAAGAATGAGTATTAATGTAAATCCATATACCAGACACATAGAATCGTTTACTCAAAAAAGTAAAGATCGCGTATTACAAACCATATCATTTGAAGAAATAAAACAAATAAAGGCACTCAGAGATTTACCTTCCACCCTTGAAAATGCAAAAAAATGGATACTTGTTGGACTGTATATAGGCCAAAGGGTTTCTGATCTATTGGCACTTAAACCATCACAGCTCAGATTTATAGAAAACGGCGTATACATAGATATTAATCAGCAAAAAACCGATAAATATGTGACTGTTGGGGTGGTAGATAGAAAAGTCATTCAAATTTTAAAACAGCGTTTTCCATATGCTATTTCTGCTCAATTATTCAATAGACAAATAAAACAGATTTGTCAGATAGCTGAGTTAAATGACATGGTGAGTGGTTATAAATTATGCCCTAAAACAAGAAGAAAAAGATTAGGGACCCATCCAAAATATAGTCTTCTCTCGTCTCATGACTTAAGGCGGTCATTTGCTACTAATTACTTTGGGAAAATAGAGACTCCTATTTTAATGCAAATCACCGGTCACTCAAAGGAAAGTACATT
>JAFMCA010000018.1 GCA_017858055.1 Flavobacteriaceae bacterium
TTCTACATGCTTGTGAAAAGGACAAGCTCCCTGATCCTCCTCCCCCAAATATCATATGGCTGGTAGCCGAGGACCAATCTCCTGAATTCTTTCCAATGTATGGAAACACTGTTGTTAAACTTCCCTACTTGAACGGTTTGGCTCAGGACGGCATGGTTTTTAATAACGCTTACAGCCCCGTCCCAGTATGCGCTCCGGCTCGGTCTGCATTAATTACGGGGCTCTATCCCACTACTTTAGGAACCCATAACATGCGAACGTATAACGCTTACCAAGAAGAGAATCAACCCAGTATTGGGATTCCTAGCTATTCCCCACCAGCACCAGAGGGTGTAAAAATGTTTACTGAATACCTTCGTCAAGCAGGCTACTATACCACCAACAATGCAAAAGAGGATTATAATTTTAAAAAAAATTCAGCAGCATGGGATGAGAGTAGTCCCCAAGCCCATTGGAAGAATCGAAATCCAAACCAACCCTTTTTTGCAGTTTTTAATTTTGGTATCAGCCATGAATCTCAAATATGGAATCAAGGGGAGAAGCCCCTTTTAGTAGATCCCCTCTTACTTACTGTGCCTCCCGTTTTTCCTGATACTCCAGAAATCAGAAAGGACCTCGCGGTAAACTATAGTAATCTCATCCGTTTAGACCAACAAATTGGAAAAATCATTGAGCAACTCAAAGCAGAAGGGCTCTATAAAAACAGTGTCCTCTTTTTCTATGGGGATCATGGAGGACCCTTCCCCCGGTATAAAAGGGCTTTGTATGAAACTGGGATTAAAGTTCCTTTAATCATAAAATTTCCCGATCAAAAAAATGCTAGTACTCGGAACGAAGATTTTATCAGCTTTATAGATTTTGCCCCAACAGTGTTATCGCTAGCAGGTATAAAACCTCCAACCGTTATGCAAGGAAAGGCACAATTTGGACCTTTTAAAAGCGGAAAAAAATCGGAATATATTTTCGCTTCTTCAGACCGATTCGATGAGCAGGTGGATCGAGTAAGAGCGGTGCGATACGGTAAATTTAAATACATTCGAAATTTCAACCCTGAAATTAGTAACGCCCTGCCTGTTTTATATCGAGAGCAAATGCCCATGATGCAACAGCTCAATCGAATGTGGGAAGCAGGGGTATTGGAACCTGAAGTTTCGGCTTGGTTTGAAACCCCTAAACCAAGGGAAGAACTATACATTCTTGAAAATGACCCTTATGAGTTAAACAATCTAGCTGAAGAAATTTCACTTCAAGATACCTTAGAATTTCTGAGAAATCGATTGGAGCAATGGATTTTGGAGACGAAGGATCTCGGTCAATTTCCAGAAAAGGAATTGCTGCTCCATTGGTTTCCAGACAAAAAACCAAAACAACTCACTCCAATTGAATATAAAATTGAAAAAGGGAAAATCTATTTGAGTCATTCTGACAGCAGTGCGAGTATAGTTTGGAAAACAACTCAAGATTCTGTTTGGTCTCTATATTCCAAACCGTTAGAGCGTTCAAATTCCTTACAAGCAAAAGCAGAACGGATTGGTTATACAGAGAGTGCAGTAATTAGCCTTCATTAATTCGAAAACGTGCTACTTCGTTTTTGGAAGATCTCTCGTGCTGAAAACAAAGCCTCAATAAAAGAGCTGGGGTCGGCTACACCTTGACCTGCTATATCAAAAGCTGTCCCGTGATCTGGAGACGTTCGAACCCGATTTAAGCCAGCAGTAAAATTAACCCCTTTCCCGAAAGAAAGTGTTTTAAAAGGGATAAGCCCCTGATCGTGATACATTGCCAACACGGCATCGTATCGAGTGTAGGTTTGACTTCCAAAAAAACCATCAGCAGCATAGGGTCCGAAAACAAGCTGCCCTTGGTCAAATAATTCTTTAAGTAAAGGACGGAGCAATAGATCGTCTTCATTACCGATAACTCCTTGATCGCCTGTATGTGGATTGATCCCCAAAACCGCAATTTTTGGTCGTTGAATTCCAAAATCCTGAATAAGACTTTGAGATAATCGCTTAATTTTATCGGTTATGATTTGTTTTGTCAAGACCTTAGTTACCTCTTTGAGGGGGATGTGATCCGTTACTAAGGCAACCCGAAGTCTCTCGGATATCATAAACATGAGACTTTCTCCTTCCAATTCTTTGTTCAGATAATCGGTGTGTCCTGGGAAGTGAAAACTGTCTGACTGTATGCTTTTCTTGTGAATGGGTGCGGTAACTAGTGCCTCTATTTGGCTGTTTTTTAGCGCCGTTGTAGCAGCCACTAATGAACTCAACGCTGCTGCTCCCGCGGCAACTTCTTCCTTACCAAAAGTAAATCGAAAGGGCTTTTGCCAGGTATTGATTACATTCAATTGTCCATTTTTGGGGGTCTCCAAATTCTTTAAGGCAAAAATTGAAGTGCTCAAATCCAAACGTTTCTTTTCATTAATTAAGTTTTCACTATTTGCAAAAACAATGGGAGTGAAAAAATCAAAAAGGCGTTTGTCATGAAAAGCTTTTAAAATAATTTCAATACCAATGCCATTGGGATCACCAGCAGAAATTCCAATCCTTATTTTAGGGAGTTCCGTCACAGCTTATTTTTTATCTCTATTTTTGAAAAACAAATGTACTTAATTTAAAACGCATGTTTACAGGAATAATTGAAGCTTTTGGTCACGTGGTCACTCTTGAAAAAGAAACTGAAAATCTTCATATTACGTTGGAGAGTACCTTAGCTCAAGAATTAAAAATCGACCAGAGTGTTGCGCATAATGGTGTTTGTCTCACCGTTGTGAAATGTGACACCAAAAGATATACTGTTACTGCTATAGACGAAACTTTACGTAAAACCAATCTTGGAAATTTACAACTTGGAAGTATTGTCAACCTGGAACGTGCTATGAAATTAGGCGACCGCTTAGACGGTCATATGGTCCAAGGTCACGTGGATCAAACTGCTGAATGTATAGAAGCGATATCAAAAGAAGGGAGTTGGATTTACACTTTTGATTATGGAGAAAAAAGTGAACACCTTACGATTGAAAAAGGCTCGATAACCATCAATGGAGTTAGTTTAACCGTAGTAAATTCTAAAGACCATCAGTTTTCTGTAGCCATTATCCCTTACACCTATGAAAATACCAACTTTAAAGAACTCAAAAAAGGAGATGCCGTCAATCTTGAATTTGATCTTATTGGTAAGTACCTCACCAAATTGTATACAAGACGATGATTTTTTAAAATCATCCCAAACCAAGCAATGTTTTCCTCTTTTTAATAACTTTATAAAAGGTTTACCCCCAATTCTTACTCTTTTAAGAGCATAAACTGAAGAATTTATCTTAAGAAGTTTGGTTTTGGTCAATCCTATTTAACAATTTTTAAAGGATTTGATTTTCTTTTTTTTCTGGATAAATCAACTTTATTCGTTCATTATGACTCCTTTTTTATTCAAACGAGTACTCCCATTTTTCTTGATTCTATTCGTAGGCTGTATGAATTTATCCCAAAAAAAAATCGCCAGGAAGATAAAAACAGAGATTCCTTTGTCGATAGTTTATGGATTGAGTACCTGGTAGCTATGGAAACAAAAAATCTAGCATATTTAGTAAAAAACTCCTTCGATACTATACAATGTAACGACTGTTTGCACGAAAACAGGAACCAGAATGATTACTACAATTCAAAAATGATCTTTAACAACTATTTAAATCAGTTAATGCATCTCAAGTCCATTAGAAGTCAAGCTTTTTCAACTTATAGAGACGACAGCTTAATTCGTATCAGTTATAAAATTGAATGGGAATTAGCACCAGAAGGAGCCTACGGATTGGTTTACACCTTTAAGAAAAAGAAAGGTCATTTTTTATTTTCTGGAATGTTTTTTGTCCCATAAAATTAACCCCATTCTACTCTTAGTAATAAATGAAGAGAAAATGGCTTCTAATCAAAACTTTGTAGATTTCATTTTAGGGCAAAATCACAATGCTAGAGAAATCCATCCAAAAATGATGTTTGGAGAGTATGGAATTTACTCCAACGGCAAAATTTTCGCTCTAATCTGTGACAATAAATTACTTATAAAACCTACTCAAGCTGGTCGAGATTTTATTGGAAATGTGAGGGAAGCCCCAGCCGCCCAAGCAAAACCAAGTTTTCTCATCGAAGATAAAGTAGAAGATCGAGAAGGATTAAGTGAGCTTATTCGAATTACCCTTAGAGAACTACTAAACCGAAACGAAAGTTTAAAAAAAAACGGATCTAAGTGTTCGCTTCATGTGGTTTTAACCCAGTAGAAAAAACTAAAACCCTACAATTTAAGAAAATCATTTGCCTTTCGAGTTTTCTCCCTTGGATACTTGGACTTAAAAACCAATTAAGTTATTAATTTTTATATATTTAGGTAAAACTATATTCTAATGAATTTACACGAATTATCTGCATTTTTGCTTATTCTCGCCTCCCTATTCTCAATTATTAATCTTCGTATTTTAAAACTCCCTCACACCATTGGATTAATGGTTTTAGCGATTGTTTTATCCCTAGTTGTCCTTCTTACGGGATTAATAATGCCAGATTTTCTCTCAATGGCTACCTCACTAACAGAACAATTTGACTTTAGTGTTTTATTGATCGACGTGATGTTACCTTTCTTGTTGTTTGCGGGGGCAATAAGTGTGGATGTTCACGAGCTCCTGAAGGATAAAGTTACTATACTTCTTCTGGCGAGTTTTGGTGTCATTTTCTCCACCTTTGCTGTTGGAACAGGATTATTTTGGATTGTAAGTCAGCCTTTTTTGGGATTGACGGGAGTCGGTTTAACTTATGTAGATTGTCTTTTGTTTGGTGCACTTATCGCTCCTACAGATCCCATAGCAGTACTAGCTATGGTAAAAAAAATGAACCTTTCTAAAATTACGGAAACTCGAATTGCAGGGGAATCCCTTTTTAATGATGGGATCGGTGTAGTGGTTTTTCTGACTTTATTGACTATGAAGGTTGAGGGAGTTGAAAACATAACCGCTGCAAGTGTAAGTATGCTTTTTGCTACGGAGGTAATTGGAGGTGTTTTACTTGGCGCAGGCTTAGGCTTTTTAGGATTAAAATTGGTGGAATATATCGAAAATGAGCACGTAGAGTTAGAGGTTCTCATAACTTTATCCTTGGTACTCTTAGTTCCAGTAATCGCTCATGTATTTCATTTTTCAGCGGTCCTTGCTGTGGTTGTGATGGGTCTTTTTCTCAATCAAAATATCGATACCGATAAAAAAACCGATGGCGTACAAAAAGCGATGGGAGACTATGTCTATAAATTTTGGCATCTTGTTGACGAAACCCTAAATGCAATATTATTCATCTTGATTGGTTTAGAGATTATCCCAATTCTTCAAAACTTTGAGATGAGCTATATCGTATTAATTGTACTGGTAGTTATTCTGGTCGTCGTCTCTAGAGGGATTGGAGTCATACTTCCCATTCAATTGCTTTCTATAAAACAAGTTTTTGAAAAAAATACTGCTCTAATCATTACCTGGGGAGGACTTCGAGGTGGACTCAGTATTGCGCTTGCTTTAAACCTTCCCGATAGCATTGGTACAGGCAAAGATCTGATCTTAATTCTAACCTATGGCGTGGTTTTATTTACCATTTTAGTTCAGGGCCTAACGTTGAAAAAAATTGTCAAATAAAGTTTCTTCTAAAGTCAGGGATTCCTATATTTGAGATGAGAAGTTCGTGCTGTGACAACAGTAATGTCTAACTAAATTTAGAAAGGAGGTGTCTTATGTCTTATGATAATCATTTGAGGAATACAAGACAGCAAGTACCTACTCTAGGTCCGCTGTGATTTTCCTTATCTATCTAAAAAGCGAGTCGATGGGCTCGCTTTTTTAAGCTTTAAATTCATGCAAAAAATTCCCCAAGCAGATCTAGGTAATTTTCTTTCTAAAAATCCTAACGAGCAAAAGGCTTTTGTTGAAAACATCGGTAATGCCTTTCAAGAAATTGGATTTTTAGCCCTTAAAGGGCATTTTTTAGATGCCGAACTTCAAAAATCCCTTTACAAAGAAATCAAGGCCTTTTTTGCACTTCCAGATTCGGTAAAAAATCGTTATGAAATTCAAGGGGGAGGGGGACAAAGAGGCTATACAAGTTTTGGTAAAGAACATGCAGCAGGTAGAAAAGTCGGTGATTTAAAAGAATTTTGGCATTTTGGACAAGATTTAAGCTTGTATCCTGAACTTCATGGAGTGTATCCTGAAAATGTCCAAGTTGAAGAGCTCACTGCCTTTAACTCCATCGGAAATGCAGTTTTTAAGCGTTTGGAAAAAACCGCGCAGGTGCTGCTTCAAGCTATCGCTTTGTATTTAAATCTAGAACCTTCCTTTTTTGATCCCTATATCTTAGGAGGGAATTCCATTTTAAGAGCGATTCATTACCCTCCAATTATTGAAGCTCCCAAAGATGCTGAGCGAGCAGCGGCTCATGGCGATATCAATTTGATTACTCTTTTAATGGGTGCCCAAGGTGGAGGATTGCAAGTCCTAAATAGACAAAATCAGTGGATCGAGGCTGTTGCTGAACCAGATGAGTTAATTGTAAATATTGGAGACATGCTTTCCCGATTGACAAATAACCGACTCCCCTCTACGGTTCACAGGGTTGTTAATCCTCCTAAAGAGGAATGGGGAAATCCGCGCTATTCACTGCCTTTTTTTATGCACCCTATTCCACAAATGCCCTTAAATTGCCTGTCACAAACCATAGATAAGGAACATCCAAAAAAGTATGAGGACATTACCGCTGGTGAATTTCTCAATCAACGCCTAATCGCCTTGGGGCTTTTAAAACACTAATTTTTTGCATTCGCAAATCCTCCAAAACCAAACGACCTAAAGTTGCTAAAAACGGGATCCCTAGGCTGTCAAATTCGTAGGTATCATCATTGAATATTTCATTTTCATTAACAAGGATCGTGGCAGTTAGAAAAAAGGAAATGTCATTCGCTTTGTCATGAATGTAGGCAACGTCTGTTAACGTTCCATAGGCATATCCCACTTTATTATAAATTCGAATCTCATCGGTCATTTCCCCTTCTTTATCTCCGTAGATAAAAAACTTCCCGTAACTGTCCCAATGATCGGCATCGTTATAATTTGGCGAACTACTTTCCAAGGTCGTTCTGCTCATCCAAAATCGGAGAAAGTCATAATCTGCTGTCTCTAAACTAAACCGATTCGAAGGAGGATAGCTTTCTGGGAAAATAAGGCGTCTTAAAATTCCCTCTAAATCCAAAATAGCAATTCGATTTTTTTCACTGAAATTCATAGGTGATTCTACCAATGTCCCCTTCGAATTGAATCCTTTGCCTTTACGAACCCCTTTGAGGTTAGAGTTGTTTGCTTTCCATTGAGAAGATAGTGACTGCTGATGATATAAAGTCTCCCCCGAATTACTAAAAAAAGTGTATTCCCAAGTTTTTTCATTATCCGCATCTGCTAGAAATTTATGAAAGATTTGGGTGTGTTGAAGTCCCATTTTTTGGAGCGATGCATTAATATAATCCCTCCCTAAAAAATCAAAAAGATAATTGTATGCATCGTTATCGCTTACAAGAAATATTTTTTTAATTAAATGTGCAATGGTCAATTTACCTTCCGAGTGGCTTGCATCATCCAATTGGATAGGAGCGCCTTCCCTATCTCGAATTTCAAATTGGGTTTCTGCGTCTATGGGTATTCCACTCGAATTAAGTTCACGTAATTTTTGCAGAGCTAAAGCTGCAATAGGTAACTTTACCGTACTTGCAGGATAAAAATAGAGGTCGTTATTTAATTGAAATGAGGTCGATTTAAAATCGAGAGGAGCCTCATCCAACTTGATGACCTCTGTAAGCAGAATCTGAACCTCATGTTTTTCCAATTGTTGAACAATTGTCTGAATAGCGGGGTCGGTATTGGATAAAACCCGCTCCAAAATTGTGTTGGTATCTTTACATTGAATACATACAAATCCCAACAAAAGCGTAAACAAAAGGGGACTCTTTACTATCACTTTTTTTAATCCTTATCAAATAACAAGATGTCTTCTGCAGAAGTTAAATCGGGTAAATGTTCATGTACTGGAAGACAAATTGTGGTTCGAGGTTCCGTTTGATTCATCAAACGCAATGCTTCGGGTAATTCTTTTTCATTTCGTTCAGGATGGATAGGGCATCTTTTTAAAAAGGGATAAAACAAGGCTCCGTCAAAACTGAAGATATTCATACTGACCCTAATTTCTGAAGTGGAATCTTTGTATTGATCTACTTCATTAGGATCGGGCTTTTCAATAATGTTTTTTAAATACCCTTCTGAATCAATATCCATGACTGCAAACTTGGAAATTCGTTCATCAGAAAAGAGTAATCCCGATCGTGCGTAACTGATTAAAGCATGGGGTACACTTCGCCCTTCTCTAAGCATTTGAAAGACATGGGTAGAATACAAATTATCTCCGTTACATACCGTAAAAGTCGTTTTCATTAACTCGGCATGCTGCTCCATTGCCTGCTGGACGGCATCTGCTGTACCCATGGGCTTTTCTCTTCCCTCTGGAACGTATTGGATTGCAAAATGAAAATGGATTCCTTTAAAAGCAGCTTGCGCCTCCCAACTGGATAACAATTCTTTAAATGCTTTATTCTCTGGACTTGTAATCAAATATACTTGGGTATATCCAGCGGTAACCGCATTTTTAACTAAGAAATACAAAAGAGGTCGCTGTTCAGAACCTAAAGGAATAAGGCTTTTATGAATTTGCTGGGCTTGTTTCTTTTTTTCCTCGGCTAGTGTACTGCTCTCTAAAGAACGCTTCATTCGGGAAGAAGCTCCCCCTGCCATGATTACTATGGAGTTGATTGGTTTCATTTTAACGGGCTAATTGAACTTGGTAGGCATCTTTTGCTCCAGCGGATTTAAAGGCTTGAATTATATCGGCTTTGGTTTCTTCTGTTGCTAAAGCTACCATACAGCCTCCTCCACCAGAACCTATAATTTTAGCGCCTAAAGCCCCCGCATCAAGTGCGGCTTGCATCTGTATCCTCATGGGCTCCGGTGTATTCTGTATACATTCTTGTAAAATCTTTTGATGGGCATTCATCAAAGATCCTATTTTTTCAATATTGGGATTAGAATTGAGTAATTCTTTTTTTGCGTTTAGTGTAATTAGATAATTATTAATTGTAGCATACCAATAGGGCTTGTAGAGGTCTGATACGCAATGGAGGTAGTTGGAATAATCTTCCTCTTTTGCCTTTTGAAGATCAAAATCTGGATACTGACGACTCACTTCATCAATTGCATTTTGTGCATAGTGTCTTGCATTTTGAAGTACTTCTAATGTTTGCTTAGCCAATCCGGATTCCGCTAAGAGTAAGGTTCCTATTTTGCTGGAAAGTGGGGTTGTTTCCCCTTTTTGAGTGTCAATATAAAGCATCCCCCCTTGAGCAATGGTGTACTGGTCCATTAAACCTCCAGGTTGTTTGAAAAAAAGTACCTCGGCTTCGTAAGCCCATCTCCCTATTTGAGCATCCGTTACAGTTCTATTTACTTCTTGCGCTTCTATTAAGAATCGCAACCAAGCCACAACAAGTGCTGAAGAACTTGAAACCCCAGCATTTACAGGAATGGTTCCTGAGATTTCAATAGTATAGCCTTGTTTAAACGTCGCTCCTTGTAAGCGTAAAATTTCCATACAAGATCGGTAGTAATCCTCTGCAGCAATTGTGTTAAACTTTTCATTTAGATGAATAACAATTTCTTTATCTAAATCAAGTAGTTGTATAGAATACTTTGATTGATTATTTGGTTTAGCATTTAGGTGAATATAGCGATCTATGGTTCCTGCAATTACAGGAAGCCCCAGATAATCCTGATGGTCACCAAAAAAGCAAATCCGTGCTGGTGCCTGAACAGATATGAATGTTTTAATGGGATAGAGTATTTAAATTATGAAACGATTCCGAGAGGTTTAGTGTTGGCCCATTGTTTACGAGTAAAATCTGGAAACTGCTGCGGCATTCCCCCCTGAGCAACTGAGGCTTCACTTAGTGGTGCTACAGCACTCCACAAACAACCTTCATAGACATTTTGATCCAAGGCCTCTCCTGTTCGAAGGCATTCTACAATGCGGTAAAGCATCATAAAGTCCATTCCACCATGACCTCCCATTTTTTGAGCCAAAGCTCCAAGGCGTTTATACATGGGGTGTTCGTATTGCTCGTAGATTTTGTCCAACTGTTCTCCTTCTGCCCAGCGGTGATGATTTTCTGTAGCGCCTTCTACACCTCCTTCTAAAGCAATACGTGTTGGGAATCCAGCAAGAATACCGCTCGTGCCTTGAACCAAATTGTGTCGGGTATAGGGTCTAGGACTGGTCTCATCCCATTGAATCATAATCGTTTTCCCCAGTGTTGATTTCACGATGGAGGTATTGATGTCACCTCCTTCGTATTTTAATTGATTCCATTTGTGATCCGCAGAATAATTTTTTTCTGCATATAACTTTCTGCCTCGTGCTGGAGACGAAAAAGACACAAGTGTAGCAAATTGATCTTCTCCTCTACCTAAATTCATATATTGAGCGACTGGACCTAACCCGTGAGTGGGGTATAAATTTCCATTGCGGTAGGCATAATGTGGCGTTCTCCAGGAACCTGTACCCCGCTCTTGCTCTTCCATCTGAGAACGCAATTCATGAATATAGGCGGCTTCGGCATGAAGAATTTCTCCAATTACTCCCTGTCGACACATATTTAAATACAGCAATTCTTCTCTCCCATAATTGACGTTCTCCATCATCATACAATGCTTCTTTGTCCGCTCAGAAGTGTTTACCAAATCCCACATTTCCTCAACAGTCAAGGCTATGGGAACTTCAACAAAAGCATGGGCTCCTTGTTTCATAACTTCCAATGCCATAGGGGCGTGATTTTTCCAATTGGTTGCAATAAATACTGCATCTGGTTTTACTTCTTCAAGCATTTTTTTCCAGAGGGATTCTTCCCCAAAATAACGTTGAATATTTTGATGACGACCCGCACCTGCTTCTTGACAATTACGAACTGAACGATCTACTAAGTCTTCATAAAGATCTGCTATAGCAACAATCTCCGTTCCTTCAATAGCTGCCAACTGACGGGCATGACCCGAACCTCTTGCACCAACACCTATCATTGCAATTCTAACTTTGTCTAACTTTGGGGCTTGAAAGTCCCCCATATAGGTTCCTCCAGAGGGATTGGCTTCATTTTCTTGAGTACAAGCAAGAGAAGTACTTGCCAAATACAGAGAAGCTGTAGATAATGTCGTCTTTTTTAAAAAATTTCTTCTGTTTAATGATTTCATATCGCGTGGGTTAGTGAGTCGGATTAACTATTTTGTAATAAATTTATTTTATTAAATTTAAATTTATGAAAACTATGCAGAATAGCTTATCATAACACAAACTTTAAATAAACTTTTATTAAATTACAAACTTAAAAATAATAAAAAATCATGGGAGTAGGTGGAACTGTAATTGGAAGTCTGTTAATTTGTCTCGTTGTGGCTTTAATCATTGAACTTAAAGAGCGCCATTTAAACTAAAATGGGATATTTTCTAAGGAATATTGTAGTTTACGGTGCCATTGCCATTGTGGTATGGATGCTCTATGCAGCTATTCGAGGGATGAAGAACAAAAAATAAATTGTTGTGAGGAAAAATAGAATGCACATTCTAATCGCTATAGGCTTTATAAAAAAAATAGGTCTCCTAGTCTGGATACTCCTAACTTAAGGGGTACAAGGATAAAACGATTCCTAGCTTTACACTTTATTACAACAAAAAATGCGCTAAAAAGCGCATTTTTTGTTCTTGGTAATGTCCGTTTTATTTTTTTAGACGTGTTCCTTCAACATCAAACATACCCATTAAAGTTCCAGATACCGCATCTTGATCAATAGTGAGTTCGAAATAAATGTCATAGCCAGCGGCATAGGCCTCAATAGTAAACACACCGTCTTGTAACTTAGTGGCTCCAACTTCAAACTCGACGTCCTGCATTCCCTCTTTAGGTGAAATTGCAGCAGTATAAACGTCTCCTTGCTTTGTGAGATCTAAAAGTAGGGGTAAATCGCCAATGTTGTCAACTTCAAAAACAGTCATTTCATAAGATCCAACATAGGGATCGCTCTTAATGTTTTTTTGGACGCCACAAGAGACGATGAAGAGTAGGGCAACTAAAGGGAGTATTTTTTTCATTTGAATCAATTATAATTTTAAAATTAGTCTTTTTTTCTGTACTTTATTCAGTAGTCGTAACTTCTCTATCCCAAATGGTTACTGCTCCACTTGTTTGGTCTTTCCAGGTCATACGGTTGTCATTATTCGAAAAAGAGAATAAATAATTGATCACATTCGTCCCTTGAACATATTTATAGAATCCTGTATCCGGATCTATAGACCAGGTAAATACTGAAATAGAAGGACTCAAACATCCTCTTGAGTTTTCGTCAATAAAGACGTATTTGGTACTTGCGATTTTATCTGTAATTGTAGCTGTAAATTCCATACAACTGTATTCTGGAATCAGGCCAACCAACTGCCCTTTAATATCTTCCCAAACTGTTGTCGTACCACTAGCATCCGTAATGGAATATATTTCCCATTCACCTATGGATTTATCGGGTATAATTTCTTCTTTCCCACAGCTGTTAAAAATTAAAAAACAACTGAATAAAAGGACAGATTTAATATTGAAAGTATGGTTCATTTGGTTTTTTTTAGTTTTTAAAATTACTAAAATATAGCGAATCTCCATGCATTCAAACGGAATGTTTAAATTCCTGGGAGATTCCTTTTCTCCTTGCTTTATAAAAACTGGAGTTTTATATAACATGGGGTCCTTTATGACAACTTTTTAAAATGTATTTTTTAAATAAGTCAAAAATTTAAGATTTAGTGGTTTACATACGGTTTAACAAATATTTTTTATCTTACTGTAAAATATAACCAGTAGCAAAACTAATCATCAAAATAATTTTAAGGAACAACACACTGCTTATGAAGGTGATCCAACTCCTTTTTGTTTTATCTCTTTTTTCACGTTGCAGTCTGGATATGACCAATTCCATTGTGCTGGAATTAGAAAAACTCCCAGAAAAAGTAGATTACAATTACCATGTAAAACCGATCCTCTCCGACCGTTGTTATCAATGTCACGGTCCAGACGAAAAAACTAGAAAAGCAGGGTTACGGTTGGACATTGAAAAAATTGCTTTTTCCAAGTTAGAAAGTGGAAGTAGAGCCTTTTCCAAGGGAAATTTAAATGGGAGTGAAAGCATCCATCGTATTTTGAGTACTGATCCTGAAATACAAATGCCCCCTCCTGAATCAAATTTGAGTTTGAGCCCTAAAGAAAAAGCTATTTTAATTCAATGGGTTGACCAAGGTGCGGAATGGAAAGAACATTGGTCTTTTATTCCCCCACAAAAAAAGAGCACTCAAGTTTCTGAAGAATCCAATCTAATTGACCATTACATTGCTGAAAAACACAGGGAAAATGGTCTTGCTTTTTCAGACGCTGCTTCCAAGGAGACATTGGTCAGAAGGCTATATTTTGACCTTACAGGTCTGCCTCCAACAGTTGAACAACTGGATGCATTTTTAAAGAATCCCAGCGAAAATGCCTATTCCAATCTTGTCGATCAACTTTTACAAACAGACGCTTATGCAGAGCGTATGGCTATAGATTGGATGGATTTATCCCGTTATGCAGATTCTCACGGGCTTCATGCAGACGGTCTGAGAACTATGTGGCCCTGGAGGGATTGGGTTATTCAAGCATTTAAAGATAACATGCCCTATGATCAATTTGTTACTTGGCAGTTGGCAGGAGATTTGTTCCCCAACGCAACTCGGGAGCAAAAATTAGCTACTGCTTTTAATCGTAATTCTCCTATGACTGCTGAAGGAGGGGTTATTGATGAAGAATGGCGGTTAAATTATGTTTTCGACAGAACCGAAACGATGAGTACCGCTTTTTTAGGGCTAACTGTAGCCTGTGCAAAATGCCACGATCATAAATTTGATCCCGTTTCTCAAAAAGATTACTACCAACTCACCGCTTTTTTTAATAATATTCGAGAATTGGGGATGACTGGAGACGATGGAGATTACGGGCCACTGCTGCCCCTTCCTGACGAATCTACAAAGGCGCATCTTCAGAGACTGGAAAGCACAATTACTCAAATTGAAAAGGAGATTGAACTTAGCGCAAAAGAATTGGCAAACCTTCAAGAGTACATACGGGAATTACCTTCCGAAGATCAAGTACTAAAAAGCAGGGTCGGGTATTATCCTTTTGATGAAATTCGAAAAGCGCGTAAATCAGACCAAACAGGGCATCATTTTATCGCGGATGAAAATCACAATGTAGGATCACGCCTTGCCCCTAAAGTGGTTTCTGGAATAAAAAATAATGCGTTGCGCTTTGAACAAGATTACGATCGCCTTTATATCAGTAAAGAAATTCCAAATTTTGAATGGGTTGATTCGTTTTCAGGAAGTGTATGGATCAATACAGATCAACAAGATGAGGAGTTTCGTCAATTCATCATGGGAACAACGGGTGGCAAAAATAACTGGTGGCGTGGTTGGGACTTTTATCTAGATGGTGAAAATAAACTCAATATGCGGTTGATAAACATTGCCCCAGGGAATATGATTCATATTAAAACACCACAATCGATTCCTGTTGATGAGTGGAAACACGTTGCGTTTTCTTATGATGGTAGCGGAAAAGCAAAGGGAATTACCCTCTACCTCAACGGAGAAATCCTCTCCTTTCAAACGGTTATCGACAATTTATACAAATCCATTAAACCCGTTTCATCAAGCGGTATAAAAGAAGAGGATCGTCCTGTACTCATAGGAAAAAGCTATGAAGGTTCAACAGGAGATAACGGTACTTTTTCAGGAAGTATGGATGACCTCATGCTATTTAACAAAGAATTAAGCGCGCTGGAATTAAGGCTTCTTTACAATTCATATAAAAATAATCCAATAGCTCCCACTGAGAATTTAATTAAAGAACATTGGATCGCAAATCATCCTAAATTCACAACCTTAAACACAAAATTAAAACAAAGTCGGCTTACTTGGTTGAATACATTTTCCCCCGTAACGGAAATCATGGTTATGGAGGAACTCCCAGAGGTTCGGACTACCTTCCTCTACAATCGGGGAGATTACAATGACCCCGCATACGAAGTAAAGGCTGCTGTTCCGGAAAAACTTCCAGCAATGGATCCCGCACTTCCAAAAAACAGATTGGGTTTGGCTACTTGGCTTTTTGATAAAAAAAATCCACTTACCGCCCGTGTTGCTGTAAACAGATATTGGCAATTAATCTTTGGTCAGGGTTTAGTCAATACTCCTACTGATTTTGGTGTACAAGGAGCCCTCCCCAGTCATCCAAAACTATTAGATGCCTTGGCGATTGATTTTATGGAAAGTAATTGGGATGTCCGACAACTCTTAAAAAAAATGGTGCTTTCTAGAACCTATCAACAGACTTCTCAAACCAGTCCAGAGTTGTATGACAAAGATCCAAACAATGTTTTTCTTGCTCGAGCCAATCGATATCGACTCCCTGCCGAAATGATTCGAGACAATGCTCTTGCTACGAGTGGTTTACTTGTCGAACAACTTGGAGGAGAAAGTGTAAAGCCCTACCAACCGGAAGGCCTTTGGAAAGAAAAAAGCACATTCTCACTCCGACTCTACGATTACAAAACGACGAAAGGGGACAGTTTGTATCGCAAAAGTCTTTACACATTTATTCGAAGAACCTCCCCGCCCCCTTCTATGATCGCTTTTGACGCAACCTCAAGAGAGATTTGTGCAGTTCAACGAGAAAACACCTCAACCCCACTACAGGCACTTGTACTTTTAAACGACGTTCAGTTTTTTGAAGCTTCAAGAGTATTGGCAGAGCGCATTCAGGAGGAAGGCGGATCCTCCATTGAGGAACAAATTGACTATGGATTCCGTCTCGCAACTTCTCGCTTTCCAAATTCAGAGGAGCGCAATATTTTAAAAGCATTGTATCAAACCCAGTTGGAGTTTTATGAAAAAACTCCAAAAGCTGCTTTAAAAACGATTCAAGTGGGCGAAAAAAGGGTTAATGCAAAACTCAATCCAATAAAAACTGCAGCGCTGACTATCGTAGCCAATACGCTACTTAATCACAATGAAACTTTTGTAAAATATTAGACATGAATTGTAACGAGGATCATCACAATAAAAAATACACCCGTAGGGATTTTCTAACGCGAACTTCTATGGGAATGGGTGCCCTTTCCTTAGGTGGATTACTGGGTCCTTCGCCTGTGCTTGGGCAAGATATGATCTCTCAAATGATCAATACGAGCGGTGCAGCACTACCTCATTTTGTTCCTAAAGCCAAAAGAGTAATCTACCTTTTTCAGAGCGGCGCTCCTTCTCAATTGGACTTGTTTGATCACAAGCCCTTACTAAATAAAATGAATGGTAAAGAACTTCCCGATAGCATTATGGGTACACAGCGCCTTACTGGGATGACGGCGGGACAAACAAGCTTTCCTATGGCAGGCTCTGTTTTTGATTTTAAACAACACGGACAAAGTGGGGCTTGGGTAAGTGAACTTATGCCCTATACTTCAAAAATTGTAGATGAATTGTGCTTTATTAAATCCATGTATACCGAAGCCATAAACCACGATCCCGCAGTGACTTTTTTACAAACAGGGTCGCAGCTCCCTGGCCGTCCGTCCATTGGTGCTTGGTTGAGTTATGGATTAGGGACAGACAATAAAAATCTTCCCGAATTTGTCGTCCTATTGACCAAAGACAAATACGGACAACCCCTTTATTCCAGACTTTGGGGAAATGGATTTTTACCTTCTCAACACCAAGGAGTACAGTTCAGATCGGGAAAAGATCCCGTATTATACTTAGACAATCCTCCAGGGGTTACTCAAGAAAATCGAAAAATACAATTACAACACCTCGGAGAATTAAATAAAATTCAGCATCAAGATATTGGAGACCCGGAGATTCTTTCGAGGATGAAACAGTATGAAATGGCTTTCCGAATGCAAACTTCAGTCCCCGAAGTAATGGATGTTTCTGAGGAGCCCGATTATATTTTTGACTTATATGGAGAAGACAGTAGAACTCCAGGAACCTTCGCAGCGAATTGCTTGCTTGCAAGAAAACTGATTGAAAAAGACGTCAAGTTTGTACAACTCTATCACCAAGGATGGGACATGCACGGGGACTTACCTAATCTAATGAAAATACAGTGTAAAGATACCGATCAAGCAACAGCAGGTCTAATTCAAGATCTTAAACAACGAGGACTGCTGGAAGATACTTTAGTAATTTGGGGGGGTGAATTTGGAAGAACCAACTATTCACAAGGACTTCTAACCCCTGAAAGTTTTGGAAGAGATCACCACCCGCGTTGCTTTACCGTTTTTATGGCTGGAGCAGGGGTTAAAAAAGGAATTACCCTAGGCGCTACAGACGAGTTCGGTTATAACATCAATGAGCGTCCTGTTCACATTCACGACTTCCAAGCTACTCTGATGCATTTACTGGGAATCAATCACGAAAAACTCACTTTTAAATTTCAAGGAAGACGTTATCGATTAACCGATGTGCACGGAAAAGTTGTCAATGAAATTCTAAGTTAATACCTAACAATATGAAAAATAATCGAAGAGCATTTGTAAAAAAAACAGTTGCCGCTGTAGGAGGAGTTGCAGTAACTCCATTCCAAGATATTTTTGTAATTACCAAAAAATCCATTGAAGAAAACCCTATTGTAGGTCATGGTGATTACACTTATCGGGTAGATAAAGACTGGGGAATTCAGGACCCATCTCAGTTTCCAGTAAATGATTGTCATGAAATGGTTTTTGATAAAAAGAATAGGATTTTCATGACCACAACCCACCCTAAAAACAATATTTTAATATACGATCGATCAGGGAAAATACTAGACGCTTGGGGATCAGAATATCCTGGAGCGCATGGACTAACTCTAGTAGATGAGGGCGAGGAAGAGTTTTTATTTATTACCGATCCAGAGACGCATAAGGTTTGTAAAACTACTCTGAGCGGAAAGAAAATACTTGAATTTTCTGCCCCAGCTGAAGTAGCTGATTATAAAGAAGTAGGGCAATTTAAACCCACCGAAACGGCAATAGCACCCAATGGCGATATTTATATTGCCGACGGTTATGGATTAGATTTTATCATGCAATACGATTCAAAAGGAAACTATATTCGTCATTTTGGAGGAAAAGGAGAGGGTGAAAATCAATTCAATTGCTGCCATGGAATAACATTGGATACAAGAGGAGGTCAAGAACCAACTTTGCTTATTACCTCAAGAACTGCAAATTGTTTTAAACGGTTTACGCTAGACGGAAAGTATATCGAAACCATCTCATTACCCTCCTGCTATATTTGCAGGCCAGTTTTTAAAAATGACATTCTTTACTTTGCTGTGATTGTAACAAAAGATTGGGGTGTTTACGATGGTATGTTGGCAGTTTTAGATCAAAATAATAAAGTGATTTCCATGCCTGGGGGAAGTATTCCCACCTATTCTAATAATGTGCTTCAAGCTCCAGTTTACGATCAAAAAACATTTCTAAATCCGCATGATGTTTGCATTGATGAGGACGAAAATATCTATGTCCCCCAATGGAATTCTGGGAAAACGTATCCCATTAAACTTCACCGTGTTTAGTCATGATGCTATTGGAATTGAGTTCGTTTATTGGTCGGTTACATCCCTTGGTAGTGCATTTACCTATCGGTTTTTTGGTTCTCGCATTACTCTTTGAGCTGCCTATAATTAATAAAAGGGCGAATGCCGTTTCACTAATCTGGTTCTTTGCTCTTTTCTTTTCTATTGTATCCGCAATTTTAGGGTTCCTTTTAGCTCAAAATGGCCATTATATAGAGGAACAACTTTCCCTGCATCGATGGTCTGGGGTTGTATTAATTGGACTCACTGCCTTGGGCTGGATGTCGCATTCTACCTACTTTAAATTACCCCCTCTAATTCGGAAAATAAACAATTTATTCGTGGTTATCGTACTCATTTTTGTTGGGCATTATGGAGGTATTTTAACTCATGGTCAAAACTATCTATTGGATTACGCACCCGAATGGATGAAAAAGAACTTCATTGAAAAACCCTACACAAAAACTTTTCAAGAAGTCTCGATTGACAGTATATATGTTTATCAAGATTTCGTACAGCCATTATTTGATCAAAAATGTACTTCTTGTCATAACGTAACCCAACCAAGAGGTGGACTAGACCTAACCCATTCTAAAGGACTTTTCAAAGGAGGGAATAGCGGTGCGGCCATCGTGAAAAATGAGGTGAGTAAGAGCTTAGTATTTAATCGCATTACTCGATCACAATCCGATCTTAAATTTATGCCCCCTGCAGGAATCCCAATGAAATACGATGAAATTCAGTTGATAGAATGGTGGATTAATTCGGGAGCTTCTGTTGATTCCCCAATCTCCAAAGAAGATTTAACTCCAGAAATTCAAGAACTTTTGCTTAAGAAATACAAGCTCGATACGAAGGAAAAACCTTGGTATGACAACGTAAAGCTGAATCCTCTTGAGGATGCTCAACTGCAACTTTTGAATCAAAATCAATTCAGTTGGCGTACTTTGGCTTCGGACAATCCTTTGTTAGACATTCGTTATCAAGGCAAAGAACTCACTCCGAAGGCGCTCACTGATTTGCAACAAATAGCTCCCTATGTCACTTGGCTAAACTTTAGTGATCTTAAGCTAGATAAAAAAGCCTTTGAAGTCATCTCAAAAATGGAAAATTTAACGCGACTGTATCTTCAAAAAAGCACTTTTGAAAATGAAAACCTCACCCTATTGTCCGGTTTAAAACACATCGAAATTCTAAATTTGCATAGTACAAACGTCAATCAATCTGTTTTTGAAATGGCAAGACAACTCCCTACGTTAAAAACGTTGTATTTATGGAATACCAAAGTTAGCGGTGAACAAATCCAAACCCAAGATCCCTTCTTCCCATCTACAGAGCTAATTGGAGGGCTAGAAAAATGAGGTCACTATTTTTTTTGGAACAGCAAACTGTCTTAAATAAAGTGTATTCCCCATCTTTGAACGCTCTTCTTTTATTCGAGCAACAACCTCCGCAGGATATTGACTCTTATGACATAAAAGTGCTTCGTAAGCTTTGTTAAAATGTGCTTCGGTGAAATCGATATGCGTATTCAAATACCCCCGGTCTTGACCCCTAAGGGTTTTGGCCTTCTCGTCCTCAAGAAAATCAGAGGGAATCCCAAAATAAAATAAATTCATCGGTTTCCTCACTGGTTGTGACACAAAAACCTGAGTTACAGAAGCGCCCACCAAGCGGTGGTCCATATGAGAAGTTGCCCCATCAGGTCCCCAGGTGACAATGACATCTGGGTTGACTTTAGTGATGATCTCTTTAATTTCCAGAATTAAACTTTGAACATGAGGAATATGTCCATCATACCCTTCGGCTGCTTTCAACTGATCGTGATAGTTGAGATGAATTAATTTCACTCCTAAAACTTCAGCCGCACATTTCATTTCTTCCCTTCGAATTGCAGCTAGCCCATCTCCAGCTTCATAGTCAGTGTATTCATTCACGCCTAATCGCCCATCTGTGGCAATTACTAAAGTAACTTCAACGCCTTCTTCAACCGCTTTTACCAAAATTGGCGCAACAGATTGTTCGTCATCAGGATGAGCAAAAATTGCTAACAGTTTTTTTGGAGTTTCTTGAGCATTGGCTAGAGCCATAAAAAAGCTAAAAAATAGTATTCCCCCTTTAATTATATTCATTCTACATTGTTTATTTAATTAGTATATTCGATTCGTATTGTCATGTTAAAGTACAAAATTATGCGTCGAAAAATAAACCACTTTCATCATTTCCTGCTCTTAAGCATTTTGGTCTTAAGCCTTGCAAAAACAACTACAGTAAACGCTACAATCCAAACAGTAACAGAAAAACCTTTACGTCTGGGAATTATTGGATTAGTTCATGATCATGTTCACTGGATATTTAATCGTAAAAAAGAGGATGTAGTTGTCGTAGGAATCGTAGAAACCAACAAGGATGCAATTGCTAAATTTAAAAAACGCTATGCGCTTCCAGATTCTTTGTTTTTTGATAGCTATGAAAGTATGTATCAAAAAGTAAAGCCAGAAGCCGTTTCGGCATTTAATCAAACCAACAAACACCTTGAGGTCGTTGAGTTTTTTGCCCCGCTTCGCATTCCAATAATGGTAGAAAAGCCACTCGCTACTACCTATGAAGATGCAAAAAAAATTGAGGCTTTACACCAAAAATATAAAACTCCAATATTGACCAACTACGAAACCTCTTGGTATGAAAGTACCTATGCTACAAAAAAAATGGTTGATGACGACCTGCTTGGGGGGTTAACCAAAATGGTTTTTAATACCGGTCATCTTGGCCCTCAAGAAATAGGATGTTCTCCTGAATTTCTAGAATGGCTTACCCATCCTATCCAAAATGGTGGAGGTGCACTGACTGATTTTGGATGCTACGGCGCCAATATTGCAACTTGGTTTTTAAATGGGCAAACTCCTTTAAAGGTAAGTTGTGTCGCAAAGCAAACCAAACCGGATCGGTATCCCGAAGTAGACGATGATACAACTATAATTTTGGAATACCCAGAGCAACAAGTAGTTATTCAAGCGTCATGGAACTGGTCTCACCATAGAAAAGACATGCAGGTTTACGGTTCTCACGGCTATATAGATGCAAAAAACGGAAGTACAATGTCCATTTTAGAAAAAGAGAGTGACGGTCCCTTTGATTATGAGCCCCCAGCAATAGAGGCAGATAAAAAAGATCCATTTAAACTGTTGCTCGAAGTAACCAAAAACAATAAAAAATTGGCTCCTTACAGTTTGTACAGCCTTGAAAATAATGTGATTGTTTCTAAAATTTTAAGCCTAGCAAAAAAAGCCGCCGAAGCCAATAGAACCCTGAGTTGGAATGAACTTTAAGAATTCCCTATCTCTTTCATACCCTTAATCCTTGTGGTTTTATAACTTTACGAAGTGCGGAAAATTATTATCGTTATGGGAGTCAGTGGAAGTGGAAAAACGACTCTGGGAATGGCCCTAGCAGATACTTTCAATTATTTGTTTTTAGAAGGCGATACTTTTCATTCTGAGGCGAACAAAAACAAGATGAAAAGTGGGATTCCTTTAACGGATTCAGATCGATTGCCTTGGTTAGAAGAAATCAACAAAAGGTTACAAGCCCCCTCAACGGATTCTATTGTTCTGGCTTGTTCTGCTCTGAAAGAGAACTATAGAAAAATAATCACCCAAGGACTGCCGAAAGATGGTGTTGTCTGGATATCTTTAGAAGGAGATTACAACATCTTAAAAAAACGAATGGAGAACCGAACTCATTTTATGCCTTCAAGCCTTCTTGATAGTCAACTGGAAGTCTTAGAGTCTCCTAAAAATGCAATCGTCCTAAACTGTTCGTTATCCATAAAAGCTATGATTGAACTCTTAAAACAACAACTCAATGAATCCTAAAGCAGAATGGGGAATCGTAGGTATGGGAGTAATGGGCACAAGTCTCAGTAGAAATTTTGCATCCAAAGGGTTTCCGCTTGCTTTATTCAACCGCCACCTGGAAGGGGTCGAAGAAAAAGTAGCTTTACATAAACAACAACTTTATCCCGAACTTCACTTAGCGCAGCCCTTTGAAGAATTGGTCCCATTTATTTCTGCATTAGCATCACCAAGAAAAATATTCCTCATGCTTCCGGCTGGAAAACCTACCTCTCTTTTTTTAAAAGAACTTACCCCATTACTGGACGATGGAGATATTCTTATTGACGGAGGAAATACGCATTACCAGGAGACCGAGGCTCGAGAAAAGGCTCTTACCCATAAAGGGGTGTTGTTTTTAGGAGTCGGAGTCTCAGGGGGAGAAGAGGGTGCGCTAAGAGGTCCATCACTGATGGCTGGAGGAAATGAAAAAGCGTGGGGGTTAGTCAAAGATGATCTGATTAAAATTGCTGCAAAAAACAGTAAAGGGAATCCATGCTGTGCCTTTTTTGGTTCTGGAGGTGCAGGACATTTTGTGAAAATGGTACACAACGGTATTGAATATGCAGAAATGCAGCTGCTCGCAGAAATTTATTCTCTCCTACAACTTCGATACACTTCCCAGGAAATTCAACAGATTTTAGAACAGTGGACTACAAGCTCGAGCAAAAGTTATCTATTGGAAATTACAGCAACTCTTCTAAGCTATCAAGAAGGGAACGAACCCTTTGTAAACTTTATTCTTGATCAAGCCTCAAACAAAGGAACAGGAGCCTGGGCCAGTACCGCTGGAATAAGCTTAGGCTATCCAAATACGATGATGTCTAGCGCGCTTCAAGCACGTTATGTATCCTCCATGAAAGTAGCGCGAATTCAAAACTCCAAAAAATTTAAAACACCAACACCTAGGGGTGAATTCACAACCGAACAAATCAAAAAATGTTACGATCTTTCCCGCTGGATTAATCATCATCAAGGGTTTGAAATGCTTACCGTTGCATCAAAAGCATACCATTGGGAACTGAATTTAAGTGAAGTAGCTGCAGTTTGGGCAGAGGGTTGTATCATCAAGTCAGACCTTATGGATACCTGTATAACCCTTTTCCAAAAGGAACACTCCTTGCTTCAAAGTGATCCCTTTAAAGTACTTCTCGATGGGGGCAAAGAAGAATGGAAAATTATACTTCAACAAGCGGTTGCCAATGAAGTTTCTCTAATTACCATGCAATCTGCTTGGTCGTATTTTATCGCAATAAAAACAGAAAAAAGTAGTGCAAATATCATTCAAGCACAAAGAGATTATTTTGGAGCTCATGGATTCCATCGAATTGATCAATTGAGTGACGACTTACTTCACGGACCTTGGTCTCAATCCACCTCTTAATCGATTCGTCCTACAGGGCGAACTTCTGATCCTTTAATCCCTTGAAGTCGATCGCCAAGTACGGTCCTTACAGAATCTGCAATTTTAGTGATTTTCTCCACTACCTCAGGATGAAATTTAGCAACATTCCTTTTTTCCTCTGGGTCTTCTTCTAAATTATAGAGCTCTGCTACTTTAATTTCGTTCATCTCGTAAGGGATTGGATTCCCGTCATCTCTGCCTTGCTTTCCATTGAGGCTTCTGTATGTATGGGGCACGTACAACTTCCAATCGTGATGACGTACCGCATGCAATTCATTAGTACGGTAGTAAAAAAAGAAGTTCGTATGGGGTGAATTTTGACTAATTCCTGTGAGCAGGGGAACAAGAGAAGCTCCATCAATTTTTTTCTCTGGTAGATTACTTTTGGTAAACTCTACTAAGGTCGGTAACCAATCAATCCCCATGGCAGGGGCATCAATCCGAGTATTCGGTTGAATAGCTTTGGGGTACCAAACAATTCCGGGGACCCGATGCCCCCCTTCCCAATTTGTTCCTTTTCCTTCTCTAAAAATTCCTGATGAACCGGAATGCGTTCCATAAGAAAGCCAAGGTCCATTGTCGGAAGTAAAGACGACAATCGTATTTTGATCTAAACCCTCCTCCCTGAGCGTTTTAAAAAGTTGCCCAACCGTATGATCCAGTTCGCTAATGACATCTCCATACAATCCTCGATCTTGGGTCTTTTGAAACGCTTCGGAAACAAACAAGGGAACATGGGGTTGAGGATGGGGTAAATAAACAAAGAAGGGGTTCTCTTTACTTTTTTTGATAAAAGAAATTGCCCTTTCCGTCAATGCAGCGGTCAAAAAAGTTTGATCCTCCAATACCTGAAGAGGTGTTTCATTTTCATAAAGAGATATCTCTGGAAAGTTAAATACTGCTCCCTGTTGAGGATGTTTTGGCCACATATCGTTTGAATACAAGATGCCATAGAATTCATCAAAGCCTTGATTTCTCGGCATGAATTCAGGAGCGTCACCCAAATGCCATTTCCCAAAAATACCAGTCTGATACCCCTGCTCTTTCAGTAATTCTGCCAGAGTAGTTTCCTCTGGATGAAGTCCCACTTTAGAACCTGGGCTATAAGCATTGTGTACACCGATACGATCGGGATAACAACCTGTTAAAATAGAAGCTCTTGAAGCCGAACAAACGGGTTGAGTGGCATAATAGGAAGTAAACAGTGCTCCTTCCCTTGCCATCTGATCAAGATTAGGCGTACGGATATCAGTTGCTCCATAAATCCCTAAATCCCCATACCCTTGATCATCTGTTAGAATAAAAATAATGTTAGGTGGACGCTCATTCTTTGGTGAACTACAACTTATAAAGTAAAATGCGCCCAATAAAACGAACCAAAATTTCATTATTATTAATATTTAGGGATTGTTTTTTGTTGATTATTTTATCTCTTTTAAGGCATTTTCTATAAGCGTATTCAAATGGATTTTATGGGCTACAGATCCCTTCGAACCTTTTGGTTTTTTAACCCACTCTTGAATTTCTTTGAGATTATACAAAGCTAAAGACTGAGAGAGGGTATTGAATCTCGAAGCCGTACTCCCTGTTACCATATCGATCAGTCTTTTGACATAGGTCAACTGAAGATTCTGACGGAAAGAGTTCACTTCTCCTTTACTATCCGCTGCGCAGATAGCTTTATTCAAATCAGTCATAAATTGATCTAAGGGATATTGATTTCCATACAATTCTGAATCTACAATACGCTGCAAAGTATAGGGGTGGAGTAAATGAGCCAAAACTCGGGATTGATAGCCCAAAACAATATCGTGAATTTTAGGATCTTCTGTCTTTGAGAAAAAATCAAAACCCCTTCTTCTTTGGGCCAAATAATTGTAAACTTCTTTAGGTGTTTCAAAAGCAGTTGGAGAAAATATGTAGTGTTCTATTGCTTTAAACGCTCTTTTCTGATCCCTCAAGGCAACAGGGGTATAGGGCTGTTTTGCATTTGTTTGCCCGAAAGTGGCGCGTTCTACATAGACCCCGCCTACAAACCGTGAAAGGATATCTCCCGCCCGGGCAGCTTGGCTGTTTAATAAATAATACGAACGTCTTAAGTCATCATAATACTCCCCCTCTATACTGAATTGAGATTTAATCTTATTTTTTAAAGTGTTGACTAATTCAATACGATCAATCGAGTAAGTAATCTGATCAGAAGAAAGATCACCTGTCATTACTCTAGGGTCTATGGCTTTTCCTGGGGATCGCATATCGTCTGCATCATTTCCAAAAATAAGTTCTTTTTCTGTTGACCGTTCGAGTAATTTATCGCGTTCTTCATCGTTTTCAAAGGGCTGATACCCAAATTGAATTGCCCAAATATCATACGGCCCGAGAGACATGTCCGCATATTGCCCTTGTTCTTCTCGATTGGGATTAATATTCAGACCTGCGTAATCCATAACAGACCCTGTTAAGGCTTTTCCTTTGATAAAATTAGCGTCGTACAATTCTTCAGGACTGTATAATTGACTCGCTTTCATATTGTGATTTAATCCTAAAGTGTGGCCTACTTCGTGCATGATAAGAGATTTCATCCCTTCTTTTTTTACTTTGTCCAATTCATAGTCTGGTGCATTCATCATTTGTAAAAAGGTTGAACCAAAAAGTAGATTTTCATGCATGACACTTCCTATAGAGCAATACAAGGGTGTTTCTACTCCTTCATTTTGTATACGAAGTTCTTCTTCCGTTTCCAGTTGCATCATGGTAGAAGCCTCCACAAAAAGTTTATCGTAAAAAACACGGTTGGTAAAGTGTACAAATTCCAACATGATATCAGCCCCTAAAATCTGTCCTGTTTTGGGATTGGTCATAATCGGTCCGTATCCACCAAAGGGGGGTTGAGGAGAAGACGTCCATCTCAGCACATTGTATCGAATATCCCCTGCATCCCAATCGGCGTCATCAGGTTGAATTTTAACCTCAATGGCGTTTTTAAAACCTGCTTTTTCAAATGCAATATTCCAAGCCAATACTCCCTCTTTAATGGTTTCTCTCCATTCCAAAGGGGTTGAGTTTTCAATCCACCAGGTTATGGGCTCAAGCGGCTCAGAAAGGGCTTGCTCTGGATTCTTCTTAATCAATTTCCAGCGGTGAATCATGTCCCGATAATTGGTCGTTGTCGTTGTTGTTTGATCATTGACTTGGGTCAGAAAATAGCCAACGCGAGGGTCATCCATACGAACTTCGTAATCCTCCTCAGGCATTTTTAAAAACGAGTGAAAGACTTTAATAGAAACGTTTCTACTGTCTGTAACTGCTTCAGAGCCTCCATTTCTGATGCTTGGATTTTTAAAAACATACTCTGTTTTAATATTGGTGTTTTCCGGATAATTCTTGATTTCCTCGATTTTTGATTTTGAGTTATCAAAGGAACCTAAACTAAATCCATCAGCAGAAGCCTTTGGATCTTTGGGTTGTTTGACTCGAGTTAGGGTCTCTGAAAGAAAGAGATCATTTGCATTTATTAAATATATCCCTTTTTCTTTGTCGTGAGCTAGTATTTTTGAACTTGCAACTAAGGCCTCGGAGATGTTTGCATCTTTAGATTTGGATAGGGGGTTGGAGGGGTCAAAATAAAAATTAGTATTGGGGGCTACAATTTCAATCTTATCAAAATATTTTTTAATATGAAGCAATGAAGAGCCTCTGTAGGATCCTCTAAAACTTCCTGCTTCCAAGACCCCATCCGCTATTTGAGAAAAATAAATAAATTCGGATTGGAGTTGATCCTCCTTGATCGTCATTTTAACCTCAGCAGTTAGTGTGTCTTGATAAATCGTAAAAAGGCCCTCAAATTTTTTACTTGATGCCGTTAATTCTTCAATGGTCTTTTCGGGTTTCTCTTTTTTTTCCTCTTTTTGAGCAAAGCTCAGGGTCACCACTAAAAAAGCTAGAGACGCAAGTATATGTTTCATAATAAATTTAGATTGAATTATTTATTTTTCTAAAAATACAAAAACTCAATAGACAAACTCGATTACAGGGAACTATTGATATTAATCAAAGAGCAATTTTGCAGTGGCTTGTCCTACTTTACTACCAATTGCAATTCCCATCCCCCCCAATCGGACTCCCATAGCGACATGATGATCCAGCTTTCTGATTAAGGGGACTTTGTTTGTTCCAAAGGCCATAATTCCAGACCATTCCATTTCAATTTCAAAGTCTTGTTCAGGTAAAATAAAACTTCTTAAATCAGAATTTAATTTCTCTTTGATGATGGGATTGATCCCAAAGGCGGTCGTCGTTTCTGAATCAAAATCCAGTTCACGACCTCCTCCTAAAAGTACGCGATCCTCGATGTTACGGAAATAATAATAGCCTGAATTGTAGTGAAAAGCTCCTTTAATCTGTAAGTTTTTGATGGGTTTTGTAACCAAAATCATCCCTCTGCCAGGCTGTAAGTCCGTCTCCTCATAAAAATGTTTTGTAAAGGCATTGGTGCAAAGAGCGAGTTTTCGTGTTTGAAACTTGAAACGCTGTTCTTTGATTTCAACTTCCAAAAGATTTATACTTGGATTAAAATCATATCCCTTAACTTCTGTCTGTGTATAAAATGAAATGTGGTTCTGTACAACTAAAGATTTAAGGGCCGCCATCATTTTGCCTGTATGAATTTGACCTTCAAATGGATTTTCAATTAGATGATGTACTTTCTTTGTGTCTAAACCAAAACTTTTGATTTTATTATTTTTCTTACTGTATATCAATTGATTAAAAATATTATACAATCTGGTATTTACTTCGTCTATTTTTTCAAATACTTTGGGATGCGATTCAAAAAAAAGCTCATAACCCCCATACTTCTGATACTCCATTGCATCATCACTCAATGTTTCCCTTAAAAGGGCTAGTCCCTCAATTCGTAATTTGACTAAATCCATCATTGGTTCCATCCCCATCGTTTCGGAATCTTCAATCAATTCTGTTAAGGACCCAAAACAAGCGAAACCTGCATTTTTAGTACTTGCTCCAGATGGAAAAAGCCCGCGTTCAAGAATTGCAATGCGTGCATTGGGATATTGCTTTCGATAGGTGAGTGCACAAAACATGCCTGTAATCCCGCCTCCAAGAACGAGCAAGTCAACCTCCAGCATTTCGGTTTTTTCCCAATAGCTAAGCATGGATTTATAAGCTAAATATCTGTTCCATGAGTACCCATTTTTCACCTGGCTGAGCAAAGGGAAGCACTTGCTGATACTTTGACATCAACGATTCCCATTCTTGAACTTTTGGGTCTGCGGCATCTTTTTTTTGCTTTTCGATTAGGCTAAATTGGGGAGTAGTTTCCATAATCATAAACAAGCGATTGGAAACTAGATAAATTTCCAATACCTCTACCCCCGTGGACTTAATTTGCCTACGAATTTCAGGCCAAATGTTTTTGTGATACTCCTTGTAGGTCTCAATGGCTTTTGGGTCATCCTTTAAGTCCAGAGTAAAGCAATATTTTTTTCTGTTAGTCTCCATTTTAGTTTTGCATTTTTAAGCTTCGATAACCGTATCGGGCGACAACCAAAAAACAGACCAGTGGAAGGATAAAGGAGAAGTTGACTTCAGAAACCCCTAGAAGCTTTACATCGTTATAGCCTTGCCCCCCTATATCTAAAATCATTCCTTGGAAAATTGGCATAAAGGCGCCTCCGACTATGGCCATAACTAAAAAAGCAGAAGCAGGTTTAGCATCTTCACCCAATCCATTTAATGCAATGCCATAAATGGTAGGAAACATCAACGACATACAAAAAGAGGTCAACACCAAAGCATACAATCCGCCCATACCCTCTATAAAAATGGTGCCTAAACAACAGCATGCCGCCAGAATTCCTAGCGTCATCAACAAGGTAGCTGAACGAAAAAACTTTAACAAATAGGCGCATAAAAAGCGACCTATTAAAAAGATAGCTAGTGCTCCATAAGCATAGTTTACTGCTTTTTGATTGTTTATCCCCAAATTTTCAGCGTATTGATAGATATAGGTCCAACACATAATTTGAGCACCAACATAAAAAAGCTGTGCAATCACCCCCCCTACAAAATGCTCTTTTTTATAAATTCTTTTGATGGAAGTCCACATACTCGAATCTCCAACAGCTTTAGTTTCTTTGGGCATCTTTACAAATGCAATACTAAGCATTAAAACAAAAACAAAAACTCCAAGGGTGACATATGGATTTCGTATGAGTTCAAGATCAGCGGTTTTAACAGCAGCCTTTGCTGAAGCTGATAGTGACTCATAAATTCCATTTCCTTGGGCGTCTAAATCATCCGATTGAAGCGACCCAAGAATAAAAGTTTGTGCAACAAACAGCCCCATTAGCGCGCCCATAGGATTAAATGCTTGAGCTAAATTCAGACGCTGAGTTGCGGTAGCTTCATCCCCCATGGAAAGGATAAAAGGATTGGAAGTGGTTTCTAAAAAAGCCAATCCAAACGTAAGTATATACAAGGCGGCTAGGAAAAAGGCGTAATTTTCATAAGAGGCTGCTGGGATAAATAACATTGCCCCTAAAGCGTAAAGTCCAAGACCGACCAAAATTCCAGTTTTATAAGTATACCTTTTCACCACATAGGCTGCTGGAAGTGCCATTGTAAAATACCCTCCGTAAAAGGCTGCTTGAACCCAAGAGGCCTGTGTATTGTTTAATTCCAATACTTTTTTAAAAGCAGAAACCATGGGGTTCGTAATGTCATTGGCAAACCCCCAGAGGGCAAATAGGGAGGTGATCAATATAAAAGGAACGATCAATTCTTTAGGGACTACGGCTGTTTTTTTATTTAAATTCATCGTGTTTCTTTTATAAAGAACGATCCAAGTGGGTATATCCTCCATCTACAAATACCAACTGTCCTGTAGTATGACTGGATTGATTCGACAGTAGAAAAGCGACTGTGCTTCCAATTTCTGCAGCAGTAGTCATCCGCTTTTCTAGAGGGATTTTCTCTTGGATTTGTCTTAATTTTTCTTCTGGATTTGGAAAAGTTTGTATCCATTTTTCATAAAGTGGTGTATAACATTCGGCTACGATTACTGCATTAACCCGAATACTAAAAGGCAACAATTCTACAGCCCATTCTCGAGTCAATGCATTTCTACCCCCATTGGCTGCAGCGTAACCTGAAGTACCTCCCTGACCAGTAACAGAAGTTTTAGAACCGATATTGACAATCGCCCCTTTTGATTTTTTTAGGGCCGGTAGGCAATAATGAGCCATCATAAAATAATGGGTTAAATTCCGGTGTATAGAACGTGTAAATTTCTCAAAATTCCCTTCGGCTAAGCTCACGCTGTCGTTTATCCCTGCATTGTTGACTAAACCGTCAATCGTTCCAAAATCTTGAAGTATTTTTTCCACAGCCAACTTACAATGTTTGTCGTCACTCAGTTCGGCATAGGCGTAACCTACTCTTCCACCCCTTTTTTTGAGTTCAACTACTGCTTTGGGTATGCTCTCTTTATTTCTTCCAACAATGATAGGAATTGCTCCTTCTTGAATAAGTCGTTCACAGATTCCGTATCCGATTCCTTTTGATCCACCTGTAACGACGATTACTTTTCCCTCCAATTCTAAATCCATAGTGCTTTATTCTTTAATCTTGTATATTCTTGCAGCATTCTTACCGAAAAGTTTTTCTTTTTGGAGGGTGCTAAAATGTTTTGTGTGTCCTTCAACTATTGCAAGCACGCTTTCATAGGAGGCGGCCAACAAGCAAACCGGCCAATCCGATCCAAAAAGGATACGATCTTCTCCAAAAGATTCAAAAACAACATCCAAATAGGCTGTAAAATCTTCTGTTTTCCAATTTTTGTGATCTGCTTCGGTTACCATTCCTGAAATTTTACAGGATACATTTTGACATTGAGCAAGAACCCTTATGGAAGCTTCCCATTCATCGATCTCCCTGCTTTTAATTTTTGGTTTTGCTAAATGATCCAAAACAAATTGCTGCTCTGGAAATTGATTTACTAGTGCAATGGCGGACTCCAGTTGATGGGGATAAATAAGTATATCATAGGTTAAATCAAACCGATTCAGTTTTGCTATTCCTTCTTGAAAATCTTCCCGAAGCATAAAATTTTGTTCCTCTGCTTGAACAATATGTCGGACTCCTTTAAAGTAGCTGTTCTGACAAAAATATTCCAGACGCTTTTCTAAATTCGTGTTGAACAAATCGACCCATCCTACGACTCCTTTTACAAAAGAATAATGACTTGCCAACTGGAGTAAAAATTTCGTTTCTTCTTCGGATTGATCTGCTTGAACGGCTAGACAACCCTGTATTTCATTTGCTATCAAAATCGGTTCTAAATCTGAGGGTAAAAAATCTGATTTGAGAACTCCCATCGTTTCATCTATCCATGTATCCCGAGTAGGAGAATATTTCCAGAAATGTTGATGGGCGTCTAATCTCATTTTGAATCTGTAAAGGCAACTACCTTTTGTTTTGAACTTCCCAAACCTTCTATTCCTAATTCCACCTCATCCCCTGCAACTAAGTATTGGGGTGGATTTAGTCCGAGACCAACCCCAAAGGGTGTCCCCGTGGAGATTATATCTCCGGGGAGTAAAGTCATAAACTGACTGATATGGCTGATAACATGTTGTACCTTAAAAATAAAATCAGACGTACTGCTATCTTGCATGGTCTTCCCGTTAAGCTTTAACCAAAGTCTTAAATTGTTTGGATCTTTAATTTCATCAGGAGTTGCGATGAACGGACCTAGGGGAGCAAAAGTGTCGCAACTTTTCCCTTTTACCCATTGCCCAGAACGCTCCAATTGAAATGCCCTTTCACTTACATCGTTATGAAGTACATAGCCCGCAACATGATTCATCGCATCGGCTTCATTTACATAAGAGGCTTTGGCTCCAATCACTATGGCTAGCTCTACCTCCCAATCTGTTTTTGTACTTCCTTTGGGCAAAATTATCGAATCATTAGGCCCTACGATAGCAGTGGTTGCTTTAAAAAACAAAACTGGTTCTTTTGGAGGCTCCATACCACTTTCCTCAGCGTGTTTAGCGTAATTTAAACCTACACAAACAATTTTGGAAGGACGAACTAAGGGAGGTGCTAAACGCGTATTGGGATCCACTTTTGGACAATTCGCTTTGTTGGACGCTAACCAGTCTCGGAGGGATGAAATCCCATTACTGCCAAAAAAAGCTTCGTCATAATCCCTGCCAAAGGCGCTTACATCCAATCGCGTTCCGTCTTCTAATAGGACGCCTGGTTTTTCATCTGTTGTGTTTCCAAATCGGATAAGTTTCATAATCTTTTATTTTCCGTTTAATTTTATAAATCCTCCATCGATGGGGTAATCTGTACCTGTAATAAAACCCGCCTCATCCGAACACAAATAAAGGGCAAGTGAGGCAATTTCCTCCGGTAATCCCATCCTGCCGATAGGTTGAGTTTTAGAAAGTTTCTGAAACATCTCTGCTTCCTTCCCGGGATAATTTTTTTTGATAAAACCATCGACAAAAGGGGTATGCACTCGACCTGGAGATATCGAATTGCATCGGATATTCTCCTTTAAAAAATCTTTTGCAATGGAGTAGGTCATGGATAAAACGGCTCCTTTAGTCATAGAATACGCAAAACGATCCTTGATTCCAACCGACCCGGCGATTGAAGCCATATTTAAAATACAACCTTTACCTGCTTTTCTCATTTGAGGAATACAGGCTTTGGTGCAATTAAAAACCCCTTTGATATTTACATTATATAAAAGATCAAAAGCAGCTTCTTCTGTAGTTTCCACTGTTCCTACATGTGCAATTCCGGCATTATTGATTAGAATCTCAACAGGCTTCTTTTCTGAAATTTCATTGACAGTACGAAGAACATGAGTATAAGAAGTAACATCACAGTGATGAGCAAAGGCGATAAAACCGAGGGCTTGGATATCGGCTACAGTCTGAAGAGCTCCCTCCAAATTGGCATCTAAAATGTGAACGACAGCTCCATGAGACGAGAAAGTCTTAGCAATGGCCTGTCCTATCCCACTACCCCCACCTGTAATTATTACGGATTTATCTAACAAACTGAATGCTGCCATATTTTGCTCGTGGTTTACTATTATGTATCTCTAAATTTACACAATTGAAACTATCAAGCAACTATTTCAAAAGAGAAACTACTCCATGTTTTGGAGCTTGGTTGTTAAAAAGAGTTGGTTTTCAAAAATAGAGGTATGGGATCTTATTTCCCTCTCCCTGTTTTGCGAACGGCAGTAATGCGTTTTGCGGCTCTAGGGGTCACCACTTTTTTATTCTTCTCGTCTTGAGTTCCTTTTATTTTGCTATTGCCAAAAAATTTGCTGCTCATGATATGCGTTTTATCAAAGATAACACAAAACCAATTGAAAAGTGATCAAAAAAATAAAAGGGTACGTCCAGCCAACCATAGCCTTGCTACCCTTTTAAAAAAATAGGGTGTGAAGCCCTACAGCACAAAAGTAGACAATAATATTCAATGTGTATAGGGTAGCGCTTTTATTTCTTTTTACAGAACTCGACTAGAAAATCAGCGAGCCAATGGAATTCCTTAACTTTAAATTCAATTTTATCCGCTCACTATGATTATTTTCTCCTCCTTAATTCTCCTTATTATGTCACAAGGCTATGAAACCCAACCCTATAAACTTATTAAAGATTTTGAAGTGTTTGAAATACGGTATTATCCTTCGGTCCATATGGTTCAAACGGAGAGCACGGAGACAAGTGGAAATAATTTCAGTAAACTTTTTCAATACATTTCAGGATCCAATGAGTCCAATCTTAAAATCGCAATGACTACACCAGTGCATATGGAAAAAAAGGGGGGGAAAGAAAAAATGGCTTTCGTAATTCCCAGTTCTATAAAAACACCACCGGAACCTCAAAACGAAAACGTACGGCTCATTCAGTCTAAAGCCGCTTACTTTGCTGCCTTGAAATATAGCGGCTACACAAACAAAGCTAAGTCCGATTTTTACACTGAAAAACTTCGGGAGCATATAAACAATAAAGGGCTAAAAATTTTAGGGGAAGCCGTAGTTTTAGGTTATAATTCTCCCTACAAGTTTTTCAATCGCCTCAATGAAATTATCATTGAGATTGATTATTAATCAGATTTATATACATTTGAGAAACCATAAACCAAAAAAAAATGAAACACTTTTATTTAAGCCTCTTGTTTTTACTCGCATTTTCTTATGGAGTAAACGCACAAGAGCAAATGATTTTCAAACAGACCTTTATTAAAGTAAATGAAGGAACAAACTACGCAGAGGATTTAAAAGAAAAATTTTCAAAATTTGCACAAGCACGAATAGACGCTGGATATCAATCTGGATGGCACCTTTGGGAAGTAGTGGGCAATCCACAAGCGGTATTTAGCCATGTCATTGTAGAGCCCATGACAATCAGTCAAATGGAAAAAGATAGGGATTGGGATGCTATTGGAAAAATGCGAGCCGAAGCACTTCCTGGAATGACAAATAACGACTGGAGAACTTTTATGGAAGATGTTAGAGCCAAAAGAACAATAGTAGCGGAAGCAATATTTTTAAATATAAGTGAGGTGAAAAAAACGAATGAAGTTAATTTACCCGATGATATTGGAGTGATAAATTTCATGAAAGTTGCTACAGGAAAAGACAAAACCTATGAAACCATGGAAAGAGCATATTATGCCAAGGGTCTAGAAAAAAACGATCCTCGTTCAGGGTGGTCACTTGGTCGTAGAATTGATAAAACAGGTACAGATATTTACTGGAATTATTTTACAGTAAACTGGTATCCAAGTTATCCCGCTTTAATGAAAGCTGCAGCAAGTTCTACTGCTTGGGACGCTGATAAAAATTATCAAAATATGCTAAAAATTCGTGATTTACGCGAGTCTGTCGTTATTAGAAAAGTGATGATGCTTCAATAAGCTCCTCAAACTATTGAAATAAAACCCTCTTTCAAGAGGGTTTTTTTATGCTTTCTTTTGTCCTTTAAAAGGGTAGTATTTTTTTTTAATCGATTCCTTTTGGAAATAATTTCAGAAAAAAATTAAACCATTTTTTAATGGTAAGGTCTATACTATTTTGCTTAAATTTTAACTCAATTAAAATAAACTCCAAGTGTTGAATTTGATAAGTATTAGAAGTGCATCGATTTAGGGTAAACTTCAAGCTCGCATTCCTCCTTTTTTGCGTATCCTTTTATACCAATGCACAAGAGGAAATTCCCCATCTGCTTGCACGTTTCACAACAGAAAAAATAAACATTGACGGCAAAGAAACGGAGCGGGTTTGGGAAAGCGCAGAGATTGCTAATACAAATTGGCAGCATTTCCCTACGGAATCAAAAAAAGTTACAAAACCGACAGAAGTCCGCATTTTATTTGACGATCAAAATGTATATATCCTGTGTAAGGCATATTCATTAAATGATCAGTACATCACCCCTTCATTAAGAAGGGATTTTAGTGGGGGTGCTTCCGATAAAATCAATTTCGTTTTGGACACCTATAGCGATGGAATCAATGCCTATATGTTTGGTTCTAACCCGTTTGGAGTAAAAAGTGACCTCTTGGTTTCCAACGGAGGAATAGGTGAAGCAAAAGACGATATCAATCGAACTTGGGATGTTGATTACGATGTAGAAAGTGCAATCTACGACGGATATTTTATCATAGAAATGAAAATTCCCTTCGGTTCGATCAATTTCCCTGAGGGATCTACTGAATGGCGATTTAATTTTTTTAGACTGGACACCCAAACCAACGAGCGAACTACCTGGAGCAGGATCCCACAAGTGTATAAAGATTTTAATCTTGCATTTATGGGAGTGCTGGAATTTGAAAAACCCCTCGGAAAATCAAACGCTCCTATTTCTATTATCCCCTATGTGAATGGCATTGCTAGTAATGATTTTGTAAATGATGGCAAAAATGAAGAGCTCAACTTTGGGGGTGATTTAAAAATCCCCATTAGTAACGGGCTAAACTTAGACGTTACTTTAAATCCCGATTTTTCACAAGTGGAAGTAGACGATGAGATTATCAATCTTACCCAATTTGAAATCGTACTCCCTGAAAAACGCCAATTCTTTTTACAAAATAGTGACCTTTTTTCAAACTATGGCGCAGACCGAACCGTCACGCCGTTTTTGACAAGAAGGATTGGTGTTGCTAAAGATCTTGAGGGAAACAATATACAAAATCGAATCCTCGCTGGAGCTAGATTAAGTGGAAAAATATCCGATAAAGTCCGTCTTGGGTTTCTCAACATGCTTACGGATGAAGATCTTAAAAATAATATCCCATCAAATAACAACACCGTCATTTCACTTCAAAAAAGTGTTTTCAGTAGATCCAATTTAAAATTTTTGTTAGTAAACAGGCAAAGTGTTAAAGAATATGATTTTGTTGATGCTGATGAGGACTACAACCGAATGATGGGCTTGGAGTACGATCTCAATTCAAAAGATAATATTTGGAAAGGGCGCTTTTTTGCCTATAAATCTTTCAGCCCTAATCAAGATGGAAACAGTATGAGTGGGGGCGCTCAGTTTAGTAGAGAAACAAGAAACCAAAATATCAATCTAGAATACGCCTTTGTTGGAGATGATTTTAAAGCCGACTTGGGTTTGTTAAGAAGGGTTGGGGTTATGAAATTTTCACCTTATTACAGTTATTTCTTCTACCCAAAAAAAGGTGCTATTAATACCTTAGAGCTCAGACAAAATCTATGGCTTTGGATCGACCCCGAAGGTCCTCAAACTCTTCTAGAAAGGACATTGCTAACCTCCTCAGAACTTACCTTTAAAGACCAAAGTAAATTAGGGCTCCGTTTCTTCAATCGGAAAGAATTTATCCTTAATCCCTTTGATCCAACTGGTATCCATCCGGACACCCCCCTGGAAGGGAATCAGTTGTATTACTCACGCTCTCTCACCCTAGAATACAGCTCCGACCGAAGAAATAAACTCTCCTTTATTTCGAGTCAAAATTATGGGTTATTTTTCGATGGAATGAAATATTCCTTTGTCAATAACATCAGTTATCGTCTTCAACCTAGACTGGTTACCAGCCTTAAATTTAATTACGACCGGATAGATTTAGGGAATGGAATTCCCCTCACCAAATTATGGCTGTTTGGTCCTAAATTCGACTTTTCCTTTTCAAAATCGCTGTTTTGGTCTACAAACATTCAATTCAGTTCTCAATCTGAAAATTTAGGATTTAATTCGCGTTTTCAGTGGCGGTTTAATTCGCTCTCCGATCTTTATATCGTTTATAACGATAACTATTTTACCTATGACCAACTCCAGCCTCGATACCGTAGTTTAAATCTAAAACTAACCTATTGGATTTTTAGATAAGATCTATTGCTTTGATTTTCATGGTTTTCTATACTGTTATATACTATTATTAACTAAATTTATAGAATCAAAAATCAATTTTAAAAATGATTTTACTGCTGTTCGTAGTATCCTTCTTTATCGTCCCAAAAGAGGAAATAATTTATTTTGAAAATGATAAAATTCAAATTTCCTATGAAGAAATCCTCTGTGAGGATATTAAAAATGGAGTTTCTTTTGAATACTATCAAATCAAAGTAGAAAACAAAACAAAAGAAACCTTAGTAATCAACTTCTATTTGGGAGAGGCAGATAAAAAGACGGAAGAAAATAAAGTTGCTTTTGTATTAAATCCCTTTGAAACAAAAGTAGGAAGTTGTTCCTATCAACCGATAAAGTTAATGCTGTTTAAGAATGAAAGATTAACCCATAAATCAACAACAGCAATGCCATTTAATCTTAACAACATAGAAACTTTTGAAGTTTACTAAAACCTTATTTTTTATTTTGTTAATCAATCAAGTTGTTGGTCAACAGATTGTCGGGAGTTTCTCTACAACGTCCTTAACGTGTAGTGGAACTACTTTGGCTTTTGAGGTCAACTTTACGCCAAGCGAAATTAGTGTTACTGAATTTGATTTTAATGAAGGCGTTCTGCCAGATGGTTGGGTTTCTTCTCCATACACTGTATCCACCCCCTGCGAATCGACTACAGGGGATACAAATCCTGCTTCAAGCTATTTTTGGGCGAGTAGTACTCAAGAATCTGGTCCAGATATAAATAAACGATTTGTGATTACCTCAGCGGTTGATGTTTCACAAGGAGGGAGTATTGAATTTTATATAAGATATGGAGATGATGACCCACAACTGAATTTTTCACAAGTTTCAAATGGGGAAATTTCTTGTGAGAATCCAGATTTGGATGATGAGGAAGTGAAATTACAATATTCCGTCAATAATGGAAATTGGGTAACCTTCTACGAAGATTGGGATACAATACAGGGTTCCGCATGGTACCGATGGTACTTTAATGACATTCCAATCCCTGAAGGGGCAAAGTCTAATTCAACCCGATTTCGCTGGTACCAACCAAGTAATAGTAATATTCAGTATGATAATTGGGGACTGGATGATATTATTGTAAAAGCAATTCCACCACCAGCAGCTTCATGGGAGTTTGATTATGGAAATGGGGAAGCTACAGAAACCCTATTGATTCCTTCAAATACGGTGACCTTTACCCACCTCTTTCCACCAAGCAATCAGTCCAAATCTTTTGTAAGTACTATTTCGGTTACCCTTACCAATAACCTTACCCTTTCGGTAACTAAGACCTTCCTGGTGGAGGCGAGTGATATCCTATTACCAAGCCTAGAAATGCCTACAGAACTTACAGTAGATACAGATCCCGGAAGCTGTACAGCAACGCTTATTTCAACAGGTACCGTAACTGCAACCGATAATTGTGAAGTCGTTTCGATAGTTAATGATAACCCTGACTTGATATTCAATTTAGGGGAAAACTTACTGACTTGGACAGCTACAGATAGTGCAAGTAATACCAATACATTTACTCAAAAAATTACGGTTATAGATCAGGAGCCCCCTGTTCTTATTATCCCAAATCATATAAATGCAGGGAGTTGTTCTGTCACCCTTGGTATGGCAACAGCCACTGATAATTGTGATCTTCTTACGCCTTCCAATAATGCTCCAGCGGTATTCCCATTGGGAGAAACGGCTGTAGTGTGGCAAGTAACAGACGCATCAGGGAACACCGTTTCAGCAACTCAGTTGGTTACGGTTTCAGACACCACTGCCCCACTTATTTCTGCCCCATCAAATGTTAATATCTCAACCGATACCGACTCCTGTGAAGCTACCGCAGTCGATTTAGGAATCCCCGTTACTAGTGATAATTGTACTGTAGCAAGTGTGCTAAACAATGCTCCAGCCAGTTTCCCAATTGGAATTACTTCAGTTACATGGACTGTACTAGATACCGCTGGGAATTCAGCCAGTGTTATTCAAACGGTAACGGTCATCGATGATATACCCCCAACTTTAATCGCTCCTCCAGATGTAGTCTCTGATTCATGTGCGATTGTTTTGGGACTCCCTACCTTAACAGATAATTGTACCTTGACCTACAGTAATGATGCCCCTGAAAGTTTTTCTACGGGAATAACTGTGGTCACCTGGACTGCAAGTGATTCCTTTGGAAATACAGTTACTGCTACTCAAAACGTTTCCTTTTCTGATAACACTCTACCAACAATTTTGATCCAAAATCAAAATATTGAAGTCGTCGCTGATAGAGGATCCTGCTTTGCCAGTGGTGTTGATCTAGGATCTGTAATTACTAATGATGATTGTGGTATTGACTCTGTTACTAATGATGCTCCATTACAGTTTCCTATAGGAGATACGTTAGTTACCTATACGGTTGTTGATGTTTTTGGAAATACAACTACCCGTGTTCAAACTGTAACCACTGTGGATACGGAATCCCCAGTTATTCTCGCAAACGATATTGTACTCACCCTGGACAGCTCAGGGAATGTAAGTATTCCCTATAATCTTATTGATAATGGGAGTTATGACAATTGTACTATTGCAACCTACTCTATTGTTTCTATAGATTCCGCTTTTGTTTATGCAAAGGAAACCCCAGTTCCTTCAAGACCATCTGAGGAGGTAATTGAAGTGAGTAAAAACAGTTTAAATTCAAAGGGGAAAAGTGTTTCCTCCAAAAATATAAGTGTGAATTGTGCAAATCTTGGCACCCAGCAAATAATTTATTCGATAACGGATAGTTCTGGAAATACAGCCTCTACAACCGTAAATCTGACCCTTACAGACGATCTAGACAGTTGCAATTCTCCAAGTCAACCCGTAAGCGGAAGCAGTGGAGGGAATGCCAATGCAGATTCCGATAAGGATGGTGTGCTTGATGCTGCTGATGCCTTTCCGAATGACCCTACTGAATGGACAGACACAGACTCCGATGGTATTGGAAACAATGCTGATACAGACGATGACGGGGATGGATTTTTAGATACTATTGAGATTTTTGCTTCAAGTGACCCACTAAATATTCTCGATTTCCCACTGGATACCGATACGGATGGAATCATCAATATATTAGATGAAGATGATGACAATGATGGTTTTACAGACGTTGTAGAAGAAGCTGTGGGAACAGATGCCCTAAATGTACTTCAATATCCTTTGGATACGGATAGTGATTTGATTCTTGACTTTTACGATTCCGATGATGACAATGACGGCCAATCTGACGAAATAGAACTATTCTGTGGTTCAGATCCTTTAAATAATCGATCCAGAGCTTCAGACCATGATTTTGATGGAATCCCCAACTGCTTGGATTTAGATGATGATAACGACGGCTTCGAAGATCAAATTGAAATTGAAGCAGGCACAAATCCTCTCAATGTAAATGAATTCCCTTTTGAAGATGGTGATGGAGATGGTGTCCCCAACTCCTTTGGGTCATTGAGTCGAGCTACAGACAACTGCCCTGATATTGCAAACCCGGATCAGTTAGATACGGACGAAGATGGTGTTGGGGATGCCTGTGACAATTGTATAAACCTAGAAAATGAAGATCAAACGGATACTGACCTTGACGGAATTGGTGATCTGTGTGATGTATGCCCTGAAGAATATAATCCTGAACAAGAAGATTATGACCGGGACTTGCTCGGAGATCTTTGTGATTTGGATGATGATAATGATGGTCAATCCGATGAGGATGAACTTGCATGTGGCTCGGATCCTAAAGATGAAAATTCCCTGAGTCCAGATTTTGATGGAGATGGCATCCTAGACTGTTTCGATTTGGACAATGATAATGATGGAATCGAAGATGCCATCGATCCTAATCCAACCGTGGCAGATGACCTATTAATCAGTGAATTTGTTTCCGATAATGGGGATGGAATCAATGACCGTTGGACTGTTCTCAAAATTGAGGAATACAGCAATCATAAGGTATATATCTACACCCGCGTTGGTGTATTGATTTATGAAAAAAACAACTATCAAAACAGTTGGCCAGAGGATGCTGATCAAGACAGAATCCCAGAGGGGAGCTATTTTTATAGAATAGATCTTGATTCGGATGGGGAAGCAGATAAAATTGGATGGATTTATTTAACTCGATAAGTATGTTTAAAAAAATCTCTTTTTTGTTTTATTTCATCAGCTGTTTCTCTTTTGGACAGCAAGAGAGTTATTATTCCCTCTATCGCTATACCCTGAACGTGATCAATCCGGCTTATGCAGGAGCAGAAAGTTCCAATAGTTTTTCCTTTACCTCAAGACAACAGTGGTCTTCTGTGCCGGATGCTCCCTCAACACTAGCTTTTTCCTATTCTTCCGCGAGAAAAAATAAGGTGGGGTTAGGAATTTCTGTTGTGTCCGACAAAGTTTTTGTTGAGCAACAAACCTTTGCCTATGTTGACTTTTCTTATCGTCTTCAAACCACGGAATCGACCCAGCTATTTTTAGGAATTAAAGCTGGAGGGAATTTTTACAATGCTGACCCCACCAAGCTGAATACCTATACCTTTTCTCCTGATCCCTTAAAACAGCCTCTTTCGAAATTTAACCCCAATGTGGGTGTAGGTGCGTTTTTAAAAGGGGAACTGTTTTGGATGTCGCTCTCCATCCCGAGATTATTCAATGTAAATCGAGACCAAAATCTCGTATTCACCGCAAAAGATCGGGTGCATTCCTATTTGGGAGGGGGTATGGATCTCCCTATGAATTCCAATCTACTTTTAAAACCTGCACTAATGCTCAGAAAAGTGAATGGTTTGCCTATGACAACAGACCTTTCCATGATGTTTAGTTGGCAAAACAATCTAGATGTTGGTCTTTCCTACAGAACTCGTGGAGCCATTTCTTTACTTTCCTTGGTTTCAATTGGGGCTTTTGATATTGGCTACGCATATGAAGTACCGACAGAAAGTTCCCTTTCTCAATTGAATCTCAAAGTTCACGAAATAGTTTTGCGGATTCGACTGGGAGAATCTAACGCTGCTTTCGAAGAAGAAACCCAAGAAATCGTAGAATAATATCTCTCTTACTTTAAACCTAGTTTTGGAAATCGGTTAACGAATCCGATTAATAAAAACCCCAAAACAAAGATCACCATAGTGCCAGCGACAATAATGAGATAGGGATGCAACTCTAAGGCCCAAGCTTTTGATGGAAAACGAAGTGAAAGGGTCATCCATAAAATGACTAGAACTCCGGAAATAACTGAAATTATAGGGACTGCCTTGCTGTTTGATTGGGTAGAAATTCCAAGCAGAAAAAGACCCAACATACCTCCACTAAAAATGGAAGCAAATTTCCACCAGGAATCTAAAATTCCTTTGACGTTTATCATGGCAATAGCCACAACAATTCCTGCTATTCCAATCAGTATGGATACGATATAAAGAATTTTTATTTTCTTACTTTCTGAAAGTACTGTGCCTCCCTGAGAAGGATAAAAATCTGTTAAAAAAACGGTTGCCATACTATTAAAACTTGTGGAAATTGTACTCATCCCTGCTGCAAAAATAGAAGCAACCAAAAGACCTGAAAGTCCTGAAGGGAGTTCATTCGCAATAAAATAGGGGAAAACTTGATCCCCATTATTTTGAAGTTCAATAGGCAGACTGTTGGTTTGTGAATAATAAACGTAAAGGGCAGTCCCAATAAAAAGAAAAAGTGCAGAAACGGGGAGGTAAATCATTCCCCCAAAAAAAGCAGCTCTTTTGGCTGATTGTTCTGTGTTAAGCACCATATACCTTTGAATATAATTTTGATCAATACCAAAATTTTGCAAATTGATGAATATCCCATAAATCAGAACGACCCAGAATGTGGGTGCGTTGAGATCCAAGTTAAAATGCCCCAAACTAAATTTATTTTGCTCAAGCGCTGTATTAAAGAACCCCAAAACTCCCTCGGGAAGTTGTACAAAAATGAAAATTAAACACAGTAGCGCCCCCAGAATTAAGAGTATAGCCTGAATCGCGTCTGCCCAAAGTACGGCTTCTATACCCCCCAGTATAGCATATAGGGAAACGAAAAGCCCTGTAAGGATAATGACCCACAGAATATTCCAATCTACAATGGCATTTATCGCTACTGCCAATAAAAATAATATGGTCCCGATTCGCATCAATTGGGTTAACAAATAACAGAAGGCAGCGTATTGTTTTGCCCAAGTTCCATAGCGTTGTTCCAAATAAGTATAGGCAGAAGGACTATTTATTTTTCGATAGATGGGAACAAAAAACTTTACTGCAATGACCGCTGCAACGGGGATCGATAAGCTGAAAACAAAGGGGTTCCAATTCCCGGAAAAGGCACTTCCAGGGAGTGCTAAATAACTGATGCTACTCACAAAAGTAGCGAAGATAGAAAGCGTAACCACCCAAGAAGGTATCTTCCCTGAACCCAACGTAAAACGACTCGCTGTTCTATCCTTTGAAAAAAATACCCCGCCTAAAACCAAAAGAATACCTAGATACGCTACAATTATGAGGATGTCTAAAGTCTTCATTTAAGGCGATTAAATTCAGCCACAAGGGTTTTGATATTGACCTCTATTTGATTCAATAGTTCCCCTTCAATAGCTTTCAATGGAACGGCTAGCTTGTTTTTACACAACCCTAAGGCCGCCGCTGCTGCTTTTATTCCTTTGAGGTAGCTGTTCGCCCCCCCTTCCAAAGCATAAACCCCTTTGGAAAGTTGAAGAACCAGTGTATGAAGTTTTGCTGCTTTTTGCGTATCGTTTTTTTGAGTTGCTTGAAATAATTCTGAATACAACTGCGGAAGGAGGTTTGCACCCCCATTCACCCCACCGTGGATCCCTTGATTTAAACTTTCCAACAAAAGCTCCTCTGGACCAATTAAAAGATTGAAATTGGTTTTCTCTGCAATTGAATGAAGTGCTTGTATATAATCCACATTTCCAGAGCTGTCCTTAATCCCCATAATGTTTGGATGGAGTGTCAGCTTTTCAACCACGTCTAAACGAATATTGAAATGAGTGCTTTTGGGATAATTGTAGAGATACAAGGGGAGTTCTGTTTGATCGGCTAGAGTTTTGAAATAATCGTATTGATCTTCTGGATCCAAGTCAAAATAGTAGGGTGCTGTAGCGACAACCGCCTGAGCCCCCTTTTCTTTTGCATATGCAGCTAAATTCAAACTTTCCGCCAATGAGGTGTCTCCGATACCAACTAATAATGGACAACCACTTTCTTTTATTGCTTCCGAACTTAAGGCTATCAATTCCTTTCTTTGAATATGGGATAAACTGGAGGCTTCCCCGGTTGTCCCCAAAATAAAAATTCCATGAACTCTTCCTGAAACTATATGAGGTATTAAATTTTGAATAGCTTGAACATCTAAACTCAGGTCCTCATTAAGTGGTGTAATCATGGGGCAAATGACCCCTCGATAAAATACGGGTTTATCCATATTATTCAACAGTAAAGGTTAGATACTTAATATTTTTCCGGTTGAAAGTATAGGTTAAATGCAAACTGCCATCCGCGGCTTGAATTAAGGCTGGATAACTAAACTCCCCTCGCTTTTCCTCCTCTAAAACAACTACATCTTTCCATAGCAAGCCATCCTCCGAAATTGCCATATTTAGTTTTGCACGGTCATTTTTACCCTTGGTAGTAGGATTATATACCAACACATGTTTGCCGTTACTGAGGGTAATCGCATCCGTACCAGAGTTTGGATTGGGCAAGTGTGTTTTCGTGATTGTGCTCCAACTATTTCCACCATCATAAGAAAAGGACTGCATTAAGGTGTCATTTCTACTTCGACAAAGCAATTGTAATTTTTCCTGACTGTGAACTAATATACTAGGTTGGATAACATCGTAAGGAGTTGTAGGGTCAATGGGGATTTTTGTCCAATGCCTCCCTTGATCTGTGCTTTTTTCTATGTGAATTTTCCAAGAAAGTCCTTCGGTAGTCCTGGTTTCGGTGCTGGAGGGAGAAAGTAGGGTTCCGTTCGCCAAGGTAATGGGTTTATTTTTTATTGGGCCTAGGATACCCTCTGGAAGTCGTATGGAAGGTCCCCAACTTTTCCCCTCGTCTGTGGATACTTTATACATCCCCCACCATTCTCTTGGAGAGGGTCCTGTTTTATAAAATAGGACTATTTCTGTTGGACTGACTCGGTATAAAACGGGGTTCCAGTTGGGGTACTGTATTCCATCAGAGGACAATCCTGTTGTGATTTTTTTAGGTACTCTCCAAACACCTTTTTCAGATCGGGAAAGCCAAATGGATACATCGTTATTCCCCTCTTTGGTTCCTCCAAATGCTGCTGCAAGAAAGACTCCGTTGGATAGTTCCATTATCGTAGAGGCATGACATTCTTCAAAAGGAGGTGTCGTGTAAAGCATGGTTTCCCTTCCAGGAGATAAAGAAAACTGTCCGTAAACAATGGTATAAAAACTCAGAAAAGTGATATAGAATAAGTGAATTCTTAGATTCATAGGATTTGAATTTAATATTAGAAAAAGGACTGTTCTTTTTAATTCTTCAGTATTGGATTTATGAAGATATAAAAATTAGGTTTTACACAGGAAAATGAAGGTAGGCAAATGAAAAGGTTTAAGAGTGGAAGAGTTACTAGTGTAACGATTGTAAACGAGTGTTTTCAAATGGAATCTTTTGAATAGATAAACCCATAATTAGTAAATGAATTTAAGTGCCTATATTTACTTCAACTTCTATAGCTTTAAAAATGACAGAATCCCTTATTAAAAACTTAATTATATCTGCTGGAGTTCTCTTTTTTATCTGTTGTGAAAAAGAAAGCGAAACAGTGGAGGAATTCAGTTGTACGGTAGATTATGTCGAGTTTAAAGAGAATGCGACGGCTGTCGTAAAATTTGACATTACTTTGAATGGCGTTTTAAAGTCGTCTTTTTTGAGTGATGAATATGTCTTCGAAGAGGAGCACTACCTTATTGGAGACGATGTAATCAATATTTTGAATTTTGTACAAAAAGGCAATGAAGCTACTTTTGATTTTGAATATGGGAGCAATTGCGGCCCCATTTGTAAGAATCTTTTTGAGAATATTCCCACTCACGAACACTTTACACTAAGTGTGGAAGCAGAAAAAAGCCTCTCCGACAAAGTCGTAGGGAAATGGAAGGTAAAAAGTGCCTCGGTAAATCCAGGAGGCTAATCCCATTTGACAAAAAAATCCCTAATTCAATCCTTTTCTCTAGTAAATTCGAACCTCTGCGAGGGAAGCAAATTGTTCTCCGTCATGGGCTGAATTGATGCGTATTTTAAAATATCGAAAACTTTTTTGCTCCACGAAGTCAAGGTTTTGTGGTGTGTTGATGTTCGATAGGACAAAATCCCCTAGGGACTCCCAGGTACTTGCATCCTCACTTACTAAGATTTCAATGTCTTTGATTTTTCTACTCCCGTTTCGTTGAAGAAAGGAAAAGCCTTTTACCTCCGTACTGCCCTGAGTGTCGACTACGAGTTCGTGAGGATGGGTCACATTACAGGTGGTCCAACAAGAATGCCAATAAGTCGTGTCTTTTCCATCAATAATTAAGTTGGCTAGTCCATTTCCAAAGGGTTCGCCTCCTCCAGTTTCTTCAGAACTGAATGAGAATATTCTCCACTTTGAATTGTCAAAATAGGTTTTTGGAGAAAAAGAAAT
>JAFMCA010000002.1 GCA_017858055.1 Flavobacteriaceae bacterium
CGTTCGAATGGAAATACCCGAGTAGAGCGGGTTACTGCTGCAGTAGATTGTGGTATTGTAGTGAATCCAGATGCTGCCCGAAATATGGGGGTGAAGGTGCGATCGTTGATGGTATTGGAAATGCGCTTTTTGGGGAATTGACTTTTAATGAAGGGAAACCCTCAAAAACTAATTTCAATACCTACCGAATGATTCGCCAGCAAGAAGCACCGAAACATATTGACATTCATTTTGTAGAAAATGGTATAGATCCCACGGGTTTGGGAGAGCCTCTTTTTCCTCCAGTATTTGCCGCTGTTGCAAATGCAATGTTTCAAGCTACAGGAGAAAGAAGTTATGATCAGCCGTTTTTGAAGGGTTGATTTTCTTCCAGATTAAGGATCAGGAGGGTTATTTTACTGATAAAAAAACCCCCTAGAGGAAACTGTAAATCAGATCTTTAAGGGTGTTTTATTTGAACTAATGGATCTCAAACTATAATTCCCATCCTTTACGGTATTCGTAGTGGAAATAGTCGTTGGCAGCTTCACAATTGGTAATCCTCATATTTTCTGCATCATATTCCAAAGTGAGGTCTAGTTTTTGAGCTGCAACAGCAATATTGGTCAAAAGCATAATTTCTGTAACCTTGGCTGCTACTTCAAAATTATTTGCTGCCGGTCTTTGTTCTTTAATGGCTTCAACAAAATCCAAATACACACTACTGGGTCTAGGTAACCATTTCTTAGGCAATTCATTTGCATTTTCTGGAATCAACTCAGGTGTAGCACCGTGGGTTCCGTGCATTAGTTTTCCTTTTGAACCGATGTAAAGGGCTTCACTTAAACCACGGTTGGGTTCCAGTTCTGCAGGACGTGCGGGCTTGATTCCACCATCAGACCAGGTAACTTGTACTGGGGGTTTACTTCCTCTTGCGGCAAACTCATAGGTCACACGCTCAGAAACGGGGAGGTAATCATCGTTAAATGGAGTTGTAGTAGCTTGTATTTTAGTTGGCATTCCTAAATCCAAAGCCCAAATTGGAGCATCGAAGGTATGTGCTCCCATGTCACCCATAGCCCCTGTTCCATAATCCCAAAGTCCTCTCCAAGCAAAATGTAAAATATCCGGATGGTAGGGTTTGTATTGGGCTGGACCTAACCAAAGATCATAGTTTAAATTTTTAGGAACCGCCACACCTTCTGGACGACTAAAATAGCCCTGTTTCCAAACGGGACGGTTGGACCACAAATGGACCTCACTGACCTCACCAATAGTACCCGATTGGATATATTCCACGGTTTGCATAGTCCCTTCTACATTGTGTCCCTGATTTCCGACTTGAGTAATAAGGCCAGTTTTCCGAGCTAAATCTCTTAAGAATCGTGCTTCATAGATGGTTTTGGTCATTGGTTTTTCCACATACACATGCTTTCCAGCGTTCATGGCGTAGGAAGTGATTACGGCATGCGTGTGATCGGGTGTGGCAATGACGACAGCATCGATATTTTTATCCTTGTCAATCATCTCTCTATAATCGTGATAGGTTTTTGCCTTAGGATACCCTTTAATAATGTGTCCTGCATACTCGTGATCTACATCACAAATAGCATAGATGTTAGCATGTTTAAAAGGTTTTTGATCTGATCCCCCTCCTCGATTATAAGGGGTTCTTTCAGGTTGAATCCCACCATAAGGTTGTCTTAAAAAGCCACCCATTGGAGCGCGCTGCGCAACTACGTCAGGGGTTGCAATATTACCAATGACCTGACCCCCTCGGTTCCCTACACCAATAGCTGCTATGTTGACCATATCATTTGGCGATTGGTATCCTAGACTGGTTAATGTGCTGCTTGGAACAATAGTGAATAAAGAGGCGGAAGCGGCTTTTTTTATAAAGTCTCTTCGTGAATCCATAGGGGCATTTTCAGTTATTTTTTTCATGAATATTTTACTTTATTGGTTGGTGAGAAAATGCCTTACTTGATTTTGGCGGTTCCCCTTTAATTTAAATGTACAAAATACTAAAGGACACTTTGCACGTATGCAATGCAATTTTTAACTTCCTCTACAGCATTTGACCCTTCTGGAATATCGTATTCCAATTCTATTGTAACAGGAAAGTCATAGCCATTGTCCCGGATCAATTGAAGTACCTCCTTAATGGGAGTTTCCCCTTGACCCCACATCAAATTATCTCCACCGTTACTTTTTTTCTTCCGGTCTTTCAAATGCATGCTTACTATTTTTTCATGCTTGTTTTTTATGATTTCTAACGGGTTTTGGTTTTCCGCTGCGATATAGTGACCAAAATCAAGATTCAATCGGTTGGCTTCTGATTGGCTAAGTGCGGTATCCCATAAGGTTGGGGTTTGCTGTTCATGACCGTGATACCCTACGAGCATACCTTCTTCTTCAGCAATTTTACCCAAACGTGCCGTATGCTCATCGTCTTCAGGGTGTTCTAGAGTCACATGACTAGCCCCTAAAGCTTTGGCAGCTCGCATACCGTAACGGATGGCATCGTCTGAGTTTTCTTTACCAAATACCCGAGGTTTAAATGCGTAGATGTTGATCCCAGCTTCATTGTATAAACGCCGTAGCTCTTCAAATTTTTTATAGTCTACATTTTTTCTCCATTCTTCAACGTCCAGATTGTATTGTTCTCTTTCGGCGGCTACTTCATCAGCGATAAGTTGTTCTTCTGGGGTAAGTGCTTCCTTTCGGTACTGTTTGATAAGGATGGCAAGTTTAGCAGGATCGGACATGGAGCTTACGGGCGCACCAGCAAAAGGCTCAGCGTGATTACCCATTAACTCTACGTTTTTAATACCTGTTTGTTTGATGTAGTTTAAAATTGCTAAAGGACTTTGGTCGTCCATCGTTCTGAAGGAATACGTTTGTAATCCAATTGTGATCTCTGACTTTTGTTTTGTTTCCCCTTGACAAGAAATTGTAAATTGTGTGATAACTGAAATTACAAGGATCAGTTTTAGAAATACTTTCATAAGTTTTGTTTTAGTTTGTTTGACAACAAATCTAAAAATTAGTTTAATTGGTAAGGTGCTGTTTTTAAAATGATTTTATGGAGTTGATGCCTTTGCTGGCAGCATTTAAAATTTAAGTAGAGTACTTGAATTTTCTTTTTGTATTTTTGAACAACAGCAATTCACCACCTTGAAAAAAATCGTTTATTATTTTGGCTTTTCTTATCTGAAACCAAAAGTATTTTGGCCAATTCGGATCCTACTTATCATCTATACCTTGGTGATATACGCTGGATTGATATACGATTTAACCACAGAAAAAGTGGGGTATTATTCCTCGAATTCGGATTACTTACAGATAGTGTTAACGGATGCCACTTTTTATTACCTCTATATCCTCCCCTTCGTGTTGATTTATTTTGCGTCCTATATCTGGGGATTTTTTGTTTCCCTTGAAAAGAAAAAGGGGGCTAAAAAAACGTCTTAATTTTTAAATATTCTATTTCTTTATAGGAATTGATCCTCAAGTCTGCTTGGGAATACTCTTGATTTTTAGAATTGGGACTATCGAATCCTACACAAAACAAGCCTGCTGCTTTAGCTGCTTTTATGCCATTGGTTGAATCCTCAATGACAAAGCAGTGTTCTTTAGCAAATCCTGAAGCTTGGGTGGCTTTTATAAATATTTCAGGATGAGGTTTGGAGGCTTTAAGATCAGCACCGCTAAGTTTAGCAATAAAATAATGGTCTAGATCGAAGCGTTTAAAAATCCGATCGATATTCTGCATGGAAGCGGAAGAAGCCAACACCAAGGTAAGACCTGCGTTATGGTATTCCTCAATTAAATCGGACACGCCTTCAATGAGTTCCAATTCTTTGTCCTCATCAAAGAGTCGATTAAAGTACTCCCTCTTTCGTTGTACTAATTTTTCTGGAGGAACATCTAGTTTAAAATTCTCACAAATTTTTTGACAAATTGCGAGTGTAGCTTCGCCTGTAAAGGTTTCAAAAAGCGCATCGCTTACCTCAATTTCAAAATCAACAAACATTTTTTTATAGGCTTTGTGATGTAGAGGTTCACTATCTACAATCACCCCATCCATGTCAAATATTACAGCGTTTAGCATTTTTTATTGTATGATGTTCTGAAAATGGACCCAGTCCAAGTCTTGTTGAGTCCAATTTTTTATATAATTAATTTTGTTGGCTTAGTCCAGATAGCCCAAGGGAGATATTAAAATTCCAAAGGTAAATTTCGAAAATTGCACCGAGCATTAACCCCCTCATTGTATAGAAAATAACCCTCATTATTAGTTAATAATTTTATGGATGGATCACGTTAGCGTTGATGAAAATGGTCGGAAATAAAGGAAAGTACTGAAGGGAGGGCAGTTCTCCAATAGGTCCAATTATGACTCCCGTCTCTGATTCTAAATTCATGTCGAACCCCTTTTTTTCTCATTTTGATGTGCAGCAAACTATTCCCCTCAAAGAGAAAGTCGTCGTCCCCACAATCGATATACCATCGGACACTATTCAGTTGATCTTTTTCTAATTGATCCACCAATTCTAGGGGATTGTATTTTTTGGAATAGGTTTCGTAATCCTTTTCGTTGTAATTGGATTCATCGTATCCTACATAGGCATAGTTCTTCATTTCACTGAAGCTTAGCGGACCAAAAGAGGCGCTTAAGGGGGCAGCAGAAGAGAACAAATCAGGCCGATGAAGGGCATAGATTAAAGTTCCTCCACCTCCCATAGATAGCCCAGAAATAGCTCTAAAACGTTTCTCTTTTTTGATCCTAAAACGGGCTTCCACATGGGGCATAAACTCCTCAAAGAAAAAATCTTCGTAATTCCATTTACCCGATAAGGTATTGGCATAACCCGGAATACCAGTATCTGCATCCGGCATTACAATGATCATGGGTGTAGCTTCCCCTTTTATGAGGGCATTATCTGCTAGTTGAAGTACTTCACCAAATTGAATCCAACCCGTGTGGTTATCTGTATAGCCGTGCAATAAATACAAAACAGGATAACTTCTGCTCGAGGTTTCGTAATCTGGAGGAAGGTAAACGGCAAAGTTGCGCTCTCCTTTCAGAATTTTGCTGTTGAGGGTGAGGTTATCCATGACCTTTCCATGTTGTGCACGGGCAACTAAAAAGCTTAAAAGAAAGGCGAAAGTCAAAAACGGTAGTTTCATTAGTTCAGTTTTTTGAAAAGTACAAAAAAGATTAGTTTTTACGGTTTGATTTTAAAATTTCAAAGGAAAGGGTAGTGGGGCATTAAATAAATTTTAATTTTAGATTAAACAAGTTCAAGTAAATGAAATTAAGAAATTTCCTAAGGGCTTTGGGTCTGATAATTTTTCTATCCCATCAAAGCATTTATGCCCAAACAAAAAACTTACGAGTCAATTCAGATCGGCTGGATGCTCAATTAAAAAAGCTTTCTACTTATGGAATGAATGCCCAAGGAGGAAATGATCGGGTGGCTTTTAGCGATCACGAAATTAATGCAAGAGCATTCCTTACGAGCTATTTAGAAGCTTTAGGGCTTGAAGTCCACACCGATGCCGCGGCGAATTTAATTGCTACAAAGAGAGGAAAAAATAACAAACTGAGTCCCATTGCTTTTGGATCGCATATTGATGCTGTTCCCAATGGAGGACACTACGATGGCGACGTTGGCGTTGTGGGAGCTCTAGAGGTTTTGGAAACTTTAATTGAAAACAATATACAAACCGATCATCCTCTTGAACTTATAATTTTTTCAAATGAAGAAGGGGCTATTTTTGGATCACGCGCCTTGGCGGGGAAGTTGGACTCAACGGCTTTAGAGGTTATAACAGCCTCAGGTTACACCAATGCTGAGGGAATTACACGATTGGGTGGAGATCCGGATAAAGTAATGGAGATTAAAAGAAATCCAGAAGATCTGCACGCTTTTTTGGAATTGCATATAGAGCAAGGAAATGTATTGCATAAGAGTAACTTAGATATTGGAGTTGTTGAGGGGATAGTAGGTTTAAAATGGTGGGATGTTGAAATTACAGGCTTAACCAATCACGCAGGGACAACTCCAATGAACGACCGTAAGGATGCGCTACTTGCTGCAGCTCAATTTATCTTAGCGGTGAATGATCAAATCAAAAAAAATGAAGGCGCACAGGTGGGAACAGTGGGACGTATTGAAGCGTTTCCTGGGGCACCTAATGTCATTCCGGGTAAGGTAATTACCAGTCTTGAAATCCGAGATTTGAATGCTGATAAAATTGCTTTTTTATTTAATCAAATTGAGGCAAGAGCACATGAAATTGGAAAGTCAACCCAAACTACTTTCGAATTTAAACCAATTAATGCTACTGCAGAACCGGCACTCACAGACCAACGCATACAAGACCTCATTCGTAAAAACGCCTCCAATTTAAACTACTCCTTCAGGACCATGCCTAGTGGCGCAGGTCATGATGCTCAGGATATGGCAATGATTACCCCTACAGGAATGATTTTTGTTCCGAGTGTTGACGGAATCAGCCATGCTCCAGATGAGTATTCAACACCTGCAGCTATTGCCAAAGGGGCAAACCTGTTACTCCACAGCATACTTGAACTCGACAAGACAAAGTTTATTAACTAACCAACAGAAGTTTAAAAATTTAAATTTTCATGATTCAATTAATTGAGAGAGCAAAAAAAAGGGCTTCACAAGAAGCGCTAATTTCAAATCATATTTCCTATACCTATCATCAACTTTTAGAGCGTTCTGCTCAGATTGCAAGTGAGCTCTTAGACGGAAAACCAGATTTAAATGAAGCCCGTGTAGCGTTTATTGTAGATCCCAGTTTTGAATATGTTGCCATTCAATGGGGAATATGGAGAGCTGGAGGAATTGCAGTTCCACTTTGTACAAAACATCCCTTGCCTTCCCTTCAGTATGTAATCGAAGATACCCAAGCCCAAGCCTTAATATATTCAAAAATGTATGCCTCCTTGGTTGCTCCTTTATGTACCGAAAAAACCATTGGAATTTCTATGGAATCCATAGGAAGCCATGAAGCCACCTGCCCAGAGGTTGATTCCTCAAGAATGGCCATGATACTCTATACCAGTGGAACTACAGGCAAACCCAAAGGGGTCGTAACTACCCATCTAAATATACAAGCTCAAATAGAAATGCTTGTCAAGGCATGGAAATGGAGTTCATCGGATAGGATTGTAAATGTCCTTCCCTTGCACCATGTTCATGGAATTATCAATGTGGTAAGCTGTGCGTTATGGAGTGGAGCAAGCTGCTTTTTTCTTCCAAAATTTGATGAGAAAAGTATTTTTGAATTGTTTAAATCTGGGAAGGTGAATCTTTTTATGGCCGTACCTACCATTTATTACAAACTAATTCACTATTGGAAAACACAATCAGAAACAGAACAAAAAATCATTACCAAAGCCTTAAATAATTTTCGATTGATGATCTCTGGTTCTGCAGCTTTACCGATCACAACTTTAGAGGAATGGAAAAAGATTAGTGGTCAGGTTTTGTTGGAGCGTTATGGGATGACTGAAATGGGTATGGCAATCAGCAATCCGTATGATGGAGAGCGTGTACCAGGGAGCATCGGTTACCCTCTCGAAGGCATGAAGGTTCGTTTAGTTGGGGAGGATGGAAAACAAGTGAAGCAGGGAGCTACCGGTGAAATTCAAGTTCAAGGTCCGAATGTTTTTAAAGAATATTGGGGAAAAACCGATGCAACAAAAGAAGCCTTTGATTCAGGTTGGTTCAAAACGGGAGATATGGCTGTAGAACAAGACGGAAGATACCGCATCCTTGGCAGGAATTCTGTAGATATTATAAAATCTGGAGGACACAAAATCTCGGCTTTGGAAATAGAAGAAATCATCCGTAAAAGTTCTATAGTGAAGGACTGTGCTGTGGTCGGCATTCCAGATGAGGAATGGGGAGAAATTGTGGGAGCTGGCATCGTGTTAAATGAAGGTGAGGTTACTTTACCTGAAAATTTTGAACCCTGGCTGAAAGAACAACTTCCGAATTTTCAGTGGCCAAGAAAGTATTTACTTTTGGAAGATTTACCGAGGAACGTAATGGGGAAGGTCACCAAAAAAGAATTGCAAAAACAATTTCAAAAAGTATGAAAATTTACGGTGTAGCCTTACTGGCTTTTTGTTTTCTCTTTGGGAAACTATTGGGAAATTACTTAGGAGTATGGATTGGATTAAAAAGTGATGTAGGAGGTGTTGGTTTTGCCATGTTTTTTCTCATGATTTCCTATAGTTATTTCAAAAAGAAAGGAATTGTTAAAGAATTGACCACCCAAGGTATTGTATTCTGGAGTTCGATGTATATACCTATCATCGTTGCCATGGCAGCCACTCAAAACGTTAAGGCAGCGGTCTCTCAAGGTCCAATCGCAGTAGTGATCGGTGTACTGGTAACCTTGACAGGTTTTTTATTGGTTCCCTTGATTTCTAAAATTGGTCAAACTAAAAACGAAAAATAGATGGAAGTCGTTTATCAATTGATCGAAAAAAATGGTTTAATCTTCGCTTTTCTAGTAGTTGGAATCCTTATGTATTTATCCAATTTGGTATCCACCCACTTGTTTAAAAAAAAGATACCAGGAGTAGCTTTGGCTGTTTTTTCTGGACTTCTACTTGCTTTGTTGGGATCAAAAAAAGGGATTGCAGACATTCCACTTTTTGCAGGAATGGCTTTATTAGGAGGATCGATGCTTCGCGATTTTTCAGTTGTGGCCACGGCCATGGGAGCGGATTTATCAAAAATTAAACAAGCGGGCTGGGCTGGAATTGTAAGTTTGTTTTCGGGAGTTTTCTTTTCTTTTTTTGTTGGAGTACTCCTTGCTTTCTTTCTTGGATACAGGGATGTCGAAAGTTTGACTACCATAGGTGCAGGAGCCTGTACTTATATCGTTGGTCCGATCACTGGATCTGCTGTAGGTGCGAGCTCTGATGTAATTGCGATAAGTATTGCTATAGGTGTAGTAAAAACCATCGTAGCCACTATTGGTACTCCTTTAATAGCCAAGAAAATTGGTTTGGATAATCCCCATTCAGCTCTAGTTTTTGGCGGATTAATTGGAACAACAAGCGGCGTAACTGCTGGACTCGCTGCCACCGATCCTAAACTGGTTCCTTACGGTGCCTTTACGTCAACGTTCTATACGGGACTCGGATGCTTGTTGTGTCCCTCTGTTTTTTATTTTGCTTTGCGCGCATTTGTATAAACGGAATGCGTAGATGAATTTTATAACTTTACTTAAAGAACCAACATAAATCACTAAAAATGAAATACGCATTCCTCACGATTATTTGTTTTATTGGTGCACTGTTTTTACCCCTTGACCAATCTTGGAATTCAAATTCTGAACTTGAAGATTGGAAGCCCCTATTTAATGGAAAAGATTTGAGTGGATGGGAAATTAAAATTGCAGATCGACCTTTAAATGAAAATTACCTCAATACGTTTCAAGTAGAGGAGGGAATGTTGCGTGTTGTTTACGACGAGTATCAAGAATTTGATGATAAATACGGGCATATGTATTACGAACAGCCGTATTCATATTACAAATTGCGATTTGATTATCGCTTTGTTGGGGAACAAACACCGGGAGGAGAGGATTGGAATGTTCGCAATAGTGGGATTATGGTGCATTCTCAATCAGCAGCAAGCAACACCTTTGAACAGCATTTTCCCGTTTCCATCGAGGTACAACTTTTAGGAGGTCTAAGTGATGGAAAAGAGCGACCGACAGCAAATTTATGTTCGCCTGGCACAGCTGTTGAACGTTTTGGGGAGATGGACTACAGTCATTGTATCAATTCAAGTTCGAGAACCTATGATGGCGATCAATGGGTTTCGGTTGAGGTGGTCGTAATGGGAGAGGAATATATTGCTCATCTAATTGAAAACGATACAGTCCTTAAATATGAACATCCTCAGATCGGGGGGGCATTTATTAGTAAATCATCCAACGGAACAGATTGGGAATCAATGGGGGTAACGAACAAAGAGGAATGGATAGCCAAAGAAGGAATCTTGTTAAAAGAGGGGTATATTGCAGTCCAAGCAGAAAGTCATCCGATTGATTTTAAAAATATTGAGCTTTTGAACTTATGTGGATGTACAGATCCCAAGGCTGTTAATTATAAATCTTATTTTGTGAAATCAGACGCTAAAGCCTGTGTTTATAACTAACTTTTAATAAACCTAAACCATGAAGATTCCATATAAAATTAAATTTTTTAATCTATTGTTTGCCATCACGGTTTTCGGGTTGTTTATCGGATGTTCGACACAGAAAATAAGTATCCTGTCTTATAATATTCGGTACGCAAATCCGAATGATGGAGATAATATTTGGGAAAACAGAAAAGGAGCAATGATCGAATCCCTACGCAAGATTCATCCAAGTGCGATTGGAATGCAAGAGGTGGTTCATAGCCAATTGATAGATCTTTTGAATGGAATGGAAGAGTATTCCTACGTTGGAGTGGGAAGAGAGGATGGACAAAAAAAAGGGGAATACAGTCCCATTTTCTATCAGAAGAAACAATTAGAACTCTTGGAATCAGACACCTTTTGGTTGTCGGATACACCCGATCAAATAACTGTAGGATGGGATGCTGCACTGGAACGGATTTGTACCTATGCACGTTTTAAAGACAAAAGGAGTAAGGAAGAATTTTGGCTATTCAATACGCATTTCGATCATGTAGGAGAAAAGGCACGAGCAAATTCTGTGCGTCTGATAATGTCAAAAATAGAAACGATAAATCAGCAGCAATTGCCAGTGATTCTCACAGGGGATTTTAATTTGACTAAGGATCATGAACCTATTCAGTACCTTATGTCGACCTTTGAAGATGTTCAGCAACATCTCAATCCAGAACATAAAAACTATGGAACATTTACCGGATTTGATACCCTATCCGTGGAAAAAAGGAGAATAGACTATATCTTTCAAAAAGGATTTACTGTACTTGAGGCGGATCATTTATGGCTTAAAACGGAAAAAGGATTGTGGGTCTCGGATCACCATCCGGTAAAAACAGTACTTATTGTTAAAAAGTAAATTAAACTGTTTTTTCATCGGGGTCTTTTTTATATTCGTTGTCTAAAAAAAAAACAATGAAACAACTAATTTCTATCGTATTTCTATTTTTTGTTGCTATACAAGGTATAGAAGCTCAAAAGTTTAAAGACCTGGACAAAAGTCCTTTGGATTTAATTGAATATCCCGGGACACGTGGAGAAGCTCAATGGGCGCGTATCCTTTACAGTCGTCCTCAACTCAATGGGAGAGCCATTGAAACCTTAGTGCCCGAAGGTAAAATTTGGAGAATGGGTGCAAACGAATCCACCGAGTTGATACTTTATACTCCGATGAAAGTAGGGACGACTTCCTTAGCTGCTGGACGTTATACAATGTATGCGATTCCTTCTGAGGGTCAGATGACCATTATTATTAACAAAGCAACTCACGTTTGGGGTGCCTACTCGTATAGTGAGGATTTAGATGTTGCCAGAATTACAGTGCCTTTAACTGAAGCTGGTGATTCTCTTGAAGCTTTTTCTATGATTTTTGAAAAGAGTGACAAAGGAATGGATCTTCATCTCGGATGGGGTTATTTCAGAGCAGTGCTTGAGTTTTCAAAATAAATTATTACGGTACAACCGCTTTAAAGGTCTTTGAAATTATTCAAGGACCTTTTTTATTGCTTTCTCTACCAGGGGCTCCAAAATCTTATACCCCTCCAAGGTAAGGTGAACACCGTCGTAACTATTTTCTTTGCTGATACCATTATTTCCATCATCCAAAGCACTGAAATAATCCAGGTAGTAAACTCCGTTTCGATCGGCATAATTTTTAATCAAGGTGTTTAATTTGGGAATTTTCACATTGGGTTCCAGTCCAGGTCTCCAAGGATAATCGAAGGCAGGGAGTACAGAGCATAAAATTACTTTGACCCCATTGGCTTGGGCAATTTCTGTCATGGATTTAATATTGTCGAGGATCATTTCTAAAGTAGATGGACCCGTATTCCCCGCAATATCATTCGTCCCCGCTAAAATAACGACTGCTTTTGCACCTATATCGATTACATCTGCACGAAATCGAACAAGCATTTGGGGGGTTGTTTGACCGCTGATGCCACGGTTTACATAAGGTTTGTTTTTAAAAAAATCAGGATGGGTGTTTAACCATCCGATGGTGATGGAATTTCCCATAAAGACAATTCTATGTTCCCCAGGTTCTGGAGCAGGAAGGGCTTCATTTGCAACTTTAAATTCTTGAAAGTTTGCCCAGTCTTGAGCAAGGAGACTTGAATTGGAAAGGAGTAAAAGGAAAACTGCAGTGAGCGATTTACGGATAAACATACGATGTGTTTTGTTTTAAAAATAAGATTATTTCTTGAGTTCTGAATAGGGAAAACGAATAAAATAGATCCCTGCTTGGTCTCTTTCATAGAAAAGCCCAATGTGGTCAGCATCAATTTGAACCAAATCAGAATAGGCAGCAGTCCCAGGATAGATTTCTTTTTGGTATTTCCAGGTTTTACCAAAATCAAGACTTCCCTTGACGGTCATTTTCTCTCGTTTAGAATTGCTGTTTGGACCCGAATAGAGCAAGAGCGTATCCTGACTTCCCTCAAACAATACAATACTTGATTGACAAACGGGAGAGATCAACTCTGGATCGAATGTTTCAGAATCCCAAAACTCTCCCCCTGATTTACTTAAAGCAACCAATCGTTGTTTTGTCGCACCGTTTTGTTCACGCACATTTAGCAGGAGCGATCCGTCTGGGAGTTCGGCACCGATGCCTTCATTGGAGGATGGGGTGTTGAGGTCCGGACTTACTTTAAAGTCTTCTCCGTGATTATCTGAATAAAATCCATAGGCACGGTATTCGTTAAAACCCTCCTGAGGAATTCCTTGAGAATGATTAGCGGGCACATAGATCCGTCCTTGATAAGGAGCTCTTTTAAATTGTATTGCATGACCGGGTGTGGTAGCGTGTGTTCTCCAATCTCTTTCCTCATGACTAGACGTAGAATTAAAGTGTACTTGGTTCGTAATATTTTTTGGGGATGACCAGGTTTGCCCTTGATCGACACTTGAAATATACCAAACCTCCCGTGTTCCCTTACCTAAGCGCATTTCGTGTTCAGAGGCATCCCCGGTGTTGTAAAATAAAAAAATTCTTCCTTGGGGATAACGCGGATCAAAGAGATCAACGACAGGGGCTGGATTGCCTGCTTGGAGTTCTCCATAGTCAGCGACAACTTCCATTTGTGACCAGTGCCGCCCCCCATCCACACTTTTTTTGAGGAGGATGTCCACATTTCCGAAGTCCTCACAATTCGTTTTTCTTCCTTCAGCAAAGGCAAACAACACCCCTTGAGGAGTTTGGATAAGAGCTGGAATTCGATAACATTGGTAACCTCCTTCTCCATTTCTAAAGAGGTGTGTCTCTAGGGAAGCATTCGGATTCGAGCAGCTCCAATTCATCAAGGATAAAACAATAGTTAAAGTCAGAAATCGCATGAATTCAATGATTAAAAATTTAAGATACACTAAAAAATAAATTGAAGAAAGCTTTATTGAAGAATACGATTTTCATCAACCTAATTTAAAAATTATTACATTTAGGAAACTAAAGCAATCATCATGAATAATACCCTAGTCAAACGACTTTTTATAAGCTGCTTCACTTTTTTTCTTTTTACAATTTCAAATGCTCAAAACTACACGCCCAGCCCAGAAAATCTAGAAGCGAGAGCCTGGTTTCAAGATGCGCGTTTTGGACTTTTTGTCCATTGGGGAGTCTACAGTATTTTGGGGGATGGAGAATGGGTGATGAACAATCAAAACATCAGTATCGATGAATACGAAAAGCTCCCCAGCTTCTTTAATCCAATAGATTTTGATCCCGAAGAATGGGTCAGTATGGTCAAAGCTGCAGGGATGAAATACATCACGATTACCAGCAGACACCACGACGGTTTTTCCATGTTCGACTCCAAAGTAACAGATTACGACATTGTTGAGGCGACTCCCTACGGTAAAGATGTCCTTAAAATGCTCGCTGAAGAATGCCGTAAACAGGGAATTAAATTATTTTTCTACTATTCACTTTTGGATTGGAATCGAGATGATTATTTCCCAAGGGGAAGAACAGGAAACGGAATTGCTGGAAGAGGTGAAGGAAAATGGGAAGATTATATTGCTTTTATGAAGGCCCAGCTTAAAGAATTGCTCACCAACTACGGAGAAATAGGAGGGATTTGGTTTGACGGTCATTGGGATCAAAAAGATTGGGATGGAAAAAAATTCGGTGACGTAAAAGTGGATTGGCATTATGATGAAATCTACGGAATGATTCATGAAATGCAACCTCAGGCGTTAATTGGAAACAACCATCATATCGGGGTCATTGAGGGAGAAGATTTTCAAATGTTTGAAAAAGATTTGCCAGGAAAAAACTCTACAGGGTGGGGTACTCCAGCGGATCAAATTGGAAGTGTACCTCTAGAGGTGTGCGAAACCATCAATGGATCATGGGGCTTTAATTTACAAGACAGAAAGCATAAATCTGAGAAAGAACTGATCCACTATTTAATAAAGGCTGCTGGTTACGGAAGTAATATGTTGTTAAATGTAGGCCCCATGCCTAATGGAAAAATTCAACCTGAGCACCAAGCTTCCTTGAGAGCGATGGGCGATTGGTTACAGGTGAATGGAGAAACGATTTACGGAACACGAAAAGGACCCATTCCTCCAAATGACGATTTCGTTTCTACTCAAAAGGGGAAGACAGTTTTCGTTCATTTATTAAACCCCGAGGTTTCCATTTTACATGCAGACCAAGTCCCAGTTAAAATAAAGGCTGTTTACGATTGGAAGACAAATCAAAAGTTAGCTTACAGAAATGATAGTTTTGGTTTCTCAATCGACGTTTCCAAAATAGACAAAAATGATATTGATACAGTAATTAAAATTGAATTGAGATGAGCACTGAAAAAAAATTAGAAAACCGTTTAGTATCTCTTGATTTTTTTAGAGGGCTGGTAATGTTTTTACTTATTGCAGAATTTGCTCATTTGTTTGATGTATTGATGAAATCTGGAAATGAACAAGTGACGGCTGTCATGGACTTTATGTTTCATCACGTAAAATGGGAAGGGTTGCATTTTTGGGATTTAGTACAACCGTTTTTTATGTTTATCGTGGGGGTTTCTATTCCTCTATCGTATGCCAATCGTAAGAAAAAAGGAGATTCGGAGAGTCAAATACGGAATCATGCCTTGCGAAGAGCCTTTTTATTATTGCTTTTTGGATGGGGTCTCTACTGTATTGGACCCGAAAAAATCATCTTTCAATTTGATAATGTTTTAGCGCAATTGTCGTTCACTTATTTGATCTCCTTTCTTTTGTTGAAACAATCTTCAACAGTTCAAATTGCCGCTGGATTTGTTTGCATCCTGATCTCCGATTTGTTGTATCGTTTCTTCCCAGTAGTCGGCTTTGATCAGGCTTTTGTGGCTGGAGAAAATTTTGGTGCTTGGTTTAATATTTTTATTTCCGGGTACGAATACGGCGGACATTGGGCAGCATTTAATGCCTTACCTACTGCTGCGCATACCTTGTGGGGTGTTGTGGCTGGGAAGTGGTTGATGGAGAATTCTACTTCAACCGAGAAGTTAAAAAGAATTCTAATGGCAGGAATAATTGCGCTAGCCTTGGGGTATGGTACGACCTTTTTTACCCCAGTGATTAAAAGAATTTCGACCACCTCCTTTGTTTTACTTTCTGCGGGGTGGACTTACTTAGCATTGGCGTTATGTTATTGGCTCATCGATGTTAAGCAATTGATTAAAAAGACCTTAGTCTTTCGTGTGGTAGGGGTGAATCCTCTCTTTATTTATCTTTTTGCCTCGCTTGGAGGTGGAGGTTTGTTTTTAAAGGTTATCCGACCCTTTTCCAATACGCTGATCGGTGGATACTCCCCTTGGCTAGCCGATTTATTTTCCGGTTTTGTAGTGCTTTTTGGGCTTTGGTATTTGTGTTATTGGTTATATAAAAAGAAGATTTTTATAAAAATTTAAAATGAAATATACTGCCCTCTTGTTTGTTGGATTTATGTACTTGGGATGTGCCACTCCGGAGCATACGACAATCCAGGCTCCGAATATCATTTATATTTTAGCGGACGATTTGGGCTATGGTGAAATTGGTGCTTACGGTCAAGAAAAAATAAAAACTCCCAACTTGGATCGCCTAGCGGCAGGAGGGATGCGGTTTAGCCAACACTATACGGGAGCCCCTGTTTGTGCTCCTTCCCGATATATGTTTTTAACAGGAACTCATGCGGGTCATGCCTATATTAGAGGGAACTATGAGTTGGGGCAATTTGAAGATGAAAATGAAGGTGGGCAGATGCCCATACCTGAAACCACACCAACTTTAGCGAAAATGCTTAAAAAAGCAGGATATCAAACTGCTTTAGTCGGGAAGTGGGGATTGGGAATGAATGGAACAACAGGAAGTCCTTTACTGCAAGGATTTGATTATTATTATGGCTATTTAGATCAAAAACAAGCGCATAATTATTATCCTACCCATCTTTGGGAAAACGATGTTGTAGCCCCTTTGGATAACGATTATTTTTTAGTTCATACTCCAATTGAAAAGGGAAGTAATCAGCAAGCATTTGAACAATTTAAAGGGAGAGACTATGCCCCAGACAGAATGATTGATAAGGCTTTACATTTTTTGGATACGACCAATGTTCAAAAACCTTTTTTTCTTTATTATCCTTCTCCTATTCCTCACGTATCCATTCAAGTTCCAGATTCTTTGGTAAGCTATTATCAGGGAAAGTTTGAGGAAAAGCCGTATTATGGAGATAATGGATACACTGCCCATCAATATCCATTTGCTGCCTATGCTGCGATGATCACTCATTTGGATTCTGAAGTTGGAAAACTTTGGGAGGCGGTTAAAGCACGTGGTCAAGAAGAAAACACCCTGATCCTTTTTACCAGTGATAATGGACCCACCTTCGCTGGCGGTGTTGATACCGAATATTTCAACAGTGCTGCAGGGTTTAGGGGGTTGAAAATGGATGTTTATGAAGGAGGAATTCGAATTCCTTTTATCGCTTATTGGAAAGGAAAAATTGCAGCAGGATCTCATTCGGACCTTGTTTCTGGACATTGGGATATGTTCAACACTTTTGCGGAATTAAGCGGTCAAGAGCAAAGTGCTCCAGATGGAATCTCAATTTTACCCGAACTACTCGGTAAAGAAGGACAAAAGCAACATGAGTTTCTTTATTTTGAATATCCCGAAAAGCGAGGGCAAATTGCACTTAGAATGGGAGATTGGAAAGGAGTGAAAGTGGAAATGAAAACCAACCCTAAGGCAACATGGGAATTGTATGACTTAAAAAATGATCCAAGTGAAAAAATAAATTTGGCCTCTCAATACCCAGAAATTGTTCAAAAAATAGACTCCTTACAACGAATAGCACACCGGCATCCCCACATTCGAGAATGGGAATTTATCGACCCAAAATTTAATAAACAGTAAGCATGAAAAAAAAGAATTGGAAGTCTACCCTCCTCATCCTCATTTTGATACCCCTGAGCATCTCCTGTATTTCGGTTTCGGTGGGTACTGTAGAACCGGTTGGACCGATTCCCAATAAACATCAACTGGCTTGGCAAGAATTGGAATACTATGCCTTTATTCATTTTAACATGAACACCTTTACGAATATGGAATGGGGTTATGGAGATGAAAAACCAGCACAATTTAACCCAGCCGCATTGGACACACGTCAATGGGCTCAAGTAGCAAAGGAGGCTGGGATGAAGGGGATTATCATAACCGCCAAACACCACGACGGATTTTGTCTTTGGCCTAGTGAATTTACCGAACATTCTGTAAAAAATTCCCCTTGGAAAGATGGGCAAGGAGATTTGATTCGTGAATTGTCCGATGCCTGTGAAGAATATGGATTAAAATTTGGGGTTTACCTTTCTCCTTGGGATCGAAATCATCCCGATTATGGGAAGCCCGAATATATTACCTATTTCAGGAATCAGCTCCGAGAATTGCTGACCAATTACGGAGATGTATTTGAAGTTTGGTTTGATGGTGCCAATGGAGGGGATGGCTATTATGGAGGAGCAAATGAAGAGCGGAGGGTTGATAAGAAAAACTATTACGATTGGCCAAATACTATTAAAATGGTTCGGGAATTGCAACCTCAAGCAGTTATCTTTAGCGATGCCGGGCCAGACATTCGTTGGGTTGGAAACGAAAAAGGCTATGCCAACGAAACTACTTGGTCCCCTCTATACAGAGACAGTGTTTATGCAGGAATGCCAGATTTTCAGCGTTTTGCTGCAGGTCAAGAGCAAGGAACCCATTGGGTACCTACAGAAACGGATGTTTCTATCCGACCCGGTTGGTATTACCATCCCGAGCAAGACAATCAAGTAAAATCCTTATCGAAATTGGTTGATATATATTATAATTCTGTAGGTTTAAACAGCTCACTTTTATTAAATTTACCTGTGGATACTCGTGGTCTAGTTCACGAAAATGAAGTCAAAAATTTAAATGAACTTGCGGCTTATATAAAAGCCACTTTCACTAAAAATCTTGCTCTTTCCCAACCAATCCGTACAAGTTCTACTGCCGAAGGATATGCTGAAGGGTATTTAATCGATAATAATCCAGACACCTTTTGGGTTGCTACAGCGGATGACGAAAAACCGAGCATCACACTTTTACTAAATACAGCCCAAGAAGCCAATACTTTTATGATTCAGGAATATCTCCCTTTGGGCCAGCGAATCAAATCCTTTACTTTTGAAGTGTTGGTTAACGGAGTTTGGGAAAAAGTTTACGAGGGGTCAACCATAGGAAACAAACGATTAATTCGATTTGAAACCCAGGCTCTTGATGGAGTTCGTTTTACGGTTACCGATTCAAAAGCACAAGCAGTATTTTCTAATATGGGTCTTTTTAAAGCACCCGAACTAAGGGATTAAGAATGCAAAGAGTTGTTGTCGTTGTATCGTTTCTTCTTTTACTTATTTCTTCTTGTCAACCCCCTGAGAATGAGAGCACCCCTCCAAATATTGTTCTTTTTTTTGTCGATGACATGGGATGGCAAGATACTTCCGTTCCTTTTTGGAATCAATTGACGAATTTTAACAAAACATACAAGACGCCAAATATGGAGCGTTTGGCTAAAAAAGCTGTAAAATTTACCAATGCGTATGCAACCCCGGTATGTTCACCAACACGCGTGAGTTTATTGACCGGAATGAATGCTGCCCGTCATCGGGTAACCAATTGGACCTTAAAGCCCGATCAAAAGCAACCCATGGAACTCGATCATCCTATCCTGGAGTTCCCAGATTGGAATTACAATGGAATTGGTTTAGATTCCTTAACACCCCATGCAGCTTATGCTAAGCCCTTCCCTCAACTATTAAAAGACAACGGGTATTATACCCTACATGCAGGGAAAGCCCATTTTGGAGCGATAGGATATCCTTCTTCAAACCCTTTGAATCTGGGATTTCAAATTAATATTGCAGGACATGCTGCAGGTGCCCCGGGAAGTTATTTGGGACAAGACCACTTTGGAAATGGAAAACCTGGAAGAGAAGTTTGGGCCGTTCCAGGCCTTGAAAAATATCATGGGCAAGAGATTTTTCTTACCGAAGCACTCACCCAAGAAGTTGTTCAAGCTTTGGATACTCCTGTTCAAAACAAGCAGCCTTTTTTCTTGTATTTTGCACTTTACGGAATTCATACTCCATTAATGCCAAACAATCGTTTTATTGCGCCTTATCGAGAAAAGGGGATGGAGGAACCTGAGGCTCGATATGCTTCTATGATTGAATCTATGGATGAAGCTTTAGGAAATGTAATGAATTACCTTGAAGACAATCAACTGGAGGACGACACTATTATTTTGTTTATGTCTGATAATGGAGGTTTAAGTGCGTCGGCTCGGGGAGGTGAAAAGCACACCCATAACCTTCCACTAAAAAGTGGTAAAGGTTCTATTTATGAGGGAGGAATTCGAGTGCCTATGATGGCCTATTGGCCTGGTAAAAGTGAAGCAGCTTCTGTTAATTCAACCCCCTTAATTATAGAAGATTTTTTTCCCTCCATTTTAGAGATGGCTCAAATCGAGTACACGGAAATTCCTCAAAAAGTAGATGGGCGCAGTTTTGTGCCTTTACTAAAAGGATCGACAAACGATAAAGTAAAACCCTTGTTTTGGCATTATCCCAATAATTGGGGTTCTGAAGGTCCTGGAATTGGAAGTTTTAGCGCGGTCCGACAAGGAGAATGGAAATTGATATATTTTCATGCCAATCAAACTCTTGAATTATACAATTTAGAAAAGGACCTAGGGGAGAATCACAACCTATTCGAATCTAACAGCGAGCTGGCAGCGCAGTTGGCAGAAACTTTAACCCAGCATTTAATTTCAGTTCAAGCCCAGATGCCCATCGTCAAAACCACCAAACAAATTGTACCTTGGCCCAACGCTATTTTTAAACGCACTAAATGAATTCTTTTTTTAAATCAAATTTAGCAACAGCTTTAGTTTTATCGCTTACGCTGGGCTTGGCACCCTTTGTACCCGAACCTCATCTTCTTGGAAAAATTAACTGGGTCTTGGGAGGCGGTAATGGAATGGCTGCCATGGATCTATTTGATTTATTTCTCCACGGTGCTCCATGGATTTGGTTGCTGTATTCTTTAAGTTTGAAGCTCATAGAAGTGGTAAAAAAAGAGTAAATTAGATTTCAAATTTAAAAAATACATTATGGCAACATATGAATGTGCTTCCTGCGGAATGGCAGTGAATGCAAGCTGTGCGAAATGCGATCTACCCCTAGAAAACGATCACTTAACATTAGAAAACGGAACCGTCGTTCAAATTTCGATTTGTAGGAGCTGTGAAGGAAAAATTAAATCTCCACAATGCTGTGGAGCGGATATGAGTTGTTCGATTTAATGACAAAGTAAATCCCATGAACCCACTTCATTGGCATAAAAAAATGGCACAAAAAGTTGTGGATAAAATTGGACTTTACACCACACTTTGGCTGGCCTTTATTAAAGGAATACTGATTACCCTATTGGTACAGTATTTTATTTAAAAGAGTAGGATTTTGAGCTATCCCATTAAGGATTGCACTTTCATAGCGAGTCCCATGTCGCCGCTTATTTTTATTTGCCCCCCCATAACAGCCATCATGGGATTGATATCACCATCTCGGAGTTTTTGAAGAACTTCAGCAGTTAGGCTAATGGTACAGTCTGCTTCAGCGTTAGAAGCTGCTACAGTATTTGTATCCCCTGTGCCGTCTATTAAAATCCCTTGACCATCAACTTCAAATTTAATCGTTCCGCCTATAGGCGATGCGTTTGCAGCTCTTTTTTCAAATTGGGAAACCATGTTTTCTAAGCTCATACTATTTTTTTTTAAAAGTAAAAATAATAAATGACACCGTGTCATTTATTTAATTAATTTTAAACATTCAAAACCTATATGATGAAGTATCGATTGAAAAAAGTAGCCGTTTTAGGATCTGGAGTAATGGGATCAGGTATTGCCTGCCATCTTGCAAATGTTGGGATGGAGGTGTTGATGTTGGACATGGTCACCCCCAATCTAGACTCCTCTCAATCCAAGGTGAAGGCTCAGCGAAATAAAATGGTGGACATGGCGCTCCAAAATTCCATCAAATCCAAACCCGCCCCATTATATCACAATTCCTTTGCCTCAAGGATTCGTACTGGGAATTTTGAGGATGATTTTGAACAAATTCAGGACGCCGATTGGATCATTGAGGTGGTTGTGGAAAATCTAAAGATTAAAAAACAGATTTTTGAAAAGGTTGAACAGTATCGTAAAGAAGGAAGTTTGGTGAGTTCCAACACCTCGAGCATCCCTATTCATTTGTTAGCGGAAGGACGATCAGATGATTTTAAAGCTTGTTTTTGTGGAACCCATTTCTTTAATCCGGCGCGTTACTTGCGCTTATTAGAGGTAATTCCAATAAAAGAAACCCAGCAAGTTGTGGTTGATTTCTTTATGGAGTTTGGGAAAAGAACTTTAGGAAAACAAACGGTTTTATGTAAAGACACTCCAGCCTTTATAGGAAATCGGATTGGGGTAATGTCAGGAACCGAGATGACCCTCCTCACAGAACAATTCCAGTTTAAAATTGAAGAAGTAGATGCCATGACAGGATCCTTAATAGGTCGTCCAAATACAGCCACGTTCAGATTACAGGATCTGGTCGGTTTGGATACTGGAGATAAGGTAAGCCGTTTCGTTAGGGAAAATGTCACTGGAGATGCTTATATCGATAAGCTCAAAGATCGACCCGAGCCTAAATTTATGAAGTTTCTTTTGGAGCATTCGTTTTTAGGGAACAAAACGGGCAAAGGTTTTTACGAAAAAACCCAAAAAAAAGATGAAAATGGAAACTCTATTATAAATGCACTTAATCTCCAAACCCTAACCTATGAAACCGCTATTCGTCCTAAAATGGAAGTAGTGAAAACAGCCAAGGGGATGGAATTAATGAATAAGCGACTGCAATTTCTTGTTGAGGGAGAAACCAGAGAGCAGCAATTTTTTAGTGCTTATTTTGGTCAGCTTTTTGGGTATGCTGCTGCTCGTATTCCTGAAATTTCCGATCAATATTTTCCGGTAGACGATGCAATGCGAACAGGTTATTTTTGGGATTACGGGCCATTTGAGTACTGGGATTTAATCGGGTTTGATCTCGGAGTTCGATTGATAGAAAATGCAGGAGCATCTTTACCCAAGTGGGTACAGGAAATGAAAGCCTCTGGGAATACCCAGTTTTACAAATTTGAAGGAGGTCAGAAAAAATACTACAACACGAGTTCCAAACAATATGAGGCCGTTCCTGGAACAGAATCTTTTATCCTTTTGGATAGTTATAGAGAACAGGCACCTGTGATAAAAAATAGTGAATGTGTCGTTCACGACATCGGCGATGGGGTACTGTGTCTTGAATTTACCAGTAAAAGCAATTCCATCGGAGAAGGAATTGGAAAAGCCTTTTTAGAGGCTATCGAATTGGCTGAAGCTGGGAATTGGAACGGTTTGGTAATAGGGAATAATGCCAAGCAGTTTTCTGTCGGGGCAAATCTGATGAATATCGGGATGGTCGCCATGCAAAAACAATTTGATGTCCTGGAACGCTTTGTCGATGATTTTCAACAAATCAACATGAGAATCCGTACGTCTAAAATTCCAGTGGTCGTTGCCACCCAAGGGTATGTATTTGGAGGTGGCTGTGAAATTGCAATGCATTGCGATGCTGGAATTTATGCCGCCGAATCCTATATTGGTTTAGTCGAAGTTGGTGTAGGTCTGCTCCCCGGTGGAGGAGGCACAAAAGAATTTGCCCTTCGCGCTTCAGACGAATTTTTCGAGGGAGATGTTCAATCTCCTACCTTGATTAACTATTTTAAATCAATTGCAACTGCTGCGGTTTCTACTTCAGCATACGAAGCCTATGATTTGAAATATTTACAAAAAGAAAGGGACGAAGTCTGTGTTAATACCTTCATGAATATTGGTCTTGCTAAAGAAAAGGTTTTGGATTTAGCTAAAAACTATATCCCTCCAGCAGCAAGACAAGACATCAACGTTTTGGGTAGAGCCGGGATGGGTGTCCTTTATTCCGCTATAAATGAATTTCGAATGGGGGAGTATATGTCCGATTACGATGTGGAAATCGCTCGCAAAATTGCATATGTAATGTGTGGAGGAGATTTAACTTCACCTCAACAGGTTAGTGAACAATACCTTTTGGATATTGAAAGGGAAGGATTTATGAGTCTGCTTGGAAATCAAAAAACATTGGATCGTATTCAATACTTATTAATGAACAACAAACCCTTAAGAAACTAGATTATGGAGGCATACATTATAAAAGGCTATCGATCTGCCATTGGAAAAGCAAAAAAGGGTGGGTTTAAAAATTACCGCTCAGACGATTTAGCTGTAGATATAATCAAACATTTGATGACTACAGTTCCTGAGATCGACCCTAAAACTGTAGACGATGTCATCGTGGGATGCGCCAACCCGGAAGGAGAACAGGGGTTACAAATCGGACGTTTAATTTCAGCAAGAGCTTTGGGTAAAGAAGTACCTGGAGTAACCATAAACCGGTATTGTGCTTCTGGATTGGAAGCAATCGCTCAAGCCGTAGCTAAAATCAAAGCGGGATTTGGGTCCATTTATGTCGCTGGAGGGATAGAAAGCATGAGCATGATTCCGATGACGGGTTACAAACTTTCACCCAGCTACAAGGCCAATTTAGAAAATTTAAATTACCACGTCAGTATGGGTCATACGGCTGAAGCCGTTTCTTCAAAGTACGGCATCAGCAGAGAGGCAGCGGATCGGTTCGCTTATGAATCGCATCAAAAAGCAGCTGCGGCCATAAATGGAGGAAAGTTTGATGATCAAATTGTGGCTGTAGAAGTAGAAGACGTTTTCGTTAAAGACGGAAAAAAAATCACGAGCAGCCACGTTGTGGCTATGGATGAAGGAGTCCGCAGAGACACTACTTTGGAGGGGTTGGCAAAATTAAGACCCGTTTTTAAAAGTGGAGGAGTGATTACTGCAGGGAATGCCTCCCAAACCTCAGACGGAGTAGCATTTACTTTGGTGGTAAGCGAAGCGGTAGTCAAAGCATTAAATTTAGAGCCTATCGCTCGATTGGTTTCTTGTGCAGTGGCAGGCGTTGATCCGCTCTATATGGGTATTGGTCCTTGTGTAGCTATACCCAAAGCATTAAAACAAGCCGGTTTATCCCTTTCAGACATTGAGCAAATTGAACTCAATGAGGCTTTTGCTGCTCAGGCACTTGCTGTAATTCAGGAAGCGGGTTTAAATCCAGACCTCGTTAATGTAAATGGAGGGGCTTTAGCCCTAGGGCATCCGTTAGGGTGTACGGGTGCTAAATTAACCATACAGCTTTTGGAAGAAATGAAACTGCGAAATCAAAAATACGGCATGGTAACGGCCTGTGTCGGAGGAGGTCAAGGGATCGCTGGGGTGTTTGAACGCTTGTAAAGAATGGAAGAGTTTGATGTAGTTTTGGGGAAACGAGAAATTCAGAAGCAGCAAATACGAGAACGTATTTTAGCCGAAGGCCTGACGTTGTTTTCAGAAAGAGGATTAGAAAAAACTACTGTGGCAGACATCGTGGGGAAAAGCGGGATCGCTCGTGGAACCTTTTACAACTATTTTTCCGACATGAATGCGCTTTTTGACGCCTTGATTGAACAACTCAACCAACAGGTGGTGGAATCCATTCAGCATACTCGTAAGCAAAGCAAAAACTTATACGATTACCTTTACGGTACATTTAAAGGTTACTTTGACTTGATTGGTAATGAACCTATGCTTCAATTTCATATCATCAATCAAGCTCATATCCGCCAGAGTTCCTATCAGAGTGAGATCATCAAAACGATCGTCAAAAACCTAAATCGAGATTTAAAATCGGATTTAAAAGTCAAGGCTTTTAATGAAAAATACGAGTTTTTATTGCTTAGCTATATGTTGGTGGGTACCCCACCTGAACTCTTTTTAGCAACCCAAACTACAGAGATCAATCTTACCAGTGAGCAGTTGGCTACTTTTCTAACAAAACTATTTTATAAGGTATTGATGGAGTAGTTTACTCCTTTATTGTCCTCTTTTATCCTCCCAAATCAAAACTTCCTTACTCCTCGCATCAAAAAAGTCAGCACATTTGCCATCACCTTGTCCTGTAATGCCTCCATCGGGATGACAGATGAGGCTGCAGTTTTCGTCGTATAATTCACTAAAAACATCACAACAACGCTGTGGAAAAAAATAGACCACCTTCCCCTGATAGCTGTAACGATAGACTTTTGCCGGCGGATTCCAAACGGCTTCTTTTTCGATTTGTTTTATTTTGGATTGGATACAATCGGGGAGCGCTGCTTCGGTTTCTTTCGTACAGCAAATGAGAAGAAGTAGGAATAGGGCTAGGGTATATTTCATAATTTTTTTACCACATAGGTCACAATCCCCCAGATGATAAGTTCGTTTTCTTCATTCATCTTAATGGGTTTGTAATTCGGATTTTCAGGCATTAAAAAGATCCCCTCTGCGGCTACTTTCAGTCGTTTAACGGTAAACTCTCCATCGATATAGCAAACGGCAATTTTATCGTGTTGAGGTTCTAAACTCCGGTCAATTACTAAAAGATCTCCATCGTCTAGTCCTGCGCCTTGCATGGATTGCCCAGAGACTCGCGCATAGAAGGTAGCTTCCTCGTTACGAACCACTTCCTGATCGATACTGATTCGCAGTTCTTTAAAGTCGTCAGCGGGTGAAGGAAAACCGGCAGAAATTCCTTCTTGTGCCAAGTGCAACGATTTCTGATGGTCTTGATCCGGATGAAAAAAGCTTAGTTTTTGTTTTGTCATAAGTTATTTTACCGTAATAATTTCACTGATTTCGGTTGTAAAACGTTGAGAGAGGTGCTTTTGCTTCATTTTCCAAGTGCGTTCCAAATCTTGGTTGGCGAGCTTTATTCGATGCGGACCAAAGCGCTGGTGAATGCGGTCTAAAGCTTGCATAACCGCCAGATGTTTTACTTCTTTTCCTTCGAATAAAGGAAGTTGACGTGAAGCGGTAGGCACTAGCCCCATAATCATAACCCCTGCTTTTTTATAGTGGATACCCTCTTTAAAGATTTTACGGAGTCCTGTCACAGCATATTTGCTCAACATGATGCTGGAGTTGGTTGCATAGGGTAGGCTGAGGACGCAGCTATTTCGGTAGGGGATTGCTCCTTTTTTGTGAGGATCGCTTCGTACAAAAACGAGTAGGGCTGTACAGCTGCTCCCTTGTTTTCGCATTTTTTCGGCGCAGCTGCTAGCAAAGGTAGAGACCCGTTCTTCCAAATCGGGAAAGCTCGTAAGTGTTCCTTCGAAGCTTCGTGTAGTGGCGATCCCTTTTTTAGGAGACTGAATTTCTTCCAATTGAATAGAAGGGATGCCTTGTAAATCTTTTTTAAGCCGGAGTCCTAAAATGCTCATTTGTTTTCGAATCCAATCATCGGGAAGTAAGGTAAATTCCCAAGCGTTTGTAACACCTATGGCTTCAAGTCGTTTGCGATGCTGCCTACCGATACCCCAAACATCTCCAATGGCAGTCCATTTCAGTGCCTTGATTTTTTTCTCTTCGGTGTCAATGCAATACACGCCACCTGTCTTTACGTCGTATTTTTTAGCAATTTTATTGGCAATCTTAGCTAAAGCTTTACTAGGAGCCATACCTACAGAAACGGGAATGCCTGTCCAACGGCGGACTTGCTTTCGCATTCGACGCCCTTCGGCTTCTAGATTGAATAAATCAAAACCTTTGAATTGTAAAAAGGCTTCGTCTATACTGTAAATTTCGATATTGGGAGTGTACTGATCTAAGATGGACATCACCCTACTACTCATGTCGCCATAGAGGGGGTAGTTGGAGGAAAACACTTTGATTTTTTTTTCCTTAAAAAAAGATTGGTATTGAAAGGCAGGAGCTCCCATAGGAATTCCCAAGGCCTTGGCTTCATTGCTCCGCGCAATTACACAACCGTCATTATTAGAAAGGATAACGATAGGTTTGCCCTCCCATTGCGGCTGAAAAACCCGCTCACAAGAGGCGTAAAAATTGTTACAATCGACCAGTGCAAACATGGTCAAAAGGTAGTTAAAATGTTCTGTTTTTTGAGCAGCATCGTTTTAAAAAAAAGCAGTTTGCCCCTCTTTTTTTTAAAAATAGTTTTTGTGTAATCCCGGCGGTATTTTTCTAAAAATAAAGAAGCACTTCAATCAAAAGTTGTAATTTTACGCTTGGATTTTAGTAGCGCTTTTTTGCATGGATAATTATTCGTTTTTAAATGCTGCCCATTCCGCTTATTTCGCGGAGCTTTACGAGCAGTATTTACAACAACCCGATAGTGTAGAGCCCAGTTGGAGGGCTTTTTTTCAAGGCTTTGATTTTGGAATGGAAAGCAATGGTACGGTACAGACCGAAACCGTTGAAGTTCCAGAACATTTACAAAATGAATTTAAAGTTGTAAAGCTCATCGACGGCTATCGCAGTCGTGGACATTTATTTACCAAAACCAATCCGGTTAGGGAGCGAAGAAAATACAGCCCAACACTCGACATTGAGAATTTTGGTTTGTCCAAACAAGATTTAACGACTGTATTTAACGCAGGTGAAATCATGGGGATAGGCCCCAGCAGTTTGGAAACCATTATTGCACACTTACAGCGAATTTATTGCGATTCAATCGGGATAGAATATATGTATATTCGAAACCCAGAAAAGGTGAGTTGGATTCAGCAGCGTTTGAATGTCAATGACAACCACCCCCAGTTTTCTCCAGAACAGAAGAAGCATATTCTTAAAAAATTAAATGAGGCAGTAAGCTTCGAAAACTTTCTACACACGAAATACGTAGGTCAAAAACGATTTTCTCTTGAAGGAGGAGAATCGCTCATCCCTGCTTTAGATGCAGTAGTAGAGGCAGCAGCGAATCACGGAGTAGAGGAATTTGTATTGGGAATGGCTCACCGAGGCCGCCTCAATGCCTTGACCAATATCTTTGGGAAATCAACGAAAGATATTTTTAATGAATTTGACGGTAAAGATTACGAAGAAGTCATTTTTGACGGAGACGTAAAATACCACTTGGGATGGACTTCTCAACGAATCACAGACAACGGTAAAAAAATCAACATGAACATTGCCCCTAATCCTTCCCACTTGGAAACGGTAGGTGCAGTTGTTGAAGGAATTACCCGCGCCAAGCTGGAAAATAAATTTAAAGGGGACACCAACAAGGTTCTCCCTATCATCATTCATGGGGATGCCGCCATAGCAGGACAAGGGTTGCCGTATGAGATTGTTCAGATGGCAAGCTTAAAAGGGTATGGAACAGGGGGTACGGTCCATATTGTAATCAACAATCAGATAGGTTTTACAACAAACTATTTGGATGCACGATCCAGCACCTATTGTACGGATGTTGCTAAAGTAACCCTCTCACCCGTACTGCATGTCAATTCAGATGATGCAGAAGCAGTAGTTCATGCCACCATCTTTGCTTTAGAATACCGAATGCGATTTGGTCAGGATGTGTTTATTGACCTGCTGGGTTATCGAAAATACGGACACAATGAGGGTGACGAACCGCGATTTACGCAACCTAAGTTATATAAGGAAATTGCAAGACACCCCAATCCAAGAGATATTTACGCGGCAAGCTTAATTCAAAGTGGTCTTATTCAGGAAGGCTATGTTGAGGAATTGGAAAACCAATACAAAAGAATTTTAGAGAATGATCTCGAAGATTCAAGAAAAATAAAAACAACCGTAATCACTCCATTTATGGAGGACGAATGGAAATCATTTGAGCGGGTTGATGAAACGGAAATGATGCGGACTGTAGCTACAGCAGTGTCTAAAAAAGACCTCGATCAAGTAGCTCGAGCGATTACCGAATTACCAAAAGATAAAAAATACTTACGTAAAATTGAACGCTTAGTTGCCGATCGAAAAGCAATGTATTATGAAAAAGATACCTTGGACTGGGCGATGGGAGAATTACTTGCCTACGGGACTTTGCTTCAAGAAGGTTTTCATGTTCGCATGTCGGGGCAAGATGTAGAACGAGGCACTTTTTCTCACCGTCATGCAGTAATCAAAACGGAGAATGCCGAAGAGGAGGTAATTTTACTTAATCAAATTGACCCCTTAAAACAAGGACGTTTTAGAATCTACAATTCATTGCTTTCAGAATATGGAGTGCTTGGGTTTGATTACGGCTATGCAATGGCAAGCCCAAATACCTTGACGCTTTGGGAGGCTCAATTTGGAGATTTTTCCAATGGAGCTCAAATCATGTTGGATCAATATGTTTCTTCAGCAGAAGACAAATGGAAATTGCAAAACGGGATTGTATTGTTGCTACCTCACGGTTATGAAGGTCAGGGAGCAGAACACTCCTCTGCTCGGATGGAACGCTATCTTCAATTGTGTGCAAAAGACAATATGTTTGTCGCTAATTGTACTACTCCTGGGAATATGTTCCATTTGTTAAGACGCCAAATGAAAACGAAATTCAGAAAGCCCTTGATCGTTTTTACGCCTAAAAGTTTGTTGCGACATCCGCAAGCCATTTCTACAAAAAACGAATTGATTCATGGTGCTTTTCAACCTGTAATTGGAGATGTTGAGGTGGATCCTAAAAAAGTAAAAACCTTTGTACTGTGTTCGGGTAAGTTTTATTACGACCTATACCAAGAACGTGAAAAAAGACAGCGTGAAGATGTTGCCCTGATTCGTTTAGAGCAGTTATTTCCTTTACCTGTTGAAGAAATTGATAAGAACTTGGCACTGTTTCCAAATGTGGAGGACTGGGTATGGGCTCAAGAAGAACCCCGAAATATGGGAGCATGGAGTTATTTGTTGTTACAGTGGGAGGCTGCATCTAAGTTCAGACCGGCCAGTAGAAGGTATTACGGAGCTCCAGCAGCAGGGAGTGCTGTTCGTTTTCAAAGACGTCATCAAGAAGTAATCAATTATGTCTTTGATGCTACACAAGATAATTTTAAAAGAACACTTAAGAAGTAAATCATGATTTTAGAAATGAAAGTTCCCTCTCCGGGAGAATCCATTACCGAAGTTGAAATTGCCCAATGGTTAGTGGCTGACGGGGACTATGTAGAAAAAGATCAAGCGATCGCAGAAGTAGATTCAGATAAAGCTACCCTTGAACTTCCCGCGGAAGTAAGTGGAACCATTACCTTAAAAGCTGAGGAAGGGGATGCAGTAGCAGTAGGGGCAATTGTTTGTCTCATAGATACCGAGGGGAAACCCTCCGCGGAGTCTAAAGCTTCAACAGCTTCAGCACCCCCAGTAGAAGCAGCTCCGGCTCCAGCAGCTGTTGTAGAGCAAACAACTAGTTATGCTTCCCAAACTCCTTCCCCTGCTGCACGTAAAATCATTGCCGAAAAAGGGATCGATCCAGTAGCTATTAAAGGCACTGGAAGAGGAGGACGAATTACAAAAGAGGATGCCGTAAAAGCAGTGCCTTCTATGGGTAGTCAGCCGGAATGGGGAAGTCGTAGTCAAGACCGAACCAAACTTTCGATGCTAAGACGTAAAGTAGCAGAACGTTTGGTAGCAGCAAAAAATGAAACTGCCATGCTTACGACTTTTAACGAAGCAGATATGGCTCCAATTTTTGAATTAAGAAATCAATACAAAGACGCTTTTCTAGAAAAGCATGGAGTAAAACTAGGCTTTATGAGCTTTTTTACTAAAGCGGTAGTTCGCGCTTTGGGTCTATATCCAGATGTTAATTCGATGATGGACGGAGATTACAAAATTGCCTACGATTATTGTGATATCAGTGTAGCGGTTTCAGGTCCTAAAGGATTAATGGTACCCGTTGTTCGTAATGCGGAGGCGTTAACTTTTGCTGGAGTAGAACTGGAAATAGGGCGATTGGCTGTAAAAGCGAGGGATGGAAAAATCACGGTGGATGATATGACCGGAGGAACTTTCACAATTTCTAATGGAGGTGTTTTTGGATCCATGTTATCTACCCCGATTATCAATCCACCGCAATCTGGAATCTTAGGAATGCACAACATCATCGAACGGCCCGTTGCTATAGATGGAAAAGTAGTGGTCCGACCCATGATGTATTTAGCACTTTCTTATGACCATCGAATTATTGATGGTAGAGAATCGGTAGGATTTTTAGTCGCTGTAAAAGAAGCCTTGGAGGATCCGTTAAACATACTGATGGAGGGAAATGCTAAAAAAGCCCTAGAATTATAGGATTAGCTTTCTTTTTCCGTAGTCGATTACAACTTTGTTTTGGATAAAAAAATCAGCACCTAAGATCCCATCCACAGGATGGGCTCCTTGAGTTAGGAGCGTTTGGTTTACATGGGTGAGATCAAGAAGGATAAAGGCAAGATCCTCCATTCTATGTCGTCCAAGGTGTAAAGCGCATTTTTTGGTTTGGGTAGCCTTCATTTTTCCTTCACCAGCTCCAGCTGCATCAAAAGATTTCCCGTTGATTTCGAGATTGAATTGCTCTTGTAATGCACTGTGGATACAACTGCTTGATGCTCCTGTATCGATCAGTAAAACTGCAGCGGTTCCATTCAGTCTAGCTTTACACAGAAGGTGATTGGTTTTCGAAAGTTTTAAACGGACAAAAGTGATTTTTTTCATGCGTTTCAAAAATACATTATCCTTTTCAAATGAGAGGCTTCACTAATAGATTCGCTACTTTTGTTTTTTAAATAGATTCTCTTTGATTGATACGCACACGCATTTATATGTAGAAGCTTTTGATGAAGACCGGGATTCGGTAATTCAAGATGCGCTACAAAAAGGCATAACAGGGTTTTATATCCCTGCCATAGATGCCAGCTATCACGAACGTATGTTCAATTTGGAAAAAGCCTATTCCGAGCATATCCATTTGATGATGGGATTACACCCAACGCATGTAAAGGAAGATTATAAGGAGGAGCTTGCTTTGGTAGAGGCTCAGCTTCAAAAAAGGAAATTTGCTGCTGTAGGGGAAATAGGGATCGATTTGTATTGGGACAAAAGTTTTTTACAACAGCAGCAAGATGCCTTTCATCTTCAGATTGGTTGGGCAAAAACACATGGGCTTCCCATAGTGATTCATTGTCGAGATGCCTTTGATGAAGTTTTTGAAGTTTTGGATCAACACCAAGGAGCACAACTTTTTGGTATTTTTCATTGTTTTACAGGTACCTTAGAACAGGCAAATCGCGCTTTGAATTTGAATTTTAAATTGGGTATTGGAGGAGTTGTGACCTTCAAAAACGGAAAAATCGATCAGTTTTTAAATCAATTGCCCCTTGAATCGATTGTTTTAGAAACGGACGCACCGTATCTATCCCCAGCACCCCATAGAGGAAAGCGAAATGAGAGTGGTTTTTTATCCCTGATTCGAGATAAAGTGGCTCAATGTTATGGGCTTCCAGCCCAACAAATTAGCGAGATTACAACGGAGAATGCACGTAGTGTTTTTAAAAAATAAAAATTTGCAACTAAAAAGTAATTTATTTTTTTTTAAAAAGATTTTTTTCCCTTTATTTGGTCTCAAGATTTAGAGAGGTGGCCGAGTGGTCGAAGGCGCACGCCTGGAAAGTGTGTATTCCAATTGCATTGGAATCGAGGGTTCGAATCCCTTCCTCTCTGCAAAAATTAATATGGAACATATTTTTTTTTATCTTTAAACGCATTTAATTAATTAAAAAGAACAAACATTATTTAAAATGAAAAAACTATTTATTGCCCTTACTTTTTTAGGTTTTATGGCAACAGCCAATGCATCAACTGTAGTACCTAATCCAACTACAACAGTAGCTACAACAAGTGTTCAAGACATGGATGACAACGCCGCGGCAGAGTCGGCATCTTTTACACAAGAATTAAAGAAACGTTTTATTGAGGGTGGTCCCGGGTTTATGGGGATTGTATTGATCTGTTTAATTTTAGGTCTTGCCATCGCAATCGAGCGTATCATTTTCTTGAACTTAGCAACAACGAATACTAAAAAATTAACCGAAGGTGTGGAAGAAGCACTTTCTTCTGGTGGTGTTGAAGCTGCAAAAGAATATTGTAGAAATACGAAAGGACCTGTAGCATCTATTTTCTACCAAGGACTTGACCGCGCTAACGAAGGTGTGGAAAGTGCTGAGAAAGCCGTTGTAGCCTACGGAGGTGTTCAAATGGGACAACTCGAGAAAAACGTCTCTTGGATTTCTCTCTTTATCGCACTTGCCCCCATGCTTGGTTTCATGGGAACTGTAATCGGGATGATTCAAGCGTTTGACAAAATCGAAGCAGCGGGAGATATGCAACCTTCTTTAGTTGCAGGGGGGATCAAAGTAGCCCTTTTAACAACTGTATTTGGTTTGATCGTGGCGATTATTTTACAAGTATTTTACAATTATATTGTTGCAAAAATTGACAGTATTGTAAACGATATGGAAGACGCATCAATTACCTTGATCGACATCCTTGTTGCACAAAAAAAATAATTAACCTTTAACAGCAATTCACATGAAAATTCAAACAATTGTTAAAATTATAAGTGCTGTTTTTGGTTTGCTAGGTGTTATATTCCTATTTCGAATCATAGGAGTTGGAGATGAAGAAATCAAAATGGCTGCCAGTATGGGAGACTTTGGAGTAGTTACTCCTTTAGTTTCACTCTCGATAGTTATTTTGTTAGTAACAGTGGTCATTACCTTGTTATTTTCATTACTTAATTTAGCCTCAAGCGCTCAGAAACTTAAAAAATCATTAATCTTTATCGGATGTTTTGCCGTCGTTTTAGGGATTGCTTTTGCTGCCTCTGAAGGTGTTGAAACACCACTAAAAGATGGAGAAGTACTTTCTGCAAGCGGATCAAGATGGGTTGGCACAGGATTGCGAATGTTTTACATCCTCGCAGCACTCGCTATTCTTTCGATGGTCTTGTCTGGGGCAAAGAAAATTTTTAACCGATAAATTATGGCTAAAAGATCAGCACCAGAAGTAAATGCAGGGTCTATGGCGGATATCGCCTTCTTGCTATTGATTTTCTTCTTGGTAACTACTACCATTGAGACAGACAGCGGTTTGAACCGTAAATTGCCTCCAATGGAAGACCAAGTAGATCCTCCAATTATTAGACAGAAGAACATTTTTACAGTAGTTGTAAATAAAAATGATCAGCTTTTGGTTGAGGAGGAATTGACAGACATCAAAGATTTGCGAGCTTTAGCAGTCGCATTTCTTGATAACGGAGGTGGAGTAGGAGAAGAAGCTTGTGATTACTGTCAAGGGGCACGAGATGAGTCTTCTTCAGATAACCCTGACAAAGCGATTATCTCATTGAAGAACAACCGTGAAACGTCGTATAAAGTTTATATAGCGATACAAAATGAATTGGTAGCAGCGTATAATGAGTTGAGAAATCGAGAATTTATGAGACTCTATCCTTCTGTTGGACTTAATTTTGTTGAAGCAGAAAAGAAATACGATGACCCACGAACTTCTGTAGAAATGAGTGAACAATTAAAACCGAAGTTAGATGTGGTGAAAGCAATGTATCCACAAAAACTTTCTGAGGCGGAACCCAGTAGTACAAACTAAAAAACATCAGTTATGTCAAAATTTAAAAAGAAAAAAGGAGGCGAACTCCCTGCTATTTCTACTGCGTCATTACCTGACATTGTTTTTATGTTATTGTTCTTTTTCATGGTTGCGACTGTGATGCGCGACAGCACTTTAATGGTTTTTAACAAACTACCTGCTGCCGATCAAGTACAGAAGCTCGATAAAAAGGATCGTGTCATGTATATCTACGCCGGAAAGCCTTCTGCTCGTTATCAAGATAAATACGGAACAAGTGCAAAAATTCAATTGAATGATAAATTTGCAACGGTTTCTGAAGTGGGGGCATTCATCCTTGCGGAACGTGCTGCTAAGCGTCAAGAACTCCAAAACGTATTGACTACTGCTTTAAAAGTGGACAGTGATACCAAAATGGGATTGGTTCAAGACATTAAGCAAGAACTGCGAAAAGTTAGTGCACTTAAAATCAACTATACCACACGTTTAGGAGATTATACTCAAAATATAAATTAGTTTTTTAAAATTTTAATGTTCCAAAAAAGTGCCTTAGTTAGGCACTTTTTTTTTACTTTCACTCGTGATGTTTGTATTCAATTTATCATCGCTGTCATCAAAAATGATTTGGAGTTTTAGCCTAGTCCTGATTCCATTTCTTTCGCTATGGTCACAAGAATTTGAAGAAGAAACAAAGCCATTTTTCAGAGAGGACCAAATCTATGTAGGCGTTTCTCTGGTTTTGGTTCAAAGTAACCAAGAAGATTTTGATCCCAAGGGCATATCGAGACAATTTCAATGGGGTTTTGTTCGGGATATTCCCATCTCAGCCACGGGAAAATGGGCGACAGCTGCAGGCCTAGGAATGAGTTTTGAACGTTACAATACCAATTTGATTCGTAGTTTGAACAACTCCAATTCAGTGAACTATTCCTTTGCTGGAGAGTCCACAAACCCCTTGTTTTTTTCATTACACTCTCTGGAGTTTCCTCTCAGTATTCGTTGGAGAAACGCTACGGTAGATGATTTTGCATTTTGGCGAGTTTACGGTGGGGTTTATTTTCGTTGGAATTATCGAAACAAAATTTTCCAAGAGGATTTGGAAATCACCAACAGTAAGGATTTAAATTCCTTTGGGACAGTTGCCCATTTAAGCTTTGGATACAATACATGGAATTTTTATTTAGCCTATCATTTGAGCCCTTTCTTTACTAAGACGTCAGTAGACAGTCAAACCCTTCCCTTAGAATTGAATCCGATTAAGATTGGGTTAATTTTTTACTTTTTGTAATTAGAGTTCTTTCCTCAATCGAGCTACGGGAATATCGAGTTGTTCTCTGTATTTTGCAATAGTTCTTCGAGCTACGATATAGCCTTTCTCCTTCATGAGTTTGGAAAGATACTCATCGGTTAGCGGCTTTTTTTTATTTTCTTCGGCAATGAATTGACTGAGAATGTTTTTAATTTCAATTGAGGATACATCTTCACCCTCCTCGTTTTTAAGCCCTTCAGAGAAAAAAGTTTTGAGAAGTTTGACGCCATAGGGAGTTTCGATATACTTACTGTTGGCTACCCTTGAAATGGTAGAAATATCCATGTTGACTTTATCGGCTATGTCTTTTAAAATCATAGGCTTCAGTTTACGCTCATCTCCTGTTAAGAAATATTCCATTTGGTGCTCCACAATAGCATTGATGGTTAGCGTCAGCGTCAAGTGCCGTTGTTGGATAGCATCGATAAACCATTTCGCAGCATCTAATTTTTGTTTGATAAATTGAACCGCCTCTTGCTGAGGTTTGCTCTTTTTTTGACTGACTTGATACCCCGCAAGCATCTCCTTATAATCATTTGAAATTTTTAATTGAGGGGTATTTCTTCGATTCAATTGGACTTCAACTTTACCGTCCTCTAGGGTTAAAATAAAATCAGGGACGACATGTGTGTTTTGGATGGTGGAGGATAAAGCTCCTCCCGGTTTTGGATTTAGTCGACTAATGAGATCCAATGCTTTTTTTAGCTCTTCTTGAGTGATTCCAATTCGATCTTGAAGTTTGGAATAATGTTTATGGCTGAAATGTTCAAATTCTTCCGTAATGATTTTTAAAGCGTGAATAACTTCGGGGCGATCTTTTTTCCTTTTTTCAAGTTGAATCTGGAGACATTCCTTTAAATCACGAGCACCAACTCCTGGAGGATCGAGTGACTGGACAGAGCGGATAACTCGCTCTAACTGATTTTTTTCCACAAAGATGTTTTGGGTAAAAGCAAGATCATCGATCAGCTCATTATCTGTTCTTCTTAGGTACCCGCTGTCGTCTATACTGCCAATTAAAAATTCAGCAATTTGCATTTCATCTTCATTTAAGATCAAGTTACCCATCTGTTGATGTAGGTATTGATGGAAGCTTATTCCTCCACTTAATGGGACGGTCCGATCCTCATCATCACTGCTGTAGTTGTTGCTGTAAAGTTTGTAGGAAGGAATTTCATCATCGCTTAAATATTGATCAATATCAATTTCATCAGTCTCTATCTTTGTGCTCTCCTCGTAATCCATTTCTTGATTCTCAGTAGAAATGTTTTCCACACCACTTTCCAAGGCAGGATTTTCTCCCATTTCAGCTTCAATCTTCTGTTCAAGATCAAGCGTAGATAACTGAATCAATTTCATCAGCTGAATCTGCTGAGGAGACAGTTTCTGTGAGATCTTTATTTGGAGCTGTTGTTTAAGCATGGTTTTATTTTACTTCTATAAAGATAGAGATTTTACCCATTACATATTAGAATGCTGCATTTTGAGGAGTTCTTGGAAAGGGAATAACATCACGTATGTTCCCCATTCCAGTTGTAAATTGGACGAGTCGTTCAAAACCAAGTCCAAAACCGCTGTGATGGACACTTCCGAAGCGTCTGAGATCCAAATACCACCATAATTCTTTGGCATCAATCTGCATTTCTTTGATTCTTTTCTCCAAAACATCCAGCCGTTCTTCTCGCTGAGAGCCCCCTACAATTTCTCCGATGCCAGGAAAAAGAATGTCCATTGCTCGTACCGTTTTTCCATCGTCGTTTCTTCGCATGTAAAAAGCCTTTATATCAGCCGGGTAGTCAAAAAGGATTACTGGGCAGTTGAAGTGTTTTTCTACCAAGAAGCGCTCGTGTTCGCTTTGTAAATCTACACCCCATTCATTGATAGGGTATTGAAATTTTTTCTTTTTATTGGGGGTTGAATTTCTTAAAATCTCATAGGCTTCAGTATAACTTACCCGTTTAAATTCGTTGTTGACTACAAATTTTATTTTATCTAATAGATTCAATTCACTTCTCAAGTGTTGTGGTTTTGAACTTTCCTCCTTACTATAGCGATCATCTAAAAATTCAAGATCTTTTTGACAATTTTCGAGAGCATACTTCAAAACACTGGTGATGAATTTTTCCGCCAAATCCATATTGTCATTCAAATCGTAAAATGCCATTTCAGGCTCAATCATCCAAAATTCAGCGAGATGACGTGTAGTGTTTGAATTTTCAGCCCTGAAGGTTGGGCCAAAAGTATAGACCTCTCCTAAACCAAGAGCATAGGCTTCTGCTTCTAATTGTCCAGATACGGTAAGGTTGGTTTCTTTTCCAAAAAAATCTTCCTTATAATCGGGCGCTCCATTTTCATCCAGTTTTGGATTTTTGGGGTCTAAAGTAGAAACACGAAACATTTCACCAGCTCCTTCTGCATCACTTCCTGTAATGATGGGCGTATTGACATAAACAAAGCCTTCGTTTTGAAAAAACTGATGCACAGCAAAAGAGAGTGCAGAACGAACCCGCATTACAGCAGAAAAAGTAGCTGTTCGAATACGCAAATGTGCTTTTTCTCGTAAAAATTCTAAACTGTGTTTTTTGGGTTGTATAGGATAGCTTTCAGGATCGCAGGCACCTACTAAAAGTAACTCCTCCACCTGAAGCTCCAACTTTTGCCCACTTCCTTGACTCGCCACCAATTTACCTTTTAATTCCAGCGCTGCACCTGTTGTAATTTGTTTTAGGATACTTTCCTCGATCTTTTCAAAATCAACAACACACTGTAAATTCTCTAGGGTAGATCCATCGTTTAGAGCAATAAATCGATTTGCTCGGAAGGTTCTTACCCAGCCTTGAACCTTACAGGATTGGTTTTCAGGATTGAGTTCAAGTATAGCTTTTATCTTTTTTGCGTTCATTGTTATTTTTTTTGGACTGAGATTATGGGAATTTATACCCTTTTTTCAATCTAAATTCTATTCAAAATTAATTGCGATACTGTTCTTCAGTAAGACCTTGCAAAGATAAGTTTATTTCAGAAAAACCGCTACATTCCCTGAGGGCACTTAGTGGTCGAGAATTTCAATTTTAGGTTTTTTAAGCACTTTATCATTACTTATGGTGTCTTGTAGGGAGATGAGTAGCGAGGGTAATAAAATAAGATTAGCAAGCATCGCCATTAAAAGTGTTACTGCTACAAGACCTCCAAGAGCCTGAGTCCCCCCAAAATTGGAACTCATAAATACAGAAAAACCAAAAAAGAGGACAATGGAAGTGTAAAACATACTGATTCCTGTTTCACGAAGTGCGGCAAAAACCGCCTTATTTATTTTCCAACCATTAGAGATAAGTTCCTGACGGTATTTTGCTAAAAAGTGTATGGTATCATCTACAGAAATACCAAAAGCAATACTGAATACAAGTATGGTTGAGGGCTTAAGAGGGATACCCGAAAATCCCATCACTCCAGCAGTAATGACTAAGGGAAGTAGATTGGGGATTAAGGATATAATGATCATTTTGAAAGAACGAAACAAAAACGCCATAAAAAGGGCAATCAATAAAATGGCAAGACTTAAAGAGATGATTAAGTTATTAATCAAGTATTTGGTTCCTTTTAAAAAAAGCAAGGCTTTTCCTGTAATTTCAGCACCATAGCGGTTTTCTGGAAAGATTTTTTTCATTGCCGCTCTCAGGTCATCTTCTATAGTTTCCATCCGCTCGGTCTCTATATCTTTCATATAGGTTGTGATTCTTCCAAATTGTCCAGTAGAATCTACATAGCCGTTAATAAGTAGATTATTTCCTTTAGCATTATTAAGATAGGGATATATAAAGCTGTTTTCTTGAGAGGTAGGCAAGGAATAATAATTTGGATTACCGTTGTAATAAGCTTGTTTAGCAAATTTGACAGCATTCACAACGGAGAGGGGGGGAGCCAGCTCAGGAATTTCCTCGATAAGAACCTGAAGTTGATCCATCCGCTGTAAGGTAGCGGGTTTTACTATTCCCTTTTCACGCTTGCTGTCGATCCAGATTTCTATAGGAACAATGCCATTGAAATTCTCGTCAAAAAAACGGATATCTTGAAAAAAATCTGCGGATTTGGGCATGTCCTCGATCAAACTTCCCGAAATTTTAATCTGATAGATTCCAATGATCCCAACAATAAGCCCGATGAGGGAAACTACAAATACATTGACCCTTTTTTTCCTGACTTTGTTTTCCATCCATTGAACAAATAAATCAATGGTTTTGTTTTTTAAATGTTTGAGGTGTTTCTTCTTTGGGAGCGACATCAAACTGTATGAGATTGGAATAATGAGAAGGGACAATACAAAAATAGCAAGGATGTTTATCGAAGCAACCACACCAAATTCCTTAAGAATTTTACTGTTTGTCAAGATAAAAGTTGCAAAACCAGAAGCAGTGGTAAGGTTGGTCATTAAAGTTGCATTGCCCACTTTTACGATAACTCGTTGGAGGGACTTTGCTTGATTACTGTGTTTAGCAATTTCTTGTTGATATTTGTTGATGAGGAAAATACAGTTTGGGACTCCTATAACAATAATTAATGGGGGGATTAATGCTGTAAGCACTGTAATTTCATAACCCAACCATCCCAATATTCCAAAAGCCCACATTACACCAATTGCAACCACAATAAGTGAAATAAAAGTTGCTCTAAACGACCTGAAAAATAAAAAGAAGATCAATGAGGTGATGAAGGTTGCCCCCAAAACAAAAAGTCCAATTTCATCGACAATATTTTGGGCGTTTAGGGTTCTGATATAGGGCATGCCCGAGACGTGAACATCTGAAGAGGATTCTTTTTCGAAGGACTCGATTAAGGGAATAAAACGGTCAAAAATAAAATCTTTTCGTTTGGCAGTATTTACAATATCAGGATTCATATAGATCACTGATCGTAGGGTATTGTTTTCTTTATCAAAAATTAAATTATTGTAAAAAGGAAGTTCTAGAAATAGCTTTTCTTTAAACTTTGTAATGGATGCCGAATCCTTAGCTGTGCTCAACTGAACTTCTTCTAATCGAAACTCTTGCTTTTTTTCATCCTTGACTAATTCTTGTAGATTATCTGTTGAAAGAACGAGATTGATTTCTGAAAAGGCGTTTATTTTGCTGTTTAATTCCCGCCATGCATTCCGTTTTGTAGGGGTAAAAAAGAGACTGTCTTGTACTGCAATTACGATGACATTTCCTTCTTCTCCAAAAGTATTTGTGAAGGATTGGTAAAGGATGTTTTCTGGATGATCGTCTGGAAGAAGGTTGGCTTCCGTAAAGGTAAATTGCATGTACTTCCATTGGGTAGCCCAAAAAAAAGTCATGCTGAGGATTCCCAAAAGGAGAATTAATCTATTTCTTAAAATAAGCCTCGCTACAAGGCCCCATATATTCGATTCGTTGTTCTTCTTCATGAAGCCTAGTTAACCAGTGCTGATTAGGTTACCCTCAAACGGTTAAAATTTCTTTTTCTTTTACTTTGAATATTTCATCAACTGTTTTGATGTACTCGTCAGTTAAATTTTGGATGTCAATTTCATAATTCTTTTGTACATCCTCGGAAGCATCTGATTTTTTTATTTCATTATTTGCTTCTTTGCGAGCAGAACGAATACCGATTTTGGCATGTTCTGCCTCTGCTTTCGCGAGCTTTGCCAAATCTCTTCTTCTTTCCTCTGTTAAAACAGGAATATTGATGATGATAGATTCTCCGTTATTCATAGGATTTAAACCCAAATTGGCAATCAATATGGCTTTTTCTATATCACTAATCAGATTTTTTTCCCATGGCTGAACAGCTAGCGTTCGAGCATCGGGAGTACTAATGTTTGCAACTTGGGAAAGGGGTGTCGGTGTTCCATAATACTCTACTTTGACTCCTGCTAGCATGATGGGATTCGCTTTTCCAGCGCGGATATTGAGCATTTCTTTTTCTAAATGCGCAATGGCATGATCCATATTTTCCTTAGCGCTATCTACAATAAAGTTCATTTCATCTTCCATAACTGTGTTTTAAAGATCAACTCGGGTTCCAACATTTTTTCCTTCCAAAACGCGGTACAAATTATTGGGGGTATTCATATCAAAAACAATAATTGGCAGTTTGTTTTCTTGACTTAAAGTAAAGGCTGTTGTATCCATGATTTTAAGTCCTTTTTTAAGCACTTCATCAAATGAAAGTTTGTCAAATTTGGTGGCTTTGTCGTTTTTTTCTGGGTCTTCGTTATAGATACCATCTACTCGAGTCCCCTTAAGGATCACATCCGCATTGATTTCAATAGCGCGAAGTACTGCCGCAGAGTCGGTTGTGAAATACGGGTTCCCAGTGCCTGATCCAAAAATTACTACTCGACCTTTTTCAAGATGACGTGTCGCTTTTCTTTTGATGAACGGCTCTGCGATTGCTTCAATTTTGATGGCGGTTTGGAGACGGGTCGGTACATTGTTATTTTCCAAGGCCCCTTGTAAGGCTAAACCATTGATCACCGTGGCAAGCATTCCCATGTAATCTGCCTGTACTCGGTCCATCCCTTTGCTGGCTCCAGAAATGCCTCTAAAGATATTTCCCCCTCCGATTACAATCGCTATTTCAACACCTTTATCGAAAACTTTTTTAATTTCTTTGGCGTACGTGTCAATTTTAATGGGGTCTATTCCGTGAGTTAAATCACCCATGAGTGCTTCGCCACTCAATTTTAAAAGAATTCTTCGATATTTCATTGAGAAAAATGTATTAACAAATATAAAAATTAAAGCAGAATTTGTCAGGCTCCGAAGGAACATTCTGAGCATCTGCCCTGAAAAATAAGTTTATTTAATCTGAAAGAGCCTTCAGACTTAAATCGATACTTTTTGCGTCGTAGGTCAAGGCACCCATGGATATATAATCCACTCCTGTTTCTGCGACCGCAACAAGATTTTTAACCGTTATATTTCCTGAAGCCTCGGTGGGTTTCTTTCCTCCTATTTGATGGAGGGCCTGCTTTAATTCGGATTCGCTATGATTGTCTAATAATATCCTGCTTACAAATGAAAATGGAAGGACTTGTTCAATTTCATGTGCATTTCTACATTCCACAACAACTTCCAACTTTGTTCTTAACGGTTCTAAATAGCGCTTTGTTTTTTCAAGAGCTTGGGTCATACCTCCACAAAAATCAACGTGATTGTCTTTGATCATTAACGCATCAAACAATCCCATTCTGTGGTTCGTGCCTCCACCAATTTCTACCGCCCATTTTTCAGCATACCTGAAGTTGGGTGTTGTTTTTCGAGTGTCCAAAAGTTTACACGAAGTGTGTTGGATCAGTTGTTGAAGTTCATGAGTCCTCGTTGCTATTCCACTCATTCGCTGCATGGTATTGAGCACCAAACGTTCGGTGGCTAAAATGGAACGTGTAGAGCCAGCTATAGTAAATGCTTGATCTCCGAGCTCAACCCTAGAACCATCTTCAACGAAAGGGGTAAAAACAAGTGCGGGATCGTACTGCTTAAAAATATGTTTCGCCAACTGCATTCCAGCAATGATTCCAACTTCTTTTACAAGTAGTACAGCATTGCTTTTAGAAGCTTCCTCAATACAGGACAGTGAACTGTGATCCCCAGAACCGATATCTTCTTTCAGAGCTTCATCGATAAAGTGCTCAAAGTGATTTTGATAACGCTCAAAGTAGTTGTTAGGCATAGTCATGATTGTAAAAAACTCCTCTGTTTTCGGTTATTTCTTGGGATTGCTTGGTAATTAAATAGGCAATACTCACCATATTTCTCAGTTCACAAAGCCCATAGGTTAGTTTGTGTTTATTGTAAATCAGATTGACCTTTTTATATATTTTATCAATTTGATTTTCTGCAAATTCGAGTCCTTCGTTTGTTTTAAATATCCCAACATATTTGGTCATCAATTGTTGTAATTCAAGCCGCAAGGACTTGATGGATTTAATTTCTGAACTGTTGGAATACGAATCCCCATCCCATTCGGGTATCGAGTTATAAAAATCGTGATCGGGGAGTTTTTGCTTTAAGGCCGATTGGACATCCTTCGCGGCTCGTCTAGAAAAAACTAATGATTCCAAAAGGGAATTGGAAGCCAGTCGGTTTGCACCATGTAAACCGGTCATACTGCATTCCCCGATTGCGTAAAGTCCCTTAAGATTCGATTCGCTGGAAGAATTCACTTTAATTCCACCACAAAAGTAGTGTGCTGCAGGAACCACAGGAATGGGGTCTTTAGGCAATTCTATCCCAACACTAGTACAGGTTTCTAGTATGGTAGGAAAATGACTTTTCCATTGTTTCAAATCAATTTCAGAACCATCGAGCCAAACATAATCTTCTTTTTGTTTTTGGATTTCAGCTTGAATCCCTCGAGCGACAATATCTCGTGGTGCCAATTCCGCTCTGGGATCATTTTTAAGCATAAAACGCTCTCCAGCCGTATTGAATAATTTTCCACCAGCTCCACGAAGGGCTTCTGTAATTAAAAAAGTTTGACCGTTGATCTGTGGTTTTAGAGCGGTGGGATGAAATTGCACATAAGGCAGTCGTTCCATCAATACTCGGGCGCGATATGCAGCACCTAAACCATCACCAGTAGCAATTTCAGGATTGGTTGTGTGGGAATACAAACTTCCTGCGCCTCCGGTAGAGAGAACCGTAATTTTGGCAGTGATTTTGATAATTTTCTCCTCTTCCTGAGAAATTACATAAGCACCATAACAGCGGTTTGCTTTCAACTTCGAATGATGATCAGTGATCAAATCTACCAAGGTGTGTCTTTCTAGTAGCTGTATATTGGGAAATGTTTTGATTTTTTCAATCAAGGCCTCTTGTATTTGGAGTCCTGTTTTGTCTTTGTAGTGAACGATTCGTTTTTCGGAGTGCCCTGCCTCATGAGCAAGGTCTAATTTCTGTTTTTTGGTGTCAAATTCAGTACCCCAGGCAATGAGTTCTTGTAATCGTTCATTCCCTTCTTCGACTACAAATCTAACAACTTCAGGGTCGCAGGAACCATCGCCTGCGGATAGGGTGTCTTCAATGTGTTTTTCAAAGGAATCTTTTTTAAAATCAGAGACTACAGCAATTCCACCTTGAGCATAGCGTGTATTTCCCTCATTCAGTTCATTTTTTGAAATAAGCACCATCGAAACCTCGGGATTTTCCTCAGCGAGATGTATGGCAAAAGTCAAGCCCGAAATACCTGTACCGATAACCAGTATGTCTTTGATCATTCTTAACTCAGTTTTAGCATTCGTTCAATAGGAAGTCTAGCTGCAGCAATAAGTTCTGGTTTCAAGATGATTTCAGGCAGTTCATATACCATACAATTGTATAGTTTTTCAAGTGTGTTCAGCTTCATGAAAGCACATTCACTACAAGCGCAGGTATCGTCCTCAACGGGAGCTGGAATAAAAGTTTTAGTAGGGCATCGTTTCTTCATTTCGTGAAGAATTCCTGCCTCTGTAGCTACAATGTAGGTGTCGGAAGGGTCTTCAATTACAAATCGGAGGAGTCCAGCTGTACTTCCTACATAATGTGCTATTTCTAAAACTGGAGATTCACTTTCAGGGTGTGCTATGAATTTAGCCTTGGGGTATTGTTTGGCTAATGCCACAATTTTATCAAATGAAAAAGCCTCGTGGACAATACATGAACCCTCCCATAAGATCATGTCTCTTCCTGTCTCCTTGATCAAATAGCGCCCAAGATTTTTATCAGGAGCAAAGATGATCTCTTGATCTTTGGGAATGCTCTCAATCATTTTTACGGCATTGCTTGAGGTACAAACAAGATCACTCAGGGCTTTTATTTCTGCAGAGCAGTTGATGTAAGTGACAACTATCGCCTCGGGATGTTGTGCTTTAAATGCTGCAAAATCTCCTGGAGGACATGAGTCCGCTAATGAACACCCTGCTTTTAAATCAGGTAAGAGAACTTTTTTTGTCGGATTTATAATTTTAGCAGTTTCTGCCATAAAGTGAACTCCTGCAAAAACGATAATATCAGCCTCCACTTTTGCTGCCTGTTGTGCGAGGTACAAACTGTCACCCAAGTAGTCTGCCAATTCCTGTATGGCAGCATCTTGATAGTAGTGCGCAAGCAAAACAGCATTTTTTTCCTTTTTAAGTTTCTGAATTGCGTTAGGCAAATCGAGAGTTGGATCGATAGGTGATGCAATAAATCCCCTTTTTTTAAGCTGGTTTAGCGTGATGTCGTTATCTTTTTTCATTGCAACATTTAATTACTGGTCACACGTTTCATTGTTGATGCGGGTTCATTTAATACACTCATCATGCCAAAAGCATTTTCAATAGTATAAGTTCCGATTTTAGTTCTTCTAAGCTCAGACAAATGACCGCCCGATGCTAATGCTTTACCAAAATCGTGCGCCAAACTTCGAATATAAGTTCCTTTGCTACATTCAACCCTAAACTCAATTTTTGGTAAATTCATTTGGAGTATTTCAAATGTGGAAACCGTTACTTTTCTGGATTTAATTTCAGGTTGTAAACCAGCCCGAGCATATTCATACAAGCGTTTTCCATCTTTTTTCAAAGCAGAAAATACGGGGGGATATTGTTCAATTTCTCCCCTAAATCGCCCCAAAGTCTGCTCAATTTTTTCCCTAGTAATATGTTCCGTAGGAAAATACGCATCAATTTCGGTTTCGAGATCAAAAGAGGGGGTGGTTGCTCCTAAGCATAGGGTACCAGTGTATTCTTTGCTTTGGTTTTGATACAATTCAATGGATTTCGTTTGTTTTCCTGTACAAACCAAAAGTAACCCAGTAGCTAAAGGGTCTAAAGTGCCTGCATGGCCTACTTTTAACTTTTTTAATCCCGTTAGATTTTTAAGGTGCCAGCGTATTTTGTTGACCACTTGAAAGGAAGTCCAACCTAGGGGTTTGTCTAGAAGGAATACCTGCCCTTCTTGTAGGGATTCTGCGGTAAACGTTTGTTTAAAAAAATCCATAGATAAGCGTAAATCCTCCAACAATAAAACAATAAAAACTAAAATACTTCAACTGACTTTTTTTAACAAGAGCAATCATCCATTGACATGCAAAAACACCTGTAATAAAGGAAGCAAGAAATCCAACAAACAAAGGCAGAACCTCCATCTGTAAGGGAATCCCATCAAAATCAAGGAGCGATTTTGCCATACTTCCAAAAATAAGGGGGAGTACCATGAGAAATGAAAATTGAGCAGCTTTTTCTCGATCAATTCCCAAGATAAGTGCTCCTGCGATAGTAGAACCACTTCTTGATATACCTGGTAGGATGGCTGTTGCTTGAACTATACCAATATAAAATGCTTTGAGCGTACCTATTTCGCCATTGGCTTTGGATGTTTTGTCAGCCCCAAAGAGGATAAGTCCTGTGAGCAAAAGCATGCTCCCTACCAAGATTAGATTTTGATCAAATAAGGAAGTAATCTGTTCTTCCAAAAACAAACCTACCAAAACAGCGGGAATCATGGAAATAATAATTTTAATCGCAAAAGCGTGGCTTTCATTTTTTCTTGGAACAAAAAGACCTTTGAAAATCCCCACAATTTCTTTTCGAAAAACGACTATAGTGCTCAAAGCTGTACCTACATGGAGGGCTATGGTTAAAAATAAACTTTCCTGACCTAATGCATTCAATCCAAATAAGGCTTTTCCAAGTTCGAGATGTCCGCTGGAAGAGATGGGTAAAAACTCAGTAAGTCCCTGTACAACACCTAAAACAAAGGCTTCAATTACACTCATTTTTTCGGTGTTTCTCTGGTTAATATGGAATACATAGCAATTCCAAAACCGATAAGCACTAAAGTAGGTGCTAAACGAATACGTCTAAAGTTAAAAATAGCTTCGTTAAAATAATTGGGGTCATCACTGCCTCCGCCAGTCATCAAAATAAATCCCAGGGCGATCACAAATAAGGCAAGAAATAGAAATTGGTAATTTCGTTTTCCAAATAAAAATTTCTTTGACGAAGGTTTTGGATTCATAGGGCAAATTTAATAAATGGCATCTGACTTTAAATTTAAATAGCGTTGAGTAGCAAAAAAAGTACTGATTCCAGTAATTCCGATTCCCAAAACGAGTACACCTCCAAAAACAATTCCTAACTCAAGGGGCTGATCTAGCATTTTAAGTTCTGGAAATCGTTGGTTGATTTTGACAAAAACAAGACTCAATCCGATTAATGCAATCAGGGAACTCATAATACCCAATCGCAAATGTGTCCATATGAAGGGTCTTCGAATAAAGGATTTAGTTGCCCCAACCAATTGCATGGTTTTGATAATAAACCGTTTTGAATAAATGGATAATCGGATGGAACTGTTAATGAGTAAAAGAGCAATGCCGATAAAAAGTAGCGTGGTTATCATAAGAATGTATGAAATCCGCAAAATATTTTCATCGAGTAGCGTAACTAAAGGCTGATCAAAAACGACCTCATCCACAAAATCTGCGGTTTCTAGTTCTCGTTGGGTTTGGGTTAGACTAAGAGTATTTACATAGGCTGCATTGAAATAAACATCTACAGCATTGAGCAGGGGATTGTATCCTAAAAACTCTAAAAAATCTTCACCGATGTCTCTAGCATATTGGGCTGCGGCTTCCTCTTTGGATATATAATTCACAGATTTTGTAGCGGGATCCAGTTGGATTTTCTTTTGCAATTGGGTGATTTCAATGTCTTTCGCACTATCCTTCAGATAGACCGTCATTACAATTTGTTCTTTGAAGTAGGAAGCTACCTTTCTCGTGTTTAGCAAAAACAAACCTAAGACTCCTACGAAAAATAATACAAGACTGATGCTTACCACTACGGAAAAATACCCTGTGAGAACCCTTCTTTTTTGAAATTTTTCTTGAAAGCTTTTAGACACTGTGAATGTTTATGTAAAAATAGGAAAGAATTGTAAGACGGCAACTTAGATAAAATAATCTTTTTACCATTCGATCAATAAGCGTATTTTTGTGCCTTTCTACATCATCCAATATCATAAAACAAGTGGGATACGATTTCAAGAATATTGAAAAAAAATGGCAGGCTTATTGGGCAAAAAACCAAACGTTTAAGGCGAGCAACCATTCGGAAAAACCAAAATTTTACATCTTGGATATGTTTCCTTACCCTTCAGGGGCAGGGCTGCATGTAGGGCATCCTTTGGGCTATATCGCCAGTGATATCTATGCACGTTTCAAAAGACACCAAGGGTTTAATGTCCTTCATCCCCAAGGATATGACTCTTTTGGATTACCTGCAGAACAATATGCTATTCAAACAGGACAACATCCCGCTAAAACCACTCAAGAGAATATAGATCGTTACCGCCAGCAATTAGATCAGATGGGATTTTCATTTGATTGGAGTAGAGAGGTGCGGACTTCAGAACCTGATTTTTATAAATGGACTCAATGGATTTTTCTCCTTCTATTTGATCATTATTATTGTAAAAATACCGATAAAGCTCAACCCATAAGTTCCTTGATCGCCCTTTTTGAAAAGCACGGAAATAACAAGGTTAATGCGGTTTGTGACAGTTCAGTAGAACATTTCTCAGCTGAACAATGGAGGAGCATGACATCTCAACAGCAACAACACCTTCTTTTGTCCTATCGTCTAGCGTATTTGTCAGAAACGGAGGTGAATTGGTGTGCAGATCTGGGAACGGTACTAGCAAATGACGAAATCATTAATGGAGTTTCCGAGCGTGGGGGCTATCCCGTAACGAAGAAAAAAATGAAGCAATGGAGTATGCGTATTGGAGCATATGCCGAGCGTTTGCTTCAGGGATTAAATCAAATAGATTGGCCCGAATCCCTAAAAGAAATGCAGCGAAATTGGATCGGGAAATCCATTGGGGCTAAAGTTTTTTTTCAGATCGAAGGGCATAATAAGAAAATCGAGGTTTTTACTACCCGTCCTGACACCATTTTTGGAGTAACCTTCATGACCCTTGCTCCCGAGTTGGATTTGGTTCAAGAGATTACCCAACCTGAACAGAGAAAGGCTGTTGAGGCTTATATTCAAGAAACCCAAAAAAGGACGCAGCGGGAGCGTATGGCAGATGTAAAGAACATTACGGGGGTATTTACGGGAAGTTATGTATTGCATCCGTTTACTCAAGAACGCATTCCCATTTGGATTGGAGACTATGTGCTTGCAGATTATGGAACTGGAGCAGTGATGGCAGTACCCTGTGGTGATCAGCGCGATTATGAATTTGCCAAGGAATTCAACATTCCTATTAAAAATATATTTCAAGGGGTTTCTGTTGAAAAGGAGGCCTTCGAAGACAAGGGATCGACAATTATCGATCACTCTGATTTTCTAACAGGGCTTGCTTACAAAGAAGCGATGCAATCCGTAATACAAGCTTTAGAGAAAAAAGGATGCGGTGAGGGCACTACTAATTACCGACTCCGAGATGCAATTTTTAGCAGACAGCGGTATTGGGGAGAACCCATCCCCATGTATTACAAAGACCAGTTGCCCCAGCCTCTTGAGTTGAAACATTTGCCCTTACACTTGCCTGAAGTAGAAAAGTATTTACCCACTCCAGAAGGAGCACCACCACTAGGGAATGCACCCTATTGGGCGTGGGATACCGTCAATGAAAAGGTAGTTGAAAATTCACGAATCGATAACAAATCCGTTTTCCCTCTGGAGCTGAATACCATGCCCGGTTGGGCAGGAAGTTCTTGGTATTTTTATCGTTATATGGATGCTTCCAATTCGGATACTTTCGCAGGAAAGGAAGCGGTGAAGTATTGGAAAGAAGTCGATTTGTATTTAGGGGGAAGTGAACACGCTACGGGACATTTATTGTATTCGCGTTTTTGGCAAAAATTCTTATATGATCTGGAGCTATTGCCCGTTGAAGAATACGCCAAAAAGTTAATCAACCAAGGAATGATACTCGGAACTTCAGCCTTCGTTTATCGTAAGCCCGGCACCCAGACCTTCCTTTCCAAAGACGCAATACCGGAGGGGGTTCAAATGGAACCGATACGTGTCGATGTCAACCTCGTGAACAGCGCAGATGAATTAGATATTGAAGCGGTAAAACAATGGCAACCTCAATTTCAAAATGCTGATTTTGAATTAAAAAATGGGGTTTATAAAGTGGGTAGGGAGGTTGAAAAAATGTCCAAATCAAAATATAATGTTGTTAATCCCGATGCCATTTGTGAACAATATGGAGCCGATACATTACGGATGTATGAAATGTTTTTGGGTCCTATAGAGCAAGCAAAACCCTGGAATACAGCAGGGATCTCTGGAGTCCACAACTTTTTAAAAAAATATTGGCGTTTGTTTTACGACGACCAAGAATGGCTAGTCCACGAGCAACAACCTTCTAATAAGGAACTTAAAATTCTACACGAAACCATTAAAAAAATCACTTTTGACATTGAGCACTTCTCATTCAATACTTGTATCAGCGGTCTGATGATTTGTGTGAATGAATTAACGACTTTAAAGTGCCATAGTAAAGCTATTTTAAGTCCTTTAACCCTTTTACTCTCTCCTTTTGCTCCTCATTTAGCTGAAGAAATTTGGGAACGACTGGGGAACAAAACGGATATCTCTCGGGTAGAGTTTCCTGTTTTCGAGGAAGGGTATTTGGTTGAGGACACCAAAAACTACCCGGTTTCATTCAATGGTAAAATGCGTTTTACTCTGGAGCTTTCCTTACAATTGGATCAGAAAGGGATACAAGAAGCGGTGTTGAATGACACGCGAACTTCAGAATATTTAGAAGGCAAAACACCTAAGAAATGGATTATTGTCCCCAATAAAATCATCAATATTGTCTTTTAATTTTGTTTTGTAAAGCATACGTTAAAATTTAAAAATAGCATTCGAAAGACCTGAATTGTATTATTTTTACAAAAAAAAATCATGGGAACTTATTACTTAATTATTATTGTCATTTCACTGGCGAGTATGTGGGTGAGTAGTACTCTCAAAAGTAAATTCAAAACCTACTCTCAAAAACAGTTACGCAACGGCATGTCGGGTAAAGAGATTGCTGAAAAAATGCTATCGGATCACGGAATTCGTGATGTCAAGGTGGTATCCGTTCGAGGTTCTTTAACAGACCATTACGATCCTAGAAACAAAACTGTGAATTTAAGCGATTCAGTTTACAACGAACGCAATGCCGCCGCCGCTGCAGTAGCCGCTCATGAATGCGGTCATGCAGTTCAACACGCACAGGCCTACCAATGGCTTCAACTCAGATCTACTTTAGTGCCTATGGTTAGTGTGGCTTCAAACTTATCCATGCTTGTGATCATCGGAGGATTAGTGTTGATGCAGATTGTCCCTTACGGTTTTACTATTGCCGTGATCGGTGTCGGTCTTTTTGGTGTAGGTACGCTTTTTAGTTTTATCACCCTTCCCGTAGAATACGATGCCTCAAATCGAGCCTTGGATTGGCTTCAACGAAAAAACATGGTTTCCAAAGAGGAGCTTGCAGGCGCTCAAGATGCTTTAAAATGGGCAGCTCGTACCTATGTAGTTGCTGCGTTAGGATCATTAGCCACCTTAGTTTATTTCGCTTTCCAAGTTTTTGGTGGGAGAAGAGATTAAAGTTAAAGACGGATCTGTCTGTTAAGTTGTTGTTGAAGGGAAATAAAGGTTTCTGTTCTGGACACGCCTTCCACGGATTGAATCTTTTTGTTGAGTAACTCCATCAAATGTTCGTTATCTCTACAAAGTATTTTTACAAAAATGCTCCAATTCCCTGTGGTGTAATGGCATTCAATCACTTCATCAATTTGTTCCAATTGCTTAACAGCCTCAGGATTACGAATCGCTTTATCTAAATAAATTCCGATGAAAGCCATGGTTTTGAATCCCAATATTTTGGGGTTCAAAATGATTTGAGATCCAGAAATTACTTCTGCTTTTTCGAGTTTTTTCAAGCGTTGATGAACCGCTGCACCCGATATGCCAGTTGCTTTTGCAATAGCCATGATGGGCGTGCGCGCATCCTGGGTTAATAATTTTAGAATGATTTTGTCAATCCCATCGATTACAATGGTTTGTTCGGATATTTTCATTTATAAATTCTTTTTCTTTTTTTACTTTAAATTATATGGTTTAATCTAATTTCTGTTTTAAATTTAAAACAAAATAACAAATTAATATCGATTTCATGAACAGAAAGATTCGACTCTTTGGAAGCCTTATGATGTTGGTTGGGGTTGTATTAGGGGCTTTGGGCAGTCATGTTTTTAAAAGTGTTCTTCCTTCAGCTGCACTAGAAAGCTTTCATACTGGACTTGAGTATTTGATTTATCATGCTTTAGCTTTACTTCTACTCTCGAATTTTGAATTTCACTCAGAGAAAAGAAAAATGATAGCTGTTTATTTCATGGTTTTTGGTGTCCTACTCTTTTCAGGAAGTATTTTTTTATTGAGTTTCAAAAGTCTGATCCCAATAAATATCAGTTGGATGGGACCACTAACTCCTTTGGGTGGTTTTTTATTGATCGCAGGCTGGGGACTTACTGCTTTTAATTTTTTAAAAAAATAACTTATTTATTGACTTCTTCGATGTACTTCTCAATAGCCATCGTCATAGAAGGTGTTTCGGGAGTTGGTGCCTTAATGTCTATTCTGAGATTTGAATCTTCTGCAGCTTTAATTGTGGAGTTTCCATAGACAGCAATACGCGTGTTATTTTGTTTAAAATCTGGAAAGTTTTTAAAAAGCGATTCGATACCTGAAGGACTGAAAAAAACCAAAATATCATAATAAACATCACGTAAATCAGACAAATCACTGACTACAGTTTTATAAAGAATGGCACGTTGCCATTTAATTTTAAGATGGTCTAAGTAATCGGGCACGTCTTGTTTTAAGAGGTCAGAAGTAGGAAAGAGAAAGGTCTCTTTTTGAAATTTTTTAAAGACACTTTCCAAATCTTGAATACTACGTTCTCCGACATAGATTTTTCTTTTTCTATAGACAACATATTTTTGGAGGTAAAAAGCCACTGCTTCTGATTGACAAAAATATTTAGTGCTGTCTGGAACAGTAAATCGCATTTCTTTACACAATCGGAAGAAATGATCAACTGCATTACGACTAGTTAGTACGATGTTTTCAAAATTATTGAAATCAATTTTTTGCTGCCTTACATCTTTGGCTGTCAAACCTTCTACATGAATAAAGGGACGAAAATTTATAGTGAGTTTATGTTTTTCTTGGAGTCTGCTGTAAGGGGATTTTTCAGAGGAGGGTTCAGGCTGAGAAACCAAAATAGTTTTCACTTTCATAATTTAGTTCAATTACAATTTTGTTTCAATAAATACATAATAGACCCAAAACCAGGGTGCTATTTTGAATGTGCAAAGATAAAGAATAATATAGACAAGATGCTGAGGATGGGATTTAAAAAAAGAAAAAAATAATCGAATTTGATTGAAAATCCACAGTAAAACAGTGAAAACGATTAAGGTTTCTATTAAAAGGAGTGGAATACTACTGTAATTCCATAAAAACAAAAGTCCCATCAAGATAATTGAAAATTGAGTAGCGTAGGTAAAATTTCTGTAGTAAAGAAATCGTATTCGCTCCAGATATCCCATTTCCTTGGAAAGAAAGTTTGCAATGAGGTGTTTGCTGAGTAAAATGAAAATCAAACCAAAAAGTAAGTAGAAAAATTCAAAATCATACACCATCGGTGAAGAGGTGTAGGAAGAAAATGAAAAATAACCCAGAGCAAGGGCGGAGCTCACAATTAAAAAACTAAATAAATTAAAAAAAGTAAAATAGTTGAGTTCTTTATCGTTACCGTATTTCCCAAAGTAAACTACGGGTTTTAATAAGTTTAGAAGTGCTTTAAGCCGTCCGGCATCAATTTTAAAAAGGACTAAAATGAATATTATATTGATAAAAAACATCAGACTCATCCAACTGGCATGCAGATCAGTTCTGTAAATCCATTCTCCCATGCACTAAAATTAAAGGTTTTCTTAAAAATTATTGTAGTGTTTGGAGTAATATGTTGTGCATACATTTCCTACTTTTACGGTACGAGTATGGAGAAAACATTAATAATCATTCCAACCTATAACGAAATTGAAAATATCAAATCGATAATTGAGGCGGTATTTGACACCCAATTAGGGGTGAATATCTTGGTGGTTGATGACCAGTCACCCGACGGAACTGGGGCAGAAGTTTTGGAAATGATCAGCCGTTTTCCACATCAATTATTTCTTGAATCGCGTTCTGATAAAACCGGGTTAGGAAGTGCATATGTCCATGGTTTTAAATGGGCATTGAGAAGGGATTACGAGTATATTTTTGAAATGGATGCTGACTTTTCTCACAATCCAAACGAATTGAGTCCGATGCTCAACATTTTGCAAAAAGATTCGGATGTGGTTGTTGGCTCTCGTTATGTGAAGGGGGTGAATGTAGTCAATTGGCCCTTGAGCAGAATCTTACTGTCCTATTTTGCTTCGCTCTATGTAAGACTGATCACTTCAATGCCGATCAAGGACGCTACCGCAGGTTTTGTTGGATATAGAAGAAAGGTTTTGGAATCCATGGATTTGGATCAAATCAAGTTTGTGGGATATGCTTTTCAAATTGAATTAAAATACAAAGCTTGGCTCAAGAAATTTAAGTTAGAAGAGCATCCGATAGTTTTTTTAAACCGAACAAAAGGGAAGTCTAAAATGAATGGAAGTATTATTTGGGAAGCTCTCTTTGGTGTTTTATTTTTACGCATCTTTAAAAATCGATTTCGATGAGAAACACCAGAACTTTGGTGATAAAAAACGCGACGATTGTCAATGAAAATAGAATTCAAACTCTTGACTTGTTGATCCAAGGGAAACGGATTCTTAAAATTGACGATGACATTCCAACCGCGCTTGCAGATGAGGTGTACGATGCTTATGGAAAGTATGTCCTTCCGGGTCTCATTGATGATCAAGTGCATTTTAGAGAACCAGGACTCACCCATAAAGCCAATATAGAAACGGAATCCAAAGCCGCACTGGCAGGAGGAATCACTTCCTTTATTGAAATGCCGAATACCCAACCTCAAACCACTACGAGATTGGCTTGGGAAGAAAAAAATCAGCTCGCTGCTGCGACTTCATTTGCCAATTATGCCTTTATGTTTGGCGGAACAAATGATAATTTAGACGAAATTCTTGCTTTAGACATTAAACGAGTTCCTGCATTAAAATTGTTTTTAGGTTCATCTACAGGTAATATGCTCGTTGATAATCCAGCAGTATTGCGTTCAATTTTTAGCAGCACTCCACTGGTAATTGCCGTGCACTGTGAAGATGAACAAACCATTCGGGATAACTTTAAAAAAGCACAAGAACACTACGGAGAAGCCATCCCAATTTCTGAACACCCTTTAATTCGGAGTGAGGAAGCTTGTTACCTTTCCTCCTCCCAGGCGGTAGCTCTCGCTAAAGAAACAGGCGCTCGACTTCATGTGTTCCATCTCTCTACGGCAAAAGAATTAGCCCTTTTCAGCAACGATATTCCTTTAAAAGACAAAAAAATTACTGCGGAAGTATGTGTGCATCATTTGTGGTTTTCCGCTGAGGATTATCTGGACAAAGGAACGCATATCAAATGGAACCCAGCTGTAAAAACAAAAGCCGATAGAGAAGCCCTCTGGGAAGGATTAAATTCAGATTTACTCGATGTACTCGCCACTGATCACGCACCGCATACCCTGGAAGAAAAAGATCAAGCCTATGCAAAAGCACCTTCGGGTGGACCTTTAGTGCAGCATGCTTTACCTGCATTACTTACAGCGCATCATCAAGGAAGGTTGACTCTTGAAAAGCTTGTAGAAAAGGCGTGTCATAATCCAGCAATCCTTTTTGATGTAAAAGATCGAGGATATATTCGTGAAGGCTATTTTGCTGACCTAGTAGTCGTTGATCTCGAAAAGGAATTTAAGGTCGTCAAAGAGGATATCCTCTACAAATGTGGATGGTCTCCTTTTGAAGGAACTCTTTTTAAAGGAGCAGTAGAGCGTACACTGCTGAATGGACATTGGGCCTATCTAGAGGGAAAAGTAAATCCAATCTCTGCCGCCGAGGCGTTAACATTTGATAGAGAATGAAAATAAAATCTCTTTTAGGAATTTTACTCACCACCCTACTACTTCAGTACTGCAGCAGCACGGGATCCGTCGAAAAACCAGACAATTTAATCAAAGAGTCTGTTATGGAAAACATCATCTTCGACGCCACATTAATGAATACCATGTATACGTACAATCCCAAAAACCCTGATTTTGAAGCCGTACTGGGCAAACCCTATCTTTATATCAAATACGGCATTGACTCCCTGCAACTGGTAGAAAGTGAAAGTTATTATTCAAAATTTCCCAGAACCTATTTCCGTATGCACAATAATGTTTTGGAGCGTTTGACAAAAATACAAGACAGTATAAATGAGGTGATAGATAAAGAAAAAGCTTCTCAGTAATAAAGCTTGTAATCTTTGCTGATTTGCTTTAAAGTAACGTCTGTTTTTTGATAGGTATACGGGAGTGTTTTTTCAATTTTAGAGCCGTCGTATTTTTGCTCACTACAAAGACTACCAATCAAGGCTTGACTTAAAAAGGATTTTTTCAAACCCAAGGCATAAAGGGTTTTATCCATTATATAAAGCGAATACAATAAGAATTTTGATAGGGGAATAGAGGGTGCTTTTTTACCTAAAACAGTTGCGATTTTGCTAAGAAGGTCTTTGTAGCTTATGTTTTCTGAAACTAAAATATACCGCTCATTTTGGTGATCGGATTCCATGAGAAGCACGAGAATATTGACAACGTCCTCCAAGGCAACCACGGCAGCATTCCCTGTAGGATAAAAACGAAGCCCTTGGGCTATTTTGCTGATAAGTGTTCCACTGCTTCTTTCCCAAAAATGACTTCCTAAAATAATTCCAGGATTAATAATCACAACCGGTAACCCTTCTTGGGAAGCTCTCCAAACTTCCAATTCGGCTCCGTATTTAGAATAGGCATAGGTGGTGTGATTAAGATCGGAATTCCAGAAATCATTTTCATTGACCAAAGGAATGGTTTGTTCTGCGCCAAGTGCAGCGATAGAACTTACATAGGCAAATTTTTCAACCTTATACTTGAGGGATAAGTTTACCATATTTGCCGTCCCATCAATATTGGTTTTGAGGAGCTTATTTTGATGAAATTGAGCAAATGAAATTTTTGCAGCGCAATGATACACCTGTTTTACCCCCACAAAAGCTGCCTCAAGCCCAAGAAGATCATTAATTTCATTTTGTACCCATTCGATTTTTGAGAAATACTCTGGATGGTCAGGAGCTAAAATTTTAAAAAGAGTTTCGATTTTTTGAAGGCTTTCTTTTCTTCTGAAAAGAGCACGTATAGGAAGCTTTTTTTGGGCACATGCAAAAAGGAGATGCGCTCCAACCATTCCGGTACCACCGCTTACTAATATCATAGAGACGAAAGTACACTTTTTTGATTTTGATTTTTGGATTCCCTTTGATAAATCTATCTTTACACAAAAAATTAATGCCAACTAATTTTGTACAAGAACTTCGGTGGAGAGGCTTACTTCACGATATCATGCCCGATACCGAAACATTTTTACTTACGGAAGCTTCTAAAGGGTATATTGGATTCGATCCTACTGCGGATTCCCTCCATATTGGGAGTTTGGTTCAGATCATTATTTTGATGCATTTTCAAAATGCTGGGCACACCCCTATTGTTTTGGTGGGTGGAGCTACAGGAATGATCGGTGATCCCTCGGGCAAATCGGACGAACGAAATTTATTGGATCAAGAAACGCTCGAAAAAAATTGCAACGGCATTCAGAAACAATTGGAACAGTTTTTAAATTTTGATAAAAACACTTCCAATCCAGCTCTTCTCGTCAATAATTACGACTGGATGAAGTCTTACAGTTTGATCGACTTCTCACGTGATATAGGAAAACACATTACAGTAAACTATATGATGGCCAAAGAGTCGGTAAAAAAACGACTCAGCTCGGAAGCTAAAGTCGGGATGTCCTTTACGGAGTTTACTTATCAATTGCTTCAAGGTTTTGATTTCCTTCATCTTTATAAAACCTTGGGGTGTAAAATACAAATGGGAGGGAGTGACCAGTGGGGAAACATTACTACTGGAACGGAGCTGATTCGAAGAAAAGAAGGGGGGAAGGCGTACGCCATTACCTGTCCTTTGATAAAAAAAACAGACGGCACGAAGTTTGGAAAAACAGAAGACGGGAATGTGTGGTTGGACAAGACCCGAACCTCTACCTATAAATTTTATCAATTTTGGCTAAACACCTCCGATGATGATGCGGAAAACTACATTAAAATATTTACTTTTTTAAGTGAAGAAGCCGTTCAACAGATCATGATAGAACATCAAACTGCCCCTCATTTGAGAGTCTTGCAAAAAACCATAGCCGAAGAGGTGACCCGTTTGGTTCACGGGGAAGAAGAGTTGATTAAAGCTCAAGAAGCCTCACAAATTTTATTTGGAAAAGCCACTCGAGAATCGTTACAAAAATTAGATCAGGAAACCTTTTTGGATTTATTTGACGGAGTACCCCAAGCAGAAATCAAAAGAAGTTTACTTACCGATGGTTTGGATATAGTCGCTGCCTTAGCTTCAGAAACTGGGTTTTTGCCTTCTAATGGGGAAGCAAGACGTGCAGTAAAGGAAAATGCAATTTCGGTGAATAAGGAGAAAATAAAAGAAGGATATTCAATACGAAATGAGGATTTGATTGCAAATCAATATGTGCTTCTACAACGAGGGAAGAAAAATTATTTTATTCTTAAAATTGAAGATTAAACCACCATGAGGTTACAGCCCCTAACTTCTGCTTGATCAAAACGACCTAGAATTTCAAATCCACCCCCTTCATACACGACACCTAAATCTTCGGTGGCTATAAAAGCACAGGAATCTACATTTGCTAAATCAATAATATTGATGCCTCCCGACTTTAAGGGGCCTTGAATTTCAAAAGGATCTTCAGGGGCTCTGGAAAAAACACGCATCCACGGAGGACAATAAAAAAGACCCTCCCCTTTGGAATACGCTTGACTCAAAAGCTCGGTCATGCCATACTCCGCATGAATCTGTTCTACTCCAAATCCTTTTTTGAGTTGATCGTGAAGGGCAGTCCGAACCCATTCTTTCCCCATGCCTTTCATTCCCCCCGTTTCCATTACGATGGTGTTTTTAAGATCCCAAGAAAATTGTTCTACAGCCTCTAGCAAAGCAAAGGTAACCCCCAGGAGGATTGTTTTTTGTTTTTGGTTTTCGAGATCGTGTAGCGTGGAGTGAAGTTGCTCCCATTCATTCAGATAAAAACCGCTTTTAGGATGTTTGGATTTTTGAATTAAACGATTTGCCATATAGACCAAGGAAGCATTTGATCGTTCTAAATAGGAGGGCAATAGCGCTAGGAGAGCATATTCTTCAGGATTGCCATAAAATTGTTTGAAGCCCAGTTCAAAACTCTTTTCATAGAGTGCAAGCTCATAGACAGGATGCTTGGATGTGATTTGTCCTGTCGTTCCACTTGATTCAAAAATAATTTTTGGAGTACGTTGATCTGAAGAAACTAGATGCGATTTAAAAAACTGGATGGGTAAAAAAGGGATTTCGAGGAGGGTTTTTACTTCCGATGGGGAGCAATTTATCAGATCGCAATAAGAACGATATACCGCATTGTGTTCAAACTGATATTGAAAAAGTGCCAAGGCATGTTCCTCGAAAGCAGCCGAATCGGATATTTTTTCAAAGTCGGTAAGTGAAGACCTCATATCCGGTAAAATTAACTAAAAAAGCTCGATACTTTAGGGAATGACCAAGCGCTTTAATCCTTTCATTCCATTTTGCTCCAATTTGAAGATGTAAATACCAGAAGGAAGTTCGCCTAATAAAATACTCTCGTTTGTGGTTATAATTTCGTATTTCTTTTCTCCCAGGACATTATAGATTTCAATATGTTTTTCCTGATCACCAGCACTCTGTATGAAAAGTCTTTGATCCTTTAAAGGGTTTGGGAAAATGGAGAATTCCAAGCGGTCTTGTTGGTTGGTAGTTGACATACTAAAAGCAAAAAAGGAATTGCTATTCGCTTGAATAGTGATGGATACAACAAAAAAAAGGAGTACTAAGAAGTGCTTCATTGGGGCTTGTTTGCAAGCGTAAAATTAGAGTTTTATTCTCAATAATAATAATTTGATAACATGAATAACTTCAATAAAGTGTTAATTTTAACCTTTAAAGCATAATGAAAAAAGAAAATATAAAAATTCTTTTAGTTGATGATGAACCCGATATTGTAGAAATTATACGATTCAATTTAGAGCGGGTTGGTTATCAAATAAGTACGGCGTACAACGGCGTGGAGGCTATAAAAGTAGCCGAAAAAGAGATCCCACACTTAATAATTTTGGATATCATGATGCCCGGTATAGATGGCATCGAGACCTGTGAGCGTTTGCGTCAAGACTCCAAGTTTAACGATACAGTCATTATGTTTTTATCAGCCAGAGGGGAAGATTACTCCTATGTAGCAGCTTTTGAGGCGGGTGCAGACGACTATACCACCAAACCCATAAAACCAAAAGTTTTAGTTTCGAAAGTAAAAGGACTGCTCCGAAGATTCAAGGATGTAGAGAGTACGGATACTTTATTGGAATTTCCAAATTTAAGAATCGATAGGGAGAAGTATAAAGTAACCCTTAACGGAGAAGAACTCTCCATTCCAAGAAAGGAATTTGAATTGTTTTTTTTGTTGGCATCCAAACCTGGTAAAGTTTTTAAACGAGAAAAAATCATGGACAAAATTTGGGGTAGCGATGTTGTTGTCGGTGACCGGACTATTGATGTTCACATCCGTAAACTCCGAGAAAAATTAGGAGATCATTGGTTTAAAACGATCAAAGGAGTTGGATATACCTTTGTTCAACCCGAGAATTGAATTCAATGATGCGTCTTAAATACAACAAAGCCAGTTTTCTCACAGCTCTCATCTTTTCTTTTACTGCTGTGCTCCTTCAATTTCTTTTGTTGGCTTTTGTTTTTAAGCTCGCTTTTGCTTCCTATGGACTCATTCTCCTACTTGAATTTTTTGGATTTTTTATAGGAGCCTATCTAATCCTCTCCTATACTTTAGAGCGTTTTTTGTTTTCTCGAGTTAAAGAGCTTTATGCCTCTGTAATTCCGACCACCTCTTATGTCAGTACCATCAGTCAATTCACCGACATCGATTTACTCACCTCAAATCTTAAAAAATTAAATTCTGATAAGAATTTAGAAATTGACTTACTAAAAAAAGAACAAGCGTATCGGAGAGAATTCATCGGAAATATTGCCCATGAATTAAAAACTCCCCTTTTTATGATAGAAGGCTATGTCCTCACTCTTTTAGAAGGGGGTGTAGAAGATAAAAAGACGATCAAAAAATATTTGAGTCAAACGGCAAAAGGGATTGATCGACTGAATTTTGTGATTAAGGATTTGGACCTCATCACCAAATTTGAATCGGGGATGGCGAAATTGAATTGGACCTCATTCAATATTATTGAGACAATCAAAAACGTTTTTGAACTTGTTGCGAGGCAAGCTCAAGAGCGGAAAATTAGTTTAAAAATGGACAAGGTTTACAACAAACCCATTCAAGTCTATGCAGATGAAGAACGAATCCAGCAAGTGTTAACGAATTTAATCATCAATTCTTTAAAGTACGGTATTGAGCGTGGAACGACTGAAGTTGGGGTGGAGATTTTAAAAGAAAACAAAATCCTAGTTCGGATCACGGATAATGGAGAAGGAATAAATGAAGAACATTTGCCCCGTCTTTTTGAACGTTTTTACCGAGTGGATAAAACCCGAAACAGGAATCAAGGAGGCTCCGGTTTGGGACTTGCTATCGTAAAACACATCATCGAAGCTCATCACGAAAAAATATTTGTTGAAAGTGAAGCTAGAGTCGGTTCAGAATTCTCTTTTTCCTTGACATTAGATCAGAAATCAGCTCTATAAAAACAGTGAAATTCCCTATTTTTACCCAAAAATTAATCTGGTGGGGAGTAAAAATAAACTGAAACGATTTAGGGAAAATGAAACCTTTGGAAATGTACTCCAACCCGAACGTATCGAATTAGAGCAAGATAAATTTCACCTCAAAGGAAAATGGAAAAGCGATTTTTTTAAAAACAACAATCCCATTGTTTTGGAATTGGGATGTGGTAAAGGGGAATATTCTGTCCATCTCGCTCAAAACAATGCGAACACGAATTATATCGGATTAGACATTAAAGGCGCTCGATTTTGGAGGGGTGCCAAAACAGCTCTAGAGACCAATTTGACAAATGTTGCTTTTTTAAGAACCCAAATTGAATTAATTACTTCATGCTTTGGCGAAAGCGAGGTAGATGAAATTTGGATTACTTTTCCAGATCCTCAATTAAAATACAAACGAACGAAGCATCGCCTTACAAACCCTGTTTTTTTAAAAAATTACCAACGCGTTTTAAAACCCGGAGGAATCATTCATCTCAAAACAGACAGTGAATTTTTATTTGGTTATACTTTGGGAACCGTCGTAAATCACGGTGAAATTTTATATGCTCATCACAACATTTACAACAATAGTGATGCGCCTTTGGAAGCCACTGCAGTGCAAACCTTTTATGAAAAACAGTTTTTGGAAGAAAAAAAAGCAATTACCTATATGCAGTTTGTTTTAAACGATGACCACTGAAAACTCCTTTTTTTCTAAAGTTTATGAAGTGGTTCGTTCCGTTCCCGAAGGAAAAGTCACCACCTATGGGGCTATAGCAAAGTACTTAGGCAGTCCTCAAAGTTCTCGAATGGTAGGTTGGGCTATGAATGCTGCACATTCTCATCCCGATATTCCTGCCCATAGGGTGGTCAATAGAAAAGGCTTACTTACAGGGAAGCACCACTTTGGGGGGAGCAATGTGATGAACCAACTCCTGGAAAACGAAGGAATCAAAATTATCCAAGATCAAATTCAAAACTTCGAATCTTATTTTTGGGATCCGCTAGAACAACTGCGAGACTTTTAAAATACTTTACCTTTTGATATTGAAATCCTTAGCAGTATATTTGTAGCTTACCACAAAGGGCTATGAGGATTACCAAACAAGCAGTAATTGAATCACTAAAAACAATTAGCCTTCCTGGAGAGGGAGGGAATATCGTAGATCAAGGAGTGGTGTCGAATATCATGATCTTTGGAGATCAAATTGATATTGATTTGCAACTGCAAAATCCAAGCTTGCAAGCACGAAAAAAATTGGAGGTTACCCTTTTAAAAACGCTTCATGAGCAGGTGTATGAAAAAGCTAAAATCAAAATAAATACGAAAGTACTCACTCCTCAAAAACCAGAGGTCCCGATTAAAGGAAAGCCTCTTGAAGGAATCGAAAATGTAATTGCGATTTCATCGGGTAAGGGAGGGGTAGGAAAGTCTACGATTACAGCAAATTTGGCTGTCACTTTGGCTCAGATGGGATGTAAGGTAGGTATTTTAGATGCTGACATTTACGGACCCTCCATTCCCACGATGTTCGACATGGAAGGGGCAAGACCGCTTTCTGTTCAAATAGAGGGTAAATCCAAAATGGAACCCATTGAGAATTATGGGGTTAAAGTATTGTCCATTGGGTTTTTTACTAAGCCCGATCAAGCTGTTGTTTGGAGAGGTCCAATGGCAGCCAAGGCACTCAATCAAATGATTTTTGATGCCGCATGGGGCAATCTGGACTTTTTATTAATTGATCTACCTCCCGGTACAGGGGACATTCATTTGAGTATCGTACAATCCCTTCCCCTAAATGGAGCTGTTGTAGTAAGTACACCCCAAAATATTGCTCTGGCTGATGCTAAAAAGGGAATCGCGATGTTTGAACAAGACAGTATTAACGTTCCTGTACTGGGGATCATAGAAAACATGAGCTACTTTACACCCGCTGAGCTTCCAGATAACAAATACTATATTTTTGGTAAAAAAGGGGCAGAGTATTTAGCTAAAGACAAAAACGTTCCTTTTTTAGGAGCCTTACCTTTGGTGCAGAGTATCCGAGAAGCAGCAGATGTAGGAAGACCTGCAGTTCTCCAGAAGGAAGGCAATTTAGCCGATCATTTTAATGAAATTACTAAGAAATTAGTTTCCCAAATCTTATATCGAAATCAAAATTTACCGCCAACTAAAGCTGTAGAAATTACAAATTTAGTAGGCTGTGCAGCTGTAAAGTCATGAGCAAAAGTCAAAAAGCAATCATCGAAAAAATCCACTTAGCTTTAGATGAAATAAGACCCTTTCTTAATTCAGATGGAGGTGACATATCTTTTGTTTCAATAGAGAATAACAAGCATGTGAAAGTGCAACTTCATGGAGCTTGTGTGGGTTGTAGTGTCAATCAAATGACTCTTAAATCGGGGGTTGAAATGACCATCAAAAAATATCTTCCAGAAATTGAAACGGTAACCAGTATAGAACCCCAATAAAATGATAAAAACAGACCTCCTCATCATAGGTGCTGGACCGACCGGTCTTTTTGCTGTTTTTGAAGCGGGACTTTTAAAACTTAAATGTCATCTTATTGATTCCCTGCCCATGCCGGGTGGACAATGTGCAGAAATTTATCCCAAAAAACCCATTTACGATATCCCCTCCCATCCAGAGATTTTGGCGGGAGAGCTTATTGAAAAATTAGAAACTCAGATCGCTCCTTTTCAGCCAGGCTACACCTTAGGAGAAAGTGCAGTTTCTATTGAAAGAACTCCAGACGATCAGTTTATTGTAACCACAGATCAAGGTACTCAGCATCAGGCTCCTGTGGTCGCTATTGCTGGAGGATTAGGTACATTCGAAGCTCGAAAACCTCCCTTAACCAATTTGGATAAATTTGAAAAAAACGGAGTGGATTACATAATTAAAGATCCCGAACGTTATCGAGATAAAAAGGTCGTGATTGCTGGTGGAGGAGATTCCGCTTTGGACTGGACCATTTTTTTAGAAAAGTTAGCCTCCTCGGTCACTCTGATCCATAGAAGAAATGAATTTAGAGGGGCTTTGGATTCTGTAGATAAAGTGCAAGAATTAAAGAATCAAGGTCGGATCCAACTCCTCACTCCTGCAGAGGTTACAGAACTTCATGGGGAAACAGTTCTTCAACAAATTACAGTGAATCAGGAGGGAAAACTTCACCAAATCGACTGTGATCATTTGATCCCTCTATTTGGTTTAACACCCAAACTAGGTCCTATAGCAAACTGGGGTTTGGAGATAGAAAAAAATGCAATTAAGGTGGACAACAGTCTTGATTATCAAACCAACATTCCTGGGATTTACGCAATAGGAGATGTCAATACTTACCCAGGGAAATTAAAGCTGATCCTATGTGGTTTTCACGAAGCCACTTTAATGTGTCAGAGTGCTTTTAAGAGGATTCATCCTGAAAAACGCAATGTTTTAAAATATACCACCGTTAGTGGAGTAAGTGGTTTTGATGGCTCTGTGAAAGAAGCAGCAAAGTCCACCATTAAAAGCATTGAGTAAATGAGTTTAGACATCAAAATATATCTTACCGATAGAGAAGGGAAACGCCATGAGCTTGTTGCACCTACCGACATGCAAATGAATTTAATGGAAATTTGTAAAGCCTATGAACTCCCTGTAGAAGGAACTTGTGGCGGAATGGCACTATGCGCTTCTTGTCAATGTTATGTGGAAAGTGATCATAAATTACCCAAAAAATCTGAGGATGAAGAAGCCATGCTTTCCGAAGCTTTTTACGTAAAGGAAAACAGTCGTTTGGGGTGCCAGATTCAAATGACTCCAGAATTGGAGGGTCTAGAAATTGTCCTGGCTCCGGAAGACTAATTTTTAATTTTTAAGGTGAATAAAACGCTAATTTATTTTCTTTTTGTAACTGGAGTAGCATCCGCTCAAATAGAAAAAATTGAGCCGCCCTTTTGGTGGGAAGGAATGCAGCAAAAAACGCTTCAGTTGATGCTCTACGGAAAAGATTTAGGGGATTATGAAATAGAAATTCCAGATCGAATTCCTTTCGAACGGAGAGAAGTAGAAAATAAAAATTATCTCTTTCTCAAACTAAACCTTGCTCAACAAAAAGCGGGAAAAATTAAAATAAATTTCCTTCAAGATGGGAATTTAAAGTCTTCCTTTGATTATGAAATCAAAGCACGAGAGACAAGACCCAATCTTGAAAGTTTCAATTCTTCAGATGTCATCTACCTGGTAATGCCAGATCGTTTTGCAAACGGAAACCCATCAAACGATTCCCATCCTTCGGTAACGGAGCAAGCGGATCGCTCCAATCAAGACGGGCGACATGGGGGGGACATTCAAGGAATCCTCGATCATTTGGAGTATTTGGAGGACTTGGGTGTAACTGCATTGTGGTCTACTCCACTTTGTGAGGATAACGATGCTAGAGTTTCCTACCATACCTATGCCCAAAGCGATCTTTATAAGATTGACCCTAGATTTGGAACCAATCAAGAGTATCGAAATTTAGCAGACGCATTACACTCCAAGCAGATGAAACTCATCATGGATTATGTGACCAACCATTGGGGAATTGAGCACTGGATGGTAAAGGACTTACCCACTTCAGATTGGATACATCAATTTGAAAATTACACCAATACAAATCATAGAAAAGAAGTGCTTTCTGATCCCTATGCTTCTGAAATTGACCGAAAAGAATTACTCCAGGGATGGTTTGTTCCGAGTATGGCGGACTTAAATCAAAACAATGAATTGGTTTTGAATTATTTGATTCAAAATGCAATTTGGTGGATAGAATTTGCACAAATCGATGGATTTCGAGTGGATACGTATCCCTACAATACTCCTGAGCCCATGGTCGCTTGGGTGAAAGCCATTCGCGCAGAATTTCCCAATTTCAATATTGTAGGTGAGGGATGGATGCATAACAGCATTCACCTTTCCTATTGGCAAGAAAACAGTCCGATTGCCGCAATTCAGGGATTCAATTCTAAATTACCCTCGGTGATGGATTTTACTTTAAACGATGCCCTAGTGTCTGCTTTTAATGAAAAAAATTCTCAATGGGATCACGGAACCACTCGAATTTATAAAAACTTGCAAAACGATTTTCTCTATCCTGAGACGAACCAACTTTTAATTTTCGCTGAAAACCACGACACCAATAGAATCAACGATTTTTATCCAGATGTTAAGACTTACAAACAACTCCTCAGTGTGATAATGACCTTGAGAGGAATTCCACAAATATACTATGGCAGCGAAATAGGAATGACAGGAAAAAAAGAAAACGGGGATGGAGACATACGCCGTGATTTTCCCGGGGGTTGGAAATCGGATTTGCAAAACGCTTTTGTAAAAGAAGAACGAACTCCTAAACAAAACGAATACTTTGAGTTTACTAAAAAAATACTCCAATGGCGAAAAACAAATCAAGCCATCCATGTTGGGAAAACACTGCACTACGTTCCGGAAAAGGACGTTTACGTTTACTTTCGCTATACCCAAGAACAGCGTGTCATGGTGATTGTAAACAACAATCCTTCAGATCAAATTCTAAATTTGGATCGTTTTAAAGAGGGAATCGCTGGAAAGAAACGAGGTTATGAAATTAGTACGGCCAACAGTTTTACATTCGATCGAACTATTGAAGTACCCGCTTCAACTACCTTTATAATTGAACTCAATTAGTCTTGTGCAATGAGCTGTAACCCAAAGGGAAAACCCACCGAGCGGATTGACGACGAAAACCATTTGACCCAAAAAAACACAAAATAGAAAAGATGAAATTAAAACTGATTCTAATGTTGAGCCTCTTTGTTTTTTCTTGTAAAAAGAAAGAAACTGCTCGCTTGCCAGAACCCAAAGCCCCGATAGAGGAAAGCTTAGAACCCATAAATGCTGAGATTATTTCCAAAGCGGTGTTGTATGAAGCAAACATCAGGCAGTATTCTAATGAGGGTAGCTTTAATGCTTTTGCTGAGGATTTACCCGTATTGAAAAAAATGGGGGTCAAGATCATTTGGCTAATGCCGATCAATCCCATTTCAACAACCAAAAGCAAAGGGCCTTTGGGAAGTTATTATGCAGTTTCTGATTATACCAAAGTCAATCCAGAATTTGGTTCTTTAGCCGATTTTAAATCCTTGGTCAACAAAGCACATGAATTGGGAATGTACGTCATTTTGGATTGGGTTCCCGGACATACGGGTTGGGACCATGTTTGGATCAAAGAGCACAGTGATTATTACCTAAAAAACAGAAGGGGAGAAATTATAGATCCCATCGATTTTAGAACTGGAAAATCTTTTGGCTGGACGGATGTTGCCGATTTAAACTATGATAATTTAGAAATGAGAGAAGCTTTGAGACAGGCCATGGTGTATTGGGTTCGAGAAACCGCTATTGACGGCTATCGCATCGATCAAGCCTATGCGGTTCCTCAAGAGTTTTACGACAAAACCTTTGAAGCGCTGAAAGCCATTAAACCAGTTTTTCTTCTAGCAGAGACCGACATTTATCATCCTGGGGGTCTTGAACTGGTGAGTAAATTTGACGCTTCCTACGATTGGCCGGGATATCAACTCTCCAAGGAGATTGCTCAAGGGCGCAAAAACGCTTCCGACTTTTCAAGACATGTATTGAATACAATCCGACGCTACGGTCCCGAAAATATCGTTGTCAATTTTGTAACCAATCACGATGAGAATTCATGGAACGGAACACTGGAAGAAAGTTATGGAGCTGCTGCCGAGGTATTCATGGCTTTAGATTATACTCTACCGGGAATGCCACTCATTTATTCAGGTCAGGAATACGATCTCAACAAGCGCTTGCGTTTTTTTGAAAAAGACAGTTTTCCAAAAACTACCGGTAAAACCATGGAGCTTTTACAGCAATTAGGAGCCCTTAAAAACAATCATCCAGCTTTAGAAAGCGGAGCTGTAGGAGGATCCTTTGAAGTATTGCCTACTTCCAAGCCTCAACAAGTATTTGCTTTTAAGAGAGGAAAAGAGGGGGACACTTTGGTGGTCATGGCGAACTTAAGTAAAGAATACGCCCAGTTTACCATGCCCTATGACGGGAACTTGAAGAGGTACTTCGATTTTAAAGCCCAAAAACTTTCAACATCCTATCAGTACGATATGAAACCTTGGGAATTTTGGATTTTACTTAAAGAATAAAATAAAGTAGACTCCTTCGAATTGAATTTAGTAACTTCAATCCAATGATTCAAAAACCAATTTTAATTTTCCTATTGATGAGTCTGATGATAAGCTCGTGTACTCCTTCCAAGAACCTTTTGGTGATCGGTCATCGAGGAGCTCGAGGGCATTTGGCTGAAAACACTTTGCCCTCCATTGCCAAGGCATTAGAGCTTGGAGTAGATGGTATTGAGATTGATGTGTTTCGCTGTGCTAGTGAGGAATTGGTCGTTTTTCACGATCAAACCCTGGAGAAATTAACCAATGCCACAGGCTATATTGAGCAACTTGACTTGGATTCCATACGGAACATTGAGGTTTTAAACGGATTTACCATTCCTACTTTGGAGGAAGTGCTGAACCTGATTAATGGGAGGGTGATGTTAAACATTGAATTGAAAGGTTCACAAACTGCAATTTTAACGGATCAAATGCTCCAAACCTTTTTTGAAAAGGAAACCTGGTCAGCAGAAAAAATCTTGATTTCAAGTTTTGATTGGGAGGAATTAAAACTTTTTTACGAAGTCAATCAAAAGGTACCTATTGCCATTTTAACCGAAGATGATCCCCTGGATGCTTTGCCTATTGCGAAGGAACTCAATGCGGTAGCAATCAATCCGAATTACAAATCCTTGAACAAGGAAAACCTCACCAAAATTCACAAAAAGGGATTAAAAATATATCCGTGGACGGTCAATCAGCCCGAGGAGATCTCAGCTTTACTTGCATTAGGGGTGGACGGAATAATCACAGATTTTCCAGAACGAGTACCCAAGAACTGAGACTTTTTTTCCGTTTAATTGAGATACCATACAGCTCCGTTAAGCAAAGTTGCGAAACTGACCCAAAGGAAATAGGGATAGAGTAAGTAGGCTGCTTTTTTGTCCACCAAACGAAACCAATAGATGGTTCGTTCTATCAAAATCAATAAAGTGATAATGACTAGGAGCCCCAGTAAAGGATTTCTTAAGCCAAAAAACACGAGAGACCACAAGCCATTGAAAATGAGTTGTGCCCCAAAATGGTATAAAGCCGTTTTTCCCCAACGGTGTCTTTTTCCGTAATGCCAAACACTTCCCGCAGCCCATCCCATCAGGATATACAACAAGGTCCAAACGGGAGCAAACAGCCAATTGGGAGGCGAAAAAAATGGTTTTTCAAGACCAGCATACCAAGTGGGTATGGCTTGCTGGGTAACGATACTCGACAGAAAGCCTACAGCCAGTGATAGACTAACCCCGGAAAGGAGAGCAATAAAATAGGAAGCCGTTCTTTTTTTCATCAATGTAAATCTAGTGGAAATTTATGATTTCCAATAATCCAAGTTCATAACATTGCACTTGAAAACTGTATCTTTGTAGTCAATGGATAGCAAGCACTTTATTTCTAGAAATTCAAACTCTCCCATTGCTTTTAACACGAAATGGGAAGCACCGAGCAACATTGCATTGATAAAATATTGGGGAAAAACGGAACCTCAAATTCCTAAAAATCCATCCTTGAGTTTTACGCTGTCCTCCAGTGTAACGACAACAGCGGTAACATTTACCCCAAACCCAGGGGCTACTTTCTCTTTTGAATTTGCTTTTGAAGGGGTTTTAAAACCGGACTTTCATCCGAAATTAAACGTTTTTTTCAATCGAATCAAACCCTATATTCCTTGGATTGATTCCTATTCACTCAAAATTGAGAGTCGAAATTCTTTCCCTCACAGCAGCGGAATTGCCTCCTCGGCTTCTGCTATGGCAGCCCTAAGTTTGTGTCTTCTGGATATGGAAAAAACACTATTTCCTGAACTAGATCCAACCTATTTTAATCAAAAAGCCTCCTTTTTAGCACGGCTCGGATCGGGAAGCGCGGCCAGAAGTATTGAAGGACCGCTTTGCTTTTGGGGAAAAAATAGTTGCAGAAAGGACAGTAGTGATCTGTATAGCACTCCTTTTGGACCCAGTCTAAACCCCATTTTTTCAACCTATCAAGACAGCATTCTATTGGTCGATAAAGGAAGTAAACAAGTATCGAGTACCCAAGGACATCAGTTGATGCACAACCATCCTTTTGCGGAAAAACGATTTATTCAAGCAAACCAAAATCTTAGTAAACTGGTTCCCCTTATGGAAGCGGGGGATTTGGAGGGCTTTATTGAAATTGTTGAAAGTGAAGCCTTGTCGCTGCATGCAATGATGATGACCTCCCTACCTTATTTTATTTTAATGCAGCCTCAAACACTGTCCATTATCCAGAAAGTTTGGGATTTCAGAAAAACTACTCAAACCCCCTTGTGTTTTACTTTGGATGCTGGGGCAAATGTTCATTTGCTTTACCCCAAACATACTCGAGAAAAGGTAGCGGCTTTTATCGAAGCAGAATTAGCCGATTTTTGTCAAAATCGACAATACCTCATTGACGCTGTTGGAAGCGGTGCTAAAAAAGTGTAATTTTGAATCAGCGTTTTATTCAAATATGAAAGGACCCCTATTTTTTGCAAAAATCCTATTGTTTGGAGAATACGGAATCATTAAAGATTCCAAAGGACTTTCTATTCCCTATAACTTCTATCGGGGCGCGCTAAAAATCCCTGCAGAAGGGGATGATTTTGACCAAAATTCGAATCAAAAACTGAAAGATTTTGCGCTACACCTCCGTTCTTTAAGCCCTAAAATTGTAGAATTTGACTGGGAGAAATTAGAAAATGATTTAGCTCAAAACATGTATTTTGACAGCAGTATTCCCCAGGGCTATGGGGTTGGCAGTAGCGGTGCGTTGGTTGCTGCAATCTACGACCAATACGCCAAATGCAAGATTACCGTTTTGGAGAACCTTACCAAAGAAAAATTGGGATACCTCAAAAAAGTTTTCAGTCAGATGGAATCTTTTTTTCATGGAAAATCTTCGGGTCTCGATCCTTTAAACAGTTATTTAAGCCTGCCCATTTTAATCCATTCTAAGGAAAATATACAAACCATTGGCATCCCATCACAGCACAGTAAAGGCAAAGGAGCTGTCTTTTTATTAGACAGTGGAAAGTCCGGAGAAACTGCACCTATGGTTTCTATGTTTATGGAAAACATGAAAAAAGAAGCCTTTAGTAACATGATGCGTGATCAGTTTATTAAATGCTCAGATGCTTGCGTAGAGGATTTTCTAAAAGGGAATATCAGTTCGCTTTTTAAAAATATCAAGGCACTTTCTGCTTTGGTTTTAACAAATTTCCAACCCATGATTCCCGATGCTTTTCACCAGCTTTGGCTGCAGGGTATCGAATCCAACGATTACTATCTCAAACTCTGTGGCTCGGGTGGCGGGGGTTTTATTTTAGGTTTTGCTCAAGATTTTGAAAAAGCCAAAAAGTCCCTAAAACAATACCCCCTTGAGGTGGTTTATCACTTCTAAAACACTCCATGTCACTTTCGGATTTAAACCAGCGTAGCCTACTCAAAATTTTGAGTTTGTTCAGTTTGGTTCGTGGGTACAACATCATTGTTTTGATACTGGCGCAGTATTTAACGGCGCGTTATATCCTTGCTCCACAAACTCCTTGGTCAGATTTCCTTTTCGACTTCAATTTTTTTGCGATTGTTTCCGCTTCTGCCTTTTCTACTGCAGCTGGGTATATTATCAATAATTTCTACGATGGGGCAAAAGATCAAATCAACCGTCCTAAAAAATACATTCTAGAGCATGTAATTTCACAGCAAAATCAGCTGGTTTTTTATCTCATTCTCAACATGATCGCCATTGTATTGGCTAGTGTCATTTCAATCCGTGTGGTCTTGTTTTTTCTCTTTTATATGAGCATGATTTGGTTGTACAGCAACACCATCAAACGTTTGTTTTGGTTGAGCAATTTGTTTTCAGCCCTGTTAATGATCCTTCCTTTTTGGGCAATTACCTTATATTTTAAAAATTTTGACCCGATTATTTTTTATCACGCTGCCTATTTGTTTTTTCTGATTTTAGCCCGTGACCTGATTAAAGATCTAGAAAATTTTAGGGGCGATTGGGTACAACGATACAAAACTCTTCCCGTGGTCTTTGATCACGGCATCGCCAAAACCATGGTTTCTCTCTCGGTTTTGCTTTCATTTTTACCGACCTATACCTTGATTCAACAACCCTTAGGTTGGATGCGATACTTCTTTTGGGCAAGTATTCCTTTTTTGATTTTTGTTTTGATACATCTTTGGCTTGCCAAAAGCGAAAAGGCGTACCTTTGGTCCCATAATTTTATTAAAATGTGGATTTTGATAGGCGTTCTCAGTATCGCTTTGATCTATCGCTAGGAACTAAAGAAAATGAAGCCAAGTAAAGACGCTCCCAAAATAAATAAAGCTCCCAATAAAGCCAAATCTGCGGACCGAGTTCGCCTCAATAAATATTTATCCAATGCCGGGATTTGCTCCCGTCGTGAAGCCGATGAAAATATTAAAATGGGGCTGGTACAGGTCAATGGAAAAGTAGTGACAGAAATGGGGTATCAAGTAGGACCTACCGATGAGGTAAAATTTGACGGTTCCCGCATACAGAAAATCCCCCCCGTTTATATTTTACTTAATAAACCCAAAGGGTTTGTGGCTACAGCACACGGAAATGTTACCAAAAAATCCGTTCAAGAATTAGTCCGCACAGCTTCTAAAGCGATTCTTCCTCCGATTGGGGATATGGGAAGACCCATGACCGGGCTCCTCTTGTTCACCAACGACGTAGAGTTGCATAAAAAATTAAGCCAGTCCACCTCCATTTCGATGGTTTATCAAGTGACGCTGGAACAAAGTGTAACGCATGAAATGATCGAACAACTCAAAAATGGACAAATGGTTTTTGAGAAGCATGTAAAAATAAATTCCATCAGTCATTTGGAGGGCAAATCAAAAAACGAAATTGGCATCGAAGTGCATTCTCTAAGCCCAGGGGTGTTGATTAAATTGTTTGAAGCCGTAGGACTAAAAGTGATTCATTTGGATCGGGTAACTTTTGGTGGGTTGACCAAAAAAGATTTACCTAGAGGAATATGGAGAAAACTCAGTAGTAAAGAAGTTGGGTTTTTGAAAATGCTCCCCTAACGAACCTTTAAACAGTTCCCAAAATAAAACCCCATAAACGGTACTGTAGGCCGTGATTTGCCAAAAAAGGGACTCCTTGAACCCTTCGGAGCCATAGGCGGTATAACTCCAAAATACCACCAAACTCCATACGATCGGGTAGGCATAACCGCTTAGAATTCCTAAAAAAAGGAGATTGATAATATACCAAGGGTGCACCGTTGTTGCTATAAAAAAATAACTACTTAAGATAAAAAGCAGACTTTTGAGGACCGACTGTGGATTTCTGTTGGAACGTAAGAAGCTGAACATCAAAACAAAGCCCATCACGATAAAGGGGGTAACTGCTCCCACTTGCCGAATGATATTATAGCCTTTTATTTGGTAGCCAAGGGCTCGGATAATGTTGTAGATACTCCCATTAAACTCAAAAGTCGTAAACCACAATTGAAGCGTTTCTTGATAATGCGCAGCCATGCTCCCCTCCCAAAAAGGAGTCCAAATAAGGAGGGAGACAAAAAGTAAAGCAGTGCAATTGTAGAGAAAACGTTTGCCACCCAAAAACCTGTAAAAAACGGGAAGGAATAAAAGGGGAATAAGTTTAAGGGCTATGGCTAGTCCCATAAAAACACCCGCCCACCCAGCTTTTTTTTGAAAAAGGAACAACAAGCCAAGAAGCGTAAACGTGAGCATCAAACTTTCCCCGTGAAGATTTCCTATTCCTTCTACAATCACCAAAGGATTTAAAAAATACCAAGCGAGAAGGACTGGATCCAGGTTCAACTGAAGGAGCAACTTTCGACCTACAAAAAACAACCCCAGCTCCCCAATAAAATAGGCCATCCGCAGGACAAATACCCCATCACTAAGGTCTTCTCCATGGGCAAGTGCAGCGAGTTTAAAAAGGAATTGACTGGCAGGAGGATAATTGGAAAAGTTGCCAGCACTCAAACTTCCCATTTTTTCATACAACAGCATCGCATCGGGAAAACCGACAACAGAGATGAGTTCATTTGGGGTATGGAGGTAGGGATTGATGCCGATGAGTTGCAGCTGTCCATCCCATAAATAGCGATAAAAATCTTGTGAAAGTTCGGGGAGATGATCAAAAAAAACGAGCCTACAAAGGATTCCGACTAGGAGCACACCACCCAGCGTGCTGTAGGCTTTAATCCAAAACCAAAGCAATACAAAAAGTCCTGAATACACACTGAGCAGCAGTACCGTTTCCGAGCGACTTACCGTACTTGCCAAGGTATAAAATCCGAGTAGGATTAAAATGGGAATCACATAACGGGGAAGTTGCTGAAGCATTTACTGGGGTTGTCTTAATCCAAAGATAGAAATACTAGCAAATCCAATAAACAACAACAGATGAAATGGGAATAACCCAAAATCACCTCCGTTAGAAACCGTAAAAGCACTGTACAAACCAAATAAAAAATAAAGTGCAAATCCCCCCTCAATATAGGTATAAACCGACCTTTTTTTGGACGAATAGGATTCGGTATTCACTGCTTTTGTATCTGCATAAATGTTGTATTTCGGGGTTCGTACAAAGGGGCTTTTTTTTCCAAAATGACCTTCTAACACAGCTATTGAATTATGTATGGAAAAGCCCATCACCAAGGCGTAAAATAGAATAAAACGCTGAGTATACTTCACAAAAGAAGGCAGTCCGTTTCCGTAGAGATACCGATGGACAAACCAATAACAAGTGTAGAAAATCAACGTACTTAATACAAACAAGCTCCCCAAATGGTAAAGGAAGGACAGTGCGGGAAAGTGAGCTTTGATATACAATATTGGTACACTCAGCAGGGCGACGAGGAGTACACAGAGAAACATACTGCTATTCAATAAATGAATCAAGGCGTTGAATTTCACCCCTAGGGGGTGTTTTTTTGAAGAGAATACACGGAGAATCATTTTCTGAAAATTTTCAGCTCCCCCCTTGTTCCAACGAAACTGTTGTGATCGTATGGCTTCAAGAGTAACGGGAAGTTCGGCAGGAGTAACGACTTCCTCCAAAAAAACAAAGTTCCATTCTTTCAGTTGGGCCCGATAGCTCAAATCCAAATCCTCAGTTAGGGTATCTCCTTCCCAATTTCCGGCATCCAAAATGCAGGTTTTTCTCCAAATTCCTGCGGTTCCATTAAAGTTGATAAAGTGGTGCTGCTGGTTTCTCCCAATCTGTTCTAAAATAAAATGGGCATCCAATGCAAAAGCCTGAACACCAGTCCAAAGGGAGTAGTTTTGGTTAAGATGTCCCCAACGGGTTTGGACCACCCCGACTTTCGGATCATTAAAATGAGGAACCGTTTTTAATAGCCAATCGGATTCGGGTAAAAAATCGGCATCAAAAATGGCAATAAACGAACCCGTAGCGTTTTTTAACCCTTCTTTTAACGCCCCTGCTTTAAATCCCGATCTGTTGGAACGGTGGAGGTGTACCATCGGAATCCCTTGTGTTTGATACTCGGCAACCAGCTTCTGAGTAATCGCTAAGGAGTCGTCGGTACTATCGTCCAAAACTTGAATTTGAAGCTTGTCTCGGGGATAGTCCAATTCGCTAATGCATTTGAGCAAACGCGCGACCACATAGCGTTCGTTATAGATGGGCAACTGAACGGTGACCTGGGGGAAGTCGTTTTCGGAGAAGGGAGGTGTGCCCTTAGGGTTCTTTTTTAGATAACGCAGCAAATAACGCAACATATTCAGTTGGGTTAAACTGTAGATCAAAATAAGGACAAGACAAAAGCCGTACAGACTGAGGGTGAGATAGACGAGGATCGTGAGTAAAGGAGCGGTCGTTATTTCCATCCTGAAAAATAAAAAGTTCCAATCCATTTTAAAATTTTATAGCCTGCAAAGAGTGTTCCTTTTACCGTTCCAGAAACTTTAGAGACGCCTATTCGCTTGCGATAGTGCACTGGGATTTCAGCATAGGGTAGTTTCCTTCTTAAAATTTTTAATTGCATTTCCACGGTCCATCCATACGTTTGGTCTTTCATTTGGAGACTTTGGAGGGTTTCCCAGCGAATGGCACGAAAGGGTCCTAAATCTGAAAATCGACTCTGATACAGATAACGCATTAAGGTACATGCCAAAGCATTTCCGAAAATTTGCTGTGGAGTAAGCGCTCCTTTTTCACGTAAAGAGTTGACTCGAGCCCCCAGAGAAAAATCGACTTTTCCCGATAAAATTGGGGCTATAATTTTATCCAATTCCTCTGGAAAATCAGAGTAATCTCCATCTAAAAACACCACGATATTCGGAGGATTTTGTTCTAAAAAAGCCATTCCTTTTAAACAGGCGTAGCCATAGCCTTTCCGCGATTCATGAACGACTATCGCCTTGTGTTTCTTCGCTTCAGCTGCTGTTCCGTCCGTGGAATTGTTATCGATTACAACGACCTCAGTTACACTTTGGGGGAGGGCGGCAATCACCTGGCCGATAGAGCGCACTTCGTTATAGGCAGGAATAAGAACGGCAATTCGTGTCATCATCGCCAAAGATACTGAACCTCAGAAGAAAAATAGAGGGTTAGTCGTGAACTTCTAGGGTATTGCCAAGAGGGTAGTTGGGACGGTTGATTCTTCCTTTTAAATCGCCGTTTTCTAATTTAAGGACACCACGAGGGCATACGGTAGCACAGATGCCACACCCCACACAAGAAGAACGCACGATGTTTTCTCCTCGTTGGGCATAAGCCCTTACGTCAATTCCCATTTCACAATAACTAGAACAATTTCCACAGGATATGCACTGACCGCCGTTGGTTGTGATTCTGAATCGGGAGAGTAAGCGTTGTTGTAATCCCAATAGGGCTGCCATCGGGCAACCAAAGCGACACCATACCCGACTTCCTAAGAAAGGGTAAAAACCGACCCCTAAAACTCCAGAAAAAGCCGCTCCAATACCAAAGCCATACCATTTTTGAAAACTGTAGCTGTCTAAAAAGAGGATGTGGTATTGTCCTGAAAATGCTTGTATGCTCAGAACCAGGACAAGTACGCTACCCAAGCTGACTAGAGTGTATTTGGCGTCTTTTCCTAAGCCGTTGCTATTCCAAAAAAAGAGCACCAGCATGGTGATCAACAGTATACTGACCACAACGCCAATAAATTGCTTTCGGGTGATAAAACTCAATTCGGGATGATCCGATAAAAACGACCATAAAGCAGCAACGGTAGTAACCAATACAAAAACCAAAACCGCATGAATCATCCAACGTTCAAATTTCCAAACACTAATTTTTTTACTGGACAATTGACGGAACGGGTCGCCTGCGGTTTCTGCTAATGCTCCACATCCACAGACCCAAGAACAATACCAGCGTTTGCCATAACGGTAGGTGAGTAGGGGGGAGAGGATAAAGATCATCACCAGACCAAAAATTAGAAAAAACAGTCCCAAATTCCCACCGTCAAGTAGGTTTTTCAAATGCCACTGATCGAAAAAATAGTAGTTTAAAGGCCACATATTTTTTAAGTCCTTTGCAAAATAGGGAGTCTCTGGATTCAGTTTGGCAAGCAGTTCAGGGAGTATAAATGCAAAGCACAACTGAAAAAACATTACGGATAGTGTCCGAAAAAGTTGGTAGCGTTGCCCCCAATATTTCCATATAAATTTGACCCCGAAAAGGAGTATGGCAAAAGTGTAGAGGGTTCCGTAGAGAAACCACTGGGTTGCCGCTTTGCCATTGAGCAGATAACTCAACGGATCAAAAAGAGCGACCATGCCTGTACTTTGTCCTTGAGCATTGTATCCAAGGAGCTCAGGATACCAATAGATGGCAATATAAAATGCGGTGAGTAAGAGGCCCAAGATCCAACCGGAGAGTCCTCGGGTAGTGAGTGCACTAAACCAAACGCCATCATTTTTTATTCCTGCTAATGCGGTTCCGTACACGGTTCGAAAATAGAGCATTCCCCCCACGGTCATCAGGGCAAAGCTCAAAGAAAGAAACGCAACTTTATTGTCGTAAGGGATAAAAAGAGCAGTAGCAAGGAGGACAAATCCTACCACACCAATTCCTAGACTACTTTGTTTTTTTTGAGTGAGCATTGTTTTTTTATTATAGCCTAAAGGCGATTTTAGATTTTTTTAATTCCCATGCATTTTGAATTTGCGAGCTGTAATTCTCAGAAAACTCCGGATCAAAAAATGCCGTATCGATTCTTTTGACCACTTCATTCACACTAGATCGCTTCCGTATCCATTCGTCGAAAAAGGCATGACGCAAGCGAATACCCAAGCTGTGTCCTCCCAAGAGCTGGAGGGTTTTCGGATGAAAACTCAGTCGTAAGGCACAATTTTTTAAGGGATGCTGCCAATAGAATTGGTCTTCTTTTTTCGCGTCTGGAGCGTTACTTACTTGTCCATAGGTTTGGTATTCGATATCGAAAAACTTTGCAGAGTTAAACCAGGGGCCGGGTTGGTATGCCGTTTTATTCCCAGCGAGAGTTTGCGCCAAAGTTTCGCCCATCATCCGACCGGTATACCAAACCGCCTCGATCGCTCTTCTGCCGGGGTGAGGTTCCCGCTGCTCTGCACAATCCCCTACCGCATAAACGTTGGGGAGGTTGGTTTCTAAATACCGATTCACTAAAATCCCTTTCCCCAGTTCCAGTCCACTCCCTTTTAGGAAGTCCACATTGGGAGAGACTCCTACAGCAAGTCCCACAAATTGGGAACGGTAAAAGTTGCCGAAACTGGTTCTTACAGCGCATACTCGGCCTGAGGCATCGCCCTCGATGGAACCCAATTGGGTTTCCAATTGTAAATCGATTCCATGAGCCAGGATATGTTGGTTGATCATTTCCGATTCTTCTGGAGGGAGGACCGTATTCCAGAAACTGGATTCTCGAACAAAAAAATGCACTTTTTTCCCCCTAGAGTGGAGCATTTCTACTAATTCAATGCCAATTAATCCTCCGCCCACTACGGTTGCCTCTTCTATAGTGTCCGACCATTTTTCGAGGCTGTCCAAGTCTTTTTTGTGATACAGTCCTTGAACCGCATCAAGGTCTTGTCCGGGCCAGCCAAAACGATTGGGTACGGAGCCACAGGCCAAAACCAAACGGTCGTAGTGTAAAGTGGATTGATCTTCAAAAACAAGTTGTTGCTTCTCAGCGTCCAATTGGATTACCCGCTTTTGAACTAAATCAATTTTATTTTTTTTCCAAAAATCAGCTTCGTAGGGTTGGGTATGCTCAAACTGCAGATGACCCATATACACATACATTAAAGCGGTTCTGGAAAAAAAATAGGGGGTTTCTTCAGAAATCACGGTAAGGGATTCCTCTGTTTGTTTTCGGAGCAGACGCGCAGTCGTAATGCCTGAAATGCCATTGCCTAATACAACGATTGATTTTTTGGGAGCTTCCGTGATCATCTCACTAAGATACGTTTTTTAGGTCAATAATTTTATTTGTACCTTTATTAAACCTATTTTTTTGAAGCGAAATTTCTTTAGATATTTTAATTCATTGGAAACACTTTTAACCCCAAAACGATGACAAAATCCAAGGTGAATTTATGGACTCAGACGACCGATTCTTATCCTACTTCTAACCTAGAATTCAAACCCTGGTATCCAACCCATCCCATTTTTATGTAAACCTCTAATCCCCCATTTTGTAACCTAAATCTTTACCCTATGCTCTACTTCTTATATGCCGTTTTTTTTGTGTGTTGTATTCTCATTTTTAAAAGAATTTTAAGCGAATTTGAAAGCGGATTCGATTGGTTTTCAGGAACACTGTATGCCCTCATTTTTCTTATTTCTTGTTCCCTCGTATGGATCTTCATTTTTGGGATTTACTATGCCGCTGTAGGCGAAATGTTCTAGCGAACAAAGGTGCCGTAATACCGGTAAAGAAATTGCGGACCTGCACCAAGCCAGTGAGAAAAATGCATTATTCCAAAGTGAATAAGCAGCCGCAGCGTCCCGTTTTCATAAAACCGTCGAGAGGAGGTTAGAATTTTTTGAGGCAACACCCGAAACTTCACTTTTCGATACAATCGTTTAATCAAATCCAGGTCTTCACATACTTTAAAGCGGGTGTCGTATCCGCCCAGTTCTTGAAAAAGCTCTCGATGCACAAAGAGCGACTGATCTCCCCCTCTGCACAAGAGATGATTCCATCGACTTCCTGCTGCAGCCCTCCGAAGCAGCCAATTCGCGTGATCAAAAACCAACTGAAAGCAACCGGCTTGACATCCAGCCTCAAGGGCTTGAGCGATTTGCAAATCAAAATGGTGAGGTAATTTGCTGTCCACATGGACAAAATACAACCCAGCTGTCGTGGATTGTTCGGCTCCGAAATTCATCTGATGCCCCCGACCCCTTTGGGTCTGAAAACCCCCTTCGCTCCAATTTTGCTGAATCCATTCCCAACTGCCGTCGGTACTTCCCCCATCCACTAAGATGATTTTTTGAGGTGTTTTCCACTGTTTTTGAAGGTGAGAAAGAAATTGGGGGAGCAATTCTATTTCATTCAACACAGGGACAATGACGGTGAGTTGAATCTTATTCGTTAAGGCTCCAGTCATAGGGTAAATAATCTATTTTTGGATTGTCAAGTTCAATTCCACTGTGGGTTTGAATAAAATCGAGCCGCTCGGATTTGGAACCAAAATCTTTGCCGAACCACAAAAATATTTTTGACAATTCAAGCTGGTCAGGGAGCAGCTTATTTTTGGAGGGGTCGAGTAAAAACTCTCGAGTAACCTGATTCAACTGAGCTTCCAGCTGTTTTTCCTGATAGGCTGCGTTTAGCAATCGGGGGCAGGAAGCAGAGGCACAATTGATCGCAAAATGAATCCGTGGCTCGTCCATCTTTCGCAGGATTTGATGTTCGATATCACCAAGGGTATAGTTTTTATCTTGTACGCTAAAACAGTTGGTATCCCAAGGGGCGTTGAGGTCTTTGATACTTTTGAGTGGGTAATTCGCCAGAATTAATTGTACGGTGAGGGCATTATAGGCATTGATCCAATAGGCGAGTACGGCTTCTTTGGAGGCCGATTCCAGCGGGGGGAGTTCTGCTAAGGTAAGGAGGTAGGCATCCAAATTTTCTTTTTCTGTTAGCCAGTTTTGATAATCCACTTGGCCGTTTTCACTGACGTATTTTTCCAACATTTGATTCCAACGGAAGTGTTTGTTTTTTTGAGCGTTCAATTGAAAAGCACAAAAAACGAATAGGAGGAGTATTTTTTTCATGGGGGATTTTTTTTGGGGTTAACAACAACCTCCTCCATCGTAGTGATAGGTAGAAGGAGAGATAAAAAGATCGTTTCTGTTTAATGCAGCGAGTGCCCCCGCCGTTTTATCACAGATAGCTAAGGGTTGATTTTGCAGGAGGACATGCCCATTTTTATCGTCAAAGAAAGGTTCAGCCCCAAAATAGATAGCGGCCTTACCTGTAAAAATACAGGGACCGTCCGCAGGCATCGGATCTTTGATTGCACAAATTTCAACACTTTCGATATAAAGGGTTTCTTGAGTAGCGTAATGGACGGGATCTAATATACGATACGGCCTTTTGGCGCGTACCTCTACCGTTCCAAAGCCCACTTCAGCGAGCAGCTTTAAATAGTCGTTAAGGGGGATGGATCCGGAGAGACATAAAGCGCGAAGGCGTTCGTCGTTGCGCAGCGTCGCATTCATCGGTTGTTCGCAGATGGGATCACTCATCACCAGTCGGCCATGAGGTTTTAACACCCGATACATTTCTTTTAAAGCCTGTTTCAATTCTTCTTGTTTAAAAATATTAAACAAACAATTTTGTGCCGCTACATCCATACTGGAATCCGCTACGGGCAATTGCAAAGCATCCCCTTTTTCTAAGCGGACAAAGTCCTTTTGAAACCAGTCGTTTTGTGCCTCTGCGAGTTTAAAATTGGTTTGGCATGCGCTCAACATTTCCTCGACGACATCCACCCCAACAACGCCCTCTTTTTGTCTTGAAAAATAACTGAACTGCAACAATTCCATCCCTCCTCCTACACCGACATAGAGGATTTTGGGATTGTTAATCAAATCGCGAGGGTGTACCGTACTCCCACAACCGTAGTTCATCTCCTGCATTTCGAGAGGAATATGCAAGCCTGGAAATTGCCAAATGGGGGTGGTGGTACAACACAGTCCAACGTCGGGGGTAAGTGCTGCTTCCTTGTAAATATCTTTAGTCGTTTCTAAATAACTCATGGCATAAATTTGATTAAAATTAGTCGATTTGGGTTTGAGCAACTAAGCCTTTAACTATTTTTATGAGGTTCGCTTCCCCTTTTTTTGCCATCGCCAAAATATCGGGGATGTCGATAGGTTGTAAGTGGTCTGGATCACAAACATCTGTCAAAACGGAAAAAGCAACCACCTCCAGTCCGAGCTGACGCGCCACGATAACTTCCGGCACGGTGGACATTCCTACTGCATCTGCTCCGATTAGTCTTAAATAGCGGTATTCCGCGGCGGTTTCCAGTTGGGGGCCTACTACGGCGACATACACCCCCTGATGCAATTCAATTTTTTCTTTTTTAGCTAGGGCAAGCGCTTGATGTTGGAGTTCTAGGGCATAGGGTGCACTCATGTCCACAAAACGTTCCCCTAAGGTTTCCATGCCTTTGAGGGCCAAGGGAGATCCGTCTTGAAGATTGAGGTGATCGGTGAGGAGCATTACCCCTCCTTTTTTAAAGTTGAGATTGAGGGCTCCAGCGGCATTGCTCATCAGGAGTCGTTTTCCACCCAGTGCAGCAAACACCCGAACCCAATAGGTAATTTCAAAATAGGAATACCCCTCATAGCGATGAAAGCGTCCTTGAAAAGCAAGTATTTTTTTACCTTCAAGCCTGCCGTAAAGCAAGCGCCCTTTTTGGTAGGATTGAGTCGAGGTAGGAAAATGAGGAATTTCGGAATACGCAATGGATTCGATCAACTCGATGCCATCGGCCAGCCCGTCCAAGCCGGTTCCCAAAACAATTCCTAGGGAAAGGCTGTCGATTCCTTTTTCTCTTAAAAAGCGAACACTGTCTTCAATTTGTTCCTTCATCATTTTTTTGGAGTTGGATTAAAATGTGCATGCAGACGGCTAACTAAATCTGGGTAAAGCAGCAGATCATCCACACAGTCAAGATCCGATTTTTCTTCCAAAAGCGCAATGCGTTTGGACACTAAATCGTTGAGGCTGTCTCGGAGTACCCGATCGCTACTCCAGACCTTATCTCTAAAAAGGGCCTCCTGCAATGTTTTCATCCCGAGTAGATAATACCCGCCGTCTGTAGCTGGACCAAAGACTACTTCGGTGCCGTCCAGGGCACTGAGCGCACCTTCGAGTAGGCTTTGATTGATCCCCCAAAGGTCTGTTCCGATTCCAACGATTTTGGGATAGCCTTGTGTAAAACCCCAACGAAAGGCAGCCTCCATCCGTTCGCCTAAATCCGAGCCCTGCTGTTTTGTTTTGGGAAACCGCTGAAAACAATTTCCAAATTCTGTGGCAGCACCTCCCGCATAAAAAATATGGACATCACCGCTACATTGTTGCAGCACCGCATCCGTTCGGTCTAACAATTGCTGATAGATCCACAGCGCTTTTTCCTCTCCCAAATCGTTTGCCAGTCGGGTTTTTACCTTGCCGATTTGAGGTGTTTTTGCAAATACGAGGAGAAGTGTTTTCAGCTTGCTTAAGGATTAATTTGTGCATGCAAAATAAGCAATACCCGCCAAAGATGCAGCGGATTTCCTTCTTCTTTGCTTAACTTCTAAAGTTTTTTAGCGCTTCGAGTCGCATGGCAAAAGGGACGTGCTGGTGTTTGAATTCGTAAAGATCAAATTTGCCCTGTTTTACATGAGTAAGTGGAGCTTCAGAAGGGCTAGCTTGGAGCAGAGGCTTAATTTTATGGGCTAGGGAATGCGCTATTTTTAGTTGGATGTTGCCGTAGTACAATTCGGTAATGAGGTGAACGGGACGGTAGCGTTTAAAGATCTCTTTTTCTGCTTTGAGAGACAGTTGATCCAGATTTTTCTGAAGCAGTATACGCCATTTATTACTTAATACATGAGCATGAATACGATAAAAAGCAAACTGGATTTCCGATTTCAGTGTGGTGTCCGATTGGAAAAGTTGAACCACCGGATGGTGAAAGGAAAGAGTAAAACGCCGATCTGTCTCGATCTGAAGATCTCCCAATTCAGCGGGAATCAGTTCGTCCGATTCAAAAAAGGACATGGCCTCCCGCCATTGCCTTTCGTTTACGATCCCTTCGACTAAAAAAACATTGTAAATGTTATTGGGCAATCCCTTTCGACTTAACAAAGGGGCTCTCTTTTTACGACGCCAAACCAAATCCCCCAAAGAGATGTCTGCGTGTGCCGCCGGGATCAAATCCAAATCGTAGTGTCTCTTAAATTGGTGTATATACATCTTGGGTTGTTTCAAATCCAAAAGTCACTTAAATCCTGAGCTTGGTTCTACAGAAGAGGAGCGAAGCCGAAACAAGGGCCTTGAATTACTTTGTGGAAAGTAGTTTAAATACCGCAATTGTAGAACTTCAAATGTATAAACGGTGTGATAAATGAAACCATCGGTAAAAAGCACTAATGCTGGAAAAAGGCAGTAAAAATTTTTAAGTAAAGAGTTTTATACGTTTTGTTTTTTTGCGTCTTTCCAAATAAAATAGATGTAGCTACTAATGCTCTTATGAGGAGTTTATTTTGTCAGAATAATCCCACGTTCGCAAGGACGGATGTGACCCCGCCTGCTGTCACCCTGAACTTGATTGGCTTTGCCGAATCTTCGATTTCAGGGTCTAATGGCTGCCATAAGTTTTTCCAAGTAGGGTTATCTTTTTCAATAAGATTTATTTTCCATTGCCTATGCCAGTTTTTTAATTGTTTCTCCCTCGCAATGGCATCGTTTATGTATTGAAATTCTTCAAAATAAACTAATTGCTTCAATTTGTATTTTGCTGTAAAGCAACTGCCTTCACCCAATACGTGGCGTTCCATTCTATCGTCCAAACCTCCTGTAACTCCAATGTACAATGTTCCTTTAGGTTTGTTGGTTAATATATAAACCCAATAGTTGTGGTAGGCTCTTTTAGTCATGGGTTTTGTTTTCCCGTTCGCCTTTTAAGATCATGATGCTTTGCAGGCTGTTGAGGGCATTATAGATAAAGTGGGGATTCATTTGCGCGCGAAGGGAACGCCCTTCCAGTAGGGCAATTTGATTTTGATACGCGGTAGAGGCTTTCTTTTTGTTGTTTTGAAAAAAGATAAAAAACAAGACCACCAAAAGATTGGAAATAATCAGCGGGAAGTAATCTTCAAAAAGAGAAAGAATAAGATTTGTCATGGTCTTCTTTGGGGGAGTACCTTGGTTTTAAAATAAAGTTCGAATTCTTGTAGTTAAATTGATTAAACATAAAATTTAATTACAATTATTTAGTTGTAAAATAAAATTAAATATTTTTTTTTCACCACTTCAATTTTTTTTAATGACAAAATATCCGATAAACGGCACCTCGTGGAATTGGAAAGAAAGTGAATTTTGTTTTTTTTTGGGAATTTTTTTTTTGATCTTGTCAAAAAAGGAAACGATGAACAAGCCCTATTACGAAAGTGGAGATTTAAAAAAATTTAAAAACATTTCCGACTGGTCGCCAGAACTGGGGAAACAGTTTTTTGAGTATTACAACCGTGTTTTTGCAGAAGGCGCACTTAGCGCCCGAGAAAAATCCCTGATTGCTTTGGCGGTAGCGCATACGGTACAATGTCCCTATTGTATCGACGCCTACACTCAAGACGGTTTAGAGCGCGGGATTGAAAAAGCGGAAATGATGGAGGCGGTTCATGTAGCTGCAGCAATTCGAAGTGGAGCTTCTTTGGTGCACGGCGTACAGATGATGGAGGTGTACAACAAACGCAGCATGTAATGGGGGTCAAGTCATTAAAAGCGAAGGCACATGCGCTGGCCGACGGCACACGTCAATTGGAGATTTTAAACAACGGTATTTTTGCAGCAGGAGGCTTGCCCAAGTTTCAGGAGCGCATCCACCCCATCCTTGGAGGAGGCTTACGACCCAAAGCCTTGGAGATTTTACAGCTCAATTTGGGCTATATGTGCAATCAAGTTTGCGCGCATTGTCATGTCGATGCAGGTCCGGATCGGAAAGAAAAGATGAGTCGTAAAACGCTCGAACAATGCCTACGAATCCTCGAACAGACCTCGGTGACCACCTTAGACCTCACGGGAGGAGCCCCAGAAATGCACCCCGATTTTCGGTGGTTTGTTAAGGAGGCGAGTCAATTGGGCGTCGCTGACTTTATCGTGCGGTCCAACCTCACCATTTTACGCGCGAATAAAAAGTATTACGATCTGCCCGAATTTTTTAAAACCCACCGGATCCATTTGGTTTCCTCTTTGCCTTTTTACAAAAAGGAGAAAACGGATCGGCAGCGTGGGGAGGGGGTTTTTGCTCAATCCATAGCGGCATTACAAGAGCTCAATAAAGTAGGGTACGGAAAGCCTGGAAGCGGACTTCAGTTGGATTTGGTGTACAATCCCTCGGGAGCGTTTTTGCCTGCGGATCAAAAGGCCTTGGAGCGGGATTTTAAAACGGCACTCAAAAAAGATTTTGACCTTGATTTCAATCAATTGTTTGCCATTACCAACTTGCCGATCAGTCGGTTTTTGGATTATTTGATTGCCTCAGAAAATTACGAAATGTATATGGAGCGCCTGGTGGACGCTTTTAATCCAGCAGCCCTAGACAAGGTTATGTGTACCCATACCCTTTCGGTGCGCTGGGACGGCTTTTTATACGATTGTGATTTTAATCAAATGCTGGATTTAAAAGTGGACCATCCCATCCAGCATCTCGACGATTTTGAGGAAGGAAAACTGAACGATCGCAGCATTTGTATTTCCCAGCATTGCTACGGCTGTACCGCTGGAGCCGGCAGCAGTTGTCAGGGAAGTGTGGTCTGAGTTCTAGCTTCGTATGGACTTGATAAATTCAGGAATACGTTCTACGCCTTCATTCTCAAGAAACTTGATAAACGCAGAACCGATAATGGCTCCTCGGCTGTGGGAGGTTGCTGCCTGATAGGTCTCGGCATTACTGATCCCAAAACCGACCACGGTCGGTGTGTTTAAGTGCATGTCTTGGATGCGTTGGAAGTATTCCGTTTGTACGTCACCAAAAGCACTTTGTGCTCCCGTTACACTCGCACTGCTGACCATATAGATAAATCCCTTGGACACCTTATCGATGTAGCGAATGCGTTCCTCACTGGTTTGTGGGGTGATTAAAAACATATTGTAAAGCCCGTATCGATTGAACAAGTCCTGGCTTTCTTCCTGATACACCTCGACAGGAAGGTCGGGGATGATCAGTCCATCGATGCCGATTTCTTGGCAGCGCTGACAAAAATTTTCCAAACCGAACTGCATCATGGGGTTGTAATAGCCCATGAGAACCAGAGGAATGTGAATGTGTTCGCGGATGCCCTTCAGTTGAGTAAAGAGTTTTTCGGTTGTCATTCCATTGCGAAGCGCTTGGGTGGAGCTTTCTTGGATGGTAGGACCATCGGCGAGGGGATCGGAAAAGGGCAATCCAATTTCGACCATGTCCACACCCGCAGCTTGCAGTTGTTTTAAAATAGGAACTGTGTCTTCCAAATTTGGATGTCCCGCAGAAAAATAGATGGAGAGTATGGTATTCTCCTCTTTAAATTTTTGATCAATTCTATTCATTACAGTTTAAAATAATCGATATAGGTATCCAGGTCTTTGTCTCCACGACCGGAACAGTTAAACACTAGGATTTCTTCTGGTTTAAATCGGCGTACATCGAGTACGGCAAAGGCATGGGCGGTTTCTATGGCGGGGATGATGCCTTCCATCTGGGAAAGGGTCAAACCCCAATCCATGGCTTCTTGGTCGGGAATGGAGATGAATTCCGCCCGTTGAGTTCGAAACAAATGGGCGTGCATGGGACCCACACCCGGGTAATCCAATCCTGCGGAGATGGAATAGGGCTCCGTAATCTGACCGTCGGCGGTTTGCATCAACAAGGTTTTGCTTCCGTGGATAATTCCTTCTTTTCCGAGGGCAGAGGTGGCGGCACTTTCTCCCGAATTGATTCCTTTTCCAGCGGCTTCTACGGCGATAATCTTGACCCGCTCGTCGTTGAGGTAGTGGTAATACAAGCCTGCGGCATTGCTTCCCCCACCGACACAGGCGATGACGTAATCGGGGTAGTTGCGTCCTTCGAGTTCTTGCAATTGCCATTGTGTTTCTTCGCTAATCACGGATTGAAACCGCGCGACCATATCGGGATAGGGATGCGGGCCTACTACCGAGCCGATGATGTAATGGGTATCCACCGGATTGTTGATCCAATCGCGGATGGCTTCATTGGTGGCGTCTTTTAGGGTTTTACTCCCCGATTGAGCCGGACGGACTTCAGCGCCGAGCATTTTCATACGCGCTACGTTGGGGGCTTGCCGTTTGATGTCTAGCGCGCCCATATAGACGATACACTCCATTCCCATCAAGGCGCAAACGGTAGCCGTCGCGACACCGTGTTGACCCGCTCCAGTTTCAGCGATGATGCGATGTTTTCCTAGGCGGCGTGCCATCAGAATTTGACCAATGGTATTGTTTACCTTGTGTGCTCCCGTATGGCAAAGGTCTTCCCGTTTTAAATAAATTTTAGTGTTGTATTTTTCGGAAAGGCGTTTCGCAAAGTACAGGGGGGTAGGCCGGCCTACATAATTCTTGAGCAGTTCGTCATATTCTTTTTTAAAACTCGGTTCTGCACTGATTCGGAGGTAGTTTTGTCGTAATTCTTCTACATTCGGGTAGAGCATTTCAGGAATATAGGCACCGCCAAAATCCCCGTAATATCCTTTTTCATTTACATTATAATTCATCCAATTGCTTTTTAAAAGGGGTTAAAAGTACTATGTTTTTGTTCCCCGGAGCGCGTTCAAATTTACTATTTACATCGATAGCATGCAGGGGGAGTGGGGTGTTTATTATTCGCTGGAGCAGTTCACTATCCTCAGGTCCGATACCACCGCTCAAGAAAAAAGGTTTTTGAGAAGGGTAGTCCTTCAGAAGGGTCCAGTCAAAATGGGTGCCGTTGCCCCCAGGAAGACTGCCCTTGGTGTCGAAAAGGAAAAAATCACAGCTTGCTTCATAGGCTTTTAATTGGCTGAAATCAAATTGATCTCGTACAGAAAAAGCTTTGATCACCTCCACCCCGTATTCCTTAATCAAGGCACAATAAGCCGGGCTTTCCGTTCCGTGAAGTTGGACTGCATCCAAACTGTGTTCTTGTATTGTGGTCTGAAGGTAGTCCAGTGAAGCATCGACAAACACTCCTACTTTTTTGATGGAAGCAGGGAGTTTGGGTGTGGGTTGATCCACATAACGACGCGAGGGTGCCCAAAAGATAAAACCCATATAGTCGGGGTTTAACTCCACCAATGCGTGGATGTTTTCGGGTTCTCGCATTCCGCAGACTTTCAGTTTCATTGTTCTAAGAGGTTGATAAAGTGTTGTGCAGCTTCCCCAGGACGATCGGTTTTCATAAAATTTTCCCCCACTAAAAAGCCTTGATAACCATAGGTTTGTAACTCTTGAATGGAAGCTACCTCCGAAATACCGCTTTCGGAAACCTTGACAAAATCATTAGGAATCTGATCCGCTAAATGCCGACTGGTATCGAGGGAAACGCTGAAGGTCTTGAGGTTTCGGTTGTTGACTCCCAGCAGGTCTAGGGAGGGCATGAGGGATTTTTCTAGTTCCTCTTGATTGTGTACTTCGAGCAGGACTTCCAGACCCAAGCGTTGGGCAGCAGTGGAAAGCTGTTGAATTTGCGCTCGAGTTAAAACCGCCGCTATTAATAAAATCAGATCTGCTCCGTGGGCTTTGGCTTCGAAAAGTTGGTATTCCTCGACGATAAATTCTTTACGCAATAGGGGAAGCTGGGTAGTGGCTCGTGCTATAACCAGATCGTCTAGTGAACCTCCAAAATACTTTCCATCCGTTAAGACGGACATTCCGCAGACCCCCGCATTTTCATAGCCCGAAGCAACTTCACTCACACTCAAACGACTGTTGATGTTGGGCTTGGAGGGCGAACGCCTTTTGTGCTCAGCTAGGATGCCCGACCGACTTGCTTTCAGGCGAGTGCTCAGTGAAATGCACTTGCGTTCAAAAAGGGGAGAGGCCTCCCAATAGGAAACAGGGAAGAGGCTTTTTCGATGCGCCACCTCAATTTTTTTATCGGCTACGATTTGATCTAAAATACTCATGACTGACTCAAGTGTTGAAGGGTTTTAAATGCTTGTAGTGCTTTCCCTGAGGCTAAGGCTTCTTTGGCTTTTTCAAAACCTTCCCTTGGGGAGCAGCCTTGAACGGTTGCTATCGCCATACCGGCATTGGCACAGACGACATGCTGTTGGGCTTCACTGCCCGTATTATTTAAAATAGCCATAAAAATTGCAGCCGAAGAAGCTACCGTTTCACCGCCAGCTATGGCAGTGGCGGATACCGAATCCACCCCAAAATCGTGTGGAGTGATCAAACGTTCTCCTTGACGGCTGTAGGCTTTGGTCGTTCCGGTTAACGAAATTTCGTCGTAGCCCTTTAAGTCGTAAAGCACGGTATAGTGGGTGTTGGTTTTCTGAAAGAGGTAGGAGTACATGCGCGCCAGTTCCAGACTGAACACTCCAGTGATTTGGTATTTTGGAAAAGCGGGATTCACTAGAGGTCCCAGCATATTAAAAAAGGTTTTGACCCCCAATTCCTTTCGGACAGGGGCAACATTTTTCATGGCAGGATGAAACAGGGGGGCGTGTAAAATACAAATTCCAGCCTTGTCCACCGCCCGTTTTAAAAAGTCCGCCTCGTTACTAAATTTAATGCCAAGAGCTTCCAAGACATTACTCGAACCACAAGCTGAAGAAACGCCATAATTCCCGTGCTTGGTCACCTGAACTCCGGCCCCTGCGGTTACAAAAGCAGAAAGGGTAGAAATGTTAAAGGTGTTTTTTTCGTCTCCTCCTGTCCCGCATAAATCGATGGCATCAAATTCACTCAAATCGATAGGAATACACAATTCCAGCAAGGCAGCTCGAAACCCTTCCAGTTCTTCCAGAGCGATGCTCCGCATCAAATACACGGTCAGAAAGGCCGCCATTTGAGCAGGGGTATAGACCCCTGTAGCCATGTTGAGGAGGACTTGTTTGGCTTCTTCCTTGGAGAGCCGTTGGTGTTGGAGCAGTTGGTTGAGAATTGCTTTCATGGGCTAGCTATTGATCCAGTTTTCCAATATTTTCTTTCCGTGAGGAGTCAAAATGGATTCGGGATGGTATTGAACTCCTCGAACGTCATAAGTTTTGTGTCTGAGCGACATGAGTTGGCCTTGTTCGTCCACTGAAGTGGCTTCCAGGACTTCGGGAAGCGGACTGGCGACCACCCAGGAGTGGTAGCGCCCAACTTCAAGAGTTTTTGGAAGCCCTTTAAAAAGGACATCCTCGAGGATAATGGTTACGGGTGATGCTATGCCGTGATACACTTGGTCCAGATTCAGGAGGGACCCTCCAAAAACTTCGCCTATGGCCTGTTGACCTAAGCAGATACCCAAGATTTTTTTAGTGGGGGCATAGCGTTTAATGGCTTGTTTCAGCAAACCCGATTCGTCAGGGATTCCAGGTCCGGGGGAGAGCAGGAGGTAGGGATAGGCTTCCACTTCGTCCAGATCAAATTGATCGTTGCGCTTTACGGTGACTTCGCAATTCAGTTCTTCTAAATAATGTACCAAATTGTACGTGAAAGAATCGTAATTATCGATCACAAATACTTTTTTCATCTACGTGCTGGTTTTGGTTTTAAATAAGCCAGATGGATTTCCAGGGGATTTGCATTTTTGTTTTGGCTCATAGGTTTAAACGGTTTCTGCTAGAGTTAGTGCCTTGTCTAAAGCACCTAATTTGTTGTACACTTCTTGCAATTCACTTTCGGGGACGGAGTTGGCTACGATCCCTGCACCCGCTTGGTAATGCAATTCGTTGTTTTTACTTAAAAAAGAACGGATGATGATGGCGTGATTGAAATTGCCGTCAAAATCCAAATAACCGATTGCCCCTCCGTAAAAATTACGTTTGGTATTTTCATAGCGATCGATTAGTTGTAAGGCTTTGTGTTTGGGTGCGCCACTGAGGGTGCCCGCTGGAAAGGTGTCGGCCACGACACGAAAGGTTTTGGCGGCTTCTTTCATTTTGCAGGTTACTTTGGAAACCAAATGAATGACGTGGGAATAAAATTGGATTTCCCTATTTTTTTCTACCACCACCTCAGAGCCGTTTCGACTTAAATCGTTTCGGGCGAGATCGACCAGCATGACATGTTCGCTGTTTTCTTTGGGATCTTTGGAAAGTGCTCGAGCTGCTTCCGCATCTTGTTTGTCATTTCCTGTTCGTTTGAAGGTTCCTGCAATGGGATGGATTTCAGCCCTGCCGTCCTGGACCACCAGTTGTGCTTCAGGAGAACTTCCGAAGATTTTAAAGTTCCCGTAATCAAAATAAAATAAATAAGGAGAGGGGTTAATGGATCTTAAGGTGCGGTACACATTAAAATCATCCCCTTTAAATCCTTGACTAAAACGTCGGGATAAAACCAATTGAAAAACATCTCCACGATAGCAATGTTGTTTCCCTTTCTCCACAAAATCCAGAAATTGAGCATCGGTTAAATTGGAGTGTTTCTCTCCTGTTTTTTCAAATCCAAATTTGGAGGGTTGTTTGCCGTTGATGAGTCGTTCCAGTTGATCGAGATTGTGGGCATCATCCATTCGGTGGGAAAACAAATGGGCTTCGTGATTAAACAAGCTGATGGCAATGATGTTTTGATAAACTGCGTAATAAAGGTCTGGGATTCCTTGGCTTGGCTTGCTTTGGTCCAGATCCAATTGCTCGAAGTATTGAACCGCATCATGGGCAATGTATCCAAAAATCCCGTTACTGATGAATTTAAAGGGGAATTTTTCAGATTCAAACCACTGGGAAAAGCGGTGTATTTTTTCTGGTATATCGGTTTGTTTGTCTACTTGGAGAATTTCCTCGGTTCCGTCAGGGAATTGGGTACGGAGTTGTCCGTCCTTGAGTTCTATGGAAGCGATGGGGTTACAACAGATATAAGAAAAGTCGTTGTTGTTTTCGTGATAGTCACTGCTCTCTAACAGCAAACTGTGAGGAAAGACATCTCTTACTCTGAGGTACACACTTACCGGGGTGAGGGTGTCCGCTAATATTTTTTTGTGTTTTGTTTGAAGTGTAAAACGCTTCATAGGGTAATCTCAATTAAAAAAGGCTTGTCGTGATGACAAGCCTTAGAATTATAGTTACGGGTTGATTCACGAGTTCATTGCTGAAGTCTGTACCACCATCCGTTTCTTAAAATTATTGTTCGGTTCATTAAATCAAATATAGTATAAATTGTTTGTAACCCAATCTCCGAACAATAATTATTTTTTTGCGTGGGATCCATCACAAAATCCCTCAGGATTTTGAGTGTTTCCACATCCGCATTTAGGTCGATTTATTTTCATGTTAAAATACTAAATTAATCTCTAATTCAAATTCATCATAGATGGCTTTGTCTCCGAGGTTATCGAAAAAACTGTTTGATCCATAACGAATGTCGTATTTTGAACGGTCCACGACTAATTTGGTACTTCCTGTGTTTCCTTCAACATGCATTTCAAAAAGAACAGGATTGGTGATTCCTTTGATGGTTAAATTGGCCTCCATAGCGTAGTGATTTTTCATTTTCATTTCACTTTTAGTGATGCTTAGAGTAGCCGTTGGGAATTTTTCAACTCCAAAAAAATCATCCGATTTTAAATGACCTTCAAGTTTATCTTTGTATTCACCTGTAAGATCAGTAGCGTAAAGACTTTGCATGTTTACAGTAAAGGTTCCGCCAGCAATTTGGTCATTTTCCATCACCAATTCTCCATCGGCGAGTTGGATAAAACCTTCGTGTTGACCCGTTACTTTTTTAGCCAACCAATGAATTTTACTTTTTTCTGCATCCACTTTAGTGATAGTAGATTGGCTCCATGTCAATGTCGCAACTAGAACAAGTGCGAGGGTAATCATTTTCTTTTTCATAACAATTTTTGTTTTTTTTAATTAAAATTTACTTGATTGAGAAGTGAAATAAACATCTCTTTTTCACCTTGCGAAAAATGACCCACCATCTTCTCTTCCGTTCGATCTACGATTGGATCGATTTCTTTTAAGAGGGACAGTCCTTCTTCAGTGATAAACAATTCTATTTTCCTTCTATTTTCTTCACAAACGGTGCGTTCCACATAATTTTTCTCTATCAACTTATCAATTAATCGGGTGGTGTTACTCATCTTGTTCACCATGCGTTCTTGGACGGTTGATAAATTGGCAGCAACTCCCTGTTGACCTCGCAAGATGCGAAGGACATTGAATTGTTGTAAGGAGATGCCAAAAGGCTTTAAATCCAGAGCCAAAAGATCGTTCACAGCGCAACTGGTTTTGATGATATGAATAATTAATTTTTTAGAGGTCATTAATAATTGTAACTACAACATTTGTCGATACAAATATAAACAATAAATTCACTATTCCAATTTTTTTTTGATTTGTTTGAAATCCTTAGCTGTTGTACATTAGCCAAAAAAAACGATGGATTTATCCCAGCACGAGTGGACGACTCAACAAGCTCAAGCTTCCGACAGCATCATCCTTGACGTTCGTACTCCAGAGGAATATGAAGCAGGTCATATAATCAATGCTCAATTACTCGATATTCGCGATCCTCAAGGCTTTATGTCTGGTATGGACGAATTAGACAAATCACAAACCTATTTTGTTTACTGTCGATCAGGTGCACGAAGTGCACAAGCTTGTGAACTCTTTAAACAACAAGGAATTGAAAATTGTTATAACCTTTTAGGTGGAATTTTAGAATGGCAGGGTGAGTTAGCCTAAGCCTTTTTTTTACAGCTTCCCCAAGCTTACTTATGAAAGAATCCCTACTGCACTATTTGTGGCGTTTTCAGAAATTTTCCAAAACGGAATTGCGGACGACTTGTGGTCAGGCGATTCAGATCCTTTTTCCTGGACAGCTCAACACGCTTGGTGGGCCTGATTTTTTGGAAGCCAAAATTTATTTGGATCAGTTGTACTGGTCTGGGGCTGTAGAATTGCATTTGAATGCTTCCGATTGGTATCGTCACGGCCACCATCAAGACCGCGCCTATGACAATGTTATTTTACACGTGGTTTGGGATGCGGATATGGATGTGAGTTATCCCAGCGGGAAGTCCATACCTACTTTAGATTTAAGTTGTTATGTCGATAAGGCGAGTTTGAATCAGTATCAAAATTCCTTTCTCCAGAAGCCTAAATTTATTGCTTGCGAAAAGGAGATTTCACATTTTTCAAAAGCCCGATGGTTTCTTTTCAAGATCGACTTTTTGTGGAACGGATGGAACAACGCGTCGGGGAGGTCCGTTTCCTTTTAAAACAAATGAAAAACGATTGGGAAGCCGTTTTATTTGTGATGCTTTCCAAGGGGTTTGGTTTAAATTGTAACGGTCTGGCATTTTATCAAATGGCACTGCAGATCCCATTTAAAAGAGTCCTTCAGTTGCGGGAAGACCCCCTACACTTAGAAGCCCTTTTTTTCGGACAATTGGGTTTGCTCGATCCTCCTTATAAAAGTAGCTATCAGGAAGAGCTGCATACACAGTATTCCTATTTTAAAACCAAATACATGCTGGAGGCAACGGCCAAAAGTAAGGTGCAATTTGCTCGATTAAGACCGGCAAACTTTCCAACGATTCGCATGGCTCAATTGGCCCAAATCTATGTGAAAACACCCGCACTTTTTGATGCCGTGGTGCGCCAAACTACACCCAAAGCCTGCTACTCCCTTTTTTCAACTGCAGCGAGTGCCTATTGGACGACTCATTTTAATTTCGGTCTAAAGAGTAAACCCCAACTTAAAAAAATCAGCTCCAGTTTTTTTGATTTACTCTTGATCAATACCCTGATTCCCATTCGATTTGCCTATGCCAAATACACTGGACAATCGGGAGAAACCTCCCTTTTTGAATGGGCGGAAACCGTACCGGCAGAAAAAAATCGGATTTTAAATACCTTTAAAAAATATCAAATACCGCAGTTGAATGCTGTGGGAAGTCAGTCCTTGCTCCATTTGTACAAAAATTATTGCATTCCAAAAAAATGCCTTTCCTGTCAAGTGGGTTTTGAATTGATGAAGTCCTCTTGAAAACAAGAGGCACTTTACTTGAAAAAAAGTAACTTTGATTTTATGAAAAAATCCACACCCGTTCGACTGTTTTTTGAAAGAAATGGATTTGCCGTGTGTACCCGTATGGCAGATGTTTTGGGGATGAAGGTTAAAAGTGTCCGGCTATTTTTTATCTATGCCTCGTTCACTACCCTAATCGGAGGATTTTTACTTTACCTCATTCTTGCCTTTTGGATAAAACTCAAGGACATGATTTACACAAAAAGAAGTTCTGTTTTCGACCTATAATTAAAAATGCATTTTTTTAGATCCCCACTTACTCGAGCTTTTACGCTGCTACTTTTCGTACTGCTATTCGGCACCTTGGGTTTTTATTTCATCGAAACAGACTACTCCCTTTTTGACGCCTTGTATTTATCGGTAATCACGTTGAGTACTGTGGGTTATGGAGAGGTTAGGGAATTGTCCACTTCCGGAAGGTCTTTTGCGATATTTTTTATTCTTCTTGGATTTATGATCGTTGCCATAGCCTTTCGATTTATTGTGGAGCATTTGGCCTTAGGTTGGAGTGTAAAAAGTTGGAAACAAAAAAAAAATAGAGGAATGATAAATGAATTAAATGAGCATACTATTGTCTGTGGATTCGGACGGAATGGTCGGCAAGCCGTAAAGCGGTTAAAAAAAACACCAACAACCCTTTGTGGTGGTGGAAACGAATGAAGAACTCATCGCTGAAAATGAAAAAGACCTCTTGTTTTACAAAGGGAGTGCGCTTTCGGATGAGGTGTTGGAAGCCGTTGGCATAAAACGAGCAAAAAATTTAATTTGTGCCCTACCCGATGACGCAGACAATCTCTTTGTGGTTCTATCGGCAAGGCAACTAAAGAAGGATATCGTGATTGTAAGTCGTGTTTCCGAGGAGCGCAACCAAACCAAATTAGCTTTAGCAGGAGCCAACCATGTCATTATGCCAGATAAAATTGGTGGAGATTATATGGCGGCATTGCTTACCGTTCCGGATTTGATTCATTTTTTAAGTGCATTGGATTGGTGGCAAGAAGAGACCAGTCCGAATGTTGAGGAGCTGAAATTAAACGCCATCCCCCAAAAATTTCAAAATAAATCCTTAGCTGAAATGGAGTTGCGAAAACACACGAATTGTAATGTAATTGGTTATCGGGATGCAAAGGGAAAGCAATATATCAATCCCGATGCACACATGGTTTTGGAGTCCGAGGGGAAACTCATCATTCTCGGTACTCGAGATGCCATAAAAAAATTAAACCAAATGTTTCAGTTGGATTAGTTTGTTTTTCCTTCCCTTTTTTGCATCTTGACGTCCTAAACGCTATATAGATCCTTATGAATCTTTTCAATCACAAAAAATTTAATTTCTTTCTCCTTTTATTTGCCTTTAGTTCGCTTCCTGCCTTTGCTCAAGAAAAAGGGTTGGATGAACGAATCAATGAGGCGTTTACTCCAATTGCAAATTGGTGGGAAGGTTTGATACTTCACAACTTTTTAGGGACAGAAGTTCCAACCATCATCATCTTACTCGTAGGAGGGGCCTTGTTTTTTACCCTTTATTTTGGGTTTGTCAATGTGCGTCGATTTCCTACTGCCATCAATACCGTTCGAGGAAAATACGACAGTATCGATCATCACGAAGCAGGGAATCCTGAGCTGGCTATAGCGGGAGATATTAAGGGAACAATTTCTGACGAAAGTAAGGAAGGGGAAGTGAGTCACTTTCAAGCACTTGCTACAGCGGTTTCGGGAACGGTTGGAAATGGAAATATAGCGGGTGTTGCTTTGGCCATAGCCGTGGGGGGTCCGGGAGCTACGTTTTGGATGATTTTATGCGGGCTTTTAGGGATGTCCACCAAATTTGTTGAATGTACCCTGGGGGTAAAATATAGGGATATCGGAGAAGATGGAACCGTATATGGAGGTCCGATGTATTATTTGACGAAAGGATTAAAGGAAAGGGGTTTTGCAACCTTAGGAAAAGTGCTTGCGGGAATTTTTGCATTCCTTTGTGTGGGTGCCTCGTTTGGTGGAGGAAATGCAGCCCAATCCAATCAAGCAGCCATGCAATTGGTCGGCTCATTTGGGATGACAGGAGGAAGTGCCCGAACGATTATTGGAGTCTTGATGATGATTCTTGTAGGGATCATCATTATCGGAGGAATTAAACGAATTGCAGCGGTTACCGAAAAAGTAGTGCCGCTTATGGCGCTGATGTATATCATCGCTTGTCTTTATATTATACTGACTAACTTTAGCTTTGTTGACGACGCCTTTGGTATGATTTTCAACCAAGCATTTAATCCTCAAGCTGGACTTGGAGGTTTGTTGGGGGTATTGATTACAGGGTTTCGGCGTGCCGCTTTTTCTAACGAGGCAGGAGCAGGTTCCGCTTCCATTGCCCACTCGGCAGTAAAAACCAATTACCCAGCTTCCGAAGGACTTGTTGCTCTACTCGAGCCCTTTATCGATACGGTTGTGATCTGTACGATGACAGCTTTGGTAATCATCATTTTTAATGGAGACAATACCGTTTTTGATTACGGCGGCGTAGGAGGTGTCGTGATGATCGACGGTGTGCCAGCAGAAGGATCTGGAATTACGGCAGCGGCCTTTTCAAAATACATTGCTTTTTCAGGTCCCTTTTTGACCATAGCCGTTGTCCTTTTTGCAATTTCAACCATGATCTCGTGGTCCTATTACGGCCTTCAATCCTGGATGTATATTTTTGGAAAGAGTAAAGTTTCTGAGTTGACTTACAAAGGTTTATTCTTACTGTTTATCGTGATTGGAGCGGCAGGGGACATGTCTTCGGTTTGGGCTTTCTCTGACGCCATGATATTGGCATTGGTTTTCCCGAACATGGTAGGACTGCTCCTCTTGTTCCCTAGGGTTCGTGAAGAATTAAACAGTTATCTGACTGCAATTGCAGGAATGAAAAAAGGATAGTATGCCAGAGAAGTTCCCGATTGTGCTTTCAAAATCACAAAGAGGAGCCTTGCTATTACTCTTGAGTTTTCTTTTTCTAATCCCTGCACTACGACTCTCTGATGCTGAACGCATAACAGAAGGGCAGATTCAGGATCGATATGCAGATTTCCAACGTCTATGGAAACCTCTTGAGTCGAATCAAAAAGAGCCTAGGGTCCAGTCCTTTACCTACAACCCCAATTATTTGACCGATTACCGAGCCTATCGGCTGGGGATTCCAACGCAAGCTTATGATCGGCTCATGGAGCATAGAGCTCAGGGTCGTTTTGTTAATTCCATTGAGGAATTTCAACAAGTGACGGCCGTTTCCGACAGTCTTTTAAAAGTTTTAGAATCCCAATTTCGATTTCCGAACTTTTATAAAACAACCGTTAAAAAAAGACCCTTGCAAAAGCAGGATTTAAATACCGCAACTGCTGCTTCTTTAGAAAAAATCAACGGCATTGGACCTGTGCTTTCTCAACGAATACTGAAATACCGAAAACGATTATCTGGTTTTTCAACTATCGACCAGTGTTATGAGTTGTATGGGCTGGACAGCCTGGTGGTAGCAAGATTGCTCCAGCGGTTTGAGATTCAAACCCCTCCTTCTATACAGAAGTTGGACCTCAATAAAGCAACACTCAAAGAGTTGAGGGATTTGCCTTATCTGGATGAGGAAGATGCACGAAAAATTGTAAGTTATCGAACACAAAATAATGGGATTACCCTTTCGATTCTGTCTGAACTTTTCGTAAATTACCCAAACAAACTCGAGAGAATAAAACTATATTTGCATTAAAAATTACGCTATGATCGATTTTGAAACCCAAGCTGAAATCAAAATCTCGGACACCCAAAGAATGGTTTATGAAGCTGCACGAGACTTTGCAGTCCAATACATAAAACCCAAGGTAATGGAGTGGGATGAAGCCCAATTTTTTCCAAGAGAACTTTTTGTAAAAGCTGCAGGTTTAGGATTTATGGGGATGCTTATACCCGAAGAATACGGGGGATCTGGCATGGGGTATCACGAATACGTAACGCTTATTCAGACAATATCAACCGTTGACCCTTCTATCGGTTTATCTATCGCAGCACACAATTCACTTTGCACCAATCACATCTATGCTTTTGGAAATGAAATGCAACGATCGAAGTGGTTGCCCGATTTGTGTTCAGGGAAATCGATAGGCGCCTGGGGCTTAACGGAGCACAACACGGGTTCTGACGCCAAAGGAATGACCACTACAGCCAAAAAAGAAGGTGATTTTTGGGTTTTGAACGGGACCAAAAACTTTATCACCCATGGGATCTCAGGAGAAATTGCCGTAGTGATTGCTCGTAATGGAGAAAAAGGAGATAATCGCGGAATGACCGCCTTTGTTGTAGAACGAGGGACCCCTGGTTTTTATGCAGGAAAAAAGGAAAACAAACTTGGTATGCGAGCATCAGAGACTGCGGAAATGGTTTTTGATCAATGTAAAATACCCGATGAAAATAGACTTGGACCTGTCGGTGACGGCTTTATTCAGTCCATGAAAATTTTGGATGGAGGTCGGATTTCAATTGCGGCACTCTCCCTTGGCGTAGCTAAAGGAGCTTACCAGGCTTCCCTATCCTATTCCAAAGAGCGCAAACAATTTGGCAAGTCCATCAGTAGTTTTCAGGGGATTTCATTTAAGCTAGCCGATATGGCGACTCAGATCGAAGCGGCTACATTGCTTACTCAAAAGGCAGCTGAAATGAAAAACAAAAATTTAAACGTGACCAAACAAGGAGCCATGGCAAAATTGTATGCTTCTGAAGTATGTGTCAACGTAGCCAATGAAGCGGTACAAATTCACGGCGGGTATGGGTTTACTAAAGACTTTCCTGTAGAGAAATTTTTCAGAGATTCTAAACTGTGTACCATCGGAGAGGGAACCAGTGAAATCCAAAGGCTGGTCATCGCCCGTAAGATTTTAGAATAAACGGGATCAAGCTCACAAATCTGGGGTTGTTTTCTCAGATTTTGTAGTCTTTCTTCAGCTGAAAATCAAGTGAATTGTCAAAGCTTCAAAGTTTTAAAACAAAAAAAGTAAATGTAAGGTTGCTCTCAATAAGTTTTCTATATTTGCAACCATTATGAAAGGAGGTGCCATTTTATGTTAATTATACCCATTAAGGACGGAGAAAATATCGATCGCGCATTAAAGCGTTTCAAAAGAAAATTCGATAAAACTGGAGGGATGCGTCAATTACGCGCTCGAAAACAGTTTGTAAAACCTTCTGTCATCAACAGACAAAAAATACAAAAAGCGCAGTACATTCAACATCTTCGAGATAACGAGTCCATCTAGGCTTTTTTTTTAATATTTTTAACAACGTTGTTCAATGAATTTTTTAAATTTATGGAATAACGTTTTTTTATGCCCGTTAAACCCTTTTTAGACTATTTGCTGTACGAGAAAAAGTATTCCCTTCATACTCATAAAGCCTATCAGTCCAATTTAGAGGCATTTCAAGAATTTATCGCCAATACTCCTGCTGGAACTCAAGACCTCGAGGGAGTCAGTTATGGCGAAATACGATCTTGGATAGTCGATCTTATCAAGCAGGGCAACAGCACAAGAACGGTGAATCGCAAACTTTCTGTTTTGCGATCGTATTACAAATTTTTAGTCCGTATTGGCAGTGTAGAGGTTTCTCCATTAAAAGAACACAAAGCCTTAAAAATGGCTTCCAAGGTTCCCTTGCCTTTTTCAGAACAAGAAGTTATTGCGGTTTTGGAAGGTGATTTTTTTCCTGACAGTTATACCGGCGTACTTGAAAAAACGATCTTGAATTTATTTTACTACACAGGAATTCGAAGAAGTGAACTTATCGAGTTAAAAACCAATAATGTGGACCTCTCTTCAGGAGTATTGAAGGTTTTAGGGAAACGAAATAAAGAACGAAGAGTTCCCCTTTTACCCCAAATGTGCAGTCAAATGCGCGTTTTTAACCACACCTTGGATCAAGAGGGTGTGGAAAGAGCTGGAACCTATTTTTTTGTATCTTCTAAAGGGAAGAAGCTCACCGAAGATTTCGTGTATCAAACGGTACGAAAATATTTCAGTCAGACCACAACAAAAATTAAAAAAAGTCCACACGTCTTGAGGCACAGTTTCGCGAGTCATTTATTGGATCAAGGGGCGGGACTAAATGCGATCAAAGAGCTTTTAGGGCACAGCAGTATCGCTGCAACTCAACATTATACCCACAGCAGTATGTCAAAAATTCAGGAAGTCTATAAAAAAGCACATCCTAGAGAAAAAAAGAATAACCTTTAAAATTAGAATATATGATGACCATTCACTTTCGGGCTGTCAATTTTACAGCAGACGCAAAACTCAAAGAATTTTCTAAGGAGCGAATTGAGAAGCTCGCCTTATTTCACAACCAAATTTTAGAAGTGTTTGTTTTTACTAAGGTAGAGAACAGTACAGATGGTATAAATAAATGGGCAGAGCTTAAAATATCTATCCCTGGAGATGACATCGTAGTCAAGAAAATATGCCGCACCTTTGAGGAGGCCATCCATACTGCAGCCCAAAGTGCAGAGCGAATTTTAAAGCGACGAAAAGAAAAAATAAGAGCCTAAATACGATTTTTAATTTTTTCTTTTGAAACCATGAAAAATAGCATTTAATTTGCATTCGATTTTGGGAAACCAAATTCAAAAAGCCGATGTAGCTCAGCTGGCTAGAGCAGCTGATTTGTAATCAGCAGGTCGTGGGTTCGAGTCCCTCCATCGGCTCTAAGTTTAAAGAACAAGAAATTGTTCAGATTGCAGTAACTGAATTCACATGCCAGTTTTGTGAAAACGATCATTGAAAAGGGGAGATACTCAAGCGGCCAACGAGGACAGACTGTAAATCTGTTGTTTTTTAACTTCGCAGGTTCGAATCCTGCTCTCCCCACT
>JAFMCA010000043.1 GCA_017858055.1 Flavobacteriaceae bacterium
AATAGAATCATTTAAAATTGCTTTATTGGTTCCAAAGTTCCCAAGATTTTTCAGCTTGGTAAACGAGCATTTGGTAACCGTTTAGAGTTTGAGCCCCTTGCTTTTCCCCGTTTTTCATAAAACGAGTTTGACTTGGATTATAGATCAAGTCAAAAAGCAAATGATTTGAATGGAGTAAGTCGTAGGGAATAGGGGGTGCCATTTCAATATTTGGAAAAGTTCCAACTGGGGTCGAGTTGACAATAAGTTGAACAGCATCGATTCTTTTGGCATCCAAATCCTGATATCCATATTGACCTTGACGCGGAACTCGTGAAACAAAAATCACTTCACAGCCCATTTTTTCTAGTGCATAGCGAACTGCTCCTGAGGCTCCTCCAGTACCTAAAATAAGCGCTTTTTTAGGGAGGTTTTTTGTTTTTTCTCGAAGTGCTTTTTCAAAACCGGTATGATCGGTGTTGTGTCCTATGGAGTTCCCTTGTTTATCCCAAAGAATTGTGTTTACCGCTCCAATGGCTTTCGCTTCTTCTGATAGCCGATCTAAATATGGAATAATTGCTTTTTTATAGGGGATAGTTACATTCAGCCCTTGTAAGGTGGGATTTTTCTTTTTGATTCCCACAAATTCCTCAATTTTATCCAGATCAAAATTGACATAGCTGTGGTTACTCAGATGCTCTTTTTCAAATTTTTCAGAGAAATATGCACGTGAAAAAGAATAATCGATATTCTTGCCAATAAGCCCAAAAAGTTTAGGATGTTCTTCTTTTGTCATAATAATCCAATAAAAATAACAGAGCTGCCCCTATTAGGAATGCCAAAAGTACAGCATAGGTATTGAACTCTTCAAATTTTGGAAGATAATAATGATAGCTGCTAAATTCTGGAGTTCCTAAACTGTTTGTGAGTAATTTGCCATTTGCATCGTAGATATATTGTTTTTCTTTCCAGGGATAGACCAACTGGATTGTCCCTGCAATAAATCCAATGATACTTACGAGGGTGTAATTCGGATATTTCTCTAAAACCCATTTGATGAGGTTAGAAAACAGAATAAGACCGCTCAATGAACCCGATGCAAAAACGATCATAATCAAAAGTAACCGACTGGTCAAGGGATCTTGGAGTGCTTGAAAATCAAAAATGAGTAGTCCTGAGAGTACTTTAAATAAGGCATTGACAGCATCTACCAAAAGCAATTTGTAATTCCCAAGTACCAAAAGCAGAAACGAACCAGACAAACCAGGGATGGTCATTCCAGACACACTAATCATTCCACAAAAAAAGACAAAAAGTAAATGGTCGTTTTCAGCGATAGGTTTAGCTAAACTGATCCCCAAACCAACAATAAAACTTAGAATTAAAATTACCAGAAGCTTTGAATTCCATTGAGGAACTTGGAGGATTACCAAATAAAGTGAGGCAACAATCATTCCTAAAAATGCGCCTAAAACAACCGCTTCATTTTGTTCTAAAGCATAATCTAAAAATAGAGAAACACTAAAGTAACTGAATAAAACGCCACCAAAAAGTAAACACAAAAACGAAGCATTGGTATAGTTCCAAAATGACTTTAATCGACCGGTAATTAGTAATTTTAGTGCAATAAAATTTAAGTGCTGAAAGGACAAAATAAGTTCTTGATAAAACCCTCCAACGAGCGCAACTATTCCACCTGAAACCCCAGGAACTTTATTTGCTGCTCCCATTGCAATCCCTTTAAAAATCAAAAAAAGGGATTCCCAAATCGTCCGCTTTTTCTGTAATGTTTTCATTTGGTCAATAAGGCTTTGCTTCTTTCAATAAGGAACAATAGTCCAAAACCCAATACCATAAAAGTAATTGCGATCCCAATTTCAGGATTTCCACCCTTGTATTCACTTGGGAATACAGCAAAAGATTTGTCTAGGGTGTCCACGAATGTATTTTGCCAGGGCCATACTTTATGTAATGCACCAAACATCAGTCCAATGAGAACCGCGATACTTCGTTCAGGATACGTGTTTAAAAGCCATGTCAAAAATTTAGAAAACACCTTTAAGCCGACAACGATCCCAAGAATAAACACCCCCAATATGCTAGCAACCGTGAAGAAGGTGTCTTGATCGTATTGAAAAAGTAAATCTTGTGCTTGCCTAACATTGGATAGAATCGTTTGGTAAACCCCCATAATAAATAAAATATAAGCACCAGAAAGCCCAGGCAATATCATTGCCGAAATTCCAACAAAGCCAGAAAGAAAAAGATACCACAAACTGTCTTGATTCGATCCTCCATTCAGTTGGGTTATAAGGAAGGAGACCATGGCACCAAAAAGTAAGTATAAGATATTGATTGGTTTGGGGGAGAGTTCAGACTTAAATAAATAGAGAATACTCGCTACCAAAAGACCAAAGAAAAATGACCACAAACCGATGGGTTCGTTTTTGATGAGCCATTCGAGAAGCCTAGACAAAAGGAGTATGCTGCTGATGATACCGCCAAAAACGGCGAGTAAAAAAGAACCGTTAATTTTATTCCAAACAGCAGAAATCCCCTCTTTTTTCAGGACTTTGAGGTTTTCTAGGGAAACCGCATTAATGCTTTCCAATAATTCTTTATAAATTCCTGTGATGAGGGCAAGCGTTCCTCCTGAAACTCCAGGAACCAGGTCTGCAGCTCCCATGAGCATGCCTTTAAGGTAAAGTATGATATAGCGCATTGAATGGAGTCGTTTGAAACAAAGGTAGAAAACGCAGCGGAATTATACCGACTCACCCTTTTTAAAATCAGCCAATGAAGGAAAAAGCTGTTGGAGTTTCGAATACTCTTCCTCACTCATGGATTTGAATTTTAAAAAATAGGTGGCTTCACTGAGCCGACCCAATTCCAAACAACATCCCCCCATTCGGTTGATGACCTGAGGATTGTCTTCAAAATTCTCAAACGCCTCTTTGGTTAAACGAAATGCCTCATCCCATTGCTGAAATTTAAGATGGAAATCAATGTGTTTGATCAAATATGAAAACTCATACGCACCGAGGTCATAGATTTTTTGACAGGCTTGCAGCGCTCTTTTGTCATCCTTTAACCCTTCGTAAATTTCAATCCCTTTTTCCCAAAGGAGTATGGAATCACTATTGACATCCAAGGCTCGTTTAAAATAGTCTTTCGCTTTTTTAAAGTTCCCTTGTTCGGTGTAAAAACTAATAATTCGTTCCCAACTATTTTCGTTAGAGGGCTCGATATGAATTGCTTTTAAATAAAACTGCCGAGCAAGTTCAAGATTTCCTAGTTTTTCATGACAAGTCCCGATGCTTTGATATACAAAAGCACTCGGATCATTTGTGTTTAAAGCAATTTCATAATTGGAGATGGCTTCATTTACACGTCCTAATCCTTCCAAAAGTTTTGCCTTTTCGATATAGGCCCCAGTAAAGGTATCATCACTAATAATTGCAAAATCAAAAGCAGACAAGGCTTCTTTTAACAGCCCCTTTTTGAGTAAAACAAGACCAAGTTGATGCCACGCAATTTCACTGTATGGATCAATTTCTAGTATTTCGTTTAAGACTTGTATGGCTTCTTCATTTTTTTCTAATTGCTCATAACAATACAAAAGATTGTACAGTGAGGAATAGTCGTCTGGGATATCAGAAACACAGTTTTTGAAAAAGTAGGCTGCATCCTCGTATTCTTCAGCGAGTAAGTGTTCCATGCCTAATAGGTTCCAAATTTCTAACGGTTCCTCTGAGAGTTCCAGAGCCTTGTGTAAATATGCGATAGAAGCGGAATGATCTCCATTTTTAGAGGCAATACTGGCTTTTTGAAGTGCGATTTCCTCATCATGAGGATTTAATTTTTCGATATAGTCAAGGAGTTTTAAAGCGGCGTCGAATTTTTGATCAAGAATAAAGACTTCGCTTTGTAAAAGCATTAATTCATGCGAGGAGGGATGTTGTTCCAGCCCCATTTTCAAGGCCTTTTTCGCTAAGTTATTCTCCCCATAACCCAAATAGTGAACGATGATATCTTCAAATTCTTGGGCATCAAAGAAAAAGATGCGATTGGTTTTGAGCATTCGCTCAAATTTAGTAATCGAAGATTGTGTTTCTTCGGAGTTGTAATTTAGCATAAATAGGTTCTAAATTCTACTAGTTTAAATTTAATGACTGTCCTGCAAGATTTGGGATAAAAGGTGTATTGTTTTTAACAATTTAATTAACATCCATGCACCTCATCAAGCACTGACCGTAGGAGAGCACAGCCTTTTTTAATTTCTTTCTCCGTTATGGTGAGCGGTGGAGTAATTCGAACCGCCTTTTTTTCCCATAAGAGCCAAAATAAAAGCAATCCTTTTTCGATGCATTTTAAGACAACTTGATTTGTGATTTCTGGATTTTCAAGCATGGCCGCTAGCATCAACCCCGTTCCTCGAATTTCTTTGATGCTCGGATGATTCAATTCTTTTCGGATCAAGGCTTCTTTGGAGGCAATTTGAGAAAGTAATTTACTATCTCTGAGTTCTCTCAGGGTTGCCAAACTCGCTGCTGCAATAACGGGATTTCCACCAAAGGTGGTTATGTGACCAAGTTTGGGTTGGTCTTCCAATACTTTCATTAATTGATGAGATGCACTAAAAGCCCCGATAGGAAGGCCACCTCCCATGCCTTTGCCCATTACGACTATATCGGGTTTTACGCCAAAATGTTCGAAACCAAAAAACTTTCCTGTGCGCCCAAAACCGGGTTGAATTTCATCTAAAATCAAAAGTGCCCCAACTTCTTCACAGCGTGCTTTAACTTTCAGGAGGTAATCATTTTTTGGGAGGATAAATCCAGCACCTCCCTGAATGGTTTCTAAAAGTACAGCCGCAGTTTTTGTTGTAATCTTTTCAAGGTCCTCTAAATTATTAAACTGGATAAACTGTGTTCCGGGGAGGAGGGGGCGATACCCCATTTTTTGATGTTCCGATCCTAAAAGACTCAAAGCACCGTGTGTACTTCCATGATAACTTTGATAGGCGCCAATTAATTCGCTTCTTCCAGTAACTCTTTTGGCTAATTTTAACGCACCCTCAATAGCTTCTGTACCAGAATTGGTGAGATAGACGGACTCTTGATTGTCTGGGAGTAAGGCAATAAGTTCTTTGCACAGTGCGACCGCAGGGGCTTGAGCAAATTCTCCATAGACCATTACATGGAGGTATTGCTTACTTTGTTTTCGGATAGCTCGGACAACTTTTGGGTGACAGTGCCCTAGACTGCATGCGGAAACTCCAGCAACAAAATCGAGATATTTTTTCCCCTCCGTATCGGTGAGGTACACACCCTTTCCCTTTTTTATTGAAATTCCCAAGGGATGGGGTGTTGTTTTTGCTTGATATTTTAGAAAGTCTTCTCGCAGCATAGCGACTATATTTTATTCTGCTTCTGTACTGATTTCTCTTCCTCTGGGAATTTAAATTTTAAAATTTCAGGAAATTGTTCGGTCTTGTCATTTTCATCAAATAAGTCCTCAACGGTTTCCGGACGTTGATGGATTCTCCAGCTAAATCCTTTTAAACTCCTTTCATTTTTGGGGAGTTCAGCTTCTGGATAAACATTTCCATTTGGGCTTACTAAAAAAGTAATTTCATCAATCTGTCCTTCTTTAAAAACCATTCGAAGTGCACTGCAAGTAGTTTTATCAATACCGATAAGTTGAAGATCTTCATCATTATAGAGATAATAGACCATTTCAGTGTTTTTGGTGATGACAATATTATCCAATTTACTTTCCTTAAAAGCTCCCCTTAAAAGCCCCCCTTTGATTTGCTGGAAGCCTTCCTCGCTTAGTGTATCCTTTTCGATGATAAACACATTCCCATTGATTTTAAGAGAATCTAATTTTTTGGTTTGGGTATTGGAAAGCAATAAAATTTCATTCCCTGTCATTTGACTTTGGTCGAACCAAAGTACGGGATTCCTCTTGTTGAGGTCTTCTTCAGTAAATATTTGTACTTCTTGTTTGGTCAAGGGTTTTTTTAGCAGTTTGGTCAATCCTATGGATTCATCCAGATAGAGTGAGTCGGATCGACCGCGAATGTCACTTTTGAGAATTCGCACATCGTAATAAGCTCTTAAGATTCTTTTTTCTTCGGGTCCGGTAGCTACTAGCGTATCTGCATGAATAAAAAGGGAATCCTTTTCGACGATATTAATTGCCATCGCTCTTCTTGTAATTATGGCGGAGTCTTTTTCCTTAAAAATCTCACCGTAATGCCCCGTGATGATTGAATTGTTGATGGTGTCTGAAATGCTGATATTCTTTGTGGCAGCAGCATAGCTGCGTTTGCTGTCAAAGTAAAGGCTGTCTCCTTTAATAATTTTGTTGTCGTAATAAAGGGTAGCATTTTGCTTAAAAATTCCTTTTTCACGTTCCATGTCATAAAAACCACGTTCGCATTCTATGGTATATGCTTCTCCCTCGATCCTGGAGTTCCCGTAGAGATAGGCAAGATTACTTTCTGTAAAATAATCCAGTTGTTGAGAATTGACGATATATTCAGGATTGTTGATGGTAACGTCCGAGATAAAGCGGTATTTTTTCTGATTCATAAAATAGACCCCTTGATTACTGGTAAGGGTACTACTACTATCGATGATGACTCCTGGGGTATTGTAAAACGCTTTATCATTAACCCGATCTAAATTGAGGATTTCAGTCTCTAGAGTCATGTCGGGCCTCTTTAATAGGACGTTGCCAGTGGCAAGAGCTGTTTTCGTCTCCCCGTCATACTCAATGGTGTTACAGGTCATGCGTAAACTGTCTCCTTGTGTAAATACAACCTCACCCATTGCTTTAAAGGAATTCCTCTTCGAATAAAAATACGCCTGATCGGATTCTATAAGCGCACCTTCATGAAATAAAATCACACGTTTGTTTTGGGATTTAAAGAGGATATTTGCACCAGGGAAACGTTGTTGATCTTGTTTGGAGCCACCCGCTTGACGGATTTCAATAATTTTTGACTCTTGGGCGTGAATCGATCCAATAAAAAAATAAGCAATCAATACTGCGTAACTACAAAATGACGGCTTCATGAGTAGAGGTTATCTATAGATTGTTTGTGCGCGATCAGGCCCAACAGACACAATTTTGATTGGGGTTTCTAAAGCTTTTTCTAAATAGTCGATATAATCTAAAAAAGTTTTTGGAAACTCATTGACATCAGTTAATTGTGTTAAATTCTCTTTCCAACCGGGTAATTCTTCGTAAATCGGATGAATGTCTGCATCAGTTATGTCGTAGGGAAGGTATTCTTGTATTCCTGTAGCGGTTTGGTAGGCGGTACAGACTTTAATTTTTTCAAAACCAGAAAGTACATCCCCTTTCATCATCATTAGCTGAGTTACTCCATTAATTTTGATGGTATATTTTAGAGCCACAAGATCGATCCATCCACAACGTCTAGACCTGCCCGTTGTCGCTCCAAATTCATTTCCAACTCTTCCCATGGTTTCTCCATCTTCATCGAACAGCTCCGTAGGAAAAGGTCCGCTTCCTACACGGGTGGTATAGGCTTTAAAAATACCAAATACCTCTTTAATTTTGTTTGGTGCAATTCCCAAACCAGTACATGCACCTGCTGCAGTTGTGGTGGACGAGGTTACAAAAGGATAGGTACCAAAGTCCACATCCAGTAAAGATCCTTGTGCTCCTTCGGCTAATATTTTCTTACCGGCTTTTTGTGCCTCATGCAGGTAATGTTCGCTATCTACAATTTTAAATTTCTTTAGGGCCTCTATGTTTTTCATAAATACAGCCTCCATTTCTTCAAAATCGTATTCAATTTTTCCTTCAAAACCTTTCAGCATTTCCATATGCTTTTGGGTTAATTTTTTAAATTTTTCATTCCAGTCTGGAGAGAAAATATCACCCACTCGAATTCCATTTCTTCCGGTTTTGTCCATATAAGTTGGACCAATCCCTTTAAGGGTAGAGCCAATTTTAGCTTTACCTTTTGACGCTTCTGAGGCAGCGTCCAACAAACGATGTGTGGGCAGAATTAAGTGGGCTTTTTTAGAAATCAACAATTTTTCGTCAAAATTGATTCCATAGGGAGCTAAATTTTCAATTTCTTGTATGAAAATTACGGGATCAATAACGACTCCGTTTCCAATAATGTTGACTGCTTTGGGATGAAAAATACCAGAGGGAATGGTATGGAGAACGTGTTTGTTTCCTTCAAACTCTAGAGTGTGTCCCGCATTCGGGCCACCTTGAAAACGCGCAATGATATCGTAAGATGAGGTGAGTACATCCACAATCTTTCCTTTCCCTTCGTCACCCCATTGGAGACCGAGTAGTAAATCTACCGTCATTATTTTTAAGATTTAGTTTTTTTCGTGCCGTAAAAGTATAAAGAATGCTTGTGTATATCAACATCAAAAACTTCCTCTATGGTTTTTTTTATTTGTTGTATTCTGGGGTCGCAAAATTCCTTTACCTCTCCACTGTCTGTTAATATGATATGGTCGTGTTGATGGTCAAAATAGGATTTTTCGTATTGGGCTTGTCCTTTGTCAAATTGATGCTTTCGTACCAATCCACAGCCTAACAAAAGTTCTATGGTGTTGTATAAAGTAGCTCGGCTTACACGGTAATTTTTATTCTTCATTTTGATATACAGGGATTCAATATCAAAATGCTCCCGACTGTCGTATATTTCATATAATATGGCAAAACGCTCAGGGGTTTTTCGATGCCCATGTTGGTCTAAAAAGTTGATAAAAACATCTTTAACAACCTCTTGATTTGATTTATTTGCAACCATAGAAACACAAAGATAGGTATATTGGTTTACTCTCTAACAATTTTGTCAATACCGTTTACTTTGGATAAAGTTTTGACTAATTTTTCTAACATGGTTTTGTTCTGAACACTGACGTGAAGCATTCCTGTGAAAAATTGACCTTCTGAGTCAAAATTGATTTTATTGATGTTGACGTTTTTGTTATTGGAGATCATTTTGGTCACCTCATTCACTAGTCCCTGACGATCAAAACCACTAAGTTTCAAAATCGCAGAATAAACTTCTGCGGAAGAATCAATCCATTTGGCTGGAATAATTCGATAAGCGTAATTCGACTGGAGGGCGAGTGCATTTGGACATTCTTTATGATGCACTTTAACCCCTTCATTTACTGTAATAAATCCAAATACTGCATCGCCGGGTATGGGTTTACAGCAGTTTGCAAAACTATGAGCTAAGGGTTCTTTTTCTTTTCCGAAAACCAATTGGTCAAACTTTTCAGTAATCTCCTCCGAAGGGTTGGGTGCCATTACTTTGGTAGTCTTGATTCTCCGTTTAAAAAAGTTGAATAAGGAATTCTGATATGCTCCAGCAAATTCTTTAAGTTGTTTGTTGTCGAGTGTTCCGATTCCCATTCGGTAATACAAATCTTGACTGCTTTCAAACTTGAAATACAAAAGCATTTGTTGAATGGTCTTGTCGGTTACATTGATTTTCAGCTGCTTTAGTTTTCTTCTCAAGATTTCTTTTCCTTCCTCAGCTCTTTCTTTTTTCTCGTCATTTAGGGCCGACTTTATGATAGAACGTGCTCTAGAGGTAATAACAAAGTCCAGCCAGTTGCGGGAGGGTTTGATGTGTTCTGAGGTTATGACCTCGATTTGATCCCCACTTTTAAGCTCTTTACTCAAAGGAACTAAACGGTCATTTACTCGTACCCCCCGAGTTTTTTTACCAATATCGGTGTGGATAGCAAAGGCAAAATCCAATGCAGTGGCACCTTGAGGAAGTGATTTTAAATCTCCTTTTGGAGTAAACACAAAAATTTCTTTGGAGTAAAGGTTCAACTTGAAATCCTCTACAAAGTCAACAGCATTTCCTGTATTGTTCTCCAATACTTCCTGCAGGCGGTTGAGCCAGCTTTCAATCCCGATGTCTTTTTGATCACCTTGTTTGTATTTATAATGGGCAGCGTAGCCTTTTTCTGCAATTTCATGCATTCTTTCAGATCGAATTTGAATTTCAATCCATTTGTTTTGGGGTCCCATTACCGTGATGTGAAGGGCTTCATATCCATTGGATTTAGGTGCCGAAATCCAATCGCGCAATCGGGTAGGGTTGGGCGTAAAATGATCCGTAACGATTGAATAGATTTTCCATGCCATCAATTTTTCTTTTGGACGGGTACTCTGGAATACAATTCGCATGGCGAATTTGTCGTAAATCTTTTCAAAAGGAATATTCTGGGTAAGCATTTTCCTATGAATGGAGTAAATAGATTTACTTCTTCCTTTGATCGTGTACTTTATCCGTTCATTATCCAGCTCTTGAGAAAGAAATTTTGAAAAGGTTTTGATGTAGTCTTCTTGAGCTTCATTGCTTTCCTCAATTTTATTTTTAATCGAGAAATAGCGTTGGGGCTCCGTAAATTTCAAGCTGAGATCCTCTAACTCTGTTTTGATGTTGTACAAGCCTATACGGTGCGCTAAAGGGGCATAGATGTATAGCGTTTCGGATGCAATTTTCACTTGTTTGTATTCCGGCATGGAATCCATGGTTTGCATATTGTGCAAACGGTCTGCAATTTTGATGATGATAACCCGAACATCATCGTTTAACGTCAACAGCATTTTTCTGAAATTCTCAGCCTGTAGGGAAATGTTTTTATCCTTTTTAAGACTGGATATTTTTGTCAGTCCGTGGACAATTTTAGCCACGGTATTTCCCATTAAACGCTCTATATCTTCGAGTGTAAACCGAGTATCTTCTACCACATCATGAAGAAGTGCAGCGCAGATGGACGTAGCGTC